>CAZCEC010000097.1:0-20448 GCA_964497615.1 uncultured Anaerolineales bacterium | reverse complement strand
CAGGCTCACCACCGCCAGCACCGTCGAGAGCAACGTGGCCGCCGCCACCGCCGGCACGCACGCTTCGTAGCGGTTGGCGAACACCGAGACGTTCACCCCGATGGGCAGCCCCGCCGTCACAATCGCCACCGCCGCCCACACGCCGCTGAGGTGAAAGCCATACACCACCACCAGCGCGGCCAGCAGCGGATGCGCCACCAGCTTCAGCGCCACCATCGTCCAGGCTTCGCTCGTGTAGCGCGCCAGCCGGTATTGGGTCAGGGTGGCCCCCAGCACAAACAGTGCGCACGGCAGCACGCTCTGGCCCAGCGCCTCCGCCACCCGCGCCGCCGGCCCCGGCAAGTCCCCCCCCAGCCAGTTCACCACCAGCCCCGCCGCCAGGCCCAGCGTGATCGGGTTGGTGAGCACCCGCCGCGTAATGGCCGCCAGGATCGCCCGCCCTCGCGCGCCTCGCCCCGCATCGGCCTCGGCCAGCGCCGCCACCACCAGCGAGAACAGCCCGCTGTGCAGCGCCACGATCAGCAGCATGGGCAGCAAGGCTTCCTCGCCCAGCGCCCCCAGCACCACCGGCAGCCCCACGATCACCGTGTTGGAGTAAGCGCCCCCCAGCCCAAACACGCTCTGCTCGCGCAGGCTGTGCCCGAAACCCCACCGGCCAATCGCCATGCCCGCCGCGTAGATCGCGAAGGCCGTCAGGTAGTACGCCAGCAAGAACGCCCAATTGATCTGCGCCGGCAGTTCCAGCGTCGCCAGCGCGTGAAACAGCAGCGCCGGCACCGCGACGTAGTACACATAGCGCGACAGCCCGTTCACGGCCTCCGCCGAGAACAGCTTGCCCCAAGCCGCCGCATACCCGATCAGCGCAATCGCCACCAGCGGGAAGATCGCGCCGAACAGCGTCGTAAGGATCAGGCTTCCTTTCGCGGTTGGGCCGGCGTGCGATCCAGGATCGCCGGCACATCGGCCCCAAACGGATTCTCATCGCCTGCCGCGAACATCGCCAGCCGCGCCTCGTCCACCTCCACGCCCAGCCCTGGCCCATTGGGCGCCAGCAGTTCGCCGCCCTCGTAGCGCAGGGGCTCCTTTACCACCCGCTCGGTGTAAAGCTCTGGCCCGGTGCAGTCGGAGGCGTAATCCAACACGCGCGCCGCCGCCCCCAAATGTGCCAGTGCCGCCGTGCCCAGGTCCAGTTCCTGGGTCGTCCCCAGCAGCACGCTGACCTGGGCCGCTTCCGCCAGCCCAATGATGCGCAGGCTGGGCCGCAGCCCGCCTACCACGTAGGGCGACACGTTGAGGATATCCACCAGCCCCGCGTGCAGTAGGTGCCAGGCGTGCTGGATGTGATTGACGTGCTCCGACACCGGCCAGCGGCTGCGCCGCCGGAACTCGCGTAGCCCGTCGTCGTCGTTCTCAAACGTTGGGCTTTCGATCAGCGCAAACTCGGCCCGCTCAGCCAGCCGCTCGGCCCACGGCAGGCTGCGCCGCCACGGCAGCAGGTTGGAGAAGTCCAGCGACTTGAATTTCACCCGGTCGCCGAACCGCTCCCGCGCCTCCTCAAAGAATTGCTCGTCCGCCCTCAGGTCAGCGCCCACATACACGCGAAACAGGTCGAACCCGCGCGCCAGGGCATCTTCCATTTGCGCCAGGTTGGGCCCGATGGCCGCCGCCGACCGCATGCGAAAAATAGGGTAGCACACCTTGAAGCGGTCGCGCAGCCGCCCGCCCAGCAGCGCCGCCACGTCCACCCCCTGCGCCCGCGCCACAAGGTCGTGCGCCGCCAAGTCCACCGCCTGCCGCACCAGACCGGCCCGGCTGTACTTGTGCCCCTCGTTCGGGTAGAAGCGCAGCACACGCTCCTCCAGCGCGGCCAGGTTGGCGGCATCCTGCCCGGCCAGCATGTCCGTCAGCGCCTGCTCCAGCGCCTGTAGATCAAGCTGATACAGCGGCAGGTGCGAGAGATCGCTCATCTCGCCCCACCCCACCGCGCCATCGTCCGCTTCCAGCCGCAGCATCACATGCAGATTCTTGAACCCCGTGCGGCGCGGGATCATCACCGGGAACAACCGGACGTCCGCAATCTTCATTCCGCGCTCCACTGCCGCACGATAGCCGCCACCTCGGCCCGTTCGGCCTCCGTCAGTTCGCGGCTTGGCGGGCGCACCTTGCGGCTCCCCAGCCCCAATTGCTCCATGGCCTCTTTCACCACGGCCACGTTCAGCCCGCTGTCGTGCCGCGCCCGCATCTGCTCAAAGGGCCGGATAATCCGCAGCCGGTCATGCGCCGCCGTGTAATCTCCGGCTCGCAAACACTCAAAGAAGCTCAACGCCAGCGCCGGGTTGGCATTTGCCAGCCCCGACGTGAAGCCCCTGGCCCCTGCCGCCCAGAAGGAGGGGGCCCACAACTCGGCCAGCCCGCACACCCACGCCAGCCGAGTGGCGGGCGTGGTCTCGATCATGGCCGCCATCTTCAATGGGTCCGGCACCGCGTACTTCACGCCCACGAAATTCGGGCAGCGCTCCGCCAGCGCCCGCACCGCTTCCGGCGTGACGGCGCTGGAGCGAATGTAGGCCACCACGCCCAGCCCCGGCAGGCCTTCGGCGATGGCCTGGTGATAGGCCGTCCAGCCTTCCGGCGTCACAAACGGGTGCGGCGGATGATGCACCATCACCGCGCCCACGCCCGCCGCCTGCGCCGCCTGCCCGGCTGCGATGGCCGTCTCCACATCGTAGCCGATGCCCGTCATCGCCAGCGCGCCGCCCGCCGCTTCGGGCAGGGTCGCCGTCAGGCGCGCTTGCTCCCTCAGGCTCAGGCTGTAGAATTCGCTGGCGTTCCCGTTGATGCAGATGACGCCCAGCCCGCTGCCCGCCAGCCACCGAATGTGCCGCTCGAAGGCGGGCAAATCCACCTGGCCGGCGAGGTCGAAGGGCGTCACGGGGACGACCACGACCGCGCACAAGCGGTCACGCAGGGCTGCATAGTCGGCATCTATTCGCATATTTGGCTTGGGAGTTGTAAATTTGTGACCTATGACATAGGTCACAACCCGTAGTATACTTCACTTGATCGGCTTGTCAACTCCAGCCCAGGAATTGCACTCAGATTGAATTCTTCAGGCGGCGGCCAACACGCTACCCTGCCGGACCTGCCCGCGCCGGGCGAGTTCTCCATCGCTTTCCTGCCCGACACGCAGGAGTATTCGGCTGGCTATCCCGAGTTATTCCGACGCAATGGATTGTGGACAACCGGGCGCGCTACGACATTCGGGCCGTCCTGCACGCCGGAGACGTCGTGGACCGCAACGAGCCCGACCAGTGGGCGAACGCCGATTCCGCCATCCGCCTGCTGGATGCGGCCGAAATCCCCTATCTACTTGCCATCGGCAACCACGATTACGACACCAAGGCCGACACCGACCGGCTGGCCACTAGCTTCAACGCCCTCTTCCCCACCGAGCGTTACACCAGCCATGCCTGGTGGCAGGGCGGCTTCTTTGAGGCCGGGCACACCGAAAACGCATATTGCTTGCTGCCCGGCCCTAGCCACGACTACCTGCTGCTCAACCTGGAGTTCGGCCCGCGCCAGGCAGTGATAGATTGGGCCCACGACCTTCTGGCCGCTCACTCTAGCCATCGGGCCATCATGCTCACCCACTCCTATCTCTACATCGACGGAACCTGGGTGAGCGACGGCCACCGCCACAACCCCAAGCTCTATGCTCTCGGGCCAACGGCCAACGACGGGACCGACCTATGGCATAAGCTGGTCAGCCGCCACAACAACATTCATCTGGTGCTCAGCGGCCACCACGTCGGCGGCCATCTCGCCTACCGCTGCGACCGGAGCGAGGGCGGCACGCCGGTCCATCAACTCTTCGCCAATTGGCAGCAGGCCGACAACGGCGGCGACGGCTGGATGCAACTCTTGACCTTCGCCCCGCACGAGGCCCGCGTCCAGACCTTCTCGCCCGCCCTCGGCCTGGTCCAGGCCGACACAGCCGGCAAGTTCTCGATGACCCTATGATGGCTGGCAGCCCCTCGCCCGCCGCCGCCGCGCCCCCCGCGTTCCACGTCATGACCAAGCCGCGCGGCGCGATCTGCAACCTCGACTGTAAGTACTGCTACTTCCTGTCCAAGGAAATGCTCTACCCTGGCAGCCGCTTCCGCATGGCGCACGACCTGCTGGAGCGTTACATCCAACAGTACATCGCCGCCCAGCGCGTGCCCGAGGTGACCTTTGCCTGGCAAGGCGGCGAGCCGACCCTGATGGGGCTGGACTTCTTCCGGCTGGCCGTTGAACTGCAAGCCAAACACTGCTCGCCCGGCCTCACCGTCCACAACACCCTCCAGACCAACGCCGTTACCCTCGACGACGACTGGTGCAGATTCTTCAAGGAGCATGGTTTTCTGATCGGCGCCAGCGTCGATGGGCCGCGCGCCTTGCACGACGCCTACCGCGTGGACAAGGGCGGCCAACCCACCCTCGACCGCGTGATGCAGGGGATGCGCCTGCTCCAGCGGCACGGCGTGGAGTTCAACGTCCTCACTACCGTCCACGCCGCCAATGCCGAATATCCGCTGGAGGTCTATCGCTTCGTCCGCGACGAGATCGGCGCGCAGTTCATCCAGTTCATCCCCATCGTCGAGCGCGACAACCTGACCGGTTTTCAGGAAGGCAATTCGGTCACGCCGCGCTCGGTCAGCGCCGAGCAGTACGGCCGCTTCCTCATCGCCATCTTCGACGAGTGGGTGCGCCGCGACGTGGGCCGCATGTTCGTCCAGATTTTCGATGTGGCCCTGAACGCCTGGTTTGGCCGCCCGCCCGGGCTGTGCATCTTTGAGGAGACCTGCGGCACGGCCCTGGCCCTGGAGCACAACGGTGACCTCTATTCCTGCGACCACTTCGTCGAGCCCAAGCATCTCCTGGGAAACTTGATGGACCACGACCTGCTGCCCATGGTCGCCAGCGATCAGCAGCGCGCCTTTGGCCTCCACAAGCGTGACAGCCTGCCCGCCTACTGCCGCGCCTGCGACGTGCGCTTCGCCTGCAACGGCGGCTGCCCCAAGGACCGGTTCATCCAGACACCCGGCGGGGAGCCAGGCCTCAACTACCTGTGCGCCGGGCTCATGGCCTTCTTCCAGCACATTGACGCGCCGATGCGGTTCATGGTTCAGGCCCTGCGGCAAGGCCGCCCACCCGCCGCCGTCATTGCCCACACGGCCGCCCAGGACGAGGCCGCCCTCCAGCAGCGCTTCGCCCGCGCCCGCCGCAACGAGCCGTGCCCCTGCGGCAGCGGGAAGAAGTTCAAGCTCTGCCACGGCCGGCCGTAACAAGCGGTTGGTGACCCCGAACGCCGCCCTGGTGGGCTGATCCGCATCGGGTCCGCGCCAGATGATGGCTGGCCGGATTAGCCCACCGGTTCAGCAGATGCGCGGCAGCAGTTCCCCGGCTGGCATATCCACCAGGCGCGTGCCGCCCAGCCTCGTCCGCATGAGCACCCGGCCCGGCGGCGCGGCCAGCACCTCGCCGATCTGGACAGCTTCCTCGCCATAGCGCGTGGTGCGCATGGCCCGGAGCACCCGCTCGGCGTCGGCCGGGCCCACCACCGCCAGCAGCCTGCCCTCATTCGCCACTTGCAGCGGGTCCAGCCCTAGCACCTCACACGCCGCGTTGACCGCCGGCCGCACCGGAATGGCCTCCTCGGCTAGGGCAATGCCCACCCGCGACTGCCGCGCGATCTCGTTCAACGTCGCCGCCACGCCGCCGCGCGTCGGGTCGCGCAGCACGTGCACCGCGTCGCTGGCCTCCAGCATCGCCGCCGCGAGATGATTGAGCGGGGCCACATCGCTGGCCGCGTCCAGCGTGAAGCCCAGGTCGCCGCGCGCCGCCAGCACCGCCAGGCCATGATCGCCGATCGGCCCAGAGAGCAGCACTGCATCCCCCGGCAGCGCGCGCGCCCCGCCCAGGTTCAGTTCCAGCGGAATGACTCCAACCCCCGCCGTATTGATGTACAGCCCGTCGGCCTTGCCCCGCTGGACGACTTTCGTGTCTCCGGCGACGATCTCTACCCCGGCCTCGGCCGCCGCCATCCGCATCGACTCGACCACCCGCTCCAATACACTTTGCGCCAACCCTTCCTCGAGGATGAATCCGGCCGTGAGATACAGGGGCTTGGCCCCCATCATCGCCAGGTCGTTCACGGTGCCGCACACCGCCAGCCGCCCAATATCGCCGCCGGGGAAGAACAGCGGCCACACCACATGCGAGTCGGTGCACACCGCCAGCCGGGTGCAAGGGTTGGGCTGCACCACGCCCGCATCGTCACCCGCCCGCAACGCCGCGTTATCGAACGGCGGTAGGAACAGCCGGTTGATGAGGTCGTGCGACATGCGGCCGCCGCTGCCATGCCCGATCAGGATACGGTCGCTGTCGGTCAGGGGCGCGGGGCAGGCCGGCGCATACGGCGCGGTGGGTGCGGTCATAGGCTAGCCTCCACCTCAAGCAGCGCGGGCCGGTAGCGGTAGTAGGCGGCGCACGCCCCTTCGGACGACACCATCGTCGCGCCCAGCGGATGCTCGGGCGTGCAGGTCGTCCCAAAGGCCGGGCACTCGCTGGGCTTGATGCGCCCGCGCAGCACCCGCCCGCTCTGGCACTCCGGCGGCTCGCGGGCCACAATCCCGCCCACCGCAAAGCGCCGTTCCGCGTCGAAGTCCGCCAACTCGGGGCGCAGCCGCCACCCGCTCTGCGGGATCTCGCCCATCCCGCGCCACTTGCGGTCGCAGGTCTCAAACACCTGCTGGATCAGGTCCTGCGCGGCGCGGTTGCCGGCCTCGGTCACGACGCGCGCATAGGCGTTTTCCACCGCGTGCCGGCCGGCCTCCAGTTGCCGTACCGCCAGCAGCAGCCCCTGCGCCAGGTCCACCGGCTCAAAGCCGGTGACCACAATCGGCACGCCATACTCCTGCGCGATGGGCGGATACTCCCAATAGCCCATCACCGCGCACACGTGGCCCGCGGCCAGGAAAGCCTGCACCTGGTTGCCGGGCGAACCGAGGATGGCGCGCATGGCCGGCGGCACGCGTACGTGCGACACGAGCATGGAATAGTTGCGCAGCCCTAACTGCCGCGCCTGCCACACGCTCATGGCATTGGCCGGCGCCGTAGTCTCGAAGCCGATGCCGAAGAACACCACCTGGAGGTCGGGATGCTGCTGCGCCAGCCTCACCGCATCCAGGGGCGAGTACACCACCCGCACATCGCCCCCCGCCGCCCGCGCACGGAACAGGTCGGTCTCCGAACCCGGCACCCGCAGCATGTCGCCGAACGAGCACAGGCACACGCCCGGCCGCCGCGCAATGGCGATGGCCCGGTCAATCAACTCCAGGGGCGTCACGCACACCGGGCAGCCGGGACCATGCACCAGCGTGATCTCGGGCGGCAACAGTTCATCCAGCCCATGCCGCATCATGGCGTGCGTCTGCCCGCCGCAAATCTCCATCAGCGCCCACGGGCGGGTGACCAGCCGGTGGATATCGGCCAGGGTCTGCCGCACCAGGGCGGCGTCGCGGTACTCGTCAACGTACTTCATCGCGTTGCACTTCGGGCATCGTCGGTCCCAGTTCCTCGTCGAACGCGCCCACTTGCCGCAGCAGGTCCAAGGTGGCCTGCGCCTCGGCCTCGTCCAGCAGGTTCAGCGCGAAGCCCACATGGATCACGACGTAGTCGCCCACGCGTGCTTCGGGCACATACGCCAGGCACACCTCGCGCGTCGCGCCGCCAAAATCCACCCGCCCCATCGGCAGGCCGTCCCGCTCGTAGCGTTCCGTGATCTGGCCGGGCACTCCCAGGCACATAGCGGCTCCTTTCTATGCCTCCGCGCGGGCCAGCGCCACCGCCGCCTGCCCCAGCGCCAGCCCGCCATCGTTGGCCGGTGCTTGCCGGTGGATGTACACGACGAACCCGGCCGCCCGCAGCCGCGCCTGCGCCTGCGTAAGCAGGGTCAGGTTTTGCCACACGCCCCCGCTCAGCGCCGCCTCGCTCAGGCCCAGGCGGCGGCGCATCACCTCGCACGCCTCCACGCTCAGTGCGGCAATCGTGTTGTGGAAGCGCGCTGCCAGCCGGCCAGGCGCAATCCCCGCGCGCAGATCAGCCACGAGCTGCACCAGCATTGGCGCGGGGTCAATCACCTCGGCTTGCAGGTCAAACGGATAGACGGCCGTCTCGTCCGGGTCGGCCAGGGCCTCCAGCTCGCTGGCCGCCTGCCCCTCGTAGGTCATGCGCTGGCGCACGCCCAACAGCGACGCCACGGCGTCAAACAGCCGGCCCATGCTCGAGGTGGGCGGCGCATTTAAGCCGGACCGCAGTTGCCCGCGCACCACCTCCAGCAAGCCAATCCCGCCCCTCGATTCGGCCCGTGCATAGCGCACTGGCGGCAGATCGTCCGCCCACTCCAGCCCCGCGTGGTCCAGCCAGGCCAGCGCCATCCGCCACGGCTCCCGCGCCGCCCGGTCGCCGCCCGGCAAAGGCACATAGGCGAGGTGAAGGGCGCGTTGATACTCCTCGTAGTCGGCGGCCAGCACTTCCCCGCCCCACACCGCGCCGTCGGGGCCGTAGCCCGTCCCGTCAAACGCCAGCCCGATCACTGGGCGCTCGCCGCTCAGGCCGTTGTCGGCCAGGCAGGCGGCAATGTGCGCATGGTGATGCTGCACCCCCACCGCCGGCAAATGCTGCGCTTCGGCGCGGGCCAAGGCATGTTGCGTTGACTGGTAGTCAGGGTGCAGATCGTAAGCAATCAACTCCGGCCGCACCCGAAACAACCGCTCGTAGTGCGCCAGGCTGTCCGCGTAGGCTTGCAGGGTGGCGTAGCTTTCCAGATCGCCGATGTAGTGGCTCAGGAAGGCGTCCGCTTCCCGCGTCAGGCAGAAGGCACTCTTGAGGTCGCCCCCGGCGGCCAGCGTGGGCGGGCCGGCGAACGGCAGCCGGATGGGGGCGGGCGCATAGCCGCGGGCGTGCCGCAGCGGGTAGGGTGCGCGCGTGCCCGGCAGCGCCCGCAGCACCGAGTCGTCACAGCGCGCGTGGATGCCCCGGTCGTGCAGCAGCAAGGCGTCCGCCAGGCCCATCAGCCGCGCCAGCGCCTCGTCATTGCCGGTCAGCATCGGCTCGTCGCTTACGTTGCCGCTGGTCATCACCAGGGGCGGCATGCCGTCCGCCAGCAGCAGGTGGTGGAGCGGCGTGTAGGGCAGCATCACCCCCAGCGTGTCCTGGCCTGGGGCCGCCGTCGGCACAATCGTCGCCTCGGGCCGCCGTCGCACCAGCACGATGGGCCGCTCGCGGCTCGCCAGCAGCGCCCGTTCATCCAGGGTGGGTACACACTGCGCCGCCACGGCCGCCAAATCGCTCAGCATCAGCGCCAGGGGCTTGTCGGGGCGGTGCTTGCGCCGCCGCAGCTCGGCCACGGCGCGGGCGTTCGTCGCATCGCAGGCCAGGTGGAACCCGCCCAGGCCCTTGACCGCCACAATCGCCCCGTCCCTCAGCAGGCGCTGCGCCTCCCGGATCGGGTCGCCGGGGTCGTGCGCCGCCGCACCTGTGAATTCCAGCCACACGCGCGGGCCGCAAGCGGGGCAGGCCACCGGCTGGGCGTGAAAGCGCCGGTTGAGCGGGTCGCGGTACTCCCGCGCGCAGTCCGGGCACATGGCAAACGCCCCCATGGTGGTCAGAGGGCGGTCGTAGGGCAGGTCCTGAATGATGGTGAAGCGCGGGCCGCAGTGGGTGCAGTTAATGAAGGGGTAGCGATAGCGCCGGTCGGCGGGGTCGAACAGCTCGTGCAGGCAGGCCGCGCACACTGCCACGTCGGGTGTCACCGGCTGATAGCCGCCCGCTAGCACGACGGACTCCGCGATCTCAAACCCGGTGAACCCGTTGGGCGGGCGCTGGGCCACCTCAATGGCCGCCACCTGCGCCAGCGGCGGCGCCTCCAGCGGCAGCCGGCGCACCAGCTCCCGCAGCGCCTCGGGCGAGCCATCCACCGTGATATCCACCCCCGCTGAGGTATTGCGCACCCAGCCCCGCAGCCTCAGGCGCTGTGCCAGCCCGTACACGTACGGCCGGAAGCCCACCCCCTGCACCACGCCGGTGACGTGGACCGTCACCCCCATCAACTCGTCCATTGACTTTCATGCTTGGGCAAATATTCCCTCGTGGCAAGTGATCTTTATCACTTGTGAGGCATCGCACAATATGAAAGACTGTGCCTGACCCTGATATGGATTAGGGTCCGTTGTAGATGGCGCGATGCCGCCATCGCCGGGTTGACCGGATGCTGTTGCGAAGGGAGCTGAGATGCGAGTCTCTCCAGCTGCCCCGCGAATATAGGTCGTATGCGGCCTGACACTGCCAGCGCGTGTCAGGCCGCACTTGGTTTAACCAACCCGTTTCAGCCCTGAAATGTCGTCATGCAGGGCCCGCGCTTGGGAGGTTCCATTGGCCGCCAATCCCGCCCCGCCCCGAACCGACTTGCCCCCCTTACCCCCCGCCCCCGTCTCCGATCTCGGGTTCCTGCATGAGGTCAGCGCGGCCACGGCCGGCGTCTCGCGGCTGGAGATGTGCATCCAGTGCGGGACGTGCGGCGGCTCCTGCCCCTCAGCGGCGGACATGGACCACACGCCCCGCCAATTGTTCGCCATGGTGCGCGCCGGCATGCGCGACGAGGTGCTGAGCAGCAACACGCCCTGGTTCTGCGTGTCCTGCTACCACTGCGTGGTGCGCTGCCCCCAGGACGTGCACATCGCCGACGTGATGTACACCCTCAAGAGCCTGGCCGTCCGCGATGGGCTGTACGAGAACGCCACCGCCGCCGACTTCTCGCAGACCTTTGTCGGTTTCGTGGAGACCTACGGCCGCAGCTACGAGTTCGGCCTGGCCACGCGCCACTACCTCAGCCACTTCCCGCGGCGGCTGCCCGGCATGGCGCCCATGGGCCTGGGCCTGCTGGGCCGCGGGCGCATGGACATGCGCCCGCACCGCATCGAGGGCCTCCAGCAGCTCAAAGCAATCCTGACCCGCGCCAAAGAGGTGGAGGCCGCCCATGACTAAACTGCTGTACTACCCCGGCTGCTCGATGGAGAGCACCGCCAGCGCCTACCAGCTCTCGCTCATGGCCATCTGCGAGCCGCTCGGCCTGGAGCTGGAGGAGATCCACGATTGGAATTGCTGCGGCGCCACCGAGTACGTCTCCCTCAGCCTCACGCCCGCCTACGCCCTCATCGGCCGCAACCTGGCCCTCGCCGCCGGTCAGGCCAACGGCACCCGCACCGTCGTCGCGCCGTGCAGCGCCTGTTACCTGAACCTGGCCAAGGCCGACCACTACATGAAGGAGCGGCCAGCCCTGAACCAAAAGGTCAACACCGCCCTGGCCGCCGGCCAACTGCACTACGACCCCGGCACGCTCACCATCCGCCACCTGCTGGATGTGCTCATCAACGACGTGGGCCTGGACCGCATCCGCGCGCGGGTCGTCCGCCCGCTCACCGGCCTGCGCGTGGCCCCCTACCTGGGCTGCATGGTGCCGCGCCCCGACTACGAACAGCGCTGGTCCAACCACGACTACCCCACCGAGCTCGACCGGCTGCTCAAGGCGCTGGGCGCCGAGGTGATTGACTTCCCGCTCAAGACCCACTGCTGCGGCGGGCACATGACCCACATCAGCCCCGGCGTGGCCTTCGAGCTGATCCGCCGTCTGCTCCACACCGCCGTCGAGTACCGCGCCGACCTGATGGCCACCCTGTGCCCGATGTGCCAGCTCAACGTGGACGGCTACCAGGGCGAAGCCAACGCCTACTTCCACACCCATTACCGCATGCCCATCGTCTTCTTCACCCAGCTCATCGGGCTGGCGTTTGGCCTGGAACCGAAGGCCCTGGGGTTTGGCAAGGAACTGGTGTCGACGGAGGCCGCCCTGGCCCGCATTGGCGTCGAGCCGCCGCCCGCCGCCCCGCCCGTCAGTGATCGCCCGCGCCGGAGCAAGCCCGAGGGGCTGCCCATGCCGGCCCGGCCGCCGGAATAAGGAGGCGCCGCCATGACCCTGACTTCACACCCCTCCGCCGAGGGTCCCGAGCGCATCGGCGTGTACGTGTGCCATTGCGGCAGCAACATCGCCGGGGTGGTGGATGTGCAGGCCGTGGCCGAATGGGCGGCCGGCCGGCTCAAGCATCGCGGCGTCGTCATTGCCCGCGACTACAAATTCATGTGCTCTAGCCCCGGCCAGGACCTGATCGTCAACGACATCCACGAGCAAAAACTCACCCGCGTGGTGGTGGCCGCCTGCTCGCCGCACCTGCACGAGCAGACCTTCCGCACCGCCTGCCAGCGCGCCGGCCTCAACCCCTACCTGTGCGAGTTGGTTTCCATCCGCGAGCAGGTCTCGTGGGTGCACACCGACAGGTTGGCCGCCACGGCCAAGGCCAAGGCCGTCCTGGCGGGTGGCGTGGAGCGCGTGCGCCAGCATCAGGCGCTGGAGCCCCTCCGGGTCCCCATCCACCCGGCCACCCTGGTCGTCGGCGGCGGCATCGCCGGCATCCAGGCGGCCCTGGAGATCGCCGACGCCGGCTTCCGGGTCTATCTCGTGGAGCGCGAGCCGTCGCTGGGCGGCCACATGGCCCAGTTCGACAAGACCTTCCCCACCCTGGACTGCGCCGCCTGCATCCTTACCCCGCGCATGGTTTCCGCCGGCACCCATCCCAACATCACCCTGCTCACCTGGAGCGAGGTAGAGCGCGTAGATGGCTACGTGGGCAACTTCACCGTCACCATCCGCCGCAAGGCCAGCTACATCAACACCGCCTTATGCACCGGCTGCGGCATCTGCCAGGATAAGTGCCCCAAGAAAGTGGTGGACGAGGTCTATGAGGCCGGGCTGGGCTACCGCAAGGCAGTCTATACCCCCTTCCCCCAGGCGGTGCCCAAGTATCCCGTCATCGACCGGCCCAACTGCACCTACTTCCTCAAGGGCACCTGCCGCGCCTGCGAGAAGTTCTGCCCCACCGGGGCCATTGATTTCAGCCAGCAGGACGAAAGGCTCACGGTCGAGGTGGGCAACATCATCCTGGCCACCGGCTACGACCTGTTCGACCCGCGCCGCGTCTCGCAGTACGGCTACGGCCGGTTGGCCAACGTCTTCACCAGCCTGGAGCTCGAGCGCCTGAGCAACGCTGCCGGGCCCACCAATGGCCGCATCGTGCTGCGCGACGGCGTGACCGAGCCTAAGGCCGTCGGGGTCATCCACTGCGTCGGCAGCCGCGACCGCAACTACAACAACTACTGCTCCGTCATCTGCTGCATGCAGAGCCTAAAGTTCGCCCATCTCATCAAGGAGCGCACCGGGGCCACGGTCTACAACTTCTACATCGACATGCGCACCCCGGCCAAGGCCTACGACGAGTTCTACCAGCGCGTGCTGGAGGAGGGCACCCTGTTCGTACGCGGCCGCGTGGCCGAGGTCACCGACGCCGCCCGCCTGCGCGGCGAGGAGGGCAAGCTCATCATCCAGGTGGAAGACACGCTCGCCGGGCGCCAGCGGCGCATCCCGGTGGATATGGTCGTGCTCTCCGCCGCCCTCCAGCCGCGCCACGATGCTAAGGCCGTCGCCAAGCTGTTCGGCATCTCGTGCAGCGCCGACGGCTGGTACACCGAAAAGCACCCCAAGCTCGACCCGGTGGCCACCATGACCGACGGCGTCTTCATCGCCGGCTGCGTGCAGGGCCCCAAGGACATCCCCACCACTGTGGCACAGGGCGCGGCCGCCGCGGCGCGCGTGCTGGGCCGCATCCAACAGAAGGAAATCGCCCTGGAGCCGGTGCGCGCCACCATTGACGAGGCGCGCTGTTCCGGCTGCCGCATCTGCAACAACCTGTGCCCATTCAACGCCATCCTGTATCACGAAGACCGGGCCGTCTCGGAAGTCAACGCCGCGCTGTGCCAGGGCTGCGGCACCTGCGTGGCCGCCTGCCCGGCCGGCGCCATCAGCGGCACCGGCTTCAGCAACGAACAGGTCCTGTCGCAGATCGAAGGCCTGCTGCTGCTCAACTTAACTAACGGCGCGCGGCTGCCCGAGGCCGTCCCGGCCTAGCCGGAGCCGGCCAACCCGTGGAGGACGACGATGCCCGACACCGAACCGTTTGAACCCGTCATCATCGGCTTCACCTGCAACTGGTGCAGCTACCGCGCCGCCGACCTGGCCGGCACGGCGCGCGTCAAGTACGCCCCCAACGTCCGCCTCGTCCGGCTGATGTGCTCCGGCCGCCTGGACCCGACCTTCGTGCTCAAGGCCCTGGCCAGCGGCGCCGACGCGGTGCTCATCACCGGCTGCCACCCCGGCGAGTGCCACTACGTGGAGCAGAACTACAAGGCCCTGCGACGCTTCCTGCTGCTCCGCCGCACCCTGACCCAGTTGGGCATTGAGCCGCAGCGGCTGCGGCTGGTGTGGGCCAGCGCGGCCGAGGGGGTGCGCCTGGCCGCCGCCATCGACGAGATGGTCGAGGAGGTGCGCGCCCTGGGCCCGCTGCACTGGCCCGCGCGCCCCAATGGCCGGGTGACTCAACTGGAAGCCGCGCCGGCCAAGGAGGTGATGGCATGACTGACCAACCCCTGCCCGCGCCCGCCTCGCCCAAGCCCAAGTTCGCCATGTATTGGGCCGCCGCCTGCGGCGGCTGCGAGATCGCTGTGCTCAACATCCACGAAAAGATCCTCGAGGTGGATGCGAATTTCGACGTCGTCTTCTGGCCGGTGGCGATGGACGCCAAGTATAAGGACGTGGAGGCCCTGCCCGATGGCGCCATCCTGCTGACCCTGTTTAACGGCGGCATCCGCAACAGCGAGAACGAAGCCATGGCCCGGCTCCTGCGCCGCAAGTCGCAGGTGCTGGTGGCCTTCGGTGCCTGCGCCTGCCAGGGCTCCATCCCCGGCCTCGCCAACCTCAGCCCGGCTCAGGCCATCCTCGACACCGCCTTTCACACCCTCACCACCGATAATGGCGCCGCCCAGCCGCCCCGGCCCACCTGGAGCGCGCCCGAGGGCGTGCTCCACCTGCCCGAAATCTACCCCGTGCTGCGAACCCTGGACCAAGTGGTGCCGGTTGACTACTACCTGCCCGGCTGCCCGCCGGAGTCGCACCAAATCGCAGCCGTGATTGACCTCGTGATCCAGGTGGTGCGCGGCCAGGCTCAACTGCCCCCGCGCGGCGCCACCATCGGGGCCGGCGGCTCCACCGTGTGCGACGAGTGCCCCCGCACCCGCAACGTCAAGACCATCCAGCAATTTACCCGCATCCAGCATCTGGCCGCGCCGGACCCGAATCTGTGCCTGCTGGAGCAGGGCATCCCCTGCAACGGCCTCGCCACCCGCAGCGGCTGCGGCGCGCTGTGCCCGCAGGCCGGGGCGCAGTGCATCGGCTGCTACGGCCCGGCCGAGGGCGTGTTGGACTTCGGCGCACGGCTGATGACGGCTTTTGCCTCCGTGATCGACAGCCAGGACCCGGCCGAGATCGAGCGCATCCTCGACGGTCTGCCCGACCCGGCCGGCCAGTTCTACCGCTTCAACCTGGCCAAGTCCCTGCTGCGCGCCGCGAAGCCCGCCTGGACCGAGTAGGAGATTAGCCATGCAGCGCATCACCATTGACCCCATCACCCGCCTCGAAGGCCACGGCAAGATCGAGATCTTCCTGGACGAGGCCGGCGACGTCGCCAATACCTACTTCCAGATCCCGGAACTGCGCGGCTTCGAGCGCTTCTGCGTGGGGCGGCCGGTGGAGGAAATGCCGCTGCTCACCAACCGCATCTGCGGCGTGTGCCCGGAGGCCCACCACATGGCCGCCGCCAAGGCCGCCGACGCTGTCTACCATGTGGACCCCCCCTCGGCGGCCAAAAAGCTGCGCGAACTGCTCTACAGCGCCTTTTACGTTACCGACCACACCACCCACTTCTACGCCTTGGGCGGACCCGACTTCGTGATGGGGCCGGATGCGCCCGTGGCCGAGCGCAACATCCTGGGCGTCATCCACAAGGTCGGGCTGGAGATTGGCGGCGAAGTCATCCAGGCGCGCAAGTACGGGCACACCGTGGTGGAGCTGATCGGCGGGCGCAAGGTGCACCCCTGCACCTCCATCCCCGGCGGCCTCACCAAGGGCATCACCGAGGCCCAGCGCCAGGACATCCTGAAGATGGGTGAGTGGGCGGTGGAGTTCGGCCAGTTCAGCCTCAAGCTTTTCGACGACCTGGTGCTGGGCAGCCGTGCCTACCTCGACTTGATCCTGGACGAGGCCTACACCCACCGCACCTACTATATGGGCCTCGTGGATGAGCAGAACCGCGTCAACTTCTACGACGGCCGCATCAGCGTGGTGGGGCCGGATGGCACACGGCTGGGGACCTACGCCCCGGCCGAGTACACCGACTGGATCGCCGAGCACGTCGAGCCGTGGACCTATCTGAAGTTCCCCTATCTCAAGAAGGTCGGCTGGAAGGGCTTCGTGGACGGGCAGGACTCCGGCGTGTACTGCGCCACCCCGCTCTCGCGCCTCAACGCCGCCGATGGCCTGGCAACCCCGCGCGCCCAGGCCGAGTATGAGCGCTTCTACGCCACCCTGGGTGGCAAGCCCGTTCATCAGCGCCTCGCCACCCACTGGGCCCGGCTCATCGAACTGCTCTACGCCGCCGAGCGCTGGGTCGAACTGGCCGCTGATCCGGAGATCACCTCGCCCCATATCCACACCGTGCCTCAGGCCGCGCCCACCGAAGGCGTGGGCGTGGTGGAGGCCCCACGCGGCACGCTCACCCACCACTATTGGACCGACGCGCGCGGCGTGCTCACCCGCGTCAACCTGATCGTGGGCACTACCAACAACTATGCCCCCATCAGTATGTCGATCAAGAAGGCCGCCCAGCGCTTCATCCACGGCGGCGAGGTCGTCACCGAGGGCCTGCTGAACCGCGTAGAGATGGCCTTCCGCGCCTATGACCCGTGCTTTGGGTGCGCTACCCACTCCCTGCCGGGGCAGATGCCTCTGCAAGTCACCATCCGCGACGCGCATGGAGAGCCAGTGAAAGTCTTAAGCCAATACCTCTAGGAGAGACACCATGCCCAACAGCACCTACAAAGTCATCGAACTGATCGGCACCAGCCCCGAGTCGTGGGAGAAAGCCGCCGCCAACGCCATCGAGCGCGCCGCCAGCACCCTGCGCGACCTGCGCGTGGCCGAGGTGGTCGAATTGGACATGACCCTCGAAGATGGCCAGGTGACCGCCTACCGCGCCCGGGTCAAGGTCAGCTTCAAGTATGAGTCTGACTGAGCCGCGCACCCTGGTCCTGGGCCTGGGCAACCCGCTGCTCGGCGACGACGGCGTGGGCTGGCGCGTGGCCGAGGCGGCGCAGGCCAACGGCCCCTCGGCCTGCAACGTCGAGTTTGACTGGCACGCGGGCGGCGGGCTGGCGCTGATGGAGCGGCTGATGGGCTACGACCGCGCCATCCTGGTGGACGCGCTGCAAACTGGGTGCGGGCCGGTGGGCAGCGTCCATGCCTGCCCGCTCGAGGCGCTGGGCAACCCATTGGCCGGCCATCTGGCCTCGGCGCACGAGACGTCCCTGCAAACCGCCTTGGACGTGGGGCGCCGGCTGGGCGCGGCCCTCCCCTCGCAAATCATCGTCGTGGGCGTGGAAGCGCAGACCGTCTTCGAGTTCTCCGAACAACTCAGCCCGGCCGTCGCGGCGGCGGTGCCCATCGCCGCCGCCCGCGTTCGGCAATTGCTGGAGGAGCCGTCACCATGATCTCGCCTGAATTGCTGCGCCGCTACGAGTGGTTCGGGGGCCTCGAGGCCGAAGCCCTCGCGTCCCTCGCCATGCTGGCCGACCGCCAGACCTTGCCCGCCGGAGAGACGATCTTCAGCGCCGGTGAGCCCGCCGCCGCCCTGTATCTGCTCATCACCGGCAGCGTGGACCTGTACGAAGTCATCATTGACCGCGACCTGCCGGACGGCCGCCTGGAGTCCTTCCTCAGCGACGTATGCCCCGGCGAAGTCTTCGGCGTCTCAGCCATCATCGAGCCCTACCTTTACATGCTCACCGCGCGCGCCGCCACTGACCTCGACCTGGTGCGCCTAGATGCGGCCCAACTCCGCGCCCTGCTCGACACCGACGCCGATCTGGCCCAGCACATCCTGCGCCAGGCGACCAAGACCCTGGCCATCCGGCTGCGCGACACCCGCGTGCTCCTGGCCGCGGCCCGCGCCTGAGGCTGCCCGCGCCGCCTCCCAGGGCCTTTCCCCAATCCCGCCCCAGCGCCACACTAAGCGCTTTCTAAGCGCTCGCCCCCTATTATGGGCACAATGGCGCAGACCTATCAGGCGTATCTCCTGCGATTCTGGCGCGAAAGCGAGGCTGACCCCTGGCGCGCCACGCTGGAAGACCCCCACACCGGGGAACGCCTGGCGTTTGGCGGGGCCGAGCGCCTGCTGGCCTATCTGGCCCGTCACCTGGCGGTCGAGGAACCAACCCTCCCCCATCCGCCGCCCGTCCGAAACCAACCCTAGCCGCCCTGGCGGGGTCCGCAGCGTTTTAAGGCGCTGATCGCCAATGAGGCCGTCATGTTACGAAGAACATTCGCCCACACCCTGTCGTCGCTCGTGATCGTGGCCAGCCTCACAGTCCAGCCCCTCCTGGCCCAGCCAGCGCGCGGGGCAGTGGCCCTGGCGCCCGTGCCCCTGCCGGCTGCAATGGCGGATAGCGCGGCCTCCCCACTGCCGACGGTGGCCCAGGCAGAGCCAGCCGCCGCCGCGCCCCTGGCGGTGGTCAAGTCCCAATCCACCTTCGAGGCCGGCGGCTTGCTGGCCGTCACCTACACACTGCGCAACCTGATGGCGCCCGAACTGCGGCCCGATGTGGCCCCCGGCGCCGACGTCACCACCACCACCGCCGCCATCCTGGCGACCGATTTCGCCGACGACCCGAACGTCATCCACGGCGCGGCCCTGGCCCTGGAACTGACCGGGCCGCCGACCGCCTTCCACTCCGCCTCCCTGCCGGTTGAACGTGACGGCGCAATCCTGGCCGTCAACCTGGGCGACCTGCCGCCCCTGGGCGAGGCCAGCGTCGTGATCACTGTCACCACCCCCGCCAACGCCGCCGACTTCACCAATCTGGACGCGGGCGCGGAGGCCTTTGGCGATTGGCGCGGCCGCGCCGTCAGCGCCCAAGCTGGCCCCATCCGCCTCGCGCCCGACGGGCTGGCGCAGTGGCTGGTCTGCACCCCCGACGCCAACTGCAACGACCCGGTGGTCCAGCGCCAGGCCAGCACCCTTGGCAGCAATCCCGCCGCCCTGTTCACCTTCGTGCGCGGGCTGGGCTACGAGAGCTACGCGGGCAGCCTGCGCGGGGCGCGCGGCACCTTGTGGAGCGCGGCCGGCAACGGCTACGACCAGGCCAGCGCCCTGATCGCCCTGCTGCGGGCCAGCGGCATCCCTGCCGCCTACCGTCTGGGCACGCTTAGCCAGGGCGATGCCCAAACCCTGATCGAGAGCATGTTCCCGCCCGTCAGCGCCGTCAGCGGCCTGGTGCCGCCCGGCGCCGAGACGGCCAACCCGGCCAACGACCCCACACTGATCACCGAGGCCCAGGACCACGCCTGGGTGGAGGCCTATCTCCCCGGCAGCGGCTGGACGGCGCTCGACCCCAGCTTTTCAGGCGCCGCCGTGGGGCAGGTGTTCGGCACGCCCACCGGCGGCCAACTGGCCGAACTGCCAGACGGCGTGCGCCACAAGGTGACCCTGGCGCTGGAAGTGGAGAAGTACAGCGCCTTCCCCGTTGGCGGCACCAACCTGTACCGCACCTACCCCCTCACGGCCACCCTCAACACGGTGGAATTGGTGGGCGAGCCGGTGGTCTTTGCTCACCTGGTCGCCAGCAGCAACCCGCCGGGTCTTGTGTATGCCACCGCCGAGCACACCTACACTCCCTACTTCGTCGTCGGCGCGAGCGAGACCCTGATCGAGGGGGCGCCGTTCAGCGAGTTGATCAGCAGCTTCCCCTTCGCGCAGGACTTCGTCGTGGCCGAGTGGCTCAACCTCACCGCCACCGGCCCCGACGGCAGCAGCGACACCTATCAGCGCGAACTCTTCGACGACATCGGTTATGCCGTCCGCACCCAGGGCGGCCTCGTTGACGACCTGGACCGCGACGGCACCGCCCGCCTCAGCCTGATGTCGTCGTGGACCACTCTGTTCTCGCCCTCGGCTGTGCCCCTGGAGGCCCTCAACGACACCTACCAGGCCATGGTCGATCTGTCGCTGGAGGGCATCGCCGCCAGCGGGCGGGGCGAGTCCGCGCGTGCCGAGCGGCTCTTCGAGGCGCTCGGACAGCGCCATTCGATCGTGGCCGACTACGCCGGCTGGCTGAGGGCACGCGCGCTTC
>CAZCEC010000096.1:0-20961 GCA_964497615.1 uncultured Anaerolineales bacterium | reverse complement strand
ATGAACGCGGTGCAGCGTTTGGCGGACCTGTGGGCCTCTAGCCGCGATCGGTATCGCAAGCAATGGAATTGGCTGGGGTGGGGACTGACCCTGGCGGCGGTATTGTATGGCATTGGCGTCGTCGTTGCGGGCGGGCTGGCAGTGCGATCACTCAACTGGGCCGCCTTCGTGCCAGCCGCGCTGGTCAGCCTGGGGCTCTATTTGGTCTCGCTTCTGGCCCAGTTCTTGGTCTGGATGCGCATGCTCATGTTTCATCGCGCACCAGACTGGAAGGATGTCGAGATTTACTCTCGGATGATCTTGACCCGGCGGTTGCCGGGGGGCATCTGGCATTGGGTCGGACGAGCGGCCATGTATACCGCTGCCACCCGGCTGCCTACCCGTGTCGTCGTCGCGGCCAACTTTCTGGAATGGGGCCTGCTCATTCTGACCGGCTTGGGCCTCTACGCGCTCAGTAGCTCCAGTGCGTCTCTCCTCTTGCCGACCTTGGGTGCCCTGGTGGCCTGGGGGTTTGCACTGGGTCTGGCGGTTGCCTGGCAGCCGGCCCAGCGGGCCTGGCCAGCGCGGTTAGCAGAAGGTGGGCTGTGGATCGGGTTATATTTGCTCTCCTGGCTTTCGGGTGGGGCGATACTCCATCTGTTTGTCCGGGCCGCCGGTGGCGTCCCTGCTGGTTGGCTGGTGACGACCCACTTATGGGCGCTCACGGGCAGCATCGGCCTTCTGCTGACCATCATTCCGGCGTTGCTGGGCGTGCAGGAAGTCACTCTGGCTGTGGTTCTGCAAGGTATCCTGGCGCCGGCCCCCGCCTTGGTGGTAGCAATCCTGCTTCGCTTTTTGTTTAGCTTAGCTGAGGTGGGCTGGGGAGTGGTGGGCTGGGGGCTCAGCGTGGCTGTGCAGCGCCGCTTGGCACACCGAACCGAAATCCAACTACGGCCAGTTGACGACCAGATCACCTAACTCCAAAGTCCGATTCGCCACAACATTCACGTCAATTTCCTTGGTATTGTCGGCGGGGTCGGCGACAACCTTCGAATCCAAGGCTGTCCACACCACCAGGGCATAGTTTTTTGGCGGCGCTGCTATGGCGAAGAAGCCATCGGCATCAGCCGTGGCGTGGGGTGAACTCTCGTCAGTCAATGAAAGAACATAATCCGGGCCGGGGGTGAGGAATACTCGATTAGCCAAGTAAACGCGTACTCCTGCCATTGGCTCACCCGTCAGGGCCACGATAATCCGGCCCGTGACGACACCTGATTCGGAGCTGGGCGTTGGCACGACTACGGTGGGAATGTGTGCTGTCGGGCTGGCCGGTACAGCCAACGGAACTGGCGATTCCGTCGCGTCAAGCGGTTGATCTACACGTGGGCCGCAGGCGGCCAGCGCAACGGCTAGGCATCCCACAGCGATTTTCCAGAACGAGTTCATGGGCGCGTTTGTGATCCTGTTGTTCAAAACGACGAGAGGCCGCCAGTCGTACCGGCGGCCTCTCGCCTACTTCACTGTGGGCTGCTGCGGCTGCTAGGCTGAGGGCAGGTTAGGGCGCTCAGTCGTTGACGCCGTTGTACGAATACTGCTGGTCCCAAATCGTGGTTCCCAACGCGCCTTCGTTCGCGTCCTGGTTGACCACACACACGATGTCTTCGCTGGCCGTGATCGTCGCCGAACCGATGAACCCGTCGGGGATCAGGCCCGAGGCCGGCTGATAGAACTGGTGGGTGCCGCCGGCGGGAATGGAGCCGCTCACTTCACTGCCACCCACACCGCCGTAAACCAAAGTCATCGTCGTGTTGCCGCCGCCGATGTTCTGGCAGACTACGCTGCTGTTGAAGTCAAAGTAGCGCTTGAGCACGATCGGGGCGCGCACACTGCCCGAGCCGCCCGAGAAGCCGTTGTAGCTGGCCGCGCGATTGTACGGGTTGGACATGTTCACCAGCACCACGATCGGCTGCGCGTTGGTGCTCTCGATGATGGCGCCCATCAGGCCGTCCACGTCACCCGAATCCACGCCTTCGGCCGGGGTATAGCGCGAGTCCGCCGAGTTCGGCTGGATGGTCGTGTTCTTGACTGTACCATCGCTGTAAGTGATCTCGACTTCGGCCGCGCTGCCGCCAATGTTCTGGATCGAGATGGCGGTGTTGTTCCCGTAGTAGTTGTTCATGACGATGGGCGTGTAGTACGTGGTCGCCCCGCCCGGGAAGGCATTGTACGAATACATCTGATTATCCACGCCACCGCGGCCGTAGATGTTGACGATGGGGGCCACGTTGCCGGTGGCCGTGATCTTGGCCGAGTAGGGCACGTCGTTGAACAACTCAGCCGCGCCTTCCTGCTCGAACGCTACTGAGGCGTTCGCGGGCACATTGTTGGCCGTCTGCGTCTTCACGGCCACGGCGTTGCCGGGCTCGTAGATTTCGACCGTGATGTTGACGGTGCCGGCAGTGGCATTCTGGACAACGATGTTCGAGTAGAAGCTGAAGTAGTTGTCATAAATGCCAGGCGCGTACCAGGTGGTGCCGGGGGTGGTCACGCCGGAGTGGCTGGCGCCGCTGTTGCTGTCGCTGAAGTTCACCACAGCCGCCACGGGCTGGTCGCAGCTCACCACGCCGGAGTAGGTGCCGGCGCCCAGGCTGCCCAGCGACGGGGTGTAGACGTACAGGCTCTCACCCGCCTGAACCTGTTCGGTGCTGCTGGTGTAGGCCGCGCTGCCAGCGCCATCGAAGAACTGATACGTGCAGTTCGCCGTCGAACCGCCCAGGTTTTGCACCCGGAAAGCGGTCGCAAACGGGCCACCGGGCGCAGGCGAGTCCGCCGACACAGCGGCGGTCACGCTGAGCGCGATGACGAGGACCATGATGACCGAGAATACTTTGCGCATTTCTGTTCCTTTCAAGTGGATTATGTTCAATCCAGTGTAATCCTACGCTAATCTTGGCCCCACTATAGCCCCTGCCCCGCCGAGGGTCAATAATCCATCGGATTCCACAGCGTTTCCGGGCCTAATACTTAGGGGTGACTGGCTCTACGGATTGACCTCTGGCAACGAAACCGTGTAAATGGCCTGGTAAGACGCGGCCTGCGCCGTCAATGAACCTTCCATAACACCTCCAACGGCGTAGATATAGCCGTCCAGCGCCCCTACCGCCAGCCCCGACCACGCCCCGCCCGAGTGCTCCTCCAGCGGCAGCCAGGCGTCATCCTGCGGCCGATAGCGGTATGGAACCCCGCCGCCATCCTCGGTGGTGCCGCCAATGACATAAATCTGATCCGCTAACCCGGCCGCACCGAATTGGGACCGGCCGGCCGGGAGCGGGGCGCGTGCTCGCCAGGGCGAATCGCCCGGCCGGTCCGCCTGGGGCGAATACTCATCATTTGACGTAATGAAATCGGCTTCATTGGCGCCGCCGACGACATAGATGCGCCCGGCCCCCACCGCGGCGCCTGCGAACGCGCGGGCGCTTGGCATCGGCGTGCCCTCGGTCCACACGTCCGCGCTGGGGTCATAAACGTAGACCGTCGCCAGGTAGCCTTGCCCATCCCACCCGCCGAACAGATACAGCCGGCCCTCAAACGCCACCATCGCATAGGCGCTCACCGGCGCCGGCAGGTCCGCCCGCTGCTCCCACGTCCCTTCGTTGGGGTCGAATACTTCCAGCACCTGCGTAATCTCGCCTGAGGCCAGCCGCCCGCCCGGCACGTATATCTTGCCGCCAATGACGGCCGCGCCCACGTTGGCCACCGGCACGGGCTTGGCGGTCAGCGGCGCCCACACCCCCGTTGCCGTGTCATACCGTTCCACCGCGCCCGTCACGCCCGTCGCCGTCTGCCCCGCGATGGCAAATAGCTGGTTCTCGTAGATCACGGCCGCCAGCCCGCTGCGCGGCGTGGGCAGGCCCGCCAGCGCCTTCCAGCGCGGGATGGCCGTGGCCCGGATTTCGGTCGGCGCGGCCGTCGGCGTCGGCTGAAGGCGCGAGTAGGCGGCCGTCCCGCCCGCGATGAGCACCACCAACAGCAGGACCCCCACCGCCCACCACAGCCACACCGGCCGCCGCCTGGGCTGGGCAGGGGGCGCGCTTACCACCGGGCTGGAAGTCGGCTCAATGCCCTCGGCCGCGGGCGGCGCTGAGGCTGGGGCGGTGGCGATCTCCGCTGCGGCGCCGCCGTCGTCCGGCTCGTCCAGGGGCAGCGCGTCCTCGTCCGGTGCCACGGCGACGCTCTCGCCCGGCATCCGCACCAGCCCGGCCCGGATGGCGTACAGTGCCGCCTCCGTGCGCGAGGCCACGCCGATTTTGCCGAATATGTTGCGGACGTGGACTTTGACCGTGTTGAGGCTGATGACCAACTGCTGGGCGATCTGCTTGTTGCTGGCCCCGCTGGCCACCAGTTTCAGGATTTCGCGTTCGCGTTCGCTCAGCTCGGGCCGTTCGCTGTTGTTCTCCGGCGCGCCGTTGTTCAGGGGAGACTCCATTGGGCTGATTATACCTATGAACACCGGCCCCCCCAGCGGTCCGCACGAGAAAGCAACCTGCCCCGCAACGTCCGCTTGCGGCGGGCGGCCGGGGCAGGTTATCAGGTGCCTGGCGGGGGTGCGGCTGAGCAGCCGCACCCCCGCAGATCCTAGGTGTCCAATCGACCGTGCACTACGGCTTGAACACGATCGGCAGATACAGGTCGCGCAGCAACACGAGCACGTCGGTGCTGGTGCCGGCCTGGGCGCTGCCCGGGTTATCCACGGTGTGGATCACGTCGTTCGTCAGGGTGTCGCCCGCCGTGCCAGGATCCACTGTCACCGCGTACGTGATCACGTGTGGATTCTGCTCTGGAACGCCCCAGTCGAAGCAGATCGCGTCGCCGTCGTTGATGTTGGCCAGGGCCGCATCGTCATAGGCGTACTGCACGCCCACTGTGCCGGTGGCATTCTCCACGCCAACAGTACCCACGTCCAGGGTGCCGCTGATATTGTTGTACGCGAAGATGATCTCCGGGCCGACGCCGGCTGACCGCCACATGAACATCTCGACATCCAGCGTGACGCTCGGATCCTGCCACAGCTGCATGTCATCATACTCGATCAGCGTGCCGCCGGCCGCGGAAGTGCCAAACGTGACCAGGGTCACACCCCGGCTGACGGGCGCTGTCGCATAGATGAACTCCATGTCGCGCCACATCATCGCGATCAGACTGTTCGGTGTCCCCGTGTACGGTATCGGCCGATTGATCCACGGCGCAGGGGCCGAGGTGGAGCCGATGCGGATGAACCCATCGTCGCTAAACGACAGGAAGTTCTGAGTGGAAACACCCCAGAACTCGTACGGATCGCCCGCGGCGGACATGTTGTAGGTGATCGAGTCGCCGGTGACGGCGGACAGCGGGTTGAAGCCGAAGGCCGTCTGCGCATCGAGGTAAGCGTCGTGCGTGGTCAACGGCATCTCGCAGCTCGGATCGTCGTCGCTGCTGGTCATGATGTAGGTGAAGCTACCTGCCGCGTCCATCACGCCCGACCAGGTCAGCGTATCGCCCACCACGCTTGCCCCGCCCGTCACGGTGCCGGAGACGTAGGTCATGCCTGCCGGGATGGTGTCGGTGAGGGTGTAGGTCAAGTCTTCCGGCAGAACGTTGGGGTTGATGGTGATAGTATACGTAACCGTGTCGCCCACGTGTGCCGTCGCCACGTTCGCGGTCTTGATCACATCGTCCTCGATGCGGACGATGTCCACCGCGGTCGTCCCGATGTTGCCGGGATTGCCGGAGTCGGACCCGACGCCGAAGGCGCCGTACCAGCGGTCACCCACCTGCATCGTTGGGGTGTCCCAGAAGAACCGCAGGTCAAACGGGGAAAGCTGAGTCACCGTGACCGGCCCCGTGACGTCCATATTGCCGCCGTCACTGTTCGGCACCACGCCGGTCGCCAGGGTGGTCGGGTCGTTCGCCAGCCCGTCCTCGAAGTTCTGGACGAGCACCCAGTAGGTGCCGGGCGCCGGGTTGTCGATGCTCACGTATTCGAGCACCGCACCGGTCGCGCTGGCGTCCACTTCTTCCCCCGCCTCGGGGCCGTTGGCGTCTGAATCGATCCCGACGAACATGTCGATGTCATCGGAGGTCGACTCGGTGATCTCGGCCACCAGCCGCTTGGCGCCGGCTGGCACCGTCACTGTGATCCAGAACACGCCCTGGTTGAGATTGTCGTACGGGTCGCCGCGCGTGGTATCCTCGGCCGGCGACTGCGTGTTCAGGTTAGCCTGGACCAGGCCATACGGCGTGATGGTGAGATCGGTGATCTCGATAGCGGTGACATCTTCGATCGGGTACGAACCGGCGTTCCGCTGCACCTCGAACGCGATCGACTTCGGCAGCGTGCCGGAGGTGGCGACGACGGCCACCGGCAGCGCCACCTCGTCGCCCGTGGTGGTCTCGTGCAGGATCACCCGCGCAAACGAGAAGTTGCCGTCCGATGGCAGCGCCGAGACGTCGGCGGTGATGGTGATGGGCACCGTGCCGCTGGCCGCCACCGTGTAGGTGATGGCATTCAGGGTCACCGTCAGGTTGGGCGTCGCGGAGACGACCGTCCAGGTGTAGGTGCCGCCCGCGCCCGAGGCGTCCTGGGCCGTGCGGGTCCACGAGCAGGTGTTCAGGCAGGCCGTGTTGGCCATGCTCGGGTAGTTCAGCGTTTCGATGTCCTTGGTGCCCGACATCACCATCTGGTAGTCCACGATGGGGATATCGAACAGCAGCCCGGGCGTGCGCGACTGGCTCAGATCCAGCCGGCCGCTGCCCTGGTCGAACGGGTCGGCCGGCGTAGTACCGTCTTCCTTCAGAATCTCTACCGCGCCCGTCATCAGGGCCGATTGGATTTCGGCCGCCGTCCAGTAGGGGTGCAGCGCCTTGAGCAGCGCGCCCGCGCCGGCGGTGTGTGGGCTCGACATGGACGTGCCGTTGTAGAACTGGTAGTAGGTGCCGTCCACAAAGGCCGTATCCCAGACATAGGGGCTGACGCCCGCCAGGATGGCTACACCAGGCGCGGCGTTGTCGGGCTTGATGAGGTTCAGCCCGTTGATGGCTGGGCCGCGCGAGCTAAACGCCGCCATCACATCGCCCTGCTTGCCAATGGCCGCACCGCCGCTCAACGTGCCGGTCACAACCGCCGACGCATTCGCCGCCGCCTGCAGGTAGGTCACCAGGTCTTCGCCGGGATCGGAGAAGGCGGTGGCGTTGAACTCCAGGTGCAGGGCCGGCAGCCAGTGCGCATCGAGCGCCAGCCCCTGGTTCGCCGCCGCGTTGACGAGCACATACCCGCCTGCGCCGCCCTGAAGCACGTTGTAGCCTTTTTCTACGCGCGCATCGATGCCGCGCCGGCACACGACGATTTCGTCGTTTTGGAAGGTGCCGGGGGCATACGGTTCGTTGCACAGGCTAGGCAGCACGCTCTCGCCGGTCTGCAGCGGCGCCAGGATGATCTCCGCCGAGTGCCCGCCCGTCATCGTCGCGCCCTCCAGGTCGGTGGGCATCGAGATCACATAAGTCGAGGTGAGGGTCAACGTGCCGCGGAAGTCGCGGTCGTGCTCCATGGCAGCCGAGGTGTTAACCCACGGGCTGACGTGCGCCACAGTGCTGGCGCCCGGGCCGCTGTTACCGGCTGAGGTCGACACGAAGATGCCCGCGGCGCGGGCGCTCAGGAAGGCTAATTCGGTCGAGTTGCCGCCCACCGTGGCCGGCCCGCCGATGGAGTAATTCAAGACGTTGACGCCATCCAGGATGGCCTGATTGACGGCCGAGGTCGTATCCACGAAGGCGCAGCCGCCGTCTTCAGTGTCCGCCGGGTCTTCTTCCCAGCACGCCTTGTACATGACCAGGCGGGCGCGCGGCGCCACGCCGCTGATCTCAATCGGGCCGGCGCCGACGGTTGGCGTCACGACATTGCCGCCCGCGGTCGAGGAAGTATGCGTGCCATGGCCGCCCATGTCGAGCGGCGAGTCCACTTCGCCCGCGAAGGCGATGTTGCCGGCGTTGTACCACCAGCCGCCGATCAGCTTGTTATTGCAGACAAACGTCAAGTCACTGGCCTGCGGTGAGACGCTGTCGCACACGCCCAGGTGGTCGGTATACGAAATGCCCGTCACGCTCGTGAACGGGAAGGCATAGGCGCCGCCCACCACGCTGGCATCGTCCGCGTAGGACGGCAGGGGGTCAGTGTACGGCAGGGTCATGGTGATGGGGTTGGGCGACCAGGCGCCGCCGTCGATGACGCCAATGACGACGTCCTCGCCGGCCAAGCTTTGCCCGCCCAGGTCGGCCCAGACCGATGGCGCACCAATCCAGGTGGGGCCGCGATCCGTATCGAGTTGGGCCACACCGTTTTGCATCACGGCTTTCACGCCGGGCAGTTGGCTAATCTTGATGACATCGGCAGCGGGCACCGTCAGGGCCACGCCATTGAGCGCGGCCACGTACGTCGCCACCGGCTTCGCCGCCGGGCTCACCTGGTTGGCTTCGGCCACAAACTGCGCGTGGCGGCCATTCAGGTAGCTGATGTACGCCTGCGCGGCAGGTGTATTGGCGTTGAAGGGCTGGCCGCTGGTCGGCGCCGTGGCACCCATCCCGCCAATGCCGCCCTGGTAGTTCACCACGTCTGGCTCGGCCAACTGGACAATGACGATAACCGGCTCATCGCCCAGCGGTGCATAGATCTTCTCGATCTCGGCCTGGGTTAGCCCAAAACGAAGCGGATTGTCCGCGGCCGCCGCTTCTGCATCAGCCACGTCTGCTGAGCTCCCTCGATCGGGCAACTGCTCGGTGCCGACGTTCGGAATATCGGCCTCAGGGATGGTAATACCATCCGTGATGGGTCCCTCAGCTAGTGATACGCCAGCCATCGGTAGCAGCAGGCACACTGCTACACTCAAGCGAAACAGCAGGGACATTGCACGCTGCCTGGGTTTTTGTGACATCGATTTCTCTCCTCATGGTGAGATCACTGCGCTAGCCCGGGGCCTCCTGGCAGAAACACCCCGGACCGCTCCTCGCTGCCGAGAGTATGTGTTAGGAACTCGATTGGTGGGCTTCACCCCCTTCCTGAGGTTGCATGAACTAGACAATCGGTCGTGTGACGGTCAATGCGAGGGTCGATCGGCCGCGAAGCGAAGTAGACTATCGCCCTGCACCTTTCGATGGGCTTGGTGTCGAGCAGACCTGGGGTAGTGCGGCCGCTCCAGAAACCCATTATAGGTCCGATGCAGGCCATTGACAATCATGTTTAAGGTACTAGCGGCGCGCGGCCTCGCCCCGCTTCAGCCGCCCTTTCTGCCCCGCATTGTCGCGTTTCAACTGCGGCGCGGTGTAGAATGCTCGCGTGCTGCCCCGCGTTTCCGCTCCTATATGGCTGGCGATCCTGGCTGGCGTGATCGGCCTGGCTGGCCTGGCCGCCGCGCGCCCGCCCGCCCTCACCGCGCCCGACCAGGAACAGCCGCGCCTCGATCTCGCCGCGCCCGTCCCCCAGGGCGAGCAGCGCCTGGAGCAGACCTTCACGCCCACGCATAACGGACTTTCTGGGATTGAATTGCTGGCGGTGGTCTACCCCCCCGCCGCAGGTTCACCGCCGCCCGCCCTAACTCTCACCCTCAGCAGTCCAACCGGCTCCGTCGCGGAGCAACAATTCACCGCCGTGACACACAATGCGCCCCTGCGCCTCAGCTTTTCACCCCAGCCCGCCTCCGCCCGCCAGGTCTACACCCTCACCCTGCGCGGCCCCGAAGCCAGCGCCGCCACCGCCTGGGCCTACAGCCTGGATGGCTACGCCGCCGGCCATCTGCGCTTCGCCGGCCAGCCCCAGCCCGGCGACCTGCGCTTCTCCACCACCTACACCTACCTCTGGGCAGACGTGCTGCGCGACCTGCTTAGGGCGCTTCGCCCGCTGGCGCGCCTCGCCCTGCCGTTGTGGCTGCTGCTCTTCGCCCCCGGCCTGCTGCTGCTCGACCTCTTGCGCTTGCCCCGGCTGGCACTGCCTGTGCGGCTTGGCCTGTCTGCCGCCCTCAGCCTCGCCTGCCTCACGCTAGGCTGGCTGTGGGCCGGCGCGCTGGGCTGGCGCTGGTCCCCGCTCGCGTTGGCTGCTATCTATGGGTTGGCTGGCGTGGTCGTCGCGGCACGCTGGCTGGTTGCTGCCCGGCACGCGTGGCGCGCACGCCGCTGGCGCGTGGACCCGCACCTTGCGCTGCTGGTGCTCATCCTCGTCCTTGGCAGTGCGCCGCGCCTGGTCGCCATTCGCGATCTCGTGCTGCCGCAGTGGGTGGATGGGCCCCACCACTTCGCCATTGCGCGCGTGCTGGCCGCGGCGGGCCATGTGCCGCCCAGCTACGCGCCGCTTCTGCCCATCGAGCACTTCAGCTACCACTTCGGATTTCACGCCTTGGCCGTCAGCGCGCACTGGCTCGCCGGCCTGCCGCTCGAAGATGTGTTCATGTGGCTGGGCCAGGTGCTCCAGGCGCTGGTCCCCCTCAGCGCCTATGCCGCCGTCGCCGCCCTCACGCGCCGTCCGCGGGCGGGCCTGCTGGCCGCTACCTTCCTGGTCCTCATCTCCTACTTCCCCGGCTACTACCTCACCTGGGGTCGCTACACCCAACTGGCCGGTGCGCTGCTGTTCTTTCCCGCGCTGGCTGCCGTCACCTCCAGCCCTGGCGATGGCTTCGGTGGCGGCCAGCCGATGGGCGCCCGCGCCAGCCGCGCCCGCCCCGCGCTGGCGGGCCTCCTCGCCGCCGGCCTGCTGCTCACCCATTACCCGTTGTTCGTCCTTTGGCTGGTGTGGGTCGCCGTCAACGCGGCGCCCGGCGTGGCGCGCGGGCTGGCTCCACTGCTCCCATTCGGCCGCGCCTCGCCGCACGACCCTGCCCGCGCGCCGCTCGCTGGCGCTGGCTGGCTGGCTCATCTGCTGCTGGCCGGCGCGGCGGGCGCTGTGCTTGCCGCCCCCTGGCTGTGGCGCCTGGGCAGCCGCGTAGGCCGCCGGATCATCCAGAACCCCGGCCTCCTCACCGCCCCCGCCGGCTACAACGCGTTCCCCACCGAGTATTTCAGCCTCGCCCTGGAGCGCGGCTGGCTGATCGCGGCGCTCGTCGGCCTGGGGCTGGGTGTGCTGGCGCGCGACCGCCTCATTTGGCGCGTGGCGCTGTGGGGCGCACTGGCCTGGCTCCTCGTCAACGCCGGCCAGGGCAATTGGCTGGTCAACAACAACACCCTGGCTATCACGCTGTTTGTTCCCGGCGCCATCCTGCTGGGGTGGGGGGCTGACCGCTGGCTTGCCCTGGCGGAGCGCTGGACGCGCCCGGCTCCGGTCCCGCCCCAGCCGCCAACGCCGCTGCTTCAACGCCTGCGTCCCGCTCTGGGCGCGGGCATGCTGCTGCTCTTTGGGGCTGGCCTGGGCTATGGGGCTGGGCGCGGCCTCCCCGCGCAGGCTGGCCTCGTCAATCCCGTCACCGTCCTGGCCTCGCCCTCAGATGCCGAGGCCCTGGCCTGGATTGACGCGCACACCCCCTCCGGCGCGGTCTTCGCCATCAATGCCTGGGAGTGGCTCAACGGCACCTGGGCCGGGTCGGACGGCGGAGCGTGGATTTGGCCCCTCACTGGCCGCCGGACAACCTTGCCCCCCGCCGACTATGCCTACGGCAGCCTCGCCCAGCAGGCCGCCATCAACGACTACAACCGCCGGCTGTTCCAGGCGGGCGACCTGGACCCGCCCGCCCTCCGCGCCCTGTTCCAGGAGGGCGGCGTCACCCACATCTTCATGGGTGCGCGCGGCGGCCCGCTCCGGCCTGAGGCCTTCCTGGCCGGGGAGCACTATCGGCTGCTATTCACCAACGGCGCGGCCTGGGTCTTCGCCGTGTTGCCCTAGCGGAACTGGAGGCCCTCTGCCAGCAGCACCTCATCGTGGTCCAGCCGGCTCCAGTCTTCGGCATAGGCGGCCACGCGCGCCTCCTCGGCCGGGTTGTGCAGGCCCACATACAGCGCCAGCGGCGGCGTGGGCAGGCCGTCGAGCCGCAACCGGTGCGTATCCTGCACGATCTCGCCCGGCTGCCACATCCACGTGGGATAGGCGCCCCCGCGCGGCTGGCTGTCGCCCAGGGCATAGAACGTCTCGGGCGTGTCCCGCAGATGGACGAACACGGAATAGTCGCCCGGGATGGCGGTTAGGGCCTCCCACCGCAGCGTGATGATGATCTCCTCATCCTCCTGTTCCACCGCGTACCCCGTCAACCGCAAGTTCGGGTATTGTCCCGAGCCCCCAAAGCCAAAGTTCACCTCGTTCGCAGCCGGCGGCTGGTAGCCGGGCGGGGCCGACACTTTGAACGCGATCTGCGTGAGGCCCTCCTTCAGCCGGTCGCCCGCGAAGGTGGCGGCGGGCAGCCTCTCGCCGGTCGCGTCATCCAGCCAGCTCACCTGGAGCTGCGCCAGCGCGGGCGCGGGGATCGCCGTGCCCAGGCCGATGGTGTACGTCTCGCAGAAGGGGGCGTTGACGGCCCAGGCGGAGGTGGGATAGTTGCCGCGGCCGGGATATGTCGTCAGGCGGCCATAGCCCTGTTGGTCAGCCCCCACCACTTCCAGGAACAGCGAGTAATCCTCTGGGATCGGTGCCACGGCCTGCCAGCACAGCGTCACCGTCATCGCTTCGCCCGCCCTTACCGTGCCCGGCCCCGAGTATCCGACCAGCTCGATGCGCTCGTCAAAGAACACTGCCTGCGCCGTATCCACCCGGGCCGTGGCCGCCGTCATCGGCGGCGGTGCGGCATACACGGGCAGCAGCGTCCCCACTGCGATGGCCCACCCCAGCAGCGCCGCGCCCGCGCTCGCCGTCCGGGCTATCCAGCGCCCCGCCGCACCTCGTGGGATCCATTCGCGCCACCCACCCACCAGCAGAATCACCACGGCCGGCAGGGTCGGCAGTAGGTAGCGGCCCGGCACCAGATACACGCTCTGATGCGCCACGGCCAGCGCCAGGGTTAGCCCCAGCAGCGAGATGACGAAGATGCCCATGACGGCGTACAGCCCCGCCTGCCGGCCCGCAATGCGCCGCCGGAACACCCCTAGCGCCAGGCCAGCCGCGGCCACGCCTGCGCCCGCCGACCACAGCCAGTACACCCAGCCGAAGGTTTCCACGTTGCCCCACCCAAACGAGGCGACGAAGGTCCGAAAGGCATAGGGCAAGGCCGCCGCCGCCAGGCTTCGGGCGCTGCCGCCGCCCGGGCCGACGTTGCGCACGAACTCGCGCACGGTCGCCAGTTGAAACACTTGCCCGGTGACAAACTCCAGTGAGCTGAGCGCCCACACGGCGCCCGCCAACCCTAGCCCCAGCGCGCCCACCACCAGGATGATCTGCCACGGGCGCCAGCGCCGCGCCTGCCCTTCCAGTGGCAGCAGGCTGAGGCCCAGCGCCGCCCCGGCCACCGGCACCAGGCTGGCGGCGTTGATCTTGGCCAGCAGGGCCGCGCCCGTCCATGCGCCCAGCGCCAATGCCCGCCGCAGCCGGAAGCCGTGCCTGATCAGCCCCGCGATGGGCACCAGCGCCGCCGCCGCCAACGCAGTCACCAGGGCGTCGTTGGTCACCATGCTGCCCACGAACAGGAATTGCGGCCAGAACGCATACAGCGCCGTCGCCGTTAGCACCATCCAGCGCTCGCCCGGCCACACGCGCCGCGCCGCCGCCCACATGGCGATCACGCTCAGGGTGCTGATGAGGACACTGACCGCCCGCGCCGCGCGGACGCCCAGTATCAGTTGGCGCTCTGCCTCCGTCACCGTCCGGGGGTGCAGGGCGTAATTCACCCCGGCATCGCCCGCGGTGAAGTGCGGGTTGCGCGCCGGCCCGTCGAAGGCCTCGCCCAGGTTGAACCCGGCGATGACGGGCGCGATCAAGTTGTAGTACAGCGGGGGCTGAAACCGTTCCCAGATTTTCTCGGCCTCCGGGTCGCCGGGCGCCAGCAGCCACGTGCGGTTGACCGCCAGGTAGCGGGCGTAGGCAAAGTGGCCGTCTTCGTCGTAGGACTCCCAGGCCGGCACCACCTGGCTGTAGGCCAGCCCGAGTGCCAGCCGGGTCGCGAGAATGATCGCCAGGGGCGTCAGGCCGGCCCAGCGCGCGAACCGGCCGCCAGACGGCACAAGACGCAGTTGATTCATTTCAACCGATCAGAACCAACTTAGGGAGTGACAATAATGCGCTCCGCGCGGAAGTTGTCGAGGAAGAAGTCGGTGCGATTCTGCCAGTTCTGCTGGACGATGATGGTCAAGGTCAATTGGCCCGAGGGCGGCACTGGCGCTACGACCTCAAATCGGTTCCAGGCACGCTCGTTGCCCGGCACGTCATGGTTTTGGACCATCACTACCCGCTCGCGGGTGTCGGCGACATCTCCCAGCCGGACGGAGGCAATGAAGTCATCGTTTTCGAATGGGCCGATTTCGTGCGACTCGCCCAGGATGTAGCCCGTGACCCGCAGAAACTCGCCGGGGTTGCCGGTGACGACCTGCGACAATCGCAGCGCCTGCGCGATATAAGAGCCGAACGCCTTGTAGACCAGATTGCCGTCCAGGATCAGCCCGCGTGGAGCGCCCAGCCACTCATTCTTCGGGAGTAGCCACCAATACTTGTGAATATACTCGCCCGGCCCGTCTGAGACAGCCGGCACCACACTCCCGTTGGCATTCTTAGTGGGGATCGGCATGACCTGGCCCGCAGCCGGTGAGTAGAATGACCAGCCGGTCGGTTCCTGATTCCTCTGAGGATTGGTATACCACTGCTCGTTTTCAAACGATCCATTGGCCAGGCTGGCCGGTAAAACCGCATAGTTGCGGACGAGCGGCAGATAGATGAAGTGATCGACTGTTGGGAGTGCCAGCGTGGTCGCGCCGGGGAGCGCCACCAGGAAGCCCAGCGCGACCACCAACAATCGGATCCAGATGGTACGGCTGCCGTTTACGCTCATCACCTCGCTCCTCTCACTGCGCGCCAGCCCTCAGACCTCCTCGGCAAATGCCGGGCTCAGCCGCCGGAACACCAGTGCGCCCACCGCCAGCGCCAGCAGCGCTGTGGCCGCATTGGCTGCCAGTACGGCCGGGTCCGGCTGGGTGCCCGCGTACAGCACTGCCCGGTAAGCCGTCACCAGTCCCGCCATCGGATTGGCGATCTGCATCAGGAGTTGCAGCGCCGGGTCCGCGATGACGCTGATCGGGTACAGGATCGGCGTCAGGAAGAACCAGGCCAGCAGCCCCACATCCACGATGTGCTGCGTGTCGCGCAGATACACATTCACCGCGCCCAGCAGCAAGCCCAGCCCCAGGGTCAGCGCCGCCTGCGCTGCCGCGATGAGGGGCAGCCACACCAGCGACAGCCCCACCGGCGCGCGCAGTGCGATGACAAAGACGAACAGCAGCCCGAGGGAAATGCCGAAGTTGACGGCGTTCGAGAGCAGATTGGCCACGATCAGCACTTCGCGCGGAAAGTACACCCGGTTGATCAGGTGAGCGTTGCCAGTGATGCTCGTCGTCGCCCCAGCCACCGAGGCCGTAAAGAACGTCCACGGCAGCAGCCCCGCCAGGATGAACACCGGGAACTTGTCCACCCCGTTCGGCACCAGGAACGTGAACACCAGCGAATACACCACCGTCATCAGCAGCGGGCTGAACAGGCTCCACAACACGCCCAGCACCGAATTGCTGTAGCGCACCTTCAGGTCGCGCGCCACCAGGTGGCGCACCGCCTCGCGATACTGATACAACTCCCGCACCTGGGTCATCATGCCAGTTTGCCCAATCGCCGATACTCCCGCCAGGCCGCCAGCGCCGGCACCAGCAGCCCGCGCTCGCGCAGGTCCCGGTCGGAAAGCACCCGCGTCCGCTGCACCTGCCGCCGCCGCGCCAGGACCTTGCCCGCGTCGCGCCAAAAGGCCAGGGTGCCGGCTGCCAGCGCGCGTGCCGCCGCCCACTGGCCCTGACGTCCATATTCTAGCATCCGGTAGGCGTCGTAGGCGCTGGAAACCGCCGCCGCCCCCGGCCACGACCGGGCCTGCAAGTTGCGCGCCAGGTTGGTCAGGCGGTTGCGCTGCATCTGCCGGATGCGGAACGGCGACAGCCGCCCGCCGCTCCAGGCGCCGTACTGGTGGTGGGCGCGCGCCTGCGGCACGTACCAGACCTCGTAACCCCGCAGCCACGCCCGCCAACACAAGTCTACGTCCTCCAGGTAGATGACGTAGGCGGGGTCAAAGCCGCCCAACTCAAAGAACACGCTGCGCTGCATCAGCAGGGCCGCGCCGGGAATGGAGCCGGAGGGGCGCGGCTCGTCATACTGGCCCGCATCGGTCTCGCCCCAGCCAATTTCGAAGGCCGTGCCCGCGGTGGTGAAGCTCGCGCCGGCGCTCTGGACGACCGGCTTCCCATCTTGGAGGCGGTTGGCGAACAACAGCTTGCCGCCCAGAATGGCGGCCCGCGGGTGCTCCGCCGCAAACGCCAGCAGCCGCTCCACCCAATCCGGCGCCAGGGTGGCATCGTTATTCAGCAGCACCACCCAGGGGCGCTCCACCTGGGCCAGCGCCTCGTTGTAGCCGCCGGCAAAGCCCAGGTTGCGCCCATGTTCTACCACGCGCACGTCCGGATGTTCGGCGCGCAAAAAGGTCAGCGAGCCGTCGGTCGAGCCGTTGTCAGCCACCACCAGCTCCACCGGCGTGGTCAGGCGGTGCAGGCTGGCGAGGCACTCTGGCAGCAGGTGCCGCCCATTCTGATTCAGGACGACGACAGCGACGTCAGGCATCGTGCCTGTCCCAATAACTCTGGTGCAGCGACAGCCGGCGCCGCCAGCTCACCGGCAGCCGGTGGCCGCTGCGTCCCGCCGCAAACCCGGCGCTCTTCACCATCTCATACATCAGGGCATAGGGCATGTAGGCCCAGTGCCCGCCCCGCGCCAGGTAGCCCATCTCGGCGGCCACGTAGGCCGCGCCCAGCCGCGCCACCGTCCCCCAGCCATCGCCCGCGATGCCCCGCAGCGAGTAGCCGCTGTCGAAGTTGCGCCGGAACAACTGCCCCAGCGAATAGCGGTGCCCATGCCGCACCCCGGCCTCCGGGTCATACACCAGGTCGTAGCCCGCTGCCAGCGCCGCCCGCGCAAAGGCCTGGTCCTCGCTCATAATCAGGTCCTCGGGGAAGGGACACTGCTCCCAGGCCGTGCGCTTAATGGCGGCGTTGACGTTGGAGAAGAAGATGCGGCGGATGCCGGTGCGGGCGCCCTGGGTGTCTGTACCCAGCCGGGCATGCCGGAAGGCGCGCGGCGGGTAGGTCTGCTCCAGAAAAAAAGTCTCGATGGGGCCAAGCCCGGCTGGCGGCAGTTGCCGGCCAAACGCCGCCGCCACCGCAGGCTCGATCAGGTGCCGCGTCAAATTGAACAGCCAGCGCGGGTGCGCGGGCGCGGCGTCCTGCGAGAGATACACCAGCCATTCGCCCCGCGCCAGCCGCGCCCCCAGGTTGCGCGTCCCCCCGTGGCTGAACGCCTCCGGCGCGATCTGGTGCACCTGCGCCGCCTGGGCCCGCAACTGCGCCAGGGTGTCATCGCGCGAGCCCGAGTCAATGGCGACGATCTCGGGCGGCGCCAGCGGCCTGTCGCCGCCGCTCAGGTCCTGTGCTTGGATGCCCCGCAGCGTTTCGGCCAGCGCCGGCCCCCCATTCAGCGTCAGCAGGATGATCGAGATGGCTGGGCTGCTACCCACTCTTCTGCTGCCGGTGCAGATCGAGCAAGCTCAGAAAGAACGAAGCCGCCACCAACTGCATGCCCATGATGGTGAGTGTGGAGGCCGCGATGGCCTCGTGCAGGTGGATCAGGTCGTTGAAGCGCACGTCCCCGGCCAGCCACTGCACCAGGATATAGACAAAGACCGCCAGCCCAACCGCCGCCAGCAGCCCCCCAATCGCCAGCCCGCGCTCCAGCCGGTAGTAGCGCATAAAGCCGTCCACCCAGCGGTCGCGCGCCGTCAGGTGCTCCGACGTGGCATATGCGCGGGCCGACAGTCCGAAACTCACCATCTGCTGCCCCAGCACAGCCAGCAGGCTGCCCACCACCATGAAGTGGATGCCCACGTAGAAGCTGCCCACATAGAACGGGCCGCGCACCAGCGCGATGGTCAGCGCCAGCCCCACCAGCATGGCCGCCACCCCCGGCAGCAGGAACAGGTACGCCGGGCTGAACAGCAGCATGAAGCGGATGTGCCGCCAGGCGTCGCCCAGCCGCTGCAGCTTGGACGTGCCCCGCCTGGGGTGGTAGGTGATGGGCACTTCCGCGATCTTCAGCCGCGCCAGCGAGGCCTTGATGATCATCTCCGACGCGAACTCCATGCCCGTGGTCTGAAGCTGCATCCGCTCGTAGGCCGGGCGGGTGAAGGCCCGCAGCCCCGAGTGCGCGTCCGTGATCCGCAGCCCAAACAGCCGGTTGAGCATCCCGGTCAGGATCGGATTGCCGATATAGCGGTTGGCCCACGGCATGGCGCCGGGCAGGATGCGGCCCATGAACCGCGAGCCCATCACCAGGTCGTTCCCCCGGCGCAAGGGCGCCACCAATTGCGCCAGTTCCATGAAGTCGTAGGTGTTGTCCGAGTCGCCGATGACAATGAACGGGCCGCGCGCCGCCGCGATGCCTTTCATGTAGGCCGCGCCGTAGCCGCGCACTTCCTGGTGGACCACGCGCGCGCCCAGCCCCTGCGCGATCTCAATCGACCCGTCGGTGGAGCCGTTGTCGGCCACGATCACCTCGCCCGACAGATTGTGCTCCTTCAGCGCCTTCAGCGCCCGCTCGATGCTCGGGCCAATGGTATCGCGCTCGTTCAGGCACGGCATCACCACCGACACTTCGGGTTGCTCAAGCTGGCGGCTGGGGGGCATGTCTGGCGCTGCCGCGAGCAGACTGCTCTCCGCGGCCGTCAAGGGCGCCTTGGGCGTACTATTCACGTCATGGATTATAGCCGACAGCGCGGGCCCCGCCGCCTGGCCCGCTTCCGCCCTTGTGGCCGGCGATCGTTGGCGCCTCGCCCGTCACGGTCCACGCTTCATCTTCCGTCTTTCGTCCTTCGTCCTTCGTCCGACGTTCGCTGGTCGTCCGTCGTCTAGCCCCTACTCCCCGCCGCTCTGCTGAATCAGCTTTGCCACCAGCGCCGTCCACCCCGTCTGGTGGCTGGCTCCCAGCCCGGCCCCGTTGTCCCCGTGGAAATACTCGTAAAACAGGACGTGGTCGCGCCAGTGCGGGTCCATCTGGAAGCGCTCCGCCCCGCCATAAACCGGCCGCCGCCCATGCTCGTCCCGCAGAAACAGCCGGATCAGCCGTCGCGACAGGTCCGCCGCCACCTCCCGCAGCGTCAGCCACTGCCCCGACCCGCGCGGGCACTCGGCACGGTAGTCGTCGCCGTAGTAGTGGTGGTACTTTTGCAGCGCCTCCACCATCAGGTAGTTGGTGGGGAACCAGATCGGCCCGCGCCAGTTGGAGTTGCCGCCAAACAGCCCCGTGGTCGACTCGGCCGGCTCATACGTCACCCGGTGAATGCTGCCGTCCACGCGCAGTTCGTAGGGGTACTTCAAATGCGCCCGCGACAGCGCCCGCACCCCGAAGTCGCCCAGGAACTGGTCAGGGTCCAGCAGCCGCGGCAGAATCCGGTCCAGCTTGTCCTTGTCCACAATCGAGAGCAGCCGCCGCCCGTTATTGCCCGGCGTCGTCAGCGAGGCGATGGACCGCACCAGCTCCGGCCGGTTGTCCAGAAACCACTGCATCCGCCGCCGGAAGCGTGGCAGCAGGTCCAGCAGGTCCGGCTCCAGCGTCTCCACGGCGAACAGCGGGATCAGCCCCACCAGCGACCTGATCTTGAGCGGAAAGCGCCGGCCGTCGGGCGTGTGCAGCGCGTCGTAGTAGAAGCCGTCCACCGGATCCCACAGGCTGCGCTCGCTGGTGCCGAGGCCGTTGATGGCGTCGGCGATATAGATGAAGTGCTCGAAAAACTTGGTCGCCACGTCCTCATAGGCCGGGTCGTGGCGAGCCAGCTCCAGCGCCATCGCCAGCAGGTTCAGGCAGAACATCCCCATCCAACTCGTGCCGTCGGCCTGCTCCAGGCGGCCGCCGGTAGGCAGCGGCGCGCTCCGGTCGAAGACGCCGATGTTGTCCAGCCCCAGGAAGCCGCCCTGGAAGATGTTGTGCCCGGCGGCGTCCTTGCGGTTCACCCACCAGGTGAAGTTCAGCATCAACTTGTGGAACACACGCTCTAGAAACAGCAGGTCCGGCTTGCCCGTCAGCTTGCGGTCGAGCTTGTACACCCGCCAACTGGCCCAGGCATGCACCGGCGGGTTCACGTCGCCAAACGCCCACTCGTAGGCCGGGATCTGGCCGTTGGGATGCATGTACCACTCGCGCAGCATCAAGATCAATTGGCGCTTGGCGAAGTCCGGGTCAATCAGCGCCAGCGGCACGCAGTGGAAGGCCAGGTCCCAGGCCGCGAACCACGGATACTCCCACTTGTCCGGCATCGAGAGCACGTCCGAAGTATGCAGGTGCATCCATTCCGCGTTGCGGCCCTGGCGGCGCTGCGGCGGGGGCGGGGGGCCGGCCGGGTCGCCCGCCAGCCACTGGTCAATGTCGTAGCCGTAATATTGCTTGCTCCACAGCAGCCCCGCGAACGCCTGCCGCATCACCTGCCGCTCGTCGTCCGACAGGCGCTCAGGCTCCACCGTGGCGTAGAACGCCTCGGCCTCCGCCTGCCGCTGCCCGAACACCGTGTCAAAGTCCGCCCATGGGTCCGCCACCGGGCTGCCCGCCAGCCGCAGCCGCAGGGTCACGGTCTCGCCGGGCGCGAGGCGCAGGGCATAGTGCGCGGCGGCCTTGGTGCCGCGTTGGGCCGGGTTCAGCCGGCCGGGCGCGCCCTGTACTAGCGCATCGTTGAAGCTGTCCTTGACGTAGGGCGAGGGATTGGGCGC
>CAZCEC010000095.1:12904-21354 GCA_964497615.1 uncultured Anaerolineales bacterium | reverse complement strand
CTCGCCGCGGGCCTGCTCGGGGGCCATGTAGGCCGGCGTGCCCATGATGCCGGTCTGGCTGATTTGGGTGGCGCCGAGGACGAGCTTGGCGAGGCCGAAGTCGGAGATATAGGGATGGCCGTCGGCGTCGAAGAGGATGTTGGCGGGCTTGAGATCGCGGTGGACGATGCCCTGGCCGTGGGCGCGGTCGAGGGCCGGCGCGAGGCGCTCCAGGCTATCCAGGGTGGCGGCGAGGGACAGGGCGCCGTGGCGAGCCGCCGGCCATCAGCCGCATCACCAGGTAGGGCTGGCCGTCCTCCTCGCCGTAGTCATAGACCGGCACGATGGCGGCGTGCTCGAGGGCGGCGACGACCTGGGCCTCACGCTCGAAGCGGGCGCGGAACTGCGGATCGTGCAGGAACTCGCGCGGGAGGACCTTGAGGGCGACTTCGCGCTTGAAGAACGGATCGTAGGCGCGGAAGACCGTGGCCATGCCGCCGCGGCCCAACTCGGACTTGATCTCATAGCGGCCGAACTGGCTGGTAGACACCCGGCTAGTATAAGGGAAAGAAAGAGAAAGAGAAAAAGACAGAGCCCGCCCACCTTGGGCGTGCTTTCCACCTTCTGGCAGACGTCAGGAGCAGGGTTGACGAGTACTCTCATCGTCATTGGGCAGCCTGACCAGAAGGAGAATGACATGAACGATTGGGTGAGGATCGCGACAGCGGTGGTGATCTTTGCACACGGGGTGGGGCATGTGCTGTTTCTGATGCCGGCGCTGGGCGTGGCGATGCAGGGGCAGACGACAAGCTCGTGGCTGCTGACCGGCGTGTTGGGAAACGGGTTGACGCGCACGATGGGCGCGGTGTTGTGGGCGGCGGTGATCGTGGGCTACCTGGCGGGGCTGGCGGGCATGTTCCTGCATGCGGCCTGGTGGCAGCCGCTGCTCGTGGCGGCGTCGGTGGCGTCGGCGGCGGGGCTGGTCGCGTTCTGGAGCAGCCCCGTGCAGGCGCCCAACGTTTCGGCGCTGGCGGCGGATGTGGTGATTGCGCTGGTGGTGGGAATGCTGCACTGGCCAGCACAGTGATCGGCGGTATGCACCGTGGGGTGTTCGCGCCTGGGTGAGCGCGCCCGTAAAGGGCGCGACTATATGGAGAGGCTCCAGCAAAGCCGGGTATCTGAAGACGACCAAAACAGTGATATTTGTCACTATTGCCGCGCCGCGGGCCGGGTAGACTAAGCCCAAGCCGGCAATGGACGCGACCGCCGGCCCCGATAATGGAGGCGGGATGAGCAAACAAACTGCGCGACGGCCCGCGCCGCCGGCCTGGATGGCGGCCATCATGGTGGCCGGCGGCGTGCTGGTGCTGGGGCTGACGGCCTGGCTGGCCTGGCCGCGGCCGGCGGCGACCACTGAGATTGAGGTGCGCGGCGCGCCCAAGCTGAAGGTGGATGCGGACGTGGTGGACCTGGGGCCGGTGAAGCTGGGGACCTGGGTCTCGGCCAGCTTTACGCTGACCAATGCGGGCGACCAGCCGCTGCGGTTTGCGGGCGAGCCGTACATTGAAGTCGTGGAGGGGTGTTGACCGCCTGAACCGACCATCGGTGCGATGGTCTTAGCGCCCGGCGCAAGCACGACCCTGGCGATGGAATTCATGATGCCCGAGGGCATGGGCGGCCCGCACAACTTCCTGGTGCACTTGCCCACCAACGACGCCACGCGCCCGGATGTGGCGGTGACGGTGCTGAGCGACTGGGTGCCGTAATTGGCGCGAGAAACGAAAAGGGCGGCTGGCCGCATGCGACGCGGCCAGCCGCCTTTTTGATTCCTGAAAGGTGAGGGTCAGTTGATGAAGAAGGACAGCACGACCAGGATGGTGACGATGCCGCCCGCCAGCAGGCCGATGCGGCGCAGGTCCTGCCGCACATGGGTGTAGTCGAAGTGCGCTGTGCCGGGCGCGGCGCGCGGCGCGGAGGTTGCCTCCAGCCCGCCGCCCAGGGCGCTGGCGGCCTCCAGGGGCACGTTGGGGGTGCGGAATTTCTTGGGTTTCTTCTTGGTGCTCATTGGCAATACCTCATTGAGTTCGCAGATCAGCCGATACCACGATGCGTTTGTTGTCCACCAGGTAAGGATAACACGAAATCAGGGTCAGCGAGGCGTGCGGGGTCGGGTCCATGACGCTGACGGTGGTGGGCAGGACGATCTCGGTGCCGGTGACGACGTAGGTGTAAATCTGGCTGGCGGTGTAAATCTGCACCTCGTCGCCGGGCGCCAGCTCATCCAGCCGCCGGAATATCTCGCCGAAGATGTCATTGTGGGCCGAGAGAACAAGGTTGCCGTCCTGGCCGGGGTCGGGCGTGCCGATGTGCTGGCCGACGCCCTTCTTGAGCTGCTCCCAGCCGTCGCCCTGAACGATCTGGTTGTCCACGTTGATGGCGGGGATGACGATGCGCAGAGCCTGGGTGGGACCCTGGGTGGGGATGGCGGGCGGCGGCAGCGACTGCACCAGCGGGCGCAGGCTCTCAGGGATTTCGGCGTCGTTGGGCTGGCCGCCCTCGGCGGAGGTGGGCGGGGTGTGGCCGGAGGGCAGCACGACCGCGGTGATGAGGGGCGTGGCGGTGAAGGTGGGGACGGCGTCGGCCACGACGGACTGCACTTCCTGGTTGAGCCGGGCCAGGATTTCGGTGCCGTTGTAGAAGACGTAGATCAGCCCCACCACGGCCCCCACTTCCACGATCAGCAGGAAGAAATCGAACAGACGCCGGGGGAGGCTGCGCGGGGCGCGGGCGGCGCGCGCGCCGTCGTGATGCGCAGCGACGGGCTCGGGCGCGGCCCCGATGGGCAGCCGAACCGCGCGTCCCGTCTGGCGGTACTTAGACAGGCGGGCCTCGCGGGCGGCACGCTTCTTTTCGGACAGCACGCGCTGGAGTTCGGTGACGGACAGGTCGTCGACGGAGCGGCGGTCTTTCATGGGAAGGATGAATTATGAAGGATGAAGGTCACGACCCCATGGGGATGAAGGGCGAATCCTCGTCAGTCGCTGCAAGATTCCGGCCATCGGGTGCATTATCACCTATCCCGAACAGAACGGCTAGGGGAGGCGTGAGCGCTTATAATGGCCCAGCCACAGGGTGGAAAGGAAGAAGAGCGATATGGACTACGCCGCCTATCAACAGCAGTATTTCACCGACCCAGCCCCGAGGCCGCGATTCGAGTATGGCGGACTGCATGGGGCGACGTTGTTTTTCGACGACTACGCGCGAGCGGTGGATTTCTATGCGCGGGTGTTTGGGCCGCCAGCCTATGTGGAGGGCGAATGGACGCGCGGCTGGCGGTTGGGCCACACCTGGCTGACTCTGCTCAAAGGGGACGACCATCCGCGCAGCATGGAAGTGACCCTGGAGATGCCCACGCCAGCGGCGGCGGAGGCCGTGCAGGCCGCCTTTGTGGCCGCGGGCGGGCAGGGCCAGCCGCCCAGCGATCAACTGATGTATGCGCCGATCCGTTATTGCCCGGTGAGCGATCCGTGGGGGACGGCCTGGCTGATCGTGGCGCCGCGGGGAGCAGCCGGATGAGAAAGCTCCTGGCGCTGTGCGCCCTCGTCCTGGCAGCCTGCGGCCCCACGCCCACGCCAACCGCTACGGTCGTGCCCCCCACCGCTACGCCCGCTGCGCCGCGCCCCACCAGCACCGTGCCCATCGCAGCCACGCCGCAGACCACCCGCGCCGCGCCCGAGGCCGGCGTGTTACTGGACCGGCTGGATACCGTGGCGGTCTCGGTGGCGTGGTCTCTGGATGGGCGCTACCTGTACGTGGGCACGGAGACGCGCGGGTTGATCACCTATGACGTGGAGACGCGCACACGCCTGACCGTCAGCGGCGAGGGACACGTCGAGTCGCTGGCGATCAGCCCAGATGGGCTGCTGCTGGCCACCGCAATTGGGACCGATGGCTCCATCCGCCTGCTGGATACCGGCATCGGCGAGAATCTCCTGACGCTCTTCCCTACGCACGGCGGGCCCATCAAAGGCTTGATGTTCAGCCCGGACGGCACGCGGCTGGCCTCCAGCGGCGAGGACGGCAAGGTGTTCGTGTGGGACGTGCAGACGGGGGACAAGCTGCACGACCTGGTGGCCGAGGGCGAGGCGGCCTGGGGGTTGGCGTTCAGCCCGGACGGATCGCTGCTGGTGGCGGGCACGGTGCGGGGGCACCAGGTGCGCGTGTGGGAGACGGCGACGTGGACCCTGCGCAACACGTTCGAGGCCGACCAGGCGGTGGACCTGGCCTTCAGCCCGGACGGTGAGCACATCCTCACCGCGGGCGGCGGGCAGAACGAGGCCAACATTTGGAATGTGAATACGGGTGAGCGTGTGTTTCAGTTAGGCGGCGCGAGCGGTTGGGTGTGGGCGGCGGCCTACTCACCAGACGGCGCGCGGGCGGCCTCGGCCGGGAACAACGAGGTCATCACGCTGTGGGATACAGCCACGGGACTGCCGGCGCGCGAGTTCTACACCGGCAAGCAGTTCACCCAGGCGCTGGCCTACAGCCCCGACGGCACGCGGTTGGCGAGCGTGAGCCACGAAGTGTGGGTGTGGGATACGCGCTGAGATGAAGCGGGCGCAGTGGGGGCGCTGGCTGGGCGCGGTCCTGCTGGCAGTGGGCGGCTTGCTGGGCAGCGCGGGGGCGGCGGTATTCGTCTCGGGGGAGGGGATGGCGCGGCTGCTCACGCCCCCGCCCTACCCCGGCAGCGTCATGTTTCACCAGGAGCGCACCGAGGGCGCGCGATTCGTGGTGGCGTGGACGGCGTATTCGACGCCAGATTCGCCCGCGCAGGTGGTGGCCGGGTTGGGGCCGCTGTATGGGGGCTTTAAGTTGCTGGGGACGACTTACTTACGCGAGGCGGTCGGCTACAACGCGCTGAACGCCCTGGCGCTGGCGGGCGGCGGGAATCCGCTGCGGCCCAGTTCCACCGTGTGGGTGTACCCGGACCCGGCGACGGGCGCGACGACGATTAAGGTGCAGTTGGCGTGGCCGGCCTGGTAGGACAGGCCTCCAGCCGGATGCCACGAAATTCGCCGTAGGCGGCTTCGGCGGTGATGACGCAATCGGCGGTGAGCGCGGCCTGAACGTCTCCTTGATCGCCCGCAAGCCAGAGCACCCAGCGCTGGGGCGATTGTTGAACCTCGGCCAGGCTGTGGTTGCGCGTCAGCGTGAGCCAGTCGGCGCGGACGATGGAGAGCGAGGTTGAGAACCGGGTGTCCGGCGGGGGGCCGAGAGGCTTGGTGTAGATGGGGCCAAGGGGGGCGTAGGCGCTGAGGGCGGCGTCGAGCGAGTAGTGCAGGCTGACGACGGCTTCGCCGGGCGCGGCCTGGGCCTGGAGGTAGCGGGCCAGGTCGCCTTCGGGGCTCTTGCTGACGGCCCAGTAGCGCCCCACCCCAGCCCAACTGGCAAGCAGCGCAATGATAAAGAGCACGGCCGCCGCGCCCGCGGGAAGCCAGGCCGGGCGAAGCATGCGCCCAACCGTTTGAGTTTGCGGTCTAGCTCCGGCGGCGAATGCCGCGCCCCTACGGTTGGCGACGGAAGCGAAGAGCGCATCGAAGCCCGCGGCGACAAGCACGTAGCCGGCCGGCAGCAGGGGGATGAACTGCCGCGACTGGTATAGGGGCATGTTGATGGACAGCACGGGCTTGAGGACCAGGAAGTAGCCGGCGACGGGCAGAAGCACCTGGAGCAGGTAGTAGTTGGACCAGGGCGAGGGGTGACGGGCCAGATGCCATGCCCCCAACGCCGCCAAGATGCCAAATACAGGGGGCAGCCAAACGTGCCCCCAGAATGTGCCATAGCGCGCCGGGTCGCCGGCCAGCAGCGCCCCCCACACATCCTTCAACTCGAGCGCGAGACCGGCACCCTCGGCGGCGACGGAGGCGAGGGTGCCGGCCGCCACGTAACCAAGCGGCAATAGGCCGAGGCCGACGGCGGCAAGCGCCACGCGGGCGGCGAGGGACCGGCGCGCTGCGCGCAGCACCCACAGGCCCTGCACACCCACGACCATCACATAGCTGTAGCCGGCATACGCGCCGAGGAGGGAGAGCGCGGCCCAAGCCGCCCACCGGGCGCGCAGTTTCTCGTGGGGCGCATCAAGCAGCCAGGTGGTGAGGGCGGCCAACAGAAATAGCAGGGCGGGCGAGCGCGCTTCCTGGCTGAAGTAGAGGTGGACGGGGGAAACTAGCAGCAGGAGGGCAGCGCCCGCCGCGGGGATCGGACCGGCATGGCGGCGGGCGAGGCGGAAGAGGAGGGGCACGGCCAGCGCGCCGAAGAGGACAGAGGTCCAACGCAAGGCCCACTCGGAGGCCCAGGCGCCGCCGCCGGTGGTGAGCCACAGCCAGAGGTAGTAGAGGGGCGGATGCGGGTCGAGGCGGGAGTTGAGGAGGATGGCCCGCACGCCCTGGCGCGCAAGCTGAAGGCCGCCAATCTCGTCCAGCCAGAGGGGGTTGGCGGTGAGGTGGTAGACCCGCGGGAGGAGAGCGAAGAGGAAGAGGAGGAGGGGAAGGGCAAACCTATCCCCCCAGCCCCCTTCCCTACAAGGGAAGGGGGAGACCGAGTGTGTCACTGGGCGAGTTACTTCTCAGGCGCGGAGGCGGTGTCGAGGGCCTGCATCTCTTCGACGGAGAGAGCGAGGCCGGTGGCGCCCAGGCTGTCGGCGAGTTGGGCGGTGGTGTTGGCGCCGATAATGACGGCCGAGACGTTCGGCTTGGTGAGCAGCCAGCCCAGCGCCATCTGGCCGGGGGTGAGGCCGCGCGCTTGTGCCAGCTCCTCTAGCTTATCGAGCAGGTCGAAGTTGCGGTCGGTGAGCAGGCGGCGGACGCTGTTCAGCCGCCGGCTGTCGGGCGGCGTTTGGCCGCGGCGGTACTTGCCGGTGAGGAAACCGCGCCCGAGCGGGCTATAGGGGATAACACCCAGGCCGAACTGGCGCACCACCGGCTGGGTGTTGGTCTCGTAGTTGTCGCGCTCGACCAGGGAGTAGTGAGGCTGAAGCGAGACGAACTCGTGCCGCCCGGCGTGGCGGGCAGTGAGCGTGGCCTCCATGAGTTGATAGCCATTGTAGTTGGAGCAGCCGATGTAGCGCACCTTGCCCTGGTGGACCAGGTCGTCCAGGGCGCGCAGGGTCTCGTCGATGGGGGTGTTTGTGTCGGGGGCGTGGGTCTGGTACAGGTCAATGTAGTCGGTCTGAAGGCGGCGCAGAGAGTCCTCGACGGCGCGCAGGATGTGGACGCGGCTGAGGCCCTCGCCGTTGGGCCCGGCCCACATGCGCCCGCGCACCTTGGTGGCCAGCACCACGTCGGCGCGGTTGCGGCGGCGGGCAAACCACTGGCCGATGATGGTCTCGGCTTCGCCGCCCTGCAAGCCCTCGGCCCAGCGCGAGTAGACGTCGGCGGTGTCGATGAAGGTGCCCCCGGCGTCGAAGAAGGCATCCAGCACGGCGAAGGAGTTGGCCTCATCGGTGGTCCACAGGAACTGCATCGTGCCGAGGCAGATGTCGGAGACCTGGAGGCCGGTGCGGCCGAGGTAGCGAAAGTTCATGGTTGGCTCCTAATTCGACGACCGACGACCGACGAAGGACGGATGACGAAGGACATGACACCTGACACCTGGCACTTGACACTCACTTTACGCCCACGGCGAAGACTTCGCGCTCGAAGAAGTAGCGGAAGGGCGGCAGCTTGAAGAGGACCAGGCGCGTGGCGGCGAGCGGGGCGGCCTCGGTGCGGTTCTGCGGCGGCGACTCGAGCCAGGCGCGCACCCGGCGGAAGCCCGCCTGCCGCAGGACGCGCCACAGGCTGAAGGCGCTCTGCTCGTTGACGTGGACCTCGACGTTGGCGCTGACGTTGAGGGCGCGAGGGTTCTTGGGGTACTTACCCCCCTGCCCCATGAGCGTGCGCGCCAGCCGGACGAAGGGGTAGGCGTAGCGGTCGTACCACACGTTGGGGGCGGTGTGGACGATGAAGACGCCGCCGGGCTTGAGCACGCGGCGGATCTCCGCCAGGCTCTGGGCTAACTCCCACGGGTAGAGGTGCTCGACGACGTCGAACATCAGCACCCGGTCGAAGTGCGCGTCGGGGAACGGCAGGCGCTTGGCGTCGGACTGGGCCACGCCGGTCTTGCCGGGGGCCTGCTGCTCACCAGCCACTGCGCGGCGGGAAAGCTCAACGGCCACCGGGGCATAGTCTACGCCATAGGCATCCGCGCCGAGGCGGGCGCAGTGGCGCAGGATTTCGCCCCGGCCGCAGCCCACGTCCAGCACCTGCATGCCGGGCTTCACCTCCGCGATGGCGAAGGCGGCGCTGAGGCGGCGCGAGAGCCGCTCGCCTTGCGACTCGGAGAACTCTTCATAGCCCTCACAGGCGCTGAGGAAGTATTCCTCGGTGTAGAGATCGGGCGGGAGGGAGGGGCGGTCGGGCATGGGAGGCATT
>CAZCEC010000095.1:0-12894 GCA_964497615.1 uncultured Anaerolineales bacterium | reverse complement strand
ACGGGTCATGTGCCAGGTGTCATGGGTCAGGTAGTGCGGGCAAGGCGGCGGAGGAGGAGTTGAAGCACGGTGCGGACCTCACCGACGCCGAGGCGGCCAGCGAGCCAGAAGTAGGCCAGGACGCCGACCGCACCGGGGACGAGGGCGCTGAGGGCGTGCTGAAGCAGGCCGGGAGAGAGAGGCAGGCGCTCCACCAGGGCCAGGGCGAGAGCGGTGAGGGCGGCCATGACCAGCGAAGCCAGCACCACCTTGCCCAGGGTGGGCCACAAGCCGGTGCCGCGAAACCCGCCCAGCCGGCGCGACAGCCCCGCCCCGGTGACGAGGGCATGGGTGATCTGCTTGGCCGAGTCGGCCAGCATGAGGGCCAGCAGGCCCAGCACGGGCAAGGCCAGCAGGGCCACGGCGGTGTAAACGCCAACGCTGAGCACACCCACCAGCGACGGGGTGAGGGTGTTCTGCCGGGCGTAGTAGGCGAAGATGAGCATCTGATCCACGGCGGCGAAGGCCAGGCCGAGCAGGAAGACGCGCAATACCAGGGCCGTCATCAGGGTGTCGGCCGGGGTGAACTCGCCACGCTGGAAGGCCAGGGCCACTACCGGGCGCGCCAGCACGAACAGGCCCACGGCGGCGGGGACGATGAGGACGATGACGAGGTTGAGGCCGTGGACGAGGGTCTGCTTGAACTCCGGAGCCGCGGCCTGCCGGGAGAGCGTGGGCAGGATGGCGGATGAGACGGCGACGGCCACCAGGCCAAGCGGAAACTGATAGAGCGTGGTGGCGTAGCGCATCCAGCTCAAGCCGCCCTCGTAGCCGAAGGCCAGCGCCAGCCCCAGGTAAATGGAGGCCTGGGTGATGACCAGGCCGATGATGATGGGCACATACAGGCGAAAGATTTCGCGCAGGCCGGGGTGGCGCCAGCGCAGGGTGGGCCGCAAGGCGCGCAGCCCGTCGCGCAGCCCGGGCAATTGCAGGGCCACCTGCAGCACCGCCCCCGCCAGCAGGCCCACAGCCACGGCGCGCACGTCCAGCCAGCGCGCCAGCAGCAGCGAGGCCGCGACGATGCTGAGGTTGAAGATGGCGGCGGTGAAGGCCGGGTAGGTGAAGCGGCGCAGGGCGAACAGCAGGCCGGAGAGAATGCCCGACAGGCTGAGGAACACGATGGCGGGCAGGGTGACGCGCAGGAGGGGCACGGCCTGGGCCGCGGCGGCCGGGTTGTTGCCCCCGCCCAACAGGCTGAACAGGTTCACGACCTGGGGCGCGAACAGCACCAGGCCCGCCACCAGGGCCGACACGAGCAGCAATGCCAGGGTGAGCAGGATGCTGCCCAGCCGCCACAAGTCGGCGCGGCTGCGGCCGGGGGCGTCGTCGCCCGCGTACCGGCTAAAGACCGGGACCAGGGCCGAATTGACGAGGCCGCCGGTCACCAGGTCGTAAATCTGGTTGGGGATGGTGATGGCCAGGTTGAGGGCATCCACGTGGGCGCCGGTGCCAAATAGCCCGGCCATCACGGCGTCGCGCACAAAGCCCAGGGCGCGGCTGGTGACGTTGCCCAGGGCGATGATGGAGGCGTGCCGGGCCAGACCGCTGGAGTCGCCGGTGAGGGGGCCGCCGAGTACAGCGGGTGCGGCTTCGGCGGGCAGGGAGTCGGTCATGGCATGGGTCGGTGGCAGGAGCCAAAGGTCGGGTGCCGGGTGATGATTGTACCAGGGCACTTGCCAACGCTCGGGGCCGGTGCTATACCACGCGCCACCTTGGCACGGAGGACGGCAGATGAATAAGACGACACTGGGCGACCGGCTGCGGTACGCCTTTGACAACTACATGGCGCGGGGCACCGTGGCGCTGCTGCTGGGGCTGGGGGTGGCCTCGGTCCTGGTGATCTTCGCCATTGGGCTGGTGATGTCGGCGCTGCGGGTGAGGCCCGGCGGCGGCGAGCCGGTTGGGCTCATAGAGGCCATGTGGCTGAGCCTGATGCGCACGCTGGACGCGGGCACCATGGGCGGCGACGAAGGCTGGACCTTCCGCCTGGCGTCGCTGGCGGTGACGCTGGGGGGCATCTTCGTCATCAGCGCGCTGATCGGCGTCATCAACAACGGCATCGAGGACAAGCTGGCCGAGCTGCGCAAGGGCCGCTCGCGGGTGATCGAGAGCGGGCACACCGTCATCCTGGGCTGGTCGGAGCAGGTGTTTTCCATTGTGTCGGAACTGGTGCTGGCGAACGCCAACCAGCGCCGGTCGTGCATTGTCGTCCTGGGCGATGAGGACAAGGTGCAGATGGAGGACGCCATCCGCGACAAGGTGGGCGACACGGGCCGGACCCGGATCGTGTGCCGCACCGGCAACCCGATTGACCTGAGCGACCTGGAGATCGCCAGCCCGCACACGGCGCGGTCCATCATCGTCCTGGCGCCGCCGACCGAGGAGCCGGACTCCAACGTCATCAAGACCATGCTGGCGATCACCAACAACCCCAACCGGCGGCCGGAGCCCTATCACGTGGTGGCCGAGATCCGCGACCCCAAGAACATGGAGGCGGCGCGGCTGGTGGGCAAGGACGAGGTGGAGTTGGTGCTGGTGGGCGACCTGATCTCGCGCATCGTCGCGCAGACCTGCCGGCAGTCGGGGCTGTCGGTGGTGTACACCGAACTGCTCGACTTCGGCGGCGACGAAATCTATTTCCATGCCGAACCGGGACTGGCGGGCAAGACGTATGGCGAGGCGCTGACGGCCTACGAGGACTCGACCGTCATTGGCCTGCAGCCGAAGGGCGGCGCGGTGAAGCTCAACCCGCCCATGGACACGCGGCTGGGCGCCGGGGATGAGCTGATCGTCATCTCCGAGGATGACGACACCATCCGGCTGGCTGCAACGCCGGGCCAGGTTGACCCCAACGCATTCAATCTGGGCCAGCCCGCCCCGGCCCAGCCGGAACGCAGCCTGATCCTGGGCTGGAACTGGCACGCGCCGGCCATCATCAATGAACTGGACCACTATGTGGCAGCGGGCTCGCTGGTGCGGGTGGTGTCGGACTTTGCGGACGCGCCCGCCGAGGTGGAACGGCACTGCGCGAACCTGAAGAACCTGCGGGTGACGTGCCAGTTGGGCGATTCAACCGACCGGCGCACCCTGGATGCCCTCAACGTCAGCCGCTATCACCACATGATCGTGCTGTCGTATTCCGACACGCTGGACGCGCAGGAGGCGGACGCCCGCACCCTGATCACCCTGCTCCACCTGCGCGACATCACCGACCGCGCCGGGCAGGGCGGCTCCATCGTGAGCCAGATGCTGGATCTGCGCAACCGGGCGCTGGCAGAGATCACGCGCGCCGACGACTTCATCGTCAGCGATAAGCTGGTGAGCCTGATGCTGTCGCAGGTGTCGGAGAACAAGCGGCTGAACGCGGTGTTTGGCGATATCTTCGACCCGGAAGGGGCAGAGATCTACCTGAAGCCGGCCGGCGATTTTGTGGCGCTGGGCAAGCCAGTGAACTTTTACACGGTGGTGGGGGCGGGGCGGCAGCGGGGACAGTCGGTCATCGGGCATCGGCTGAAGGCGGAGGCCAGCGACGCAGACAAGAGCTATGGGGTGCACGTGAACCCGGACAAGTCACAGATGGTGACCTTCAGGGAAGGGGACCGGCTGATCGTGATCGCGGAGGAGTAAAGGACGCGAGGGCATGAACGTCAGCGCTCACCTGACAAGGCTGGAGGCCAACGACCTCATCCGGTTGGCACAGACGCAACCGGAGGTGACTTACCTGTTCCGGCATGCGCTGGTGCAGGAGGCGACCTATCACTCGCTGGTGAAGGGCGACCGGCGGCGGCTGCACCGGACGGTGGGCGAGACCCTGGAGCGCCTGGCCCCGGCCGGCGCACCCTCGTCCGACCTGGCGCCCCTGCTGGCCGAGCACTTTGACCAGGCCGGCGACCCGGCGCGCGCCCTACCCTACTACACCCTGGCCGGCCAGGCGGCGGCGGACCGCTACGCCAATGGCGAGGCCATTCAACTGTTTGGCCGGGCGCTGGAGATGGCGCATGCGCTGACGAGCGTGGATGACCAGATCATCGAGCTCTGCCTGCGCCGAGGGCGCGCGCTGGAGCTAAACGCGCAGGACGCCGAGGCGCTGCGGAATTACGAGGCGCTGGAAAGCTGGGCGGCGGCGCGCGGCAACCGCCGGGCGGAACTGGCGGCGCTGGCGGCGCGCGGCACTATCTACGTCAAGCCATCCATCGAGCAGAACCAGGCGCTGGGCCATGAACTGTCGCAGCGTGCATTAAGTTTGGCGCGCGAATTGGGCGACCGGCCAGCCGAGGCCAAGGTGCTGTGGAATTTGCTCCAGCACCACATTGCCCGGCAGCAGTTCGCGGAGGCGCTGGAAAGCGGCGAGCAGGCGCTGAGGCTGGCGCGCGAGGAGGGGCTGCGCGAACAGGTGGCCTTTGTGTTGACGGACCTGCTAAAGGTCTACTACACCGCTGATCAACAGGACCGCTCGCTGGCGGCGTTGGCGGAGGCGCGCGGGCTGTGGCGGGAGCTGGGCAAGCTCAACATGCTGGCCGACAATCTTTCCACCACGGCCATGGTCGGCATCTTTTCAGGCGATTATGAGCGGGCCCTGGCGCTGTCGGCCGAGGCGCGCCAGGTGAGCCGCGCCATCGGCAATCTGTGGAACGAGGCCTACTCCTACTACATGGTGGACCTGGTCCACTTTGACCGGGGCGAGATCGGGACCGCGATCGAGACCGCGGAAGCGGGGCGGCGTTTGTCGGAGCAGTCCGGGTTTGTGGAAGGGCTCAACCAGGGGAGCTTCAACCTGGTGCTGATCCTCGACTATATGGGCGATCAGGAGCGCGCGCTGGAAATCGCACGCGAGACGCAGGCGCGGGCCGACGCGCTGGCCGGCGAAGCGCATGCCTGGCGGGCACTAGAGAGCGTGGTGGCGCAGCTTCACCTGCACGCCGGGCGGCCAGCCGAGGCCCAAGCGGTGCTGGACGCGGCCAGCATCGGCCCGAACTTGAGCGGCACGCGACCGCAGTTCAGCACGGAGGCCCTGTTTATTGGCGCGGTATCGGCCGAAATGGCCCTGGCGCGAGGCGATGCTGAACTGGCGCTTGACCTGGCCGAGACAGTGGTACGTGTCCTGCGGAAGTCGGGCACGCGGCTGTTTGTCACCGATGCACTTATCCTCCAAGGACAGGCCCTATTGGCAGCCGGGCGGCGGGCGGAGGCGAAGGCGGCGCTGCGAATGGCACAGGCCGAGGCCGAGGCGCTCGGGTCGCGGCGCGCACGATGGCAGATTCTGGCCGAGTTGGCGCGGCTGGCAGAGGCCGATGGGGCGCAGACCGAAGCGGCCGTGCTGTGGCGGCAGGCCGGGGAGCTTGTGGACTACATTGCGGCGCATGCGGGGTCGGCTGAGCTGGCCGATTCTTTTCGGGGGCGGGCAGAAGTGCGGGAAGTGTTGGAGAAGACTACAGGTTCGCCTTAAGCGCCTCAGCGGCGGACTGGGACATGCCGCGCACGGAGGCGAGTTCTTCGAGGCTGGCGTCGCGGATGCCATCGAGGGAGCCGAAGCGGCGCAGGAGGGCCTTGCGGCGCATGGGGCCGATGCCGGGGATGGCGTCGAGGCGGGAGGCCAGGCCGATCTTGCCGCGGCGGACGCGATGGCGCGAGAGGGCGAAGCGGTGGGCCTCGTCGCGGACGCGTTGGACAAGATACAGGCCCTGCGAGCGGCGCGGCAGGATGACGGACCGGGATTGACCCGGCAGGAAGAGCTCTTCGTGTTCCTTGGCCAGGCCGCACACCGGCACCTGACCCAATAGCCCAAACTCCTCCAGCACTTCCACAGCAACGCCAAGCTGTCCCTTGCCACCATCCACAATAAGCAAGTCGGGGAGGCGGGCGAAGGATTCGTCAGCTTTTTGACCGGGGGCGCGAGGCTGGCCGCGGGCAGGTACTGCAGCCTGGGGACTCAAGGGATTCAGGGGACTCGGGGGCACCACAATCACGGTTGGCGCTTCGGCCGGGGTGGCGGGCAGAGGCCCTTGAGGCCCTTCGGTCCCTTGAGTCCCCTGAGTCTGCGGCTTGCCAACCACGCCTGCCACCGGCCCTTCCTGCGCGTCGCGCCAGCGGCGGAAGCGGCGGAAGAGGGCTTCTTTCATGGAGGCGAAGTCGTTGGGGCCTTGGACGGACTTGATGCTGAAGCTGCGGTAGTGACCCTTGCGCGGCGCGCCCTGCTCGAAGACGACCATGGAGGCGGTGGCGGCCGTGCCCTGGGTGTTGGAGATGTCGAAGCACTCGATGCGGTTGGGGGGCGCGGGCAGGGTGAGGGCGGCCTGCAATTCAGATAGGGCCTGGATGTGCTTGTTGGTGTCGGCCTCCCACTGGGCCTTGAGGGCGGCCAGGGTTTCGGCGGCGTTCTCGGCGGCCAGTTCCACCAGGCCGCGCTTCAGGCCCCGGCGCGGGACGGTGAGGGCCACCTTGTCGCCGCCGCGCTTGCTGGTGAGCCACTCGTTGACGATTTTGGCTTCTTCGATCTCCTCCGGCAGCAGGACCTCGGGCGGGATGAAGGCGGCTTCGTCGTAGAACTGCTTGACAAACTGCTCGACGATGCGGGTGTTGGTCTCGTCCTCGGTGCCTTCGAGGACGAAGTATTCGCGGCCGATGAGCTTGCCGGCGCGGATGAAGAAGACCTGGACGCAGGCCTCGCCGTTGGAACGGGCGAAGGCGATGACGTCGGAGTCGATCTGCTCGGTGGTGACGACCTTCTGCTTCTCCACCACGCGCTCGATGGCGACGAGTTGGTCGCGCAGGGCGGCGGCTTTCTCGAACTGAAGGTCCTCGGAGGCCTGGAGCATATCGGCCTTGAGGCGGGCGACGACGGGCTCGGTCTGGCCGCGCAGGAAGCGGCACAGGTCGTCAATCATGGCGCGGTACTGCTCGCGGGTGGAGGCGCCAATGCAGGGAGCCAGGCACAGCTTGATGTCCCAGTACAGGCAGGCGCGGGGATCATTGCCGGTGATGACGCGGTCGCAGGTGAGGTAGGGGAAGATTTTGCGCAGCACGTCCAGGGTCTGGTGAACGGCCCAGACGCTGGTGTAGGGGCCGAAGTAGCGGCTGCCGTCGTCGTCCATCCGGCGGGTGACGGTGACCTTGGGGAATGGCTCGGCCCAATGGACCTTGATATAGGGGTAGCGCTTGTCGTCCTTGAGCCGGACGTTGTACTTGGGCCGGTGCTTCTTGATCAGGTTCATCTCGAGGATGAGGGCCTCGAGCTCGGAGCCGACGATGATGGTGTCCAGGTCGGCGATGGCCTGGACGAGGTGGTAGGTCTTGGGCGAATCGACCGACTCGTGGAAGTAGGAACGGACGCGATTGCGCAGGTTGACGGCTTTGCCGACGTAGATGATCTTGCCGGCGGTGTCCTTGAACAGGTAGCAGCCGGGCTTGGCGGGCAGGGTGTCCAGCTTCTGCTGGACGACTTCGAGGGGCGGCATGGCTACTGGGTGAGGCGGGCGTCCACGTGGCCCCACCACTCGCGCAGGTTGGGGTCGAGTTCGGCGTCGGCGAGGCGGGTCTTAAGATCGGTCAGGCGCGGGGCGACGAGGGCGAGGTTGTGGTCGCCGGTCTCGGCCACTTCGAGCATGATTTCGAGGGCGCGCACAAAGCAGCCCCAGGCATCGGTGGGCTGGCCCTGGGCGCGGTGGATCTCGCCTTCGGCGTAGAGCAGTTCGCCGAGCACGACGAGCTTGCCTACGTCCAGGGTCTCGCCCACGCGGGCAAACTCGATCAGGTCGGGGGCGGAGAGGCCGCTGACGAGGCCCAGGTTGAGGCCGGTGAACTGCTGGAGGGCGGCGTCGACCTGTTGAAGGGCTTCGGCGTGGCGCTCGGCGTCATTCAGGCTGAGGATGCGGGCCAGGACAGCGGCGGCCTGCTGGATGGCGCGGACAATGTAGTCGTCGCGGAACATGGGGGGCATTATAGCGCATCTGTTCCAGGGGCTGGGCGCGTATAATGCGGGACGCGTTGGCAACGGATTGTGTAACTGATGTAGCGGATGGTCAGGCCAGCACCAGCGCGCAGCTTAGAGAGGACGATTGCTCAATGCAGAACACGTGGCTCAGCACGGCCCCGCTTGAAGAGCAGGTGGGGCAGTTGTTGAACGAACATCACCTGACGCTGGCGTGCGCGGAGTCGTGCACGGGGGGGTTGATTGGCCACCGGCTGACGAATGTGCCGGGGTCGTCGGCGTACTTTCTGGGCAGCGTGGTGGCGTATGCCTACGACGCCAAGGAGCGGCTGCTGGGCGTGAACCACAACACGCTGTATGACCACGGCGCGGTGAGCGAGCCGACGGCGCTGGAGATGGCGCGCGGGGCGCGGCGGGTGCTGGGCGCCGACCTCGCGATTTCGGTGACGGGGATCGCCGGCCCGGGCGGCGGACTGCCGGGTAAGCCGGTGGGGCTGACGTGGATTGCGCTATCGGCGCGGGACCACGATGAGGCGCGCAGCTTTGTGTGGGAGGGCGACCGGGCGGCAGTCAAGACGCAATCGGCGGAGGCGGCCTTGCAGATGGTGCAGGAGTATCTCCTTAAGCTGGGCGGGTAAGCGCGCCCATCGCAATCAAGGCCGGCGCCAGGCGCGTCTACACATCCCGATTGCCGTCCGGGAAGTCCTTGCGCCAGCGGGCCAGCAAGTCATCCTTTGTCCCCTCGAGATAGTAAAACTTGCCCCACACGGACCGTGACTGCCCGGCCCTCAGCGGACCAAAGTCCACCCAGGCATGCACGCAGTCGGCGGGGTGCCGGTTGCTGAGCGCGACCGTGCGCTCCCAGTAGATCCCGGTCGCAATCCGCTCCCAGCGGGTGCCCGGCGCCACCTGATCCCAATACCACTGCGGGAACGCGCTGCGGTCGAGGGTCTCGCGCACGATCAAGCCGTGATCCACTTCGCCAGCGCTCACCAGCCCAGGCAGGGCCGCACCGGGCGGGGTATGGAAGAGCGTTTGCTGGACCGGGAACTGCACCCAGGCGCCGGCCTGCCGGGCAAAGGTCAAGGTCTGGTCGGGCCAGCCGGCGGCCTGAAGCTCGAACTCGCTGAGGAACGGGACGTGGGCGATGGGGCGGCGCTTGGGCTGGTTGGCCGCGCCGGTGTAGCGCAGGCACTGCTGAACGGCGCAGGCGCCCGGAAACGCCTCGCGCGCCGTCATACGCATCCAAAGCCAAACGCCATCGTCCGCCGGCTGATAGATGATTTCGCGTTCAAGCCGATGCTCGCTGGCGCGCGCCCAGGCCGTGCCATCGGCATACGCCTGAAAGGTCACCTGAACGGGGGCGTCTGGATTCGCCTCGGCATAGGTCGTTCGCCACTGGCGCTCTTCGGGCCACGCGCCGAGGGCGGCAGGGGCGTCCCGGTCCGCGGATGGCTCCGGGGCCGGACTGCGCCCGGGCAAGCCCTCCAACCCGGTGGGCGGCGCGGGGGAGGTGTGCGGCTGGTGCTCGACAAACCGATAGCCCACGTAGTGATCCGGCGCTTCAGGCCAGCAAAAGGTGACGGACTTCTTGCCTGGACTGGAGAAGACGATGGTGGGTTGCATGGTTTAGCCTGCGGATAGCGCCGGGATGATGAAACGATACAGGGCGAATACGTCCAGCGCGGCCATAAGCGCCACGGCCGCCAGAGGCGGCGCGTGGAGCAGCCACCCGGCTGCCGGCGCCGGGAGACGCAGGGCGGCTGCCAGCCAGCGGCCCCAATGGCGCAGGGCGACGGCGGCGGCCAGGGCAACCACGGGCAGCGCCGGGTAGAGATAGCGCCCCTGGAACTGGACGAAGGTCAGGTTGTAGTAGAGGTAGACGGCTATCGTCAACAGCACCTGCACGGCGAGCAGAACGGCTACATCACCGGTGAGGCGGCGCGGCCGGCCGCCCGCGGGCGCGCCGCCGGACAGCAGCGCACCCGCCGCGCAAACGATTAGCGCCAGGCTGTAGACCAGCAAGGCCAGATACACCCGCCCATCCATCACCACCCCCATCCAACCAAATTGGCCCCACCAACTTTGGAACGTGGTGCGGAGGAAGGTGGTGAGGTAGGTTTGCGCGCCCCACAGGGCGAGGGCTTCGCTGGTGCGGAGTTGGCCCTGGACCACGAGGTCGTGACGGGCGAAGGCGAGGAAATCGAGGCCGCCGTAGACGGCGAGGTTGCGGGCCCACCACAGGCCGCCGAGGAGCAGCGCCGGCCCAAACACCTGCGCCGCATGGAGCGCCAATTGACGCCGCGTCCACCGCGCCCGCCGCGCCGCCAGCAGCACGGCCACCGCCATCAGCGCCGCCAGGGGATAGGCGGAGAGCTTGGTGAGGAAGGCGAGGCCGAGCACAACGCCTGACAATACCCAATGGCGTGCGAGCGGGGGAGCCTGGGGACTCAAGGGACTCAAGGGACTCAGGGGAGGCAAGGGGAGGGTGGCGCGGAGGGCGAGGAGGAGGCCCAGGGCGATGATGACCTCGGCGAGAGCGTCGTTGTTGGCGGCGGCCAGCATGGCGAGGTGCTGCGGGACGAAGGCAATGAAAGCGGCGGCGGTGAGGGCCAGGCTGGCGGAGGCGGGGAAGAGGGTGCGGCCGAGGGCGTAGGTGAGGCCGACGACGAGGCTGCCGAGGACGAGGGTGAACAGGCGGATGGCGATGAGGCTGCCGTTGGTGAGGGCGAAGACAGGCGCGGCCAGCAGGTAGTACAGGGGCGGCTGCCAGGCTTCGTAGCGGACCGAGTCGATGGGCAGGTGGGGCGGGAAGCGCTCGGCCTTGAGGCGCTCCAGGTAGGGCGCGTCGTAGTCGCCGGGCTGGAGGACGGGGAGGCGGCGCTGCTCGACGAGGTGGCGGATATAGTTGTAGTGGGCGGGCTCGTCGGGGACTTGCCAGGCGGGAGTCTCAATCGCGTAGAGCGCGCCGATGGCGAGGTAGACGAGCAGGATGAGGAAGAGGAGCAGGCGCGGGCGAGGCACGGGGGGATTATAGCGGACGGGGGGGCCATCCCCCACTTCCCCCGGACGGAGGGAGGCGCTGAGGCGTCCACACGAGCGGGGAGCACGACGATTAAGATTCCTCGGCAAACAGCGCCTCGGAATGACATCCGCGGAGGGGGCGGCGGATTGGGCAGGGGCGATGAGACGCAGCGCGGACTGCGCGGACGCGGCCGTGAAAGCCGCGACGGGTTGGCTGCGGCGAACAACGGTGAACCTGGGCGCGCAACGATTGGGAATCCCAGCGGAGAGGGGCGAAGCATTTGCCGCATGGATCAGATTGCGCGCACGACCAGAGCAAATGACTCGCCCATACGGAGGGCGTGGACAGCCGCCGATGGGCAACGAGGGTGCGCGGCGGGACAGATTCCTCGGCATAAGGGCGCCTCGGAATGACAGCACAGAGAGTCTGCTGCAGCGCAGGATCAGGCGGGGCGGCCGAGGCGGGCGAGTTCGTCTTCGACGATGGCGGGCTCCAGTTTCTTGAAGAGGGGGGCGGGCTGGCGCAGGGGCTGGCCAGGCTGGAGGGCGCTGGGCGCCCAGCGGCCGATGGCGCCATCCGGGTCGTAGGTGAGGGCGGCGTGGGCGCCGAGCGAGTCGGCGTAGGTCTCGACGCGCTGGGTACCGAAAAGCTGCCCGTCGTGGCCGAGGTAGCCGTGCAGGGCCTGGGAGGTGAAGGGCAGGAAGGGCGCGAAGAGCACCTTGAGCGAGTCAATCGCCTTGAGGGCGGTGTAGACGGTGCGGGCGGCCTCGGCCTTGTCCTGCTTGATCTCGAACCAGGGGCCTTGGGAATCGAGGTAGCGGTTGGCTTCGGTGGCGAGTGCCAGGACTTCGCCCAACGCGGCGCGGAGCTTGACGGCCTCGATCAGGCTGCCGACGCTTTGGAAGCCGGTCTCGATCTTGGCGAGCAGGTCGTTATCCTGCGGCCGGAGTTCGCCGGGGTCGGGCACGCGGCCGTCCCAGTGCTTGTAGGCGAAGGTGAGGACGCGGTTGGCAAGGTTGCCCCAGGTGGCGACCAGCTCGTTGTTGTTGTGGGCCAGGAAGCCCGACCACTCCCAGTCGGCGTCGCGAGTTTCGGGCATGACGGCGGTGAGGTAGTAGCGGAGAGGATCGGGGTCGTAGCGGGTGAGGAAGTCCAAGCCCCACACGCCCCAGTTGCGGCTGCCGCTGATCTTCTGGCCTTCGAGGTTGAGGAACTCGTTGGCGGGCACGTCGTAGGGCAGGTTGAGGCTGCGGGCGGGGTCGTCTTCGTACAGGCGCTCGACGCCCAGCAGTTCGGCGGGCCAGATGACGGCATGGAAGGGGATGTTGTCCTTGCCGATGAAGTAGACGGTCTTGGCGGCGGGGTCGTACCACCAGTTCTTCCAGGACTCGGGGTCGGGGCTGCGCTGCTCGGCCCACTCGATGCTGGCGGAGAAGTAGCCGATGACGGCCTCGAACCAGACGTAGAGGCATTTGCCTTCCCAGCCGGGGACGGGGACGGGGATGCCCCAGTCGAGGTCGCGGGTGATGGCGCGGCCACGCAATTCGCCGCTATCGGCCTGGCGGCGGGAGGGGTTGATGACCTGCGGGCGCCAGTGGTCTTTGTCCTTGTTGAGCCAGCGGCTGAGGGCGGGGGCGAGCTTGCCCAGGTCGAGGTAGAAGTGCTCGGTCTCGCGCAGTTCGAGGGACGAGCCGCCGGTCTTGGTGCGCGGGTTGATGAGCTGGGTGGCGTCGAGCAGGTTGCCGCAGTTGTCGCACTGGTCGCCGCGGGCGTTGGGGTAATGGCAGATGTAGCACTCGCCTTCGACGTAGCGGTCGGGCAGGAAGCGGCTCTCGGCGGGGGAGTACCACTGCGGCTCGCGCTGGGTGAAGAGGTTGCCGGTCTCCTTGAGCTTGAGGAAGAT
>CAZCEC010000094.1:13628-21824 GCA_964497615.1 uncultured Anaerolineales bacterium | reverse complement strand
TCATCGCCGGCATCTCGCTGCTGGTGGGCGGCATCGGCATCATGAACATCATGCTGGTGTCGGTGACGGAGCGCACCAAGGAGATCGGGCTGCGCAAGGCGGTGGGGGCCCGGCAGGCCGTCATCCTGGCGCAGTTCCTGGTGGAGACCCTGGTGCTGAGCGTGGCCGGCGGGCTGCTGGGCGTGGCGCTGGGCTGGGGCATCGCGGCGCTGGTGACCGTGCTCAACCTGATCACCGCGCAGGTGACCCTGGACTCGGTGGCGCTAGCCTTTATCTTCTCGGCGGTGGTGGGGCTGTTCTTTGGAATCTATCCGGCCTACCGCGCCTCGCGGCTGCGGCCGATTGAGGCGCTGCGCTATGAATGAGGGTCGTGATCGGTCAAGCAGAGATGTCGAAGACGGTCCTGGTCATTGACGACGAACCAAAGATCGCCGAGCTGTGCCAGGACTACCTGGCGGCAGCGGGCTATGCAGTGCTGACGGCCGGGGACGGCGCGCGGGGCCTGGCCCTGGCGCGGCGCGAGCGGCCCGACCTGGTGGTGTTGGACCTGATGCTGCCGGGGATGGATGGGCTGGACGTGTGCCGCGCACTACGGCGCGAGAGCAGCGTGCCCATCATCATGCTCACCGCACGCGTGGAAGAGAGCGACAAGCTGGTGGGGCTGGAATTGGGCGCGGATGACTACCTGACCAAGCCCTTCAGCCCGCGCGAGTTGGTGGCGCGGGTGCGCACCGTGCTGCGGCGGGCGGCGGGCGGCCCCAACGCCGGCGGGGGCGACCTGATCCGCGCCAGCGACTTGACGCTGGACCGGACGCGCTACAAGGTGGTGCTGCCCAGCGGCGACGTTACCCTGACCCCGACCGAATTCGAGATCCTGTCGGCGCTGGCCAGCCAGCCGGGCCGAGTGTACTCGCGGGCGCAACTGCTGACGGTGGCGCGGGGTGTGGCCTTCGAGAGCTATGAGCGCGCCATCGACTCGCACATCCGCAATTTGCGCCGCAAGATCGAGCCGGCGGGCGAGGAGCCGCGGTATATCTTGACGGTGCATGGGGTGGGCTACAAGTTCGCTGAGTGAGGCACATGACCATCCGGGGACTCAAGGGACCGAGGGGACTCGGGGGATGGTAACGAGTAACGCCGACCACTCCGCGCGCCAGATTCGCCGCCGGCTGTTTGGCCTGCTGATGCAGGCGTTTGGCATTGTGGTGGTGGTGACGGTGGTGCTGCTGGTGGGGCTGCTGGCGGCGTTGATTGGGCTGGTGACCAGCGGCAGCGCGGGTTTTCGCCCGCCGGTGGCCGATACACTGGAGGCCTATTACCTGGGGCGGGGAAGCTGGGAGGGGGTGGCGGAGGTCCCAGCACAGCAAGCCATCATCGATCACAATGAGTTTGGGGCGGAGTGGCGCAACCTGTCGCTGTTGAACGCGGGCGGGGTGGTGCTGATCGACCACGGGCAGCCGGACGGCGAGCGGGTGGGCACGGCCTATCCGCCGGACGCGCGCGGCATCCGCGTGCCACTGATGGTGGAGGGCGCCACGATTGGCACACTGGTGCTGCACGGGGCGAATTGGGATGGGCTGCTGGCGCTCTTCTCCAGCCTGGTGGCGCCGGTGCTGTTCATTTCCTTCTTTACCGGGCTGCTCACCCTGCTGATTGGCTGGCTGCTGGCGCGGCGCGTGGTGACGCCGCTGGCAGATGTGGCCGCCGCCGCGCACCAGGTGGCGGGCGGCGACCTCTCAGCGCGGGTGCTGGTGCGGGGGCCGGGCGACCTGCGCAGCCTGAGCGACAGCTTCAACCGCATGGCGAACGCGCTGGAGACGAGCGACCGGCAACGCCGCGCGCTGCTGGCCGATATTGCCCACGAACTGCGCACACCATTGACGGTCATCCGCGGGCGGCTGGAGGGCATGGTGGACGGCGTTTACCCACCGGACGAGGCGCATGTGGCGCCGGTGCTGGAAGAGACATACGTGCTGGAGCGGCTGGTGGAAGACCTGCGCACCCTGACCCTGGCCGAGGCGCGTCAACTGCACTTTGACGTGCGGCCGGTGGACATGGGCGAGGCGGCCGAGCGCGCCGCCGCGCTGTTCGAGGCCGAGGCCGGCGAGCGCGGCATCACCCTGAGGGTGGAGCGCCAGCCCGGCCTGCCCGAGGTGCCCGCTGATGCGCAGCGGGTGGGCCAGGTGATCGGCAATCTGGTAAGCAACGCGCTGCGCTATGTGCCAGAGGGGGGTCAGGTGACGCTCTCGACCCAGCGCGCCAACGGCGGCGTGGAAGTGGCGGTGAGCGACGACGGGCCGGGCGTGGACCCCGACGACCTGCCGCGCCTGTTCGAGCGCTTTTGGAGGGGCGAGAAGAGCCGCACGCGGGCGGCGGGCGGGGCGGGGCTGGGGCTGGCGATTGCGCGGCAGTTGGTGGAGGCGCAGGGCGGGACGATCCGCGCGGAGAACCGGGCCGGAGGGGGGCTGCGGGTGGCGTTTGAGTTGCCGGTGGGGAACGGTGTGTAATTCGTTGTAGAAGGTCGCCCAGGAAATTGAGTTCGTCGCTAGGACGCCGCGAGCAAGCTGGCGAGACGATCATGCGCCCGCGCCAGCAGCTCGGGCGTCACGGGCGGCAAGCCAACTTGTTCCAAGACAAATGAAGCCGCAACCGCGCCGCGCAGTCCCGCTTCAAGGGCATCGCCGGTCTCGGCCCAGCCGGTGAGGAAGGCGCCGCCGTAGGCGTTGCCCGCGCCGACGGGGTCCACCACAGCCACGGGAAGAGCGGGGATGGGGATTAAGACGTACTTCCCCTGGCTGTCGGGCGCGTAGACGAGCGAGCCTTCGGCCCCCATGCGGAGCGCCACCACGCGCGCCCCGGCCTCAACGAGGTGACGGGCAAGTTCTTCCGGCGTGCCCGTCCCCACCAGCGACTCCGCGCCTGCCACGTTTGGCGAGAAGATGTCGCAGGCCGTGAGCAGGGCGCGCAGGGCTTCGGGCGTGGGCCGCTGGGCGGCGCGGCGAAAAGGTTCCACGCTGACCAGCCCGCCCAGGGCACGCAGCCCGGCGAGGAAGGCCAGGTCGGGCTCGTCGGAGTGCAGGCCAACGTGGAAGCCGCGGGCGGAGCGATAGGATGGGGGCAGATCGCCGGCAGCGCGTGAGAGCTGCGGCCCGATGGCTTCGCCCGGCGAGAGCCATTCGTGGCGGCGGCGGCCCCGAACATCCAGCCGCTGAACGGCGCGCAGGGTGGGCCAGGCCGTCGTGAGAACGCCGCTCGTGTCGATGGCGGCGGCATCAAGCCAGCCCCGTACCTCGGCGGGCAGGTCGCCCCCCACCCTGGCGACCAAACCCACACGCTCTGACCACAGCCGCATCCCGAAGGCCGTCTGGGGGCCGCCGCCGCCGAGGACGGCGCGCGCCACGTGCCCGTCGGCGAACTCGATGTCATCCAGGATGATGCCAAAAGCAACGTAGTCCATGCTTCAGTCATTCACTCATGAAGATGTCGGTACCCCCATTCTACTCACCGCGGAGCACGCGGAGAGCGCGGAGAAAGGAACCAGAGAAACAGGCTGTGATGTCCGTCTTGTCTGTAGCATCCGGGTACCCGACGCTATAGGCTCGCCAGCCGACCCGTGAATAGGTCGAGGAGCCGGGACGACTCCACGGCGACACAGACATCTATCTCGGGTAGGGGCGACCATTGGCGGCGCGGGTCGGGGACGGTCTGGCCGGCGCAGCGGCCCTCGGTTTCCACGTAGAGGGGCACGCGGCGAGTCTGGAATAGCGTAGGGTCAATGGTATAGGCCATGGCCGAGGGATCGTGTAGGGGGATCGCGTCCATGCCGTAGCGGTCGCGGTACGAGTCGAAGTAGACGGGCGCGATCTGGGCGATGAGGCGCGCTGCGGGCGTGCGGCTGCGGGTGATGGCGGCCAGCCCCGCCTGATCTAGGCAAGTCCGCATGGTTACATCCAGGCCCACCAGCACCACGGGCCAGCCCGCGCCCAGCACCACCCGCGCCGCCTCCGGGTCTTTGTGAATGTTGGCCTCCGCGACGGGCGTGGCGTTGCCGGCGCAGAAGACGGCGCCGCCCATCACCACCACCTGTCTCACAGCACCAGCTAGCCGCGGCTCGCGCTGCACGGCCAGGGCCAGATTGGTGAGCGGCCCGACGGCCACGAGGGTCAATTCGCCGGGCTGGGACAGGACCTTATCGGCGATGAAGCCGGCCGCGCGGCCGGGCCAGGCAGTGGCCGCATGCGCCGGTGTGGGCCGGTCAATGTTGCCCAGGCCGTCCTTGCCGTGCACATGCGCGGCGGGGCCGGCGAAGGGCCGCGCCAGGGGCGCATCCGCTCCGGCCACCACCGGCACTTCAGCGCGCCCCGCCACGGAGAGGACGTGCAGGGCGTTGAGGGTGGTCTGCGCGACCGTGGCATTGCCGAACACGGTGGTCAGGCCAAGGAGCTCGAATTCGGGCGAGGCCAGGGCCAATAGCAGGGCCAGGGCGTCGTCAATGCCGGGGTCGGTGTCGAAGAGGATGGGGAGGGGCATAGCGCTATTGTATGCCAGGCCTGACAGCCTTCGTCAACGGATGGAACGGGTGAAACAGATGAAGATGAATAGGGATGGCTTTAGCGTGGGCGGGCGGTGGGCGTCTCTGTGGGGCGGACGGTGGCGGGCGGCGGGTTGTCGGTATCATCAGCGGGGCGGTCGGGGGTGGGGGTTGAGGCGGCAGGCGTTTCGGTAGGCCGGTCGAGGGAGTGGGTGACGGTGGGGTTAGGCCGCGTGGATTCCAGGTCAGTCGCGCGAGGGGTGGCCGAGGGCCGCCCGGTGCCGGTGGGCCGCGGGCGGGTGGGGCTGGGCGTGGGGCGCGGGCGGTTCGGAGTCCCGGTGGGCGAGGGGCGGACGGGCGATGGGGTGAAGGTGGGCCGGGCGGTGGCGGGCACATCGTCGGGCACGACGAGGCCAGGCCGGAGCACTACGATCCGGTCCGCGATGATGAGACCGCCGCGCGTATGCGCCTCCACCGCGACCGTGTCGCCCAATTGGACCGCGGCGCCCGCGGGCGTGAGGACTACGACCGCGCTGACGATCAGGCGGTCGCCAGCGACAGTTTGCACCACGCCCTCGAAAGCCACGGCCGCCTCGCGCCCGGTGGCCGCGGCCTGAGCGGCCTCCAAGCGGCGCCGAGCACGGAGCGTTTCGGCGTAGTCGTCACGCGCGCGCGCCTCCACCGTCACTGCCAGGCGCGCGTCTTCCAGCGCCCGCTTGACCGGGTACAGCACATCGCCAGGCAGCGCAGTGGCCGAGGCCGCGCCTGTGCCGAGCGCAGCCAACGCGACGAGCACCAGGGCGGCGAGGGTGGCGCGTAGAGGCGCGGCGCGTAGGCGCGCGGCAGGCAAGAGGGCCAGCCAGCCGGCGGGCCGGGCCGCGGGCTGGGCCGCCTGCAAGAAGCGCGCTCGGCCGCGGGCGAGGCTGGGTGCGGGGACGGGCGCGGATAGGGCGGCGCGGGCGAGTTCGGCGGCCTCCAGCATGGGGGCCAGGGTGCCGGCATGGGCGGCGAAGCGGGCCAGGATGAGGTCGCGCTCTTCGCCCGCCGCCAGCGCATCCAGCGCCTGGTCGAGCACAAGTTCAAAGCCGGCGTCGGCGTTGCGGTTCATGGGGTCTCGTCGCTTTCCGTGGACAAGTAACGGCGGAGGGCCGCCAGAGCGCGATGCTGGAGGGCGCGGATGGCGTCCTCGCTCTTGCCCAGCGCCGCCGCAATCGCGCCCGCCTTCAGGCCATCGCCAAACCGCAGCGCCAGGATGGTCTGCTGGTCGGCGGTGAGGCGGTCCATGGCCTCCCGCACCTGCGCCCGCTGCTGGCGCTGGACCGCCGCCTCCGGCACATCGTCCGGGGCCGGCACCCATTCCTCCAGGGGCAAGGGCGCGCGGCCCCGCTGCCGATAGTGGTCCACCACCCGGTTGTGCGCCAGCCGGTACAGCCAGGCCTGGATGGAGGCGGCGGCGAACTGGCCCCGCGCCAGCGCGTCCAGGGCGCGCACAAACACGTCGGCGGTCAGGTCTTCGGCCAGGGGGCCATCGTCCACCCGCCGGTAGATGTAGGCGTACAGGGCGGGCGCATAGCGGTCGTACAGCTCCGCCAGGGCGTCGGGGCGCCGGGCGCGCACGCGCCGCAGAAGGTCGGCCTCGGCCGGCACGGTGGGCAGTTCGTCGGTGGGAGCGATGGGCAGAGTGTACCCCCATCCGCCGGCCCCCTTCCCGCGCCGCCGAGTTCGACGAGGAAAGGGGGCGGCGGGGATTGGCCGGGCCGCCCGCTAGCCGTTCCGGCCCGGCCGCTGCGGCTGATCGGGTTGTTCGGGGGTTGCCGCTGGGTCAGCGGTTGGCTGGGGCGGCTCGGCGGGCGGCTGGCCGGCGCTGAGATCGGGTACGCGGGTTGGCGTCTCCGGGGCTGGTTCGCTCCGGGCCGAATCGGCGGGCGGGACCGGGCGCGTGGGTTCGGGGTCGGGCCGGTGAGGCACACAGCGGCGCGTCCACTCATCGGTGCCCCACAGCCGGCGGCAGATATCGGGGTCGTCGGGCACGCAGCGGCGCGTCCACTCATCGGTGCCCCACAGGCGGCGGCAGATATTGGGATCATCGCGGACGCAGCGGCGCGTCCACTCATCGGTGCCCCACAGGCGGCGGCAGACGCTCACCGGATCGTCGGAGAGGACGCGGCAGCGGCGGTTCCACTCGTCGGTGCCGAAGACGCGCCGGCAATAGGCTTCCAGGTCGAAATCGGGCTGGAGGTGCGCGCAGCGGCGGGTCCACTCGTCGGTGCCCCACAGCCGGCGGCAGGGGTTAAGGTCGGGCGCGGCCTGGGCCAGGTTGGGCACCAGCAGGGCTGCCAGGATGGCGGCCAGCGCGGCGAGGCGCAGGAGGTTGGCTCGGGTCAGCATGGGAAAGCTCCTTGGGTCGGATACGGGTGGGGCGCCCTATGGCTATATAGACGCGGCCGAAGCCAAAACAGTACGGCCCCACAAGTGACAAAAGGCAGATTGACTCCCGGGTGTGGCGGGCTATAATTCGGCTACCATATAAAAACCCAAAGGAGACCCTACGATGGCAAGCGTCACGTACGACCACGTCACTAAGAAATTCGGCGAGACCGTAGCTATTAACGACCTGAACATCTCGATTGAAGATAAAGAGTTTCTCGTCCTCGTAGGGCCTTCGGGCTGCGGCAAGTCCACTGCCCTGCGCTGCCTGGCCGGGCTGGAGGAGATCACCGGCGGGCGCATCCTGATCGGCACGCGCGACGTGAGCAACGTGGCGCCCAAGGACCGCGACATCGCCATGGTGTTCCAGAGCTACGCGCTCTACCCGCACATGAGCGTGTACGACAACATGGCCTTTGGCCTCAAGCTGCGCAAGACCCCCAAGTCCGAGATCGACCGGCGGGTGAAGGAAGCGGCCGAAATCCTGGGCATCGGCCACCTGCTGGGCCGCAAGCCCAAGCAGCTCTCCGGCGGCCAGCGCCAGCGCGTGGCTGTGGGGCGCGCCATCGTGCGCGAGCCGGCCGTGTTCCTGTTCGACGAGCCGCTCTCCAACCTGGACGCCAAGCTGCGCGTGCAGACGCGGGCGGAAATCAGCAAGCTGCACCAGCGCCTCCAGACCACCTTCATCTACGTGACGCACGACCAGGTGGAGGCCATGACCATGGCCAGCCGCATCGCGGTGATGAAGGACGGCGTGCTGCAGCAACTCGACTCGCCGCAGAACCTGTATGACCGGCCCACCAATGTCTTTGTGGCCGGCTTCATCGGCTCGCCCTCCATGAACTTCTTCGACGCCAAGATCAAGCGCGACAACGGCAAGGTGGTCGTGGACACGGGCTCCTTCAACATCACCGTGCCCGATGGCCGCGCGGCCCCCTACCAGGGCCACGATGGCAAGAGCGTCATCCTGGGCATCCGCCCCGAAGACGTGCACGACCCGCACTTCGCGCCGCCCGGCATCCACACCGCCCTCATCCCGGCCAATGTGGAAGTGACCGAGTTGATGGGCAACGAGGTCTTCCTGTACTTGAAGACGGGCGAGAAGAACTACGTGGGCCGCGTGGACCCGCGCAGCCAGGCCCGCATCGGCCACGACATCCAGGTGGCGCTGAACCTGGACAACATGCACCTGTTCGACAAGGACACGGAACTGGCGATTCGGTAAGCAGTCAACTGGT
>CAZCEC010000094.1:0-13575 GCA_964497615.1 uncultured Anaerolineales bacterium | reverse complement strand
GATTCTGGACGACCGACCACCGACGACCGCAACCCTGATACAATTCTCGTTGATGCCCGCCCGCGCCAAAACCCCAAAGGCCGACCCCCTCCAGCGCCGCAACGTTGAGCTATCGGTGCTGAACGCGATCGCCGAGGCACTCAACCGCGAGGTGGACCTGGCCCCGGCGCTGGATGCGGCGCTGAGGCAGGTGGCGAAGCTGCTGGACCTGAAGACGGGCTGGGTGTGGCTGCTGCGGGAGGATTCGGGCGAGTCGTATCTGGCTGCCTCGCTAAACCTGCCCCCTGCTCTGGCGAACCACCCCCGCCGCATGGAAGGCTCGTGTTACTGCCTGGACACCTACGAGGCCGGCGACCTGGACGGCGCGGCCAACGTGGTGACGTGCTCCCGGCTGCAATGGCTGGCGCGCGGCACGGCCGGGCTGCGCTATCACGCCAGCATCCCGCTATACGCACATGGCAAGCCACTGGGGGTGCTCAACGTCGCCAGCCCGGACTGGCGCGAGCTTTCGGCCGATGACCTGCGGCTGCTATATACCGTGGGCGACCTGATCGGCATTGCGGTGGAGCGGGCGCGGCTGTTCGAGCGGCAAGTGGAGTTTGGAGCAGCCGAGGAGCGCAACCGGCTGGCGCGCGAGATCCACGACACCCTGGCACAAGGATTGACCGCCATTGCGTTGCAACTGGAGACGGCGGATGCTTTGCTGGACAAGAACGCCAGCGAGCGCGCGCGGCAGGCGGTGGAGCAGGCGCTGTCGCTGGCGCGCGCCAACCTGGAGGAGGCCCGCCGCTCGGTGCTGGACCTGCGCGCCGCGCCGCTGGAGGGCCGCACCCTGGCCCAGGCCCTGAGCGCGCTGGCGGAGGAGTGGTCGCACAAGTGGGGGGCGCCGGTGCGGTTTTCCGCCACGGGGGGCGCGCACCCGCTGCCATTGCGGGTGGAGGCCGGGCTGTACCGCATCGCGCAAGAGGCGCTGACCAACGCCGTGCGTCACGCCGCCGCCAAACGCATCGAGGTGGCGCTTGTGACGCAGCCGGGGCTGGCACGCCTGACGGTGACGGATGATGGGCGCGGGTTCGAGACGCAAACGATTCCCAAGGATCGCTACGGGCTGATGGGGCTGAACGAGCGCGCCCGGCTCCTGGGCGGCACGTTGGATTTGCAGAGCAGTCCTGGCGAGGGGACGCGGGTGGAGGTGAGGGTGGCGCTGTGATCAGGATTCTTGTCGCCGACGATCATCCCGTCGTGCGCGATGGGCTGGTGGCGATGCTGGGGACGCAGCCCGACTTCGAGATCGTGGGCACGGCGGCGACCGGGCGCGAGGTGCTGAGGCTGGCGCAGGCCGCCAACCCCGACGTCATCCTGCTGGACCTGGAGATGCCGGAGCTGGATGGGGTGGAGGTGATGAAGGAATTGCGCGCCGCCGGCCCGGAAGCCCGCGCCCTGGTGTTCACCGCGTTCGACACGGATGAGCGCATCCACGCCGCGCTCAAGGCGGGGGCGCGCGGCTACCTGCTCAAGGGCGCGCCGCGCGATGAGTTGTTCAACGCCGTGCGGGTGGTCAGCGAGGGCGGCTCGCTGCTCCAGCCGGTGGTGGCCTCCAAGCTGTTGCGGCGGCTGAGCGAGCCGGCCGCCGAGGCCGCGCCCGACCCCGACCCGCTCACCGCCCGCGAGCACGAGGTGCTGCGCCTGCTGGCCGAGGGCAAGGTGAACAAGGAAATCGCCCTGGCGCTGACCATCAGCGAACGCACCGTCAAGTTCCACGTCAGCAGCATCCTGGGCAAGCTGGGGGCGGGGAACCGGACGGAGGCGGTGCGGGTGGCGGTGCAGAGGGGATTGGTGAGGCTGTAGATCCCCTGTCCTAAAGTCCAGCCCCCCGCCCTGCCCCGTAGGCCGTTACAAATCCACGTCACTCGAGCTAACCTAATACTGACCGGCGAGTGTTGAGGCCGCTTCATGCCGCTAGTGTCGCCGGTATGGAAAGCTCGCCCTCACCCTAACCCTCCCCCGCTCCGTTTCACTCCGGGGGCCATGGTCCCGCCGGGAGAGGGGACGGTGTATGCAAAGGATGTGACGATGGCTACTGCATTGATTACTGGCGCTTCTCGCGGTCTCGGCCTGGCGCTGGCGCGGGCCCTGGCCGAACGCGGCTGGCCCCTCATCATTGATGCGCGCGGGGCCGAGGCGCTGGAAGCCGCCCGCGCCGAGTTGGCGGCGAAGACCAGCGTCACTGCCATCGCGGGGGACGTGCGGCAGGCCGCGCACCGCCGCGCACTGGCTGTGGCCGCACGCGCCGCGGGGGGGCTGGGTGTCGTCGTCAACAATGCCGGATTGCTCGGCCCCAGCCCGCAGCCCAATCTGCTCAGCTATCCACTGGATGTGCTGCGTGAAGTGCATAACGCCAACGTCGTTGCGCCGCTGGGCCTGATCCAGGCCGTGAGGTCGCGGCTCAAGCCGGGGGCGCGCATCATCAACGTCAGCAGTGACGCCGGGGTGAATGCCTACGCCGGCTGGGGCGGCTATGGCTCCAGCAAGGCGGCGTTGGAACAGCTTTCGGCAATATTGGCGGCAGAGAACCCGCAGTGGCACATTTACTGGGTGGACCCGGGCGACATGCGCACGCAGATGCAGCAAGACGCCTACCCTGGCGAGGACATCAGCGACCGGCCGCTGCCGGAGACCAGCGTGCCGGGGTTCCTGGCGCTGCTGGAGCGCGACCCCGCCTTGCCCTCGGGGCGATACGAAGCGCGCACTCTCGTCCCGGAGGCGGCATGATGGCTGCGCCAACTCTCCCGGCGCTACGCCGCAAGGGCAAAGCATTCGCTCAGCAAGCGCCGCTGGCCGTGGAGGCTCGAGGGCGAATGCTTCGCCTCTACCCGCCCACGCGCCCGCAGGCGTACACAGCCACACCGCCCGCCGAGCCCCTGTTGAGCTTTGAGCTGCCGCCAGAACTCGAAGCCTCCGCCCCGCCCGAGGCGCGCGGGCTGGCGCGGGACGGGGTGCGGCTGATGGTGTCGCGCTACGGCGACGACTCGGTGACGCACACGCACTTTACCGCCCTGCCCGACCACCTGGAGGCGGGCGATGTGCTGGTCATCAACACCAGCGGCACCCTGAACGCCGCCCTGCCCGCCACCCGCGCGGATGGGACGCGGCTGGAACTGCACCTGTCCACGCGGCTGCCCGCGGGGCTGTGGATGGTGGAAGTGCGGCAGCCCACTGGCCAGGCCACCGAGCCGTTCTACACCGCCCAGGCGGGCGAGACGCTGCAATTGCCGGCAGGGGCTAGCGTGTCCTTGCACACGCCCCACGCCGCCCTACCCGAGGGCAAGGCGCGGCTGTGGATCGCGACCCTGAACTTGCCGGCGGGCGTGGACGGGCCGATGCCCCTGGCGGCCTACCTGGCGCGGCACGGCTTCCCCATCCGGTACAACTACGTGCCGAAAGCGTGGCCCAGCCGCTACTATCAGACGGTGTACGCGACCGAGGCGGGCAGCGCCGAGATGCCGTCGGCGGGCCGGGCCTTCACGCCGCGCCTCATCACGCGGCTGGCGGCGCGCGGGGTACAGATCGCGCCGCTGTTATTACACACCGGCGTCGCCAGCCCGGAGGACCACGAGCCGCCGTACGAGGAGTATTATCGGGTGCCAGCGGCCACGGCGCGGCTGGTCAACGCCGCCCGCGCCGCCGGCCAGCGGGTGGTGGCCGTGGGCACGACCGTGGTGCGGGCGCTGGAAACCGTCGCCGATGAGCGCGGGCAGGCGCACCCTGGCGAGGGCTGGACCAGCCTGGTGATCACGCCCGAGCGCGGCGTGCGGGTGGTGGATGGGCTGCTGACCGGGCTGCACGAGCCGCGCGCCAGCCACCTGGCGATGCTGAGGGCGCTGGCCGGCGCGGAGCACGTGCGCGTGACGTACGGGGAAGCGCTGCGCGAGCGGTACTTGTGGCATGAGTTTGGGGATTTGCATTTGTTGTTGCCGTGAGGACAGACGACGAAGGACGAACGACGAAGGACTAACGACGAAGAACGGCATGCGACCGACGACCGACGACGAGCGAAGGAGGCCTGTGAACATCGCGGCTAAGAACTGCCAGGTTTGTCGTGTGGAGGACAAACGAGCGCGCAAGCAGAACCTGGCAGGTCGGGACCTTGATGATCATTGACGGTCATGGACACCTCCGCTTACCTGGCCCGGATCGGCTACACCGGCTCCACGACACCAGACGAGGCCACGCTGCGCGCGCTGCACCGGGCGCATATGCTGCGGGTGCCGTTCGAAAATCTGGACATCGGGCGGGGCATGCCGATTGTGCTGGACCCGGAGCGCCTGTACGACAAGATCGTCACCCGGCGGCGGGGCGGGTTCTGCTATGAGCTGAACGGGCTGTTCGCCGAACTACTGCGCGAGGTGGGGTACGAGGTCAGCCTGCACTCAGCGCGGGTGTTCAGCAATGGGCAGCCAGGGCCGGAGTTCGATCACCTGGTGCTGCGGGTGCGCGGCGGAGCGCTGGCCGAGCCGTTCCTGGCGGACGTTGGTTTTGGGGCTTCGCATTTGGAGCCGCTGCGGTTGGTCCCGGATCGCGTGCAGGCCGACCCGGCCGGCGAGTATCGCCTCGTCCGGGCTGGCAGCGATTGGCAGATGCACGAGCGCGACGCGGCCGGGGCCTGGCAGCCGCAGCATGCTTTCACGCTCGCTCCCCGCGAGTTGGCAGACTTCGCGGAGATGTGCCGCTATCACCAAACTTCGCCCGATTCCCACTTCACGCAGAAGCGGGTCTGCTCGCGCGCCACGCCGGAGGGCCGCATCTCGCTGAGCGACAAGCGCCTGATCGTCACGCGGCACGGCCAGCGCGAGGAACGGACGCTGGACGATGAGGCCGCCGTCATCGCCGCCCTGCGCGATCACTTTGATATCGTCCCTGAGCAACCGGTCCTTTGATTCGGTATGGCCTATTACCTTCTCCGCGGGCTATGCGGTGAGTGGGTGTCTGCAACGCGCGTCCCACACTCGCCGCGGGTTTTGGGACGCTGAGCGCCAGCGCGGACACGCCTGGCAAACGGCAATCGAGTAAGTTGGGATAGGCTGGGCGGCGGGGCCGCCCATCTAAACTTCTCTGGAGGCACACACATGCGTTTCAAGGTCTTGGGCCGCAGCGGGCTGCGGGTTTCGGAACTTTGCCTGGGGACGATGACGTTCGGGGAGGATTGGGGCTGGGGAGCATCGCACGAGGTCAGCCGGCAGATATTCGACGCCTACGCCGCGGCGGGCGGCAACTTCATAGACACGTCCTGCAATTACACCGAAGGCACCGCGGAGAAGTATGTGGGCGACTTCACGCGCGCCGACCGCGATTACTTCGTCATCGCCACCAAGTACAGCCTGACCCGCCGGAAGGATGACCCCAACGCGGGCGGCAACCACCGCAAGAACATGGTGCGCTCGGTGGAGGGCAGCCTGAAGCGCCTCCAGACCGACTACATTGACCTGCTCTACCTGCACATGTGGGACATGCTTTCCCCGGTGGACGAGGTGATGCGGGCCGTGGACGACCTGGTGCGCGCCGGCAAGGTGCTCCACGCCGGCAGCAGCGACACGCCCGCCTGGGTGGTGGCCCAGGCCAACACCCTGGCCGACGCACGCGGCTGGTCCCCGTTTGTCGCCATGCAGGCCCCCTATTCGCTGCTCGACCGCGCCCTGGAGCGCGAGACCATCCCCATGGCCCGCGCGCTGGACCTGGCGCTGCTGCCGTGGGGCATGCTGGAAGGCGGCCAGTTGACCGGCAAGTACAACCAGCCCTCCGACGAGCCCCGGCGCTCCAAGCGCGCCAACGAGGCCGCCATGAAACTGGCGGAGGGGCTGCGGGCGCTGGCGGCTGAGATTGGCCGCACGCCGTCGCAGGTCGCCATCAACTGGGTACGCCAGCAGGACAGCGGCCGGCACGCGCCCATCATCCCCATCCTGGGGGCGCGCACCCTGGCGCAGATCCAGGACAACCTGGGCGTGCTCGACTTCGCCCTGACGCCGGAGCAGATTCAGCGGCTGAGCGAGGCCAGCCCCATCGGCCTGGACTTCCCGCGCGACTTCCTGGAGTCGGCCCACGTGCGCGGGCTGATCTTCGGCGAGACGTTCGCGAAGCTGGACAACTACCGGTCGTTGGTGTAATCAGGATGACTTTGTCTTCTGCCGAGCCGAGGGTTATGATGCCGGCCATGACCCTCACTGAAGCTGGCCCCGCCATCGAAGTTCAGCACCTGCGCCGGGTGTACAAGGCCACCATCGGCATCGTGCGCCGCAAGACCAAGGAGGTCGTGGCGGTGGACGACGTGTCGTTCAGCGTCGCGCCGGGCGAGCTGTTTGGGCTGCTGGGGCCGAATGGCGCGGGCAAGACGACCACGGTCAAGATGCTCACCACCCTGCTCATCCCCACCGGCGGCGAGGCCCGCATCCTGGGGCTGGACGTGGTGAAGCAGGCCGAGGCGCTGCGGTCGCGCATCGGCTTCATCTTCGGCGGCGAGCGCGGGCTGTATTGGCGGCTTTCGGCGGCGGACAACCTGCGCTACTTCGCCACGCTTTACCAGCTTGAGCCGGCGGTGGCCCGCAAGCGCATCCCCTACCTGCTGGAGATGGTGGGGCTGAGCAACCGGGCCACCGAGAAAGTGGAGGGCTACTCGCGCGGCATGAAACAGCGGCTGCACATCGCCCGCACCCTGCTGCACGACCCGGAATTGCTGTTCCTGGATGAGCCGTCCATCGGGCTGGACCCGGTTGCAGCGCGTGACATGCGCCAGATGGTGCGCAACCTTCAGGCCGAGAAGAAGACGATCCTGCTGACGACCCACTACATGTTCGAGGCTGACGCGCTGTGCCAGCGCATCGCCGTCATCAACCATGGCCGCATCATCGCGCTGGACACGCCCGAGGGCCTTAAGCGGCTGGTGCAGGACCTGAGCGTGATCGAAATCGAGACCTTTGGCGTTCCGCCTGAGACGGTGGACCGGATTCGGCAGCTCCCAGCGGTGGAGGCAGCCTCGGTGGAGAACCGCGAGCAGAAGCAGATCCTGCTCGTCCAATCGCCGGCCGGGGCGCAGGCGGTGCCGGCGGTGATGGCGGCGCTGGACGGGCTGCGCGTGGGCCGGGTGGTGACACGCGAGCCCACCCTGGAAGACGCCTACGTGCGGCTGGTGGGGGGTGAGGCATGAGAAAGCTGATTGTGTATGCCCGCGTGACGGCGGCGGCCTTTGAGATGGCCCTGCGCCAGACCCTGCGCGACTCGTTCGTGTTGTTCGCCGTCATCATCCAGCCCATCATCATCGCGCTGCTGGCGCTGTGGATGCTGCGCGAGCGCGGCGGCGACTACGCCATCTTCGTGGTGGTGGGCAGCGGGCTGACGGGGCTGTGGAGCGGCGTGCTGACCGTCAGCGGGCACAACGTCACCGGCGAGCGCTGGACCGGCACCCTGGAATTGCTGGTGGGGCTGCCCACGCCCATGGCGGTGATCGTCTTCGGCAAGAATCTCGCCAACGTGGTGCTGTCGTTCGCCTCCATGCTCGTGGGCTACGCCTTCGTCTCCATCGTCATCGGCCGCCCGCTGCCCATCGCGGACCCCTTGGGCTTTACGATTTCGGTGCTGCTGACACTCACGTCGCTGGTGGCGCTGGGGCTGATCCTGGCGCCGCTGTTCCTGGTCAACCCGGAAGTGCGCTCGTGGCAGAACGCGGTGGAGTTCCCGGTGTACATGCTGGGCGGGTTCCTGTTTCCCATCGCGCTGCTGCCGGGGTGGACCACGCCCCTCAGCTACGCGCTGGCGCCGTATTGGGCGTCGCAGGCGCTGCATGCCACCTCCAGCGGCGAAAGCGCCGAGACGGTCCTGGTGAGTTGGGGCATGATGTTGGTGCTGACGGCGCTGTACGTGGTCATCGCGGCGCGGCTGTTTAGCGTGATGCTGCGGCGGGTGCGGGAGGAGGCCACGCTGAATGTCCAATAGCCTGCGCCTGAATCTGCGCCTGTTTTGGGAAGGGGCGGTGCTGTCGTACATCGCCCTGTTCCGCTGGCTGCATCCCACCACCTACCTGGCATCGAAGGTGCTGATGCCCATCACCTACATCCTGTTCTTCACCTTCATCGGGGTGTATGCCACGGGATGGGAGAATGCCAGCTTTTACGTGGTGGGCAACGCCATCCAGATCGCGGCGGTGAGCGGCATCTACGGCGTCACCATGAGCATCGGCGGGGACCGCTGGGAGGGCACCCTGCCCTATCTGTTCGGCACGCCTGCCAACCGGCTGGTGATGTTTGTGGGCCGCGCCATCGTGCACGTCTTTGACGGCATGCTGGGCGTGGTGCTGGCGCTGTTCTGGGGTGTGGTGCTGCTGGGGTTGGACCTGTCGCAGACCAGCCTTCCGCTGCTGGGCCTCACCATCCTGGTGACGACCTTCAGCACCGCCGGGCTGGGGCTGCTGCTGGGCTGCCTGAGCCTGACCGTGGTGGAGGTGTTCTTCATCAACAACCTGGTGTTCTTCCTGCTGCTGGTATTCTCCGGCGCGAACGTGCCGCTGGCGAGCCTGCCGGACTGGGTGCAGGTGGTGTCGCAGTTCATGCCGCTCACACGGGGCATCGCGGCGGCGCGCAGCCTGATCGCGGGCGGCGGGCTGGGCCAGGTGGGCGGGCTGCTGGCGGGGGAGGCGCTGATCGGCGCGTTTTACCTGCTGCTGGGTTACAGCCTGTTCTGGTGGTTTGAATTACAGGCCAAACGGCGGGGGACTCTGGACGTGTTCTAGGCCGCCCAGGCGGCTGGTTTGGCGGTACAATGCGGCCTGCTCGAAGGGGTAATATCTCATCCGCGAGGAGCAGGCATGACCGAACAACCAAAACCCGCCGCGCCCAAGCCGGGCAGCCGGCGGGGGCTGATTCTGGGCGGGGGCGCAGTCGTTGTCGTTTTGTTGGCAGTCCTGGGGATTAAGTTCTGGATTTCGCCGCTGGGGCCGGGCCTAGAAGAGCCGGCCGCCGCTCAGAACACGCAGATCATCGCCACGGCTGTGGCGCAAGGCACGCCACTGGCGACCGCCATCGCGGCCATTCTGGAGCCGACCGCCAATGCCGCCAGCGTGGACCCGGCGGCCACCCAGCCCCCCACCCCGGCGGTGGTGCAGCCCACCAGCGACCCGAACGCAGAGGGCGAGTGCGGCGGGCCGGCGCTGATGAACGTGCTGGTGCTTGGCAGCGACACGCGCACCAACGATTACACCACCGGCCGGGCCGACTTCATCCGGGCGGTGCGGGTGGACTTCGAAAACGAGGCCGTGCGGATGCTGTCCATCCCGCGCGACCTGTGGGTCACCCTCCCTGGGTTGAGCGAGCACGGCATCCGGGAGGCCCGGGTCAACACCGCCTATTCATACGGCAACTACTACAACCTGCCCGGCGGCGGACCCACCCTAATGGCGAATACCCTGAACCAGAACCTGGGGCTGACCTTTGATCATTACCTGGTGGTGAACTTCGCGGCGGTGGAAGCGGGGATTGACGCCATCGGCGGCCTGGACATTGACCTGCCCAAGGACGTGGACGGCACCGGCCAGGGGTTGCCGTACTTCAAGGCAGGGCCGAACCACATGGACGGCGCGACCCTGATCGAGTACATCCGCATCCGGTACATTGACAACGACCTGTACCGCATTGACCGCCAGAACCAGGTACTGCTGGCACTCCGGGAAAAGCTATTGAGCCCCAGCCTGGTGCCGGCGCTGCCGGACCTGGTGGCGGCCATGACCGACCTGATCCACACCGACATGAGCCCGGCGCAGCTTTCGACCCTGGTGTGCCTGGGGCGGCGCGTGCCGCTGGATGAGTTCGAGAGCATGAAGATCGGCGCGACCGAGGTTATGCCCTACACCACCGACGAGGGCGGCCAGGTGCTGCTGCCAAACTTCGAGGCCATTAACCTGGTGCTGCAAGCCTTCCTGGAGCCGACCGGGTCCCAAGGAAACTAGGCGGGGTAGCCGCGAGGCGCGCCGCCGGCTGGCAGCCACTGGAGGGTAATCAACGCCTTCGGGCAGGCGCGGCCCGGAAGCGCAATGCGAACGGGAACGACGGGCGCGCCGAGCGCCCGTCGGTGTTTAACTTGCAGGAACGCGAAGGAGGCAGACCATGACCAGCGAAAACGGCAAACAGCGGGTGGCGTCGCTGAAGGCGGTGGAGGCAGCGGGCTGCCTGCCGGTTCAGGCGGGCGGTCACACCCTGGCGTTGTTCGCGCATGGCGGGCGGGTGTGGGCGGTGGATAACCGCTGCCCGCACATGGGGTTTCCCCTCAGCCAGGGCACGGTCAAGGACGGCATCCTCACCTGCCACTGGCATCACGCCCGCTTCGACCTGGCGACCGGCGGCGCGTTCGATCAGTTCGCCGATGACGTGCGGGCCTTCGCGGTGGAGGTGCAGGGCGACGACGTGTGGGTGGACCTCACGCCGCGCCCGGCGGAGCAGGCCCGCGCCCATCAGCGGGCGCGGCTGCGCGACGGGCTGGAGCGCGATCTGCCGCTGGTCATCGCCAAGGCCGTGTTGACCCTGAGCGACAGCAGCGCGCCGGTGGCGGCCACGGTGGAACCGGTGCGCATCGGGCTGGACTTTGGCACCCGGTTCCGCGAGGGGGGCTGGGGGCAGGGCCTCACGATCCTGACCTGCCTGGCCAACCTGCTGCCGCACCTGGCGCCGGAGGACCGGCCGCGCGCCCTGTATCACGGCCTAAGCGCCGTGGCCCGCGACACGTTCGGCCAGCCGCCGCGCTTCATGGTGCGGCCGCTGCCTGGCGCCGCGCCCGACGCCGCCACGCTCAAGCGCTGGTTCCGGCAGTTTGTGGAGGTGCGCGACGCGGAGGGCGCCGAGCGCGCCATCATCTCCGCGGTGGAGGCCAGCGCGCCGGACCGGGAGGCGGAGGTGCCCGCGGCAGCGCGGCGCGAGATCGCGGGGATGCTGTTCGCCGCCGCGACTGACCATCGCTACTTGCAGATCGGCCACGTGCTGGACTTTACCAATAAGGCGCTGGAGGCGCTGGACCTGGCCGGGTGGACCTCGGCGCGGGCGGCGCAGGTGCTCAGCAGCCTGGCGCAGGCCTACGCCAACGCCGACCGGATGGAAGAGTCGAACGCCTGGCGCAACCCGGTGGACCTGATCGCGCTATTGGAGGCCGCATTCGAGGACCTGCCGGCCGCACTGGCCGAGGGCGAGGGGCGGCGCGGCGAGTGGGCCGGGCCAGCGCGAAAAACTTTGCCGCCGGTGCTGCTGGGCGAGGACCCGGCCGCAACGGTGGGCGAGATGCTAACAGCCCTGCGCGCCGGGTGCAGCCCGGAAGAGTTAGCGGGGGCCGTGACGTATGCAGCGGCACTGCGGATCGCTCGCTTTCATACGAGCAACGAGTTTGGCGATTGGGATACGGCGCTGCACACCTTCACCTTCGCCAACGCCGTGCACCAGGGCCTGCGGCGCGCCCCGGCGGAGGAATTGGTGCGCGGGGTGTTTGATGCGGCGATGAGCGTGTACCTGGACCGGTTCTTGAACGTGCCCGCCGCGCCGCTGCCCGCGCCGAACGGGGCCAGTGGCGACCCGGCCGCGCACCTGGCGGGCCTGCCGGCCCTGCTCGACCGGCAGCAGCAGGTGGAGCCGGCCGCCGAGGCCGTCGCCGCCTACCTGCACACAGACGGCGCGCCGGTGCAATTGCTGGCCCAATTGGGCCGGCTGCTGCTGCGCGAGGACCGCGACTTCCACACGATCCAGACCATCGAGGCGGCGGTGCGCCAGTACGGCCTGCTTACGAGCGGGCCAGCGCCGGCAACCGCCGAGGCAAGTCATGTGCTGGTGGCCGCGGCGCGCTACCTGGCCGCCCACGCGCCCACCATGCGGGCGCAGGGGCAGACGTATCAGATTGCGGTGAGGTTGTCGAGGGGCGAGAGGCTGTTTGAGGGATAGGGTCCCCCCAAAAGGCGACGGGCCGCGGCGTGACACCGCGGCCCGTCGTCTTTTGGGGGACAACACCTGTATGGGCTACGCCGCGCCAGGCTCGGGGGCTTCGTCGCGGTAGGCGCGGATGAAGGCGAGGATGGCGTTGCGGTCGAAGCCGTCCAATTCCTGCATGTGGCCCCACGAGGTGAGCACAATAGGCTTGTCGAGCGTGGGACGGGGCACGGCCACGAGCTTGAGGGTGCCGGTGACGGCGGACAGGCCGGCGCTGCCCATCACGGCGCGGATGTCGGCCTTAAGGGTGTCGCAGGCCTCGGGCGCCAGGCCGGTGCAGTTGTACCAGATGATGATGTGCCCGTGCTCCATATTGTGGACCAGGTACTCGTCCTGCGGGGCTTCGTCATAGAACCCGGCCTGGACCGGCGCGTCGTAGTGCGGGCCAGAGGTGGGCGGCTCGGAGTTGTAGGGGTCGTGCGGCTCCCCTAGCTGGATATGGTTCTGGCCCTGGATGGGGATTTCGACGCCGGGGCGCACCTCGGGCTGGCCTTCTTGCCAGACCAGGTAGGCGAGCACGGCGACGAAGGCCAGGGCGGCCAAGACCCAGCCGCCAATGATCAGGCGGCGGCGGCGTTCTTCGCGCGCCTGCCAATCGGCGCGCTGCTGGGCGATGCGGTTCCGGGCAGTCATGGGTGCGGGCTGTCCTCTATCCTTCCGTAGCAAGTTTGAGCAATGATACCATAACGGGAGGTGATTCCTCGGATTTGTCACATTTGGCGCTGCCGCCGATACTTATGACTGGCGCGGCGGTCCACGCTTGCCACTTTCGCCGGAGGTGCCCTGCCCATGGCCCAGACACCCGAACATGAGCGCCTGAACCAGCACCGCGTTCGCCGCGCCGACTGGAAGCTGTGGGGTCCATACCTGAGCGAGCGGGCGTGGGGCACGGTGCGGGAGGACTACAGCCCCGACGGCACGGCCTGGGACTCATTCCCGCACGAGCAGGCGCGCAGCCGCGCCTACCGCTGGAGCGAGGATGGACTGCTGGGCATCTGCGACCGGCGGCAAAACCTGTGCCTGGCCCTGGCACTGTGGAACGAGCAGGACCCGATCATCAAGGAGCGCCTGTTTGGCCTGACGGGGCCGGAGGGCAACCACGGCGAAGACGTCAAGGAGTATTACTACTACCTGGACAGCAGCCCCACGCATTCGTACATGCGCGGGCTATACAAGTATCCCCAGGCGGCGTTTCCTTACGGGCGGCTGGTGGAAGTCAACCGCCAGCGCGACCGCCAGGCGTTCGAGTATGAACTGCTCGACACCGGCGTGTTCGACGAGGACCGCTATTTTGACGTCTTCGTTGAGTATGCCAAGGCCGCGCCCGATGATGTGCTGGTGCGCTACACGATCATCAACCGCGGGCCGGACGCCGCGCCGCTGCACGTGCTCCCGCACTTCTGGTTCCGCAACACCTGGTCGTGGGGCCAGGCGTGGATCGAGAAGCCAAGCCTTCAACTGGAGGGGCCAGGCGTCATCACAGCCGACCTCAAGCACCTGCCGCGTCAGAGGCTGTACTGCGACGTGGGGCCGAACGGGACGCTGCCGGAGTTGTGGTTCACCGAGAATGAGA
>CAZCEC010000093.1:0-22066 GCA_964497615.1 uncultured Anaerolineales bacterium | reverse complement strand
GGTCTGGCCAAAGTTCAACAACGACAAGACCTGCCAGGTTTGGCCGGCGCACGACTGGCGAGTATGGGCGCGAAACCTGGCAGGTCTGGCCAAAGTTCAACAACGACAAGACCTGCCAGGTTTGGCCGGCGCACGACCGGCGGGCATGGGCGCGAAACCTGGCAGGTCTGAGCGAGGAGACTACTTGCGAACCGGCCGTCACCGTCTATACTCGATGCCGGGTGGTGATCCGATGCAGACTTTGGCGCCCTTACAGCCTGGCGGCTTCTATCACGTCTTTAGTCGTGGCAACGGCCGGGCCAACCTGTTTGTAGAGGAGCGAAACTACGATTACTTTCTTCACCTCTATTGGCGGCATCTTGGCAATGCCGTGGACACGTTCGCCTATTGCCTCATGCCGAATCATTTCCACTTGCTCATACGAGTAAAGACCGGTGAGCCGCCGGGCGCCCAGTCGGTTGCGCCCAGGCCTATATCGGCATCGCGGCAGTTCGCCAACCTGTTCAACGCCTACGCTAAGGCGGTCAACAAGACCTATGGACGGTCGGGCAGTTTGTTTCAGAAGCCATTTCGACGGGTGGCAGTCCAAACGCACAAGCAACTCTTGGCAGTGCTTCGCTATATCCATCGCAATCCACAGCGGCATGGCTTCGTCACAGACTTTCGAGCCTATCCACATTCATCGTACGCGGCGCTGCGAGCGGAGACGCCGACCCATCTGGCGCGGACGGAGACGGTGGGCTGGTCCGGAAACATTGTTGAGATGGAGCAGTTTCATCAAGCCGCGGACGACGATGCGGCCGCGGGGATCGAAGTGTGAGGCGAGGACAGCCGTTGACAAGACCTGCCAGGTTCGGCCTGCGCACGACCAGCGGGCATGGACGCAAAACCTGGCAGGTCTGAGCATAGAATATCGAGGACAAGACCTGCCAGGTTTGGCCTGCGCACGACCAGCGGGCATGGACGCAAAACCTGGCAGGTCTGATCGTGGATCAACCATGTCTTCCAGCGCCCTCGCCCTCCACCTGAGCCGCCTGCTGGACGCGCAGCTTGTGCTGCCCGCCGGGCGGGAGGCGTTTGTGTTCCGGCACGCGCTGGTGCGCGAGGCGGTGTATGCCACCATCCTGCGGCGCGAGCGGACCGAGGCGCATTTCGCCGTGGCGACGGCGCTGGAGCAGTTGTTCGCCGGCCAGCTTGACGAGCACCTGACCGACCTGGCCTACCACTTCTATGAAGCGCGGGCCTGGGAGCAGGCGCAGGCCTATGCGCGGCAGGCCGGGGAACAGGCCCAGGCCCGCTTTGCCCCGCACGAGGCCAGCGCCCATTTCACCCAGGCCGTCCGGGCCGCCCGCCAGCAGGGGCAAGCGCCGCCGCCCGACCTGCTGCGGGCGCGCGGGCAGGTGCGCGAATTGCTGGGCGATTTTGACGGCGCGCGGGCCGACCTGGAAGCGGCGCTGGCCGCCGCCCGCGCCAATGGCGATCAGCCGGCCGAATGGCAAAGCCTGCTGGACCTGGGCAGCCTGTGGGCCAGCCGCGACTATGCCGAGACGGGCCAGTACATCCGGGCGGCGCTGACCCTGGCGCGGGGCATGGGCGACGCGCGGCGGCTGGGGCACAGCCTGAACCGGATGGGCAACTGGCACTTGAACCGCGACGAGGTCGAGCCGGCGCTGGCGCATCATCACGAGGCGCTGAAGGTGTTCGAGGCCGCCGCCGACAAGCGCGGGCTGGCGGAGAGCCTGGACCTGCTGGGCCTGACCCACGGCAACCAGGGCGACCTGCCAGCCAGCCGCGATAACTACCAGCGGGCGATCCCCCTGCTCCACGAGTTGAACGACCGGCGCGGGGAGGCGTCGGCGCTGCAGGTGATGGCGGACCTGGCAGCGGTGTATGCCACCGACACGGCCGTGCCGGCGATGCCGCTGGCGGAGGCGCGCACGTTCGCGGAGGAGTCGCTGAACCTGTCGCGGGCGATTGGCTGGCGGGCGGGCGAGGCCTACAGCCTTTCGGTGGTGGGCTGCAACTGGCTGGCGGCCGGCGACCTGGGCCGCGCCGAGGGGTTCCTGCGCGAGAGCCAGGCATTGGCAGCGGAGATCGGCCATCATCAGTGGCTGGCCGCCGCGCTCTTGAGCCTGGGCGCGCTGCACGCGGAGCGGCTGGACTTTGCGGCGGCGCGCGCGGCCGCGCAGGAGGCTATCCAACTGGCGCGGCAGGTGAACACGCGGCTGTGGCAGCGCTTTGCCCTGGGCGTGCTGGCGCCGGCCTGCCTGGAATTGGGCGACCTGGCCGCCGCCGAAGCCGCCCTGGCGGATGAGCCAATCCTGGACACGCCGCCGCAATCGGTGGCCGAGCGCGTGGTGATCTGCGCGCGGGCGGAGGTGGCGCTGAGGCGCGAGGACGCGGACGAGGCAGTGCGCCTGATGGAGGGGCTGGCGGCGACGACGCCCCACCTGGCGCCAGACCGTGTGCCGCCGCGCGTGTGGTGGGTGCTGGGCCGCGCCTGGGAGGCGGCGGGGCGGCTGGAAGAGGCGGCCGAAGCCTACCGGCAAAACCTGCGGGCAAACCCGGACCTGCGGGCGCTGGGCTGGCAGCTGTGGGCCGCGCTGGGCCGGGTGCTGGCCGCGCTGGGCCAGCCGGCCGAGGCGGCGCGAGCGGCGGCGGAGGCGGGCGCGTTGATTCACGCCATCGCCGCCACGCTGAGCGATGAGCAGCAGCGCGCCGGCTTTGCCCGCAAGGCGCTGGGGCGCGTGGCCGGCGCCAGGTAACGTGGGCGCGCCGGCCAAAGCAGACGCGCCCGAAGAGGCTGGCCGCTGGGTCGATGTCATTCCGAGGCCGGTGTTGGGCCGAGGAATCTGGTCCGAGCTGGATGCCGGCAGGCAAGATTCCTCGGGGCAAACCCCGCCCCTCGGAATGACAGTGATCGAGGGCGCCGGTGATGCGGGGCGCCGGTGATCGAGGGCGCCGGTGATCGAGGGCGCCGGTGATCGAGGACGTCAGTGATCGAGGACGCCAGTGATCGAGGACGCCGGTGATCGAGGGCGTCAGTGACCAAAGCCGCAGGATGATTCCGCTGAGGAGACTGCGTTGACCGAACCACTCAGGCTGATGATGATCTTTGCCCACCCGGACGACGAGTCCTTGGGGACGGGCACGACGCTGGCGAAGTACGCGGCCGAGGGCGTGGAGACGTATGTGCTGACGGCCACGCGCGGGCAGCGGGGCTATCGCGGGCTGCCGGCGCCCGACCCCGGCCCGGAGGCGTTTGGCAAGTTTCGCGAGGCGGAGCTGCGCGCCGCGGTGCAGGTGCTGGGCGTGCGCGAACTGATCCTGCTGGACTATATGGACGGCGACCTGGACCAGGCCGACCCGGTGGAGGCGGCGCGCACCATCGCCGCACACCTGCGGCGGGTGCGGCCGCAGGTGGTGGCCACCTTTGGCCCTGAGGGAGCGTACGGGCACCCGGACCACATCGCCATCTCGCAACTGACCAGCGCCGCCATCGTGCTGGCCGCCGGCCCGGCCCCAGCGGGCGGCCCGCCGCCGCATGCCGTTTCCAAGCTGTACTTCCTGGCGGACTCGAAGGCGCTGCTGGAGGCCTACAACCGGACGTTCCCGGCGCTGCAGATCGAAGTGGATGGCGTGACGCGGCGCTGGGTGGGCTGGGATGAGTGGGCCATCACGACCGTGATTGACGCCGACGCCTACTGGCAGCAGGCATGCCGGGCCATTGACTGCCACCGGAGCCAGTTGGTGGGGATGGAGGGGTTCGCGGCCACGCTGAAGGAGGAGCACACCCTGCTGGTGGGGTGCCAGGGCTACTACCGGGCGATGAGCCTGGTGAACGGCGGGCGCGCGCGCGAGACGGATTTGTTCGCGGGGCTGCGCGAGGGGTAGCCTATTCTGGCAGGTTGGGCGGGCGGCGCGCCTGGGCGGCCTGCTCGAAGGCGTGGCCGAGGCGCAGGAGCGTGGCTTCCTGCCAGGCCGCGCCGATGAAGCCCAGGCCCACCGGCAGCCCGGCGATGAAACCGGCCGGCACGGTGAGGCTGGGATAGCCGGAGATGGCGCCGGGGGAGGAGAAGCCGCCGCCGATGTAGTGGTCGCCGTTGATGTGGTCGGTGAGCCAGGCGGGGCCGCCGGCCGGGGCAATCAGGGCATCCAACTGGTGCTCGGCGAAAAGCTGGTCCAGGCCGCCGCGCACGATGCGGTGGTTGTCCTCGCGGGCCTGAACGTACTCCTCCGTGTCCAGGCCGCCCTTGCTTTCTGATTCGATCAGGTGCTCGTGCCCAAAGAGGGGCAGCACGCGCTCGGCGTGCTGTTCGTTGAAGGCGATCACCTCGGCCAGGGAGTGCACGGGGGCCGCGGGGCCGAGGCCGGCCAGGTAGCGGTTGAGGCCGTCCTTGAACTCGTAGTACAGGACGATCATCTCATTCTCATCCACCTGCGGGTCCGGCTCGGGCGCAAGCTTGAGGGGGTCCACCAATTCCGCGCCCAGGCCGCGCAGGGTCTCCAGGCACTGCTCCATCAGCGCATCCACGCGCGCGTGAAAACCAAACAGGTCGCGCAGCACGCCCAGCCGCGCGCCGCGCAGGCCATCGGGAGTCAGATGGCGGGTGTAGTCGGTTTCGGCGCGGGCCGCCAGGGTGGCCGGGTCGGCGGGGTCGGGGCCGGCCAGCACGCCCAGCAGCAGCGCGGCATCCGCCACGGTGCGGGTCATGGGGCCGGCAGTGTCCTGCGTGGCGGAGATGGGGATGATGCCGGTGCGGCTGACGAGGCCGACGGTGGGCTTGAGGCCGACGATGCCGTTGGCGTTGGCGGGGCTGACGATGGAGCCATCGGTCTCGGTGCCGATGGCGGCGGCGCACAGCCCGGCGGCCACCGCCACCCCTGAGCCGGAGCTGGAGCCGGATGGGTTGCGGCCGGGGGCGTGGGGGTTGTGGGTTTGGCCGCCGCGGCTGCTCCAGCCGCTGGAGGAGCGCTTGCCGCGGAAGTTGGCCCACTCGCTGAGGTTGGTCTTGCCCAGGATGAGGGCGCCAGCGGCGCGCAGGCGGGCGACGAGGGGGGCATCGTGCGCGGCGCGGCTGCCCTCCAGGGCCAGCGAGCCGGCGGTGGTCTGCATCTGGTCGCCGGTGTCAATGTTGTCCTTGAGCAGGATGGGCAGGCCGTGCAGGGGGCCGCGCAATTGCCCGGCGCGCTGCTCGGCATCGAGGGCATCCGCGATCTCCAGCGCGTCGGGGTTCAACTCGATGACGCTGTTGAGGGCGGGGCCGGCGCGGTCGAGGCGGGCGATGCGGTCGAGGTAGTGCTGGGTGAGCGCGAGGCTGGTGAGGTCGCCAGAGGCGAGGCGGGCGCGGAGGTCGGTCAGGGAAAGTTGATCCATGTTACTCCTAAGGCGTCACCACGAAGACACGGAGACACAAAGGGACACGAAGGGGAATGGCAGGTGGGTGGTCTAGCCGGTCAGGGAGGCGAGTTCGTCGCAGTGAGTCTTCTCGTGCAGGGCGAGGCGGCGGGCCTGGGTGAAGACGGTGTGGACATGGTTGCCAAGTTGGGCGGAGCGCTGCCAACTGACGAGGGGGAGCGGGATGAGGGTGTGCAGCAACTCGGCGCGGGCGAGGGTGAAGGCTTGCAGTGAAATGGAGAAGGGCAATTGGGCGTAGCCCGCGGCCCTGGCATAGCGGCGCGGGTCGAAGACGGGCAGGGCCGGTGCTTTCTCCGAGAGCATGCCGATGATGGTGTGGGTCCACACTGCGTCGCAGCCGCGCAGGTGGGCCAGCACTTCGGCGGGGGACCAGGCTTTGGGCGCGGGCGGGCGGGCCAAATCGGCGTCGGAGCGGCCCTGGGCGAAGTCGGCGAGGCGCTGGGGCGTGGCTTCGAGCAGGGTGAGATAGAGGGCAATGTCGGAGGGGGTGGGCGGGGCGAGGCGGGGGGGCATGGAACAGTATGGGAGTGTGGGGGTGTGGAAGTGTGTACGTGAATTAGGGCGCGGGGGAAGTATAGCTGGAAGGGGCAAAAGGCTCAAAGAGATAGGGTGCTCCCGCCCGCCGCAACCGCCCCCCCGCGCGCGGCGTAGAAAGGTGTGGGCGCTGCGGCAGGGTAACGAAATGGACTGCCAGGACGCGCCCAGCAACCAAGTGGGTTGCGGCGGGATAAACCCGCCGGCTACGCGAGGCGTGCGGTAGGTTATGTCGGCCGCTGCGATAAAGCTCTGAGGACCGCGCGAAAGGAAGCGCCATGTCTAGATCAATCGAACACCACACGCCGCGCGCGATGGGGGCGCTGGCCCACCTGATGCTGGGGGCGGCGCTGGCGGCCGGGCTGGCGCTGGCCGGCAGCGCGCCCACGAGGGCGGCGCCGGAGCGCCTGGGCCCCACGGACCCAGCCGAAGTGGAAGCGTTCTTCGATGGGCTGTTGGCGGCTGAGATGGAAGCGCGGCACTTCCCCGGCGCGGTGGTGGTGGTGGTGCGCGACGGCGCGGTGCTGTTCGCGAAGGGCTATGGCTATGCGGACGTGGAGGCGCGCATCCCGGTGGACCCGGCCACAACATTGTTCCGGCCGGGGTCGGTGTCCAAGCTGTTCGTCTGGACGGCGGTGATGCAGTTGGTGGAGCAGGGCCGGCTGTCGCTGGACGAGGACGTCAACACGTACCTGGACTTCGAGATTCCGGCGACGTTTCCGGAGCCGATCACACTCAAGAACTTGATGACGCACACGCCGGGGTTCGAGGACCGGGGCGACGGGTTGTTCAAGCTCGACCCGGCGGAGATGAGCCCGCTGGACGAATATCTCAAGACCAGCCTGCCGGCGCGGGTCTTTCCGCCCGGCGAGATCAGCGCGTACTCGAACTACGGCACAGCGCTGGCGGGCTACATCGTGGAGCGCGTGGCGGGGATGCCATTCACCGAGTACGTGGAGCAGCATCTGTTCGCGCCGCTGGGGATGACGCAGGCCACGTTCCGCCAGCCGCTGCCGGAGGCACTGAGCCCGGCCATGGCGGCCGGCTACAACTACGCGAACGGCGGCTACGTGCGGGGCGGGTTCGAGTACGTGGCGGCCTATCCGGCGGGGTCGCTGAGCGCGGCCGGGCTGGACATGGCGCGGTTCATGATCGCGCATTTGCAGAACGGGCAGTACGGCGCGGCGCGGATTCTGAGCGAGGCCACGGCCCGCCAGATGCACAGCCAGCTTTACACGCCCGACCCGCGCCTGAGCGGGATGGCGCACGGCTTCTTCCTGAGCGAGACGAATGGGCAGACGGTGATCTCGCACGGCGGCGACACGATGCTGTTCCACAGCGGGCTGTTCCTGCTGCCAGAGCAGAACGTGGGGCTATTCATCTCCACCAACGGCGTGGGGGGCGGGCAGGCGACGGGCGCGGTGGCGACGGCCTTCATGGACCGCTACTATCCGGCGGACGAGGCGGCGCCGCCCCCTGCCGCGGCGGGCTTCGCGGAGCGCGCGGCGCAGTACGCGGGCAACTACTATCTCTCGCGCAGCAGCTTTACCACCCTGGAGAAGTTCATCAGCCTGACCACACCCGTCAACGTGACGGTGGACGGCGACAACAACGTCGTGCTATCGATCCAGGGACAGACGATGCGGATGGTGGAAGTGGAACCGGGGCTGCTGCAAAGCCGCGACGACCCCGACAGCCGGATGGTGCTGCGCGAGAGCGAAGGGCAGGTCTATCTGGTTCCGCCCGGCCCGTTCGTGTTCATCAAATCGCCGTGGCACCGGTCGCTGGGGCTGCACCTGCTGATCCTGATTGGCGGGGCGGCGGCGTTCGCGGGCGCGGTGATCGGCTGGGCCATCTCCTTGGCTGTGGGGCTGCGGCGGCGCGAGGCGCGCCCGCTGGGAGGGCGGCTGGCGCGGCTGGCCGGGGCGCTGTTTGGATTGGTCTATCTGGCTTTTATCGTGGCGATGGGCCTGGCGTTCGGGAGCACGGACCCGGCCTATGGCGTGCCCAGCGTATTCTTTGGCATTCCGGCGTGGATGGAGGCCGCGATGTATCTGCCCTGGCTGGCGGCGCTGCTGGCCCTGGCGGTGGCGGTGGGCGCCGGGCTGGCGTGGTGGAAGCGCTATTGGACGGCGGCGGGGCGCGTGGTGTACAGCGGGCTGGCGGTGTGGGCGCTGGCGATTGTGTGGTCAATCGCTTACTGGAACTTCCTATAGCAGTGCGCTATCGCAGTGGCGCGCCCGCGGGCACGTCAATCAGCGGCTCGCCAACGCCGATATGGGCGGCCGCCAACTCACCAATGGGGTCATGTTATCATGGGGCCGTGCCGTTCATTATCATCGCGGGTTACCGCATCGGGTTTTACTCCAACGAGCGCAATGAGCCACCGCATGTGCATGTCATTCGCGGGGATGCGGTTGTTGGAGATGTGGTATGAGCATTTCAGATAAGCCCGTGGTTGCGGCAGTGGGCGTAACGATTACGGATGAGCGTATCGTTGTGGTGCTTTCCGACGGGCGCGAGATTAGCGTGCCGCTGGAACACCTGGACTTTCTGCGGCGGGCGACGCCAGAAGCGCGGGGCAACTGGCAACTGGAGCCGCGCGGGTTTGCGATCTACTGGCCGGACCCGAGGGAGGGGCTGGAAGTCAGGCATCTGCTGGATCCGCAGCCACTGTAGTCAGGCGTCGTAGCCCCGCACGTAGGGCGCGTCGCCGTCGATATTCCCCACGAAATCCTGCAAACCGGCGTGATCGAGGACCTGGCGGATGGCCTGGTTCTCGCCGTTGTGATACCAGTAGTGGTAGATGACGCGCTGCATGAGGTTGCCGGCGGTGAAGAAGGCGCCGTCGCTGCCGAGCGGGTGCTGGGCCAGCAGGTCAGCGGCGGTGAGGGTGTCGAGGAAGGGGTCGGCCGCATCCGTGATGGCGCGCCAGGCGGCCAGCATCTCGGCCAGGGGCGGGGTGACGGGCGGGCAGCCGTAGCAGAACTGCGCCTGGATATCGGGCCAGGGGAGCTGGTTCTGCAGGCGATAGAGCCAGTAGCGCTGCTCCTGCCAGGCGAGGTGGCCCACGTTCCAGCTAATGCTGTTCAGGCGGCCCACGCGCCGGACGGCATCGGCTTCAGCGAGGCCTTCGAGGCCGCGCAGGAACTCGGCGCGGGTGAAGCGAAGCTGGAGGACGAGGGGGTGGGGCATGGGGGCTCCTGGGCTAGATCTTTGCCACGAATTGCACGAATTTCACGAAAAAGAACCCGGCCGCCGCCCCTGGAGCGCTGGGGCAGGCACGCGCCAGAGACTGTGGGCCAACTTGCGGGCATTATAGCCTGGGCCGGGCGTAACACCTGCCGTAACGATCTCGGAACGATGGGTTGCAAGCCTGCGGGCATAAGAGACAAGCCGATCGGACATGGACCTGGACTCGCTGCGCGCGGAGATGCTGCGGGTGGTGGACCGGACGGTGCAGCCGAAGAGCCGGTCGTTGTGGCTGAAGTGAGGGGCGGGCGGGTGCTATAATGGAGGGCACAACCACAGCTTGACCCACGAGGGCCCATGAGCAATACAACGCAAGACCTGAGTTCGCTGTTTGGACAGGCGCTGCAGGCGCTGACCGCCAACAAGGACCAGATCAACCAGTTGGACGGCTATAACGGGAACCACGGCGATAACATCGTCAGTACGATCAGCCTGATCACGCAAGGTCTCCAAAAGAATAAAGCCAAGCCGCCGGCCGAGGCGCTGCAAGAGACGGCCAGCCTGGTGCAGACGCAGGGCCAGGGCGGGTCCAGCCGCTACTATGCGCAGGGCTTGCAGCAGGCGGCGGCGCAGGTGCAGGGCAAGGACGACCTGAGCGACAATGACGTGATGGGGCTGGTGCAGAACCTGCTGGGGGCGGTGCCGGCGCAGGGGGGCGGCGAGGGCGGCAGCGTGATGGAATTGCTGAGCAAGATGGCGGGGGGTCAGAGCGCGGCTGCGCCGGCGCAGCCGGCGCCGCAAGCGGGCGGGAACGACCTGCTAGGCGGCATCCTGGGGATGGTCACGGGGCAAGACAGCCAACCCGCCGCCGCGCAGCCGCAGGCGGGCGGGGGCGATTTACTGGGCGGCCTGCTGGGCATGGTGACGGGGCAGGGCGCCGGGCAGGCCAGCCAGCCAGCGCAGCCCGCCAACCCGCCGGGGCTGGACATGCAGGATTTGATGAACGCCGGCATGGCGTTTTTGCAGGCGACGCAGTCGGGCGCGGACACGAAGTCGGCGCTGACGCAGGCGGCGATGAGCGGATTGCTGGGGGTGAACCCGATGCAGGCGGGGACGTCGCGGGCGGCGGCGGGCGGGGTGCTGGCGCAGTCGGTGCTGCAGGCGCTGATGAGCCGCCGCTAAACCGGAGCACTAACCCGGCGCGCGAACGGCCGGTTGATATCCGACCTCGGCAAGTGTGGCAAAGGAGAGCAAAGATGGCAGACGACAAGAAGAAAAAGGGCCTGGTCGATAAGATGATCGATGCGGTGACCGACCGGGACGAGAAGGCCGCGGCCGCGGAGGCGGCGAAGAAGGCGGCCGAGGCGGAGGCGGCGAAGAAGGCCGCCGAGGCCGCGGCGGCCCAGGCGGCCAAGGCCAAGGCGGAGGCAGAGGCGCAGGCCAAGGCGGCGCTGCAGGCCAAGGCGGCGGCGGAGGCGAAGGCGGCGGCCCAGGCGCGGGCGGCCCAGCAGGCCAAGGCGGCGGCGGAGGCGAAGGCCAAGGCGGAAGCCGAGGCCAAGGCGAAGGCGGCGGCCGAGGCGAAGGCCAAGGCAGACGCGGAAGCCCGCGCCGCGATGGAGAAGCGGTCGGCCGAGGCGGCCAAGGCGCGCGAGGAAGCCGCGGCGAAGCTGGCCCAGGCGAACGCGGCCAAGGCGGCGGCCGAAGCCGCAGCGGCGGAAGCCGCGAAGACGCGGCACACGGTGGCCGACGGCGAGACGCTGAGCCATATCTCGCTGAAGTATTACAAGACGGCCAACCGCTGGAAGGAAATCTACGAGGCGAACAAGGACGTAATCGGGGACAACCCGAACCGGATCAAGACCGGGCAGGTGTTGGTGATTCCGAACGCTTAGGCGGCGGGGGAACGAGAAGCGCCCGCGGGAGTGGAGACTCCGGCGGGCGTTTTTATTTGGAGGGCGAAAGATCCTTGTCACGAATTGCACGAAAGGGGCGAATTGATACGAACTGGCCAAACCATTTTCGCCGCGGAGGACGCGGGGAGAGGAACGAGCTTGGCTGCTATTCGGTGGCGAGGGCGGTTTGGAGGTGGTGGAGGGTCTGGATGAGATGGGCCTGTTCGCGCTCGTCGAGGGCGGAGAGCCATTGTTTTTGATGCCGGTGGACTTCAACCCGGAAGGCCTGGGCGGTCTCACGGCCAGCGTGCGTGAGCTCAATGAGGAGCATGCGGCGGTCGGTGGCGTGGGGGAGGCGGCGGACGTAGCCGCGGCGCTCCAGCGAATCGAGCAGGCCGGTGACGGTGGCGCGGGTGAGGATGAGGCGCTCGGCGATCTGGTTGGGGGGGAGGGGTTCGGGCGCGTCGGCCAGGATGCCCAACACGAGGCCGGAGGAGGGGGTGAGGCCGAAGGGCTGCACCAACTCGGCGATGCGCTTGACCAGGAGATCGGCGGTGCGGACGAGATTCATGGCGGTTTCGGTGGCCAGGGCGCTGGCGCCGGGAAAGCGGGCGCCGAAATCAGGGGCGATTTGAATTTGATTAGCTTCCATATGATTAGCCTATTGACAAGATAGTTAGTTACCGTATAATAAGCATTGTACCATATATTGGACGGGTAATACAGGCATATCCCAGTGCATCATTTTGGCGCCCTACTCTATTTGGCCTGGGGCCTGCTCCACTTGCAGGCGGCGTACCGCGTGTACCGCCTGGGCGCCAGCCAGCCGCGGGGGATGGTGCGGGGGCGGCTGTTCCAGAACGCCTGGAACCTGGCTTACTTCGCCATCTTTGTTTCGGTTGCAGCGGTGGTGCTCAACTGGCAGAACAGCGCCTGGGGCTACTGGCTCAACCTGATCACGGCGAGCGTCACGGATATCGGGTTCATCGTCTTCATTCTGGCGCCGCGATATCTCCCGCCCTGGCCGGGCTGGCTGGGGCCAATCTTGTGGATACTGGCGGCGATCTTCAGCACGTGGGGACTGCTGGGGGCCGCCGCCTAGCGCCAACATCCAAGGGGCGACTGCGACAATCGAAGGAGGCAAGCATGGTCAGCAATTACATCGTCTGGGCGGAAGGGGAAGGGCTGCGGCTGCCGTCGGGGCCGGGGCGCGACCTGATCTTCAAAGTGACGGGGGAGGACACGGGCGGCGCGTTCGACTACTTCGTGGTGGAGGTGGCGCCGCGCGGCGGGCCGCCGTTGCACGTGCACCATTTGCAGGAAGAGACGATTCACGTGCTGAAGGGCCGGTTCAAGATCCGCATCGGCGAAGAAATCTTCTATTGTGAGCCGGGCGGATTTGCCTACCTGCCGTCAAGGGTGCCGCACGCGTTCTTGAATCTGACCGACGAGCCAGGGGAGGTCATCGTGGTCTACACGCCCGGCGGCGGGCACAAGTTCTACGAGGAGTTTGGGCCGATCAGCCGGAGCGGGCCGCCAGACCCGAAGCGGCTGGCGCCGGTGTTCGAGAAGCACGGGATGAGCCTGCTGGGGCCGCCGCTGTCGCCGGACAATTAGGGTGCGTGGAATGAAAGACGCCCGCGGGAGTGGAGACTCCGGCGGGCGTTTTCTGTTTGGAGAGGAGGACCTATCTCACCGCGGAGAACGCGGAGAGCGCGGAGAAAGGCAATTGTTGGGTTCCGCGTCAACGGATGAGGCAACGGATCAACGGATGGGGTCATTCGATGTGGAGCTTTGACCGGCGACGTACTCGCGGCACGCGGCGACATCGTCGTGGGTTAGGCCGGGATAGTTGCGTAACAAGTCAGGTTCGGTCCAACCCTGCGCCAGGAGGTCGAGGATGAACTCGACGGCCAGGCGGGTGCCACGAACGACCGGCTTGCCGGTGAGGATTTCAGGGTCGATGATGATGCGGTCCGTCGCTGTCATAGTGCTACTCCTTGGCGGTTCCGCAGTCCATTATAGCGCGTACCAAGAGCAAACCTTCGTCACGAATTGGCGCGCATGAGAAACTGATTTTTAGGAAGAGAACAGCTTCTTCGTGTCACTTCCTGTCTGCGTGACTTTGTGGTGAGGCAGACTGCTTCTTTTTCTTTCTCCCGTTCGGCCCGTTGAGGTAGTGCTTGAGGAACTGGCCGGTGTGGCTGTCCTTGACCTGGGCGACGTCTTCGGGGGTGCCGGTGGCGACGACGTAGCCGCCGCGGTCGCCGCCCTCGGGGCCGAGGTCGATGATCCAGTCGGCGATCTTGATGATGTCGGGGTGGTGCTCGATGACGAGGACGGTGTTGCCCTCGTCCACGAAGCGCTGGAGGACCTCGGTGAGCTTGTGCACGTCGGCGGCGTGCAGGCCGACGGACGGCTCGTCGAGGACATATAGGGTGCGGCCGGTGGAGCGCTTGGACAGCTCCTTGGCCAGCTTGGTGCGCTGGGCCTCGCCGCCGGAGAGGGTGGTGGCGGGCTGGCCCAGGCGGATGTAGCCCAGCCCCACTTCCTGCAGGGTTTGCAGCTTGCGGCGGATGGCGGGGTGGGCGTCGAAGAACTCCAGCGCCTCGTCGATGCTGGTGGCCAGCAGCTCGGCGATGTTCTTGCCCTTGAAGCGTACCTGGAGCGTCTCGCGGTTGAAGCGCGCCCCGTGGCACACGTCGCAGGGGACGAAGATGTCGGGCAGGAACTGCATCTCGATCTGCACCTGGCCCTGGCCCTGGCAGGCTTCGCAGCGCCCGCCCTTGACGTTGAAGCTGAAGCGGCCGGCCTGGTAGCCGCGCACCTTGCTCTCGGGCAGGCCGGCGAACAGGGTGCGGATCTCGTCGAAGACGCCGACGTAGGTGCCGGGGTTGCTGCGCGGGGTGCGGCCGATGGGGCTCTGGTCGATGTTGATGATCTTGTCGATGAACTCGACGCCCTCGACCTGCGCGTGCCGGCCGGAGCGCTCGCGCGAGCCGTGGAGCAATTGCGCCAGCCGCTTGTAGAGCACCTCCACCAGCAGCGACGACTTGCCCGACCCAGAGACGCCGGTGAGGCAGACGAACTTGCCCAGCGGAATCTCCACGTCAATGTTCTTAAGGTTGTTCTCCTTGGCGCCGCGAATGACGAGCGCCTGACCGCTGCCGGGGCGGCGCTCATCGGGCACCGCGATCTTCTTGCGGCCGGAGAGATAGGCGCCGGTGATGGATTTCTTGTCCTTCAGGATTTGCGCGACGGTGCCCTCGAAGATGAGCTTGCCGCCGTGCTCGCCCGCGCCGGGGCCCAGGTCCACCACCCAATCGGCGGCGCGGATGGTCTCGTCGTCGTGCTCGACCACCAGCAGGGTGTTGCCCAGGTCGCGCATGTTTTGGAGGGTGCGGATCAGGCGGGCATTGTCGCGCTGGTGCAGGCCGATGCTGGGCTCGTCCAGCACGTAGAGCACGCCCATGAGCTGGGAGCCGATCTGCGTGGCGAGGCGGATGCGCTGGGCCTCGCCGCCGGAGAGGGTGGCGGCGGTGCGGCCGAGGGTGAGGTAGTCCAGCCCCACGTCCACCAGGAACTTGAGGCGCGAGGCGATCTCTTTGAGAATCTGCTGGGCGATCTTCTGCTGGCGCGGGGTGAGGTGCGCCTTGAGCTTCTGGGCCCACTCCAGCGAGCGCAGCACCGGCCAATTGGTGACGGTGATGATGTTGACATCGGCGACGGTGACGGCCAGGGCCTCGGGGCGCAGGCGCTGGCCGTGGCAGGTTTCGCACGGGCGCTCCGACATGAAGCCGCTGATCTTGTCGCGCATGTACTCGGAGGTGGTCTCGTCGTAGCGGCGGCGCAGGTTGGGGATGATGCCCTCGAAGGGGGTCTGCCAGACGCCGGTGCGGCCGTCGCGCGATTTGTACTCGATGCGGATCTTCTCGCCGCCGGTGCCGTAGAGCAGGACGTTGAGCTGTTCGGGGGTGAGGGTGCGCACGGGCTTATCGAGCGGGATGCCGTACTGCGCGGCGGCGGCCTCCAGGGCCTGCCAGTAGTAGCCGCCGCCCTCTTCCTGCTTGCGCCACTCCATGACCGAGAGCGCGCCGCCGTTGACGCTCAGGTCGCGGTCGGTGATGATGAGGTCGGGGTCGATCTCCAGCTTGAGGCCCAGGCCCTGGCAGCCGGGGCAGGCGCCGTGCGGGGTGTTGAAGGAGAAGGTGCGCGGCTCGATCTCCGGCAGGCTGATCCCGTCGAAGGGGCAGGCGAAGTTCTCGGAGTACAGCCGGTCGGCGGGGGCGTCGGTTTTCGTCACGTCGGAGATGATGACGGTGCCGTTGCCGAGCTTAAGGGCGGTCTCGATGGAGTCGGTGAGGCGGGTTTGGAACTCGGCGTAGGCGGTGTCTTCGGGTGACGAGTGACGAGCGGCGGGTGACGCCTGGCGGGTTCCGTTTTCGCCCTTCGTCTTTCGTCCTTCGTCCTTCGTCTGCCCGTCGTCGTCATGGGCCGGGATGACGAGCCGGTCCACCACGGCTTCGATGGAGTGCTGCTTGTAGCGGTCGAGCTCGATGTCTTCGGACAGGTCGAGGACGCGGCCGTTGACGCGGGCGCGGGTGAAGCCGCTCTTGCGCAGGTCTTCGAAGACGGGCTGGTGGTGGCCTTTGCGCTCCTTGATGACGGGGGCCAGGATGAGAATGCGCGCCCCGGCGGGATAGGCGAGGACGGCATCCACGATCTCCTCGGCGGACTGGGAGCGCACCTCGCGCCCGCACTGGGGGCAGTGGGGCACGCCCACGCGGGCGAAGAGCAGGCGCAGGTAGTCGTAGACCTCGGTGACGGTGCCGACGGTGGAGCGCGGGTTGCGGCTGACGCCCTTCTGATCAATGCTGACGGCGGGGCTGAGGCCGTCGATGTGGTCCACGTCGGGCTTCTCGAGCTGGCCCAGGAACTGGCGGGCGTAGGCGGAGAGCGACTCGACGTAGCGGCGCTGGCCTTCGGCGAAGATGGTGTCGAAGGCGAGGGACGACTTGCCGGAGCCGGACAGCCCGGTGATGACGACCAGCTTGTCGCGGGGGATGGAGACGGTGATGTTCTTTAAATTGTGCTCGCGGGCACCGACGACGACGATCTTATCTTGGGGCATACACAACCTTGAGGGGTGCAAACAACTGTTCTAAGCGAGAAGATATTATACCAAAAAGAGGAGGGCGGAAAGAGGGGAGGTTGTGACGGGGAATGAAATGACCTAACCCCCTGCCCCCTTCCCTGCAAGGGAAGGGGGAGCTGACCTAACCCCCGGCCCCTTCCCTGCAAGGGAAGGGGAGTGCGGACCTAACCCCGTGCCCCCAACCCTACTTGCAGGGTAACGAATTAGTCTACCGATCGACCTGCCCGGAGCCGCCCGGAGCCGCCCGGAGCTAAAGGCTCCGGGCTATCCCCACTCCGCTTCGCTGCGGGGGACGGGTGAGCGACGCCCGGTCAACCGGGCTTAGGGAGTGGTGGATGAAGTCGCTGACCTTCAACATGGGAAGGGAGCGAGGGAGGCTGGCCATCGGGCCGCACCTATACCGGGCGGGAGGGCCGGACCTGGGCGCCGCTGGCCGAGTCTTCGATCTCGTAGCCGAGGGCGCGGATTTGGGCGCGCAGGGAGTCGGCATCCTGCCAGCGTTTCTCCTGGCGGGCGGCCTGGCGCTGCTCGACGAGGGCGGCGACTTCGGCGGGCACGGCGGCGGCGGCGGGGGGCTGCCAGTCGGCGAGGCCGAGGCCGAGGACTTGATCGAAGACGAGCAGGGTGGCGCGCTTGACGGCGGGGGCCAGATCGGCGCGGGCGAGTTCCCAGGCGAGGGCGAGGGCGCGGGGGGTGTTGAGGTCGTCGTTGAGGCAATCAACGAACCGATCCACGAAGCTGGGGTCAGGCGCGGGCGGGGCGGCGCCGGTGGGGGGAGAAGATTCCTCGGCCAAAGACCGGCCTCGGAATGACATGTCCGAGGAGGCCTGTCCCCACTCGTGGGCGAGGGCGCGGAGGCGGTTGAGGGCGGTGAGGGCGCCGTCGAGGGCGTCCCAGGTGAAGTTGAGCTTGGCGCGGTAGTGCGCGCCGAGGCAGAAGAAGCGCCAGGCCAGGGGGTCGAGGCCGCGGTCGATGAGCGTTTGCAGGCGCAGGAAGCCCCCGGCGCTCTTGCCCATCTTGGCCTCGTCCAGTTGCAGGAAGTAGCCGTGCATCCAGAAGTTGGCGAGGCGGGTGCCGTGGCAGGCTTCGCTTTGGGCGATCTCGTTGGGGTGGTGGACGGTGATGTGGTCTTCGCCGCCGCAGTGGATATCGAAGAAGGGGCCGAGGTATTTGGCGGCCATGGCCGAGCACTCGATGTGCCAGCCGGGGAAGCCGCGCCCCCAGGGGCTGTCCCACTCCATCTGGCGCTGCTCGCCGGGCGGGCTGAACTTCCACAGGGCGAAGTCGGTGGGGGAGCGCTTCTCGCCCACGTCCACGCGCGCGCCGGCCCGCAGGCCCTCCGCATCCAGGCGGGCGAGGTGGCCGTAGCTGGGCAGGCGGGCGGTGTCGAAGTAGACGCCGTCGGAGGTCGTGTAGGTGAAGCCTTTGGCTTCGATGCACTTGATGAAATCTATCTGCTCGGGGATGTGGTCGGTGGCGCGGCACCAGGTGTGGGGGAAGAGGACGTTCAGGCGGCGCAGGTCGTCCTGAAAGGCCTGGAAGTAGTATTCGGCCAGCTCCCAGGCGCTCTTGCCGGTGCGGCGCGAGCCTTTCTCCATCTTGTCTTCGCCGGTGTCGGCGTCGGAGACGAGGTGGCCCACGTCGGTGACGTTCTGGACGTGCTGGACGGTGTAGCCGTTGAACTCGAGGGTGCGGCGGAGCACGTCCTCGAAGATGTAGGTGCGCAGGTTGCCGATGTGGGCGTAGTCGTAGACGGTGAGGCCGCAGCAGTATAGGCCAACCGGGCCGGGCTGGAGCGGGGCAAAGTCGCGCACGCGGCGCTCGTACGTGTCGTAGAGGCGGAGGGGCTTCATAAGGATGAATTATGAAGGATGAAGGATGAAAGGTAAAATCGACTCCATGAGCCTTCTGATCAATGCGGAACGCATGCAGCAGGACTTTGACGCCCTGGCCGAGATCGGGGCGGTGGGCGAAGGCGAGGCGCGGGGGGTGCACCGGCCGTCGCTGAGCGCGGCGCACCTGGAGGCGCGGGCGTGGTTCCTGGAGCGGGCGCGCGCGGCGGGGCTGGAAATAAAGGTGGATGCGGCGGGGAATCACTCGGCGATCCTGCGGGCGTCTGCTGCTACCCCCCAGCCACGCACCTTACTATTGGGCTCGCATCTCGACTCGGTGCCCAACGGCGGGCGGTTCGATGGGGCGTTGGGGGTGGTGGCGGCATTGGAGGCGGCGCGGACGATCCAGGAAGCGGGGTTAGTGCTGCCGGTGGATGTGGAAGTGATTGACTTCACCGACGAGGAGGGCACGCTGGTGGGGCTGCTGGGCAGCGCGGCGCTGGCGGGGACGCTGGCGCCGGGCGCATTGGCGCAGCCGCGCGGGGGGCGGAAGGCGCTGGAAGAGGGATTGGCGCGCGCGGGGCTGGATGAGGCCCTGATCCACACAGCGCGGCGCGACCCGGCCACGCTGGCGGGCTACCTGGAATTGCACATCGAACAGGGGCCGCGGCTGGCGCGGGAGGCGGTGGCGATTGGGGTGGTGAGCGCGATTGTGGGCATCACGTCGTACCGGGTGATCTTCCAGGGCAAGGCCAACCACGCGGGCACGACGCCGATGGACGAGCGGCGCGACGCGGGGCTGGGGGCGGCGGCGTTTGTGCTGACGGCGCGGGAGCTGGTGGCGCGCGACTTCGCGCTGCGCGGGTGCGTGGCGAACGTGGGGCAGATGACGTTTCGGCCGGGCGCCTTTAACATTGTGCCGGGCGAGGCGGAGGTGGGCCTGGAGTTCCGCGCGCCGGACCAGGCGCTGCTGGACGAGCTGGAGACGGCGCTGCTGGGGCTGGCAAACGTGATCGCGCGGCAGTATGCGCTGGGGCTGGACGTGAAGGCGCTGGGCGGATGCGTGCCCGCGCCGATGAGCGAGCGCGCGCAGGCGGCCATTGCCGCCGCCGCGGATTCGCTGAGGCTGAGCCACATGCCGCTGGTGTCGGGGGCGGGGCACGATGCGCAGTCGCTGGCGCCGTGGACGGAGGCGGGGATGATCTTTGTTCCGTCGCGGGCGGGGGTAAGCCACTCGCCGGAGGAGTTCAGCGAGTGGGAGGCGTGCGTGGCGGGGGCGAATGTGCTGCTGCGGGCGGCGGTTGAGTTGGCCCAATCATTCACCGCGGAGCACGCGGAGAGCGCGGAGTAAGGGAGAGGCGGAAAGAAGCGTCACCGCGGAGCGCGCGGAGAACGCGGAGTAAGGGAGAGGGGGAGGAGTTCTTCACCGCGGAGCGCGCGGGGAATAATGAGTTGGAGAGTGGGGATGAGCGAAAAACAGGAGCATGACAAGATCAGCGAGGCGATTATCGGGGCGGCCATTAATGTGCATCGGGCGCTGGGGCCGGGGCTGTTGGAGTCGGCGTATGAGGCTTGCCTGGCGTATGATCTGACGGAGGCGGGCTGGGCCGTCGAGAAGCAGAAGGCGCTGCCGCTGATCTATCGCGGCTTGAGCATGGATTGCGGCTACCGGCTGGACCTGCTGGTGGACGGCAAGGTCATCGTCGAGGTGAAATCGGTGGAGGCGCTGGCGCCCATCCATCAGGCGCAACTGCTGTCGTATCTGAAGTTGTCGGGGTGCAAGCTCGGGCTGATCATCAATTTCAACGTGACCTTGCTCAAGCACGGGATTATGCGGCTGGCGCACAATTTGGAGGAGAGCACTTCTCCCCCCTCTCCCCCCTCTCCGCGCGCTCCGCGTGCTCCGCGGTGAAAGGAACCATGACCAACGCCCTGCAAGTTCTACAGTTATCCGTTGGGCCGGTGCAGACGAACTGCTATGTGGCGGCGGACCCGGCGACGCACGACGCGGTGGTGATCGATCCGGGGGCAGAGGCGCCGCGCATCCTTAAAGAACTGGCGCAGCGCGAGTGGACGGCGCGGGCGGTGCTGCTGACGCACGCGCACTTCGACCACCTGGGCGCGGTGGCGGAGGTGGTGGCGGCGACCCAGGCGCCGTTCGGCATTCACCCGCTGGAACTGCCGCTGATGCGCCAGCGCGGGGGCGCGGCGCTGTTCGGGATGCGCGTGCCCGCCTGCCCCGAGCCGGACTGGCTGCTGGAACCGGGCCAGCCGGTGGAGGCGGGCAGTGTGCGGTTCGAGGTGCTGTTCGTGCCGGGGCACACGGTGGGGCACGTGGCGTTCTATCACGCGGCGGGGGCGGCGGTGTTCAGCGGGGATGTGCTGTTCCAGCAGGGCATTGGGCGGACCGACCTGCCGGGGGGCGACTACGACACGCTGATGAAGAGCATCCGCGAGGTGCTGCTGAGGCTGCCGGACGAGACGACGGTGTGCTCGGGGCACGGGCCGCTGACGACGATCGGGGCGGAGCGGCGGGAGAATCCATTCCTGGCGGATTAGGGCGCCAGCCACCGGAGCCGGACCAGGTGGCTGAGGGGCTGAAACTCCGGGTCGCCGGTGAGGAGGGTTGCGCCGCGGCGGCGGGCCAGAGCCGCGGCGAGGGCATCCGCATAAGCGAGCGAGAATTGGGCCTTGAGGTGAGCAGCGGCCAGGGTGAGGGCCCGGTCGGCGGGCACAAGTTCGATGGGCAACTGGTCAATCGCCGCGATGGCGGTTTGAGCCGCGGTGAGCCCCTGTTCGCGCTCGACGATGTAGACGACTTCGCCAAAGTTCACGAGGCACAGCGCCGTCGGCGCCCGGCGGCGGGCGGCATTCGCCAGCACCGCCCGGACCTGGGCCGCGCCCGGCTCGGCCTGAAGATAGGCCAGCACGGCAAAGCTGTCGAGCACATACGCCGTGCGCTTAGCGGCCACGGCGGCGTTCCCGCTGGCGCTCGCGTTTCAGGGCGCGGGTCAAGGATCGCCCGCCGGCCAGGATGCCGGCCGACTGCTCAAGGGGCCGGTCGAGCGCGGGGACGAGCGCCAGCACGCCGCCGTAGTCCACCACGATCACCTTGGCGCCAGGCGCCAATTCGTACTTGCGGCGCAAGTCGGCGGGGATGACCACCCAGCCCTTGGCCGACACCGTCAACTCAGTCATCAGGCCCTCCGTTCATGTTATACAAACGCGCTGAAAAGTATAACATACGCCCATGCGTAATCATAGTCCATGAGAAGGCATAGCCCTGGACTTGTGCTGGGGGCGGCCATCCTGCTGGCGGGCTGGGCGCTGCGGCTGCACGCGCTGGGGGCGAAGAGCCTGTGGTACGACGAACTGCGCCAGGTGGAGGTGGCCCAACAGCCGCTGCGGGCGATGAGCCCGCGGCTGATCGAGCATGCGGCGCGGCCATTGGACTATGTGATCACGCGTTTCTGGCTGCGCGGCGTGGGGCCGGTGGAGGGGGCGCCGGGGCGGGCGGAGTTCTGGCTGCGGTTCCCGGCGGCGCTGGCGAGCGTGGTGAGCGTGGCGGCGATGTGGCCGCTGGCGCGCAGAGCCACTGGGCGGTTCAAAACCGCCGCAACGAAGGCACAAAGCCCGCCTGCGCGGGCTCAAGTCCAGGCCGCATACTGGATGCCGCTGACGGCGATGGCGCTGATGGCGGCGGCGCCGCTGGGGGTGGCGTATGGACAGGAATTGCGGCCGTATGCGCTGTATTTGCTGTGGGCGGTGCTGTCGTTCTACTGGCTGATGCGGGCGCTGGATAGCGGGGCCGTAAAGGCCCCGACTGCGCGAGCGGCGGCATGGGCGGCGTTTGCGGCGGTGTGCGCGGCGGGCACGCTGACGCATTTCTTTTTCGCGTTCGTGCTGGCGGCGCAGGCGGTGTATGTGGCCGGCTGGGCGGTGGCGGCGTGGATTAGGGCGAAGCATTGGCCCAGAGCAGAGGGTGACGCCGGCGGGGCGGCGGCCAAGGCTTCGCCCCTACCGCAGACACGACGGGTGTGGC
>CAZCEC010000092.1:18427-22744 GCA_964497615.1 uncultured Anaerolineales bacterium | reverse complement strand
CTAGAACACGACGCCCGTTTCCACGCCTTGATCGAGCACAGCGCCGACGGCCTGGCGCTGTTCGACGCCGAGTGGAAGCTGATCTACGTCAGCCCCGGCCTGGCGCGCATGGCGGGCTACTCGGCGGACGAGATGCGCCAGCAGGACCCGATCATCTCCGTGCACCCGGACGACCGCGCTACCGTGCTCGCGCGGCGCGCAGCCCTGCTGGCCGAGCCGGGCGCCACGGCCGTGCTGGAGTTCCGCGCCCGCGGCGGCGACGGCGGCTGGCGCTGGCTGGAGAGCGGCACCCAGAACCTGCTGCATGAGCCGGCCGTGGGCGCCATCGTGGCCCACTACCGCGACATCACCGCCCGCCGCGAGGCCGAGGCGGCGCTGCGCGCCTCAGAAGAACGCAACCGCATCATCTCCGAGCTGACCAGCGACTTTGCCCTGGCCCTGCGGCTGGACCCGGACGGCGCTCCGCAGATCGAATGGGCCACCAGCGCCCTGGCGCGCCTCACCGGCTATAGCCTGGACGAGTTCATCGCCCGCGGCTGGCAGACCCTCATCCATCCAGACGATCAGGCGCAGGCCGAGCAGTTGATCGCCGCGCTGACGGCGCGGCAGACGGCCGCCTGCGAAGTCCGCCTGATCCATCGCGACGGGCAGACGCGCTGGCTCCAGCTTTACGCCCGGCCCGCCCCGGCTGGAGCCGAGGGCGGGGCCCGCGCCTATCTGGCCGCGCGCGACATCACGCAGCACAAGCGCGACGAGGAAATCGCCCGCCGCCGCGCCAGCGTGTTCGTGGCGCTGTACGAGAGCGCCCGCGACCTGGCCGAGGCCCACGATCTGGATACCCTGCTGCCCACGCTGGTGGGCCGCGCGCTGGAACTGGTGCGCGCGCCGGTGGCCGGCATCTACCTGTTCGACCCGGAGCGCCGCGACCTGGAACTGGTCCACACCACCGGCTACCCGGTGCCGCGCGGCCGCCGGCTGGCGCTGGGCGAAGGGCTGGCCGGGCGCGTGGCGGCGCAGCGCCAGGTCATCAACTTGCCGGACTATTCCGCCTGGCCGCACCGGGCGCTGAAGCACGCCGACATCCCCTTCGCGGCGGTGGTGGGCGTGCCCATGCTGTTCCGGGGCGAGGTGGTGGGCGTGCTGGTGGCGGACGAACTGCGCCCCTCCACGCGCCGCTTCAGCGAGGCCGACGAGCAACTGCTGGCCCTGTTTGCGGGGCTGGCGGCCGGCGCGGTGCACAGCGCCCGGCTGCTGGCCGCCCAGCGCCAGCGGCTGTCCGAGCTGGAGGCCGTCAACCGCATCTCCACCGGGCTGCGCGCCTGGCAGTCGGTGGACGAGATGCTGCCGCCGCTGCTGGACCAAATCCTGGCCCTGCTGGGCGCGCCGCATGGCGCCCTCAACCTGGTGGAAGGCGACATGATCTACATGCGCGAGCGCCGCGGCCTGTTCGAGCCCTACCAGGGCGGAACGGTCGGCAGCGGCATCGCCGGACGCGTCATCGCCACCAACACCCCGCACGTCACGCGCGAGTTCGCCAGCGACCCGCACCTGCGGCCGGAAGTGCGGCCCATTGTGCCGCCCGGCTGGGGGGGCGTGGTCGTGCCCATTCGCGGCCCGGAGGCCGTCATCGGCGCGCTGTATGTGGGCGTGGACCTGCCGCGCGAGATCACCCCGGCCGAGGTGAGCCTGCTGACCACCATCGCCGAGATGGCCGGCAACACCCTCCAGCGCATGCAGCTTTTGGAGCAGGCCCGCCAGCGGCTGGAATACTTCGAAGCCCTGCACCATGTGGACATGGCCATCAGCGGCAGCCTGGACCTGCGCGTGACCCTGATGGTGCTGCTGGATCAACTGCGCGCCAAGCTGAACGTGGACGCGGCGGCGGTGCTGCTGCTGAACCCGGCCCAGCAGGTGTTTGAGTATGCCGTGGGCCGCGGCTTTCGTACCCGCTACATCGAGCAGGCCCGCGCGCGGCCGGGCAGCGGCCCGGCGGCCGGCCTGAGCGCCCAGCCGGCGCTGTGGGCCGACCCGGCGGGCGGGCCCCACGCCTGGACCCAAAGCGAGCTGATGGAGCGCGAAGGGTTCGCGGCCTTCCGCGGCCTGCCCCTGGTGGCCAAGGGCCAGCCCAAGGGGGTGCTGGCCGTGTACCATCGCGCGCCGCTCCACCCGACGGCGGATGGGGAGAGTTTTCTGGAGGCGATGGCCAGCCAGGCCGCCATCGCGGTGGATAGCGCCCAGCTTTTCGACCGCCTCCAGCGCGGCAACATCGAGCTGGTGCAGGCCTACGACGCCACCATCGAAGGCTGGTCGCGCCTGCTGGACCGGCGCGACGGCTGGCCCGCCGGCCACGCCCAGCAGTTGGCCGACCGCGCCGTGGACCTGGGGCGCGAACTGGGCCTGAGCGCCGAAGACCTGAGCCACCTGCGGCGCGGCGCCCTGCTCCACGATATCGGCCTGCTGCTGGTGCCGGATGCCATCCTGCACAAGCCCGGCCCGCTGGACGAAGCCGAATGGGCCGAGGTGCGCTGCCACCCCGAGTATGCGCGCGAGCTGCTCTCACCCATCGCCTTTTTGCGCCCGGCGCTGGACGTGCCCGTGGCCCACCACGAACGCTGGGACGGCAGCGGCTACCCGCGCGGGCTGAAGGGCGAAGACATTCCCCTGGCCGCCCGGCTGTTCGCGGTGGTGGATGTGTGGGATGCGCTGACCGCGCCGCGCCCGCACCGCGCGGCCTGGTCCACGGCGCAGGCGCGCGACCACCTGGCGGCCTACAGCGGTGTGCTGTTCGACCCGCAGATCGTGGCTCTCTTTCTGCGGACCGCCGAGCCGCTGGAGTAGGCGAGGCCGCGCACCCGCCGCCCGCCGCGCCCCGGCTATAATCCCTCACGTGTCCGCCGCCCAACGCCAGATCGCCCGCGCCGCCGGGGTTGTGATGGCCGCCTTTGTCGTCGCCAACCTCACCGGGTTACTGCGGCAGATGCTGGTGGCCCGCGCCTTCGGCACCGACCCGGCGCTGGACGCCTTCGTCACCGCCCAGCGCCTGCCGGACCTGCTGTTCAACCTGGTGGCCGGCGGCGCGCTGGCCTCCACCTTCATCCCCGCCTTCACCGGCCTGCTGGCTAAGGACGACCGGGCCGGCGCGTGGCGGCTGGCGAGCGGCATCGTCACCCTGGTGCTGGGGGTGCTGGCCGCGCTCAGCCTGTTGGCGGCGCTGCTGGCGCCCGTGCTGGTGCGCTGGCTGGCCCCCGGCTATGGCCCGGACCAAGTCGCCCTGGCCGCGCATCTGTTAAGAATCCAGCTCATCGCCCCCACCCTCTTCGCCGTCAGCGGCTTGCTGATGGGGGTGCTCAACGCCCACCAGCACTTCCTCCTGCCGGCCCTGGCCCCCACCATGCTGTGGGTGGGCATGATCCTGGGGTTGGTGCTGTGGGCGCCGGAGCACGGCATCGACGGGCTGGCCTGGGGCTATGTGCTGGGCGCGGGGCTGCACCTGCTGGTGCAGTTGCCCGGTGTGCGGCGCCTGCCCGAACTGCGCTACACGCCCGGCTGGGGACTGAGCAACCCGGCGGTGCGCCACGTGCTGGTGCTGATGGCCCCGCGCCTGGTGGGCGTGGCGGCGGTGCAGTTGAACTTCATTGTGACCGTGGCGCTGGCGAGCTTCATGACCGACGGCACGCAGAGCGCCCTCACCTATGCCTGGCAGATCTTCACCATGCCGCAGGTCATCATCGCCCAGGCGATTGCGATTGCGGCTTTACCCACCTTCTCCGCGCAGATCGCGCGCGGCGAGCGGGCCGACATGCGCGCCTCGCTGGCCGAGACCCTGCGCGGCATCCTGGTGCTGGCCCTGCCCGCCACGGTGGGGCTGTTCGCCCTGCGCGTGCCCATCATCGCCATGCTGTTCGAGGGCCGCCGCTTCGACGCGGACAGCACGGGACTGGTGGCCTGGGCGCTGGCCTGGTATGCCCTTGGCCTGGCCAGCCACTCGGTGGTGGAGATCGTCTCGCGCGCCTACTATGCCCTGCACGACACGCGCACGCCCGTCGTCATCGGCACGGCGGCGATGGGGCTGAACATTCTCTTGAGCTTTGCGCTGGCGCCCCTGTTCACGCGGCTGGGCTGGGCCCCGCACGGCGGCCTGGCGCTGGCGAACACGCTGGCGACCACCCTGGAGATGCTGGCGCTGATGTGGCTGATGCGCCGCCGGCTGAACGGCCTGGACCTGCGGCGCATCTGGCCGGGGGTGGCGCGCGCCCTGCTGGCCACGGCGCTGATGGGCGCGGCGCTGTGGGCGTGGCTGAGGGCGACTTCGGCTTA
>CAZCEC010000092.1:0-18417 GCA_964497615.1 uncultured Anaerolineales bacterium | reverse complement strand
CGTGGGTCATCGGCCTGGGCGGGGTGGCGGTGGGCGGCGCGGTGTTCGCGCTGGCGGCGGTGGCGCTGCGCCTGCCGGAGGTGGCATTGGTGCGCGGCTTGTTGCGGCGGGGAAGCGGATAAGGGGCCTCAAGCGCCCGCCGCTTTCATTGTCATCTCGAGCGCGAAAGGCAGCAAGCCTGTCCGGCGCACGAGTGGGCGCGCGAAGGATATCAACGGCGGAGCATCGCTGGTGCTTCATCGATAGCTTTCGCGCGCCGCTGAGACGTAGGCGCCGGCCGCTCTCGTTCGCGTTCAAGGTGACAACGCTTTACTTTGATCGTCGCTGTCCAGCACGGCCCGCCGCTCACTCGCCCTTGGCCGCGCGGCGGGCCAGGCGCGCCGTGGCGAGGCCGTGCGCCTCGACGATGTAGGCCTTGGTCTGCTCCGCGTTCTCGCCCTCGGGGTTGAGGATGCAGATGAAGTTCTGCGCGGCGTAGTGCGGGTGCGGCAGAAATACGTTCAGCGCGGTGTGGTCCACCGCCTCCCGGTTTACCTCGCCCACCAGCGCCTGGAAGGTGGCGCGGCTGACGCCGATGTTGATGCGGAACACGCCCGCGCGGTTGAGGTGGGAGACGGCGTCGTGCTCGTTGTCGGAGTCCGCGAGCGTGACGAACGGCACCATGTGGTCGTCGCCGACAAAGAAGAAGGTGTAGCCGTAGGCCTCGGTGCGGCTGACGTTATCGAGCGCCGCGGTGAAGGCTTCGAGTTCGGACTGATTCATGGCGGGCTGCCTCCGGGGTGGGGATACCGTCACTTCAAGACTCCAATGCGGTTAGGGGGGCGGGTTGTGACAGGCGGCCACCAATCTCACCTTCACTCGGTGACAGATGTAACTAGAAGCGCAGCCGGCAGTGGCGTACGCTGGCGGCGCGGGCCGGCCCTGGGTTGCCGTGCGCCGCACGGAGGCCCAACCGTGGACTTCCAGAAGCGATTCTTCCAGGCGGCGGAGGTGGCGGGCACCCTGCGCGCCGTGCGCCGTTGGCGCCACGACCCAAGTCTGCGGCCCAGCCGGGGGCGGCTGTGGGGGCGGCACATCCTGCTGCCGCTGGTCGCGAACCTGTCGCTGGCGGCGATGCCGCTGTGGCTGCGGGCCAAAGGCTGGCTCCCCTACATGCGGCTCTTCTCGCCCGATGTGGCCTGGACCGCCCTGCTCGGCGGCGGCCTGGCCGGGCTGTGGGGCGTGCTGCGCACCGGGCTGATGCTGCGACAGGAGAACGAACGATGACCCTCATGCGCATCCGGGGCGTGTCGCTGCACGTCGAGGTCGCCGGGCAGGGCGATCCGCTGCTACTGATGCACGGCGGCCCCGGCCTGGACTACACCACCCTGCTGCCCCTCAAGCCGCTGGCCGAGCACTTCACCCTGGTCTTCTACGACCATCGCTGCAATGGCCGCTCGGCCGGGCCGGACGTCGCGACCATGACGTTCGAGAACCTATGTGCCGACGCCGACGCCCTGCGCGCGGCATTGGGCTTTGAGCGCTGGGCGGTGTTGGGGCACTCCTTTGGCGGCCACGTGGCGCTGGAGTATGCGCTGCGCTATCCGCACCGCCTGGCACGGCTGGTGCTGATGAACACCGGCGGCGACCAATGGTGGGTCAATCAGAATGCGCCGGACCTGCTGGCGAAGCGCGGCTACAGCCTCAGCGCCGTGCAGGCGGCGCGCCGGTTCTATAACGGGCAGGTGACGCCTGGCGAATTCTTGCCCACCTACTTTAAGTTCAGCGGCGCCTACAACTACCGCAACAACCTGCTGGGCATGCTCCGCGAAATCGTCTTTGGCCACATGCCGAAGCTGCGGCCCGAAGCGCTGATCTTCGGCTACCGCCATCTGCTGAAAGATTGGACGGTGATGGACCGGCTCGGCGAAATCCGCGCGCCCACCCTGGTGGTGGCCGGGCGGCACGACTTTCTGTTTCCGACCGAGCACCAGGTGGCGCTCGCGGCGGGGATACCGGGCGCCCATCTGGAGATCATCGAGTGCGCGGGGCACAATCCGCACCTGGAGCGGCAGGCCGATGTGGTGCAGGCGATCACCGCTTTCTTGACTGCCGCCAGCGAAGCAGGCAGCCGCGTGCTGGCGGGGTAGGGTGCCCATGAATGAGAAAACCGGACCGTATCAAGTCGTCGAAATCGCGCCCGGGCGGCGCGTGTGGCTGAGCCTGCTGGACCTGGGAGGGCCGAAGCACGCCAACTACGGGCTGCTGGAAGCGGATGTCACGCTCGCCCGCCAGCGCATCGCCGCGCACCGGCAGCGCACCGGCGAGGCGCTGTCCTTTACCGGCTTCCTGGTCTATTGCCTGGCCCGCGCGGTGGACGAGAACAAGGCGGTGCAGGCCTACCGCAAAGGCCGCCGCCAGCTCGTGCAGTTCGACGATGTGAACGTGGGGATGATGATCGAGAACGCGCAGGGCGGGCAGCGGGCGCTCATGGGGCACGTCGTCCGGGCCGCCCAGCGCAAGACTCTCCTCGAAATCCATCAGGAGATCCGCGCGGTGCAGACGACCCCCGCGCCGCCGGGCCGGGGCATGCCCGCCTGGCTGCGCTCGGCGCTGCTGCTGCCCTGGCCGCTGGACCGGTTGTGCCTGGCGCTGCTGCGCTGGGCCGGGCGCCGCGACCCGGCGATTGGGGTGGCCCAGTCGGGCACGGTGATGGTGACGGCGGTGGGAATGTTTGGCAAGGGGCACAGCGGCTGGGGGATCACGGCGTCGCCGCACTCGCTGAGCCTGGTGGTGGGCGGCATGGCCCGCAAGCCGGCCCTGGTGGGCGACCGGATCGAGCCGCGCGAGTTGGTGAGCCTGACGGTGATGTTCGACCACGATGTGGTGGACGGCGCCCCGGCGGCGCGGTTCGTGCGGCGGCTGGTGGAGTTGATCGAGAGCGCGGCGGGGCTGGAGGCGGTGGCAGCGGATTTTGTAACGGATGTAACGGATTGGGCGTTGGCGGCCGAGGGGTGAGGGGCAACGCAGGCAGGCGGCTGCCACCGGCTCAACATTCACCCTCCCCCGCCCTGCGTAACTTCCTCACTGCCGCGCTATAATCCCCGCCCACGCGCCGGCTGCACCCAGGGAGGGTCATGGACCCCAGCCCCGCACTTGCATCGGTTGACCCGCGAACCCGCCGCCTGCCGCGCTGGCTGCGCTGGGCGCTGCCCCTGGCCGCGCTGGCCCTCCTGCTGGCCGCGGGTGTGTTCCTGTGGGCGTGGACGGCGCAGTACCGCCTCGCCGCCCAGGTCGCCGCCGCGGTCCTCGCCGAAGATGCGCACGCGCGGGCCGGCGAAGCCGCGCAGGTGTTGGCCGCGCAAACCCCCGAGGACCTGGCCTGGCTCGCCCAGCGCGCCGCCGAGGCCGCCCTTGGCCTGCCCGCCCCCCTCCCCGCCGGGAATTTACTGCCCACCGCTGACCCCGCACAGGTGCTGAGGGTGCGCGCCCTGGACGGCGAGATCTATGCCGCCGCCGTCCAGCGCCGCTATGCCGACTCCACCGGCGCGGTCTACGCCTTCGACTTGACGCAGCGCTACCAGCGCACGCCGCCGGGCGGGTGGGTGCGCCTGCCCCCGGACCCGGCGTCGCTGGTGCTGTTGACTTCATATAATGGCCAGCGCCTGAGCGCCAACCTGCCCCTGGCCGATGCGGACACGCTCCTGCCCGCGCTCCAACAGGCCGACCTGGCCCTCAGCCAGGTGTGCGCCGAGTGGACCATCTGCGCGCTGGACCTGAAGCTGCGGCTGGACTTTGGCGCGGCGGACGAGCTGGCCCGCCCCCGCGCCCCCCTGCGCCCGGCCGCGCCCGTCCCCGGCGGCTATCCCCTCATCCTGGACCTGCCCGTGGTGACGCGTGCCGAAGATGGCGGCTACCGCCTGCCCGCCCCCTCGCTGGCCGGCCGCCCGGCCGACGCCGCCGCCCAGGCCGCCTACACCCGCGCCCTCACCGCGCAACTGCTGGGCCTGCTGGCGGGCGAGGCCGCCGGCAAGCCCCGCAGCGCCACCGACTACTTCCTGGACGCGATTGTGGCGCGGGCCGAGGCGCGGCTGGGCCTTTCGGCGGGGGGCGCGGGCGAGTGGCAGCCCTACGACTACGTCTCGCCCGACAACTTGTGGCAGCAGTCGCGCCCGCTGTACAGCGGGCCGCCGGCCGGGCTGGCCGAGCGCCAGCAGGTGGTGGAGTTGATGACGCTGGCGGGCCTGTCGCCGGACGACGAGGGGCGGCTGCTGGCGAACACCCGCCGCGCCGATGCGGGCGGGCTGGTGAACTGGCTGGGCGGGATCATCGGCCGCCCCGCTGCCCTGCGGATGGTGCAGGACCGCACGGCGCAGCTCCAGGCCGGCCTGCCCGCGCCCGGCCCCGAGGCCTGGGCATTGGCTGAGGGCCTCACCCTGGCCTGCGCCGACGGCATCAGCGTGGTGCAGGCGGGCGCGCCGCGGCTGGTGCTGGCGGAGGCGCTGGGCGCGGGTCAGCTCCGCGCGGGCGAGCGCCTGTTTGCCGAAGACCGGCTGTTCCCCGGTGAGTGGTCGCCGGACGGGCGCTACCTGGCCCTGACCGTGGTCTATCCCACGCGCGTCGCGTCGTCCGCGCCCAGCACCGGGATGGCGGTGCTCGAGGCCGCCACCGGCCAGGTAACGGCCGTCACGCGCGCCGAGGGCGTCTTCGACCTGGGCTGGTCGGCGGAGGGGGAGTTGATCTTTGTGCGCTATGCGCCGGAGGCCGGCGACGTGACCGGCCTGAGCCTGCTGGGCTATCACCCGGCCAGCGGCGCGCTGCGCAGCCTGCTGCCAGACTCGGTGCGGCTGTTCTCGCTGGCGGCTAGCAGTTGGAGCGTGGACCACGGCGCGCTGGCGCTCACGGTTTCGCCCATCCCGCCCTACACCTCCGCCGCGATTGTGCGCCTGGATGAGGAGGCGGTGGTGCAGGCGCTGGGCGAGCCGGGCTATGCCTTTGCGCCGGTGTTCGCGCCCGGCAGCACGGCCGCCGCCGGTCGCGCGGCCTTCCTCACCGGCGCGCAGGCGGGCTTCCCGGTGGGGGCCTGGGAGCTGAACGTGATTGATCTGGCGACGCAGGCGGTGAGCACCGTGCTGAAGAGCGCCGACCTGGTGGGCGGCCCCACCGATGTGGTCTTCGCCATCGAGTGGTCGCCCGACAGCAAGCACATTGTCTTCCAGGTGGCGCCGGAGGGCCGCTTCGTGGCCGTCACGCCCGAGACGGGGCAGTGGCGCGACTGGATGGGCGTGCCCGGCGTGCCCGCCGACTTCTCCGCCGATGGCCGCCACCTGCTGGCGATGGAGTCCACCGGCGTGGGGCAGATGCTGGTCTACAGTTTGCTGGAGCTGGGGGCGGCCCGCGACGCGCCTGCCCATCGCTTCGTGGCGCGCGCGGCGGCGTGGTCGCCCGCCGGCCACCGGCTGGCCCTGGCCAACGACCTGGGCGTCTTCGTGGTGGACCCGGACACGCAGGCCTATGCCTGGCTGCGCGCGGGGCAGTGCCGGCTGGCGTGGTAGGGCCGCGCCCATGAAGGGCGCGACTACGGCCTGGTTTTCCGTAGCGGCGGGGCCATGGGCCCGCCGGGCCGCGCGGGACTATAATGTCTCCGGCTTCGCCTGTCTGTCTGCTGGAGAGTGTCCGTGACAACGAGCGACCGGCCCGAATCTGCTGGCCCTGATCCCCGGCGTGTGCACACCGGCGGCGGCGCTTACTTCGAAGGCGGCGTGCGCACCGAGCGCGGCACCATCGTCGCCGGCAACCAGACCATCAACTACCAACTGGATATCGACAAACTCATCGCCGCGCTGCGCCAGGCGCTGCCAGCCAACGACCCCGAGCCCGAGCGCCTGCTGGCGGCCTTGCAGGAGTTTCAGCGCCTGCACGAGCACCTATACGAGTGGAAGGAACTGCACAACTTCCTCAACGATGTGGTGATGACGGTGGACCAGTTTGCCGACCAGGTGGAGCGCCTGGATGCCGTGGGCCGCATCGACGATCCGCGCGCCATCCCGCGCCAGTGGCGGCCGGTGGCGCTCAAGGTGGACCTGCTGCTCGACTGGGCCGCCCAGGTCAGGCACATTGCCGCGCCGCCCTTCAAGCAGTTGGCGGGCGGCGGCATGACCGGCCCCGTCTGGGCCGTGGACCTGCAAGCCGCGCGGCTGCGCGTCGGCGACATGCTCGAACGCGGCAGCTTCGACCTGCCGTATCTGTACGACGCCACTGCCGCCTTTGTGGACGCCGCGGCCCGCCACATGTACCTGGTGGACAAACGCCTGCGCGATACGGCCGGCGAGCTGTATGGGCTGTCGCGCGAAGTGCTCCGGAACGTGCAGCGTGGCTAGCTACGCCGATTTGCAGGCCGAGCATCAGGCGCTGCTGGCGCGGCTGGACCGCGGCGAGCCGCCCGCCGCCGTGCTGGACGCGGTGCGCGCCTTCATCGCGCGGGCCCAAGGCGCCTCGGCCGGCATCGCTTCGGCCCGCGACCGCGACCAACTGCGAGCCAACCTGCGCTTCTGGGGCTCGTTCGTATTCGATCAAACCGGTGTTTACCCCGACACGACCCTGCGGCCGGGTCCCACGTCCGGCGCAACGGACGCGCCCGGCGCCCCTCCGCCATCGCGGCCCCTGGCCCTTGGCCCGCTGCTGCTGGCCGGGCTGGTTGGCTTGCTGTGCCTGGCGCTTGTGGTGGTGGCTGGCCTGGTGGCCCTGAATGCCAGCGGCCTGCTGTGGCCGGGGGTGTCTGCCACAGAGCCGGGCCCGGCGTCGCTGACTCCCGGCCACATATTGACCGTGGTGGTCACGGACGCGACTCCCGGCCCGCCGGTGACCCCGGACCTGACCGAGACGGAGACTGTGGGCGATGACATGACGGCCACGGCCACGGCCGCGGCTCCGACGCCCACGCCGACGGAGGCCGTTGTGCTCGGCAGCTTGATGCTGGCTGACGTGACCCTATCGGCCGGGCTGGACTGCGGCGCGCGCACGGCCCTGGTGAGCGTGGCGGGGGGCGGGCCTATCCCGCCGGCCGAGGCGGCCGGGGCGGTGGTGGAGCTGCGGCGGGCGAGGTCGCGCGAGGCCGAGGCCGCGGCCCAATTCAAGGGCGAGGGCGAGGTGGTGGCCCTGCGCGTGGAGGTCTTTGACGACGAAGAGAGCGAACCGTTCCTGCTCAGCGTCGTCCACCCCACGCTGGTATTCAGCGATCTCATTCTACAGTTCGGCGCGGGCTGTTCCGATAACGTGGCCGAAGTGCGCTTTGTGGCCACCGAAGCGGCGGCCGGGCCGGGCGCGCCGCCCGCCGCTGGCGATCTCGAGATCGGCTGGGAGCTGATTGCGTGGGGCCCGGCCCCCGAGGACCCCGGCGCGTGGGTGGCGCAGGTGGAGCTGTTTGCCGACGGCGGCGATGGCAATTACATCTTCTGGGATGGGGAGACGCACTCGACCAACTCGCCCGACATCCTGCTCAGCGAACGCGCCTGCGGGCTGGCCCGGCGCACGGTCGGCGTAAGCTCGGCCGGCCATTCCGTCCTGCGCGAGATCATTCTGCAAGCGCCCTATTGCGCCGCTGCGCCATGAGGCGCGGCGAGCAGACTCGCTTACACACTTTCCACGTCCACACCCCGCTGTACTCAGCGGCCCATACCGCTGCTTTATAATCTGCATATGTCCCAGCCCGAACTCGACTGGGTGGTTGACGACGCGCCGGACGAGGCGCAGGCCGCGCCGGAGGGGTTGGCCGTGGCCGGGCCGCCGCGCCGCCGCCCGCGCCGGCTCGACCCGCGCGCGCTGCGGCGCTGGCTGGCCGCGGGCGCGGCCTTGCTCCTGGTGGCGCTGCTGGCCGCGTGGGTCGTCACGCGGCTGGGCTGGCAGCGGCTGGAGGGGCAGGTGACGGCCGAGGTGCTGTACGAGGCCGAGCACGCCGCCGCGGGCGAATCGGGGCTGGCGCTGACGGTGTGGGCCGAGACCGGCGAAGAGATTCACGCCTATCGCCAACTGCACACCGCGCTGGCCGAGGCCGGCCTCAGCGCGCCCCTGCCCGCCGCTCACCTCACGCCCCTCGCCGGCCTGCCCACGGTCCAAGATGTCACCCTGCTGGCCGATGGTCTGTTTGCGGCGCAGGTGGACCGCGGCTATCGCGATTCGGACGGGCAGGTGGTGACCTTCACCCTGGCCCAGCGCTACCGCAACCTGGGCGGCGGGCTGTGGGAGCGCGTGCCGCCGGACCTGGCGCCCCTGGCCGCCACGACCCTGGTGCAGTTCAATCACATTTCGGCCACCGTGCTGGTGGACGACCTGCCCTGGCTGGCCGACAGCCTGCTGGCCGCCGATGTGGCGCTGGAGCAGGCCTGCCGCGAGTGGGGCGACGCCTGCCCCGAGACCCGCCGCCTGAATATCATCTTCACCGCCGACGCGCAGTACCTGCTCACGCCCATCCTGCCGGAGGCCGGGACGGGGGACGGCTTGGGCCCATACCCCGCCGCCTTTGCCGTGCACCGGGCCACGCCGGCCCTCAACCAGCCGCTGCGGCTGCCCTCGCTGGCGCTCACCGGCGCGCCCGCGGATGAGGCCGCCCAGGCGGCGCTGACGCGCGCCCTCACCGCGCACGGCCTGGCCTATTTCGCGCAGGCCATCTCCGGCACCAACGTCCGGCCGGACGACTACTTCTTCGATGCGCTGGTGGGCCGCGCCGAACAGCGGCTGGGGCTGGCCGCGCCCATCACCTACAGCCTGCGGCCGCAGGACTTTGCGCCCCTGGACGGCCTGTGGCGCGCCGCCGACCGGCAGGACACCGTCGCCACGCCCGGCGCGCTGCCCTACCGGTTGCAGGTGCTGAAGTTCCTGGACCAGGCGCTGGCCGGCCTGCCGCCCGAGGCCGACGGCGCCCTGCTGGCCGATCTGCGCCGCGCGGACGATCTCTTCGATTGGCTGGACGAGGCGTTGGGCCGCGGCGGGGGGCGGCGAGCGGAGGCGGCCTGGCGGCGCGCGGCCGAGGCCGCCCTGGCCCTCGGCAATGGGCTGAGCGCCGACCGGCTGGAGGGGCTGATCTATAGCTGCGGCGACCAGGGTTACCGGATGCGCGCGGGCCAGGCCGAGCCGCTGGCGTTTGTCATCCCGCCCAGCGGCTTCGGGATGATGCAGGTGGCGGCCCTCTCGCTGGACGGCCGCTATCTCGCCACCATCGACGACCTGGGCGCGAGCGTGATTGTGATTGACGACCTGGAGAGCGACTGGTCGCGCCGGATGGAACTGTCGCATGGGGTGTATCTGGTGGGCTGGTCGGCAGGCGGCGCGCTGATCTACATTGAGCAGGACGACCCAGAGAGTAGCCCCGGCGGCGAACTGGGCCACGCCATGCGGCTGGACCCGCTGACGGGCGAGCGCGCGCCCCTGACCGAGAATCCAGTGATCCCCATGTTCCTGCCCGATAATCCCTGGCTGCCCGACCATACCGGCGTGGTGCTGGGGCTGTGGTATCCCAATCTGGGCGATCCAGGGCCATTGACCAGCGCGCCCGCCCTGGTGCCGGTGGATGCGATCGGCGAGTCGCGGCGGCTGGCCGAGAGCGGCTATGGCGCGGTGGTGTCGCCGGATGGCCGCCGGGTGGCCTACGCCGTGGCCTCGGCGACGGGCGGCGGGGGCTGGAACCTGCTGTCCGTGGCCGTGACGGACTTGCAGACTGGCGTGCAGATCGAAGTGCTGCGGGCGGCCAGCCTGGCCGAGGCCGATGGCGCGACGCCGGAGTATCTGTTCCCGATGGCGTGGTCGCCGGTCGGTGTGGAGTTGATCGTGCTGGCCGGCGGGTCGAGCGTCCCCACGCGCCTGGTGGCCGCGCCCCTGGACGGTGGACCGCTGCGCACGCTGGTCGAGGGGGGTTCGAACGCCTTCATGTACCCGGTGGGGATTGGGGCCGAGGGCCGCACCCTGGCGGTGCTGCAATATGGACCCGTAACCGAGGGCGCGAACCTGTTGCTGGCGGACCTGGCGGGGGCGAATGGCCGGCCCGCGACCACTGTGACGCTGGCGCGCGACGTGCTGGGCGCGGCCTGGTCGCCTGATGGCGCGCTGCTGGCGATGGCGGGCGCGGCCGGGGTGCGGGTGGTGGAGCCGGCCACCGGCCAGTGGCGCTGGGTGGCGCTGGACTATTGCAGTGGGGTGCAGTGGGAGTAGACGAAGGATGAAGGACGAAGGACGAACCCCCATGCGGGGGCAGGCGACGAAGGACGGCGCAGACCTGCCAGGTTTTGTTTGCCGCCCGTGTGGGCGTGCGCGCAAGCCAAACCTGGCAGGTCTTGGCCCGCGACGGACGACGGACGACCGAAGGCGCGACACGTGATACGCGACACGCGACACCTGCCACAAACCACGCACCACGGAGGCTTATGACCGAGACCATTGACACCTTGATCGTTGGCGGGGGGCAGGCGGGGCTGGCGCTGAGCTATTGCCTGAAGCAGCGCGCCGTGGAGCACCTGGCCCTGGAGCGCGCCGAACAACTGGGCCACGCCTGGCGCGCCGAGCGCTGGGACTCGTTCACCCTGGTGACGCCCAACTGGACCTGGCGGCTGCCCGGCGACGAGTACACGCAAAGCGACCCGGACGGCTTCATGAGCCGCGCGGAGATTGTGACGCGGCTGGAGCAGTACGCCGCGCGCCACGCCCTGCCGGTGCGCTGCGGGGTGAGCGTGACGGCGGTGCGCCCGCGCGCCGAGGGCGGCTTCGACGTGGACACCAGCGCGGGTGCGTGGCGGGCGCGGCGCGTGGTGATGGCCACCGGGCTGTTCCAGCGCCCGCGCCTGCCGGAGGGCGCCGCCCGCCTGCCAGCCGCCGTGCAGCAACTGCACTCCACGCAGTACCGCCGGTCCGAGGCGCTGCCGCCCGGCGCGGTGCTGGTGGTGGGCTCGGGCCAGTCCGGCTGCCAGATTGCGGAGGAACTCTATCAGGCGGGGCGGACGGTGTACCTGAGCACCGGCACGTGCGGCCGCGCGCCGCGCCGCTACCGGGGGCAGGATGTGTTCGCGTGGCTGAAGGCGGTGGGCATGCTGGACCAGCCGGCGCACACGGTGAAGGACCCCAGGGAGCGCTTCGCCGCCAACCCGCACGTCTCCGGCAAGGGCGGCGGGCACAGCCTGAACCTGCACCAGTTCGCCCGCGACGGGGTGCGGCTGCTGGGGCGCTGGCGCGGCGCGGAGGACGGGCAGGCGCATTTCGCCCCCAACCTGCACGCTAACCTGGAAGCGGTCGACAAGTTCGAAGCCGAACTCGCCAAGGGGGTGAACAACTTCATCGCCAAGACGGGGTTGGCCGCGCCGGAGGAGACCCTGCCCGTCCTGCGCGACGGCTACGCTGTGCAGGCGCCCACCGCGCTCGACCTGGCGGCCGAGGGCATCACCAGCGTCATCTGGTCGGCGGGGTATGCCTGGGACTTCTCGCTGGTGCAGGCGCCGATCTTCGACAGCTTTGGCTACCCGGCGCAGACCGACGGCGCGGCGGCGGTGCCGGGGCTGTTCTTCCTGGGGCTGCCGTATCTGCGCAAGCGCAGCTCGGCCCTGTTCTGGGGCGTGGGGGAGGATGCGGAAGTGGTGGCGGAGAAGATCAAGGCTGAAGGATGAAGGGAGACCGAATGGCAGCTTACGTACTGGTGGATATTGACGTGCACGACCCGGCGCGCTACGAGGACTACAAGGCGCTGGCCGCGCCGACGGTGGCGCTGTATGGCGGCCGCTACCTGGTGCGCGGCGGGCCGGTGGAAGTGCTGGAAGGCGAGTGGCCCACGGCCCGTCTGGTCATCCTGGAGTTCCCGGATGTGGCGCGGGCCAAAGCCTGGCTGGAATCCGGCGAGTACCGCGCGGCGCGGGGCATCCGGCACGCCACAGCCGCGTCGAAGATGATCGTCGCCGCGGGCGTGGAGGCCGCATGACCGGCCCCGGCCCCAGCCGCGGCCCGTTGCGCATGTCCAGCCGGCCGCCGCGCCCGCCCCTGCGCACGGCGCTGCTCGTGGGCGGCCTGGTGCTGCTGGGGACGGTGCTCTCGTGCGGCGCGATGATCGCCTTCATCGAGATCGTGGGCAGCAACCCGGAAGTGCAGGCGCGGGTGCGCGGCACTGCCACGGCCGAGACCGCCCTGCTGCTGACGGCCCAGGCCGAGACCAACCGCAACGTCGCCCGGCTGGACGCGGCCGAGGTGGTGCTGACCGAGACCTTCGACGGGCCGGCGGCGGCCCTCAGCCTGGACCCCGCCGGTCTGCGCGAGGGGACGTACCAGGCGATGTACACGCTGACGGGGTTCCAGTTCATGCCCTGGGCCGAGCCGCTGACCGACTTCGCGGCCGAGGTGAGCTGCCGGATCACGGGCGGCAATGGCGCGTGCGGCCTGTTCTTTGGCGGGCAGCCGCGGGCCGCGGGCGGCTACGACTACCACGCCTTCTACCTCACCGCTGAGGGCTACGGCTACGAGACGGCCGCGCCAGCGGGTCAGACCACCAGCGCCACCGGCACGACCAACGCGCACCTGGCCGGGGACTGGAACCATCTAATTGTCGTGCGGCTGGAGAACCAGGTGTGGTATACGCTCAACAACAAGGAAGTGGAGCACCTGACCCTGGCCGAGCCGGCCCTGGTCACCGGTGCGATTGGGCTGATCGGCGGGCGGCTGGACGAGGGAGCCCAGGCTGAAGTGGCGTTCGACAATCTTGTGCTGCGGAGAATACCGTAACATGCTGCTACTTGCGCTCGACCAGGGCACCACCTCCACCCGCGCCATGCTGTTCGACCGGCAGGGGCGCGTGCTCGGCCGCGCCCAGCGCGAGCACAAACAAATCTTCCCCCAGCCGGGCTGGGTGGAGCACGACCCGCTGGAGATTTGGGACGCGGCGCAGGGCGTGCTGGCCGAGGCAGTGGCCGGGGTACCGGCCCAAGCGCAGGCCGGCGCGGGCGCGCATGAGATCGCGGCGCTGGGCCTGACCAACCAGCGCGAGACGACGGTGGTGTGGGAGCGCGCCACCGGCCGCCCCATCCACAACGCCCTCGTCTGGCAGGACACGCGCACCGCCGCGCTGTGCGCCGAGCTGGCGCGCGACGGCGGGCAGGACCGCTTCCGCGCGCAGACCGGGCTGCCCCTGGCGACGTACTTCTCCGGCCCCAAGCTGCGCTGGCTGCTCGATAACGTCCCCCAGGCCCGCGCCCGCGCCGAGAGCGGCGACTTGCTGTTCGGCACGATTGACGCCTGGCTGATCTGGAAATTGACGGGCGGGCGGGTGCATGCGACGGACGTGACCAACGCCAGCCGCACGCAGTTGATGAATTTGCATACCCTGGACTGGGACCCGGACCTGCTGCGCGCCCTGGACATCCCGCGTGCGATGCTGCCGGAGATCAGGCCGTCGGCCGCGCACTATGGCGACGTGGCGGCGGGGCCAGTGGCGGGGCGGCCGGTGGCGGGGGTGCTGGGCGACCAGCACGCGGCGCTGTTTGGGCAGACGTGCTTTGCGCCCGGCGAGGCCAAGAACACCTACGGCACGGGGTGCTTTATGCTGCTGAACACGGGCGGCCAGCCGGTGCCCTCGCGCCACGGGCTGTTGACGACGCTGGGGTATCAACTGGCGGGCCAGCCACCGGTGTATGCGCTGGAGGGGTCCATCGCCATCACCGGGGCGCTGGTGCAGTGGCTGCGCGATAACCTGGGGCTGATCGCGCGCTCGGATGAAGTGGAAGCGCTGGCGCGCACGGTGCCCGACAACGGCGGAGCGTACTTTGTGCCGGCGTTCTCCGGGCTGTATGCGCCGTACTGGAAGGACAACGCGCGCGGCGTGATCGCCGGGCTGACGCGGTTTGTGAACAAGGGCCATCTGGCGCGGGCGGCGCTGGAGGCGACGGCCTACCAGGTGCGCGCTGTGCTGGACGCGATGGAGGCGGACTCGGGCGTGCGGCTGACGGCGCTGAAGGTGGACGGGGGCATGGTGGTGAACGAATTGCTGATGCAGTTCCAGGCGGATATGCTGGGCGTGCCCGTCATCCGCCCGGTGGTGGCGGAGACGACGGCGCTGGGCGCGGCGTATGCGGCGGGGCTGGCGGTGGGCGCGTGGGACCGGCTGGACGACCTGCGCGCGAACTGGGGCGAGGACCGGCGCTGGGAACCGGCGATGGCGGAGGCCGAGCGGGCGCGGCTGTATGCGGGCTGGCAGAAGGCGGTGGCGAGGAGCTTTGATTGGGTGGAGGGGGAGGGGTATAAGGGGAATGAAGGGTATAAAGGGCAGGGGGACTCGGGGGAATGAGGGGACTCGGGGGACGCGGAGCGCGCGGAGAGGGGAAGGGTAGGAGCGCGGTGCACGCGCGAGGGGCAGCCAGGCCGGAGCAATGGATTGGGCCGCTGCCTTTCGCCGGCCTCCGACAGGCCCGGCGCCGCCCGGAGCAATGGATTGGGCCGCTGCCTTTCGCCGGCCTCCGACAGGCCCGGCGCCGCCCGGAGCAGTGGATTGGGCCGCTGCCTTTCGCCGGCATCCGACAGGCCCGGCGCCGCCCGGAGCTAAAGGCTCCGGGCTAGTATCGACGCCGGCTGAAGACCGGCTTCCGGAAGTTCAGCGGTTTGTTGCACGGCAAAACCTGCGAGTTCCTAAGCCCGGTTGACCGGGCGCCGAGACTAGCGCGGGGTCTTCAGCCCCGCGCGGGGCCGGGCCTGTCGCGCGGTGGATGTGCTCATCACCCGCCATCAACCAGCGCCGGGCCTGTCGCGCGGCGGATGTGCTCATCACCCGCTGTCAACCAGCGCCGGGCCTGTCGCGCGGTGGATTTGCCCATCACCCGCCGTCAACCAGCGCCGGGCCTGTCGCGCGGCGGATGTGCTCATCACCCGGCTGGCAAGCCAGCCGCCGCAGGGCGGCTTTGGGCTTTCGTTGCAGCGGTTTCCAACCGCCACCCCGTCCGGACCAATCGGACCCGTTTTATCCTGCCAGTTGACCAGTCCACCATTCGGCCAATTGACCAATCGCCCGTTTTCATTCACAATCAGCCTATGCTCAAACTCAAGTCACTCCTCCTCACCTCCCTCACCGTGCTGGCCCTGGCCGCGGCCTGCCGCCCCGCCGATGGCGGCAACGGCAACGGCGGCGACCCCGGCGCGCCCACCGGCCAGTTCGACTGCTCCGGTCACGAGGGCGGGCTGATTGCGTATGCGGGCCGGTTCACCTTCGAGGCCGGCGGCGACGTGAGCTTTGACGACTACGACGGCGTCACGCACACCGGCAGCTACACCTACAACGCCGACGAGCAGGCCTTCGAGTTCGCCAGCGGCTTTGTGTTTGAGTATGCCGAATACTTCTCCGACGACACGCTGACCGCCGCCGTGGCCGCCGACGCCAGCCTGCCGCACGCCGAGCTGGGCGAAGTGAACTGCGAGCGCGCCGTGCCGGGGGTGACCGGGCCGTAGGCGAAGGTGCTGCCTTTCACCGTCCGCCCCTCGCCCATCGCGGGGCTGGGCGTGTTCGCCACCCGCCGCCTGCGGCGCGGGCGGCGGCTGATCGAGTACACCGGCGAGCGCGTGACGCCCGAAGTGGCCGACACGCGCTACGACGACGACGCCCACGACCACCCGCACACCTACCTGTTCACCGTGGACGCGCACACCGTCATCGACGCCTCGGTGGGCGGCAACGACGCGCGCTTCATCAACCACTCGTGCAACCCCAACTGCGAAGCGGTGGACGACGACGGCCGCATCTTCATTGAGACCCTGCGCGACATCCGCCCCGGCGAAGAGCTGACCTACGACTACCGGCTGGAGCGCGACGGCCATTGGCGCAAAGACTTCGCCGCGCGCTACGCCTGCCACTGCGGCGCGCCGAACTGCCGGGGGGTGCTGCTGGTGAAGCCTAAGAAGCCAGCGGCGCGAACACGTCCACCGGGTTCCCGTCCGGGTCCATGACTGTGGCGTAGCGCTGGCCCCAGAAGGCATCCCACGGGTCTTTGCGGCTGACGTAACCCGCGGCGGTCAGGCGCGCGTGGATGGCGTCCACCTCGGCCGGGCTGTCCGCCAGGAAGGCCAGGCCCATGCGGTGGCCGCGCGGCTCCTCCCAGTCCGGCATCAGGCTCTTGATCAATTCCACGTTGTCCCACGCCAGGCGGTAGCCGTTGAAGGACTTGTACTCGACGTGGTCGTCCTTCTCCGCCCCCGCGGGGATGTCCAGGCCCAATAGGCGGTAGAACTTCAGCGCCGCGGCCATGTCGCGCACGACCATGCCGATCATGTCGGGTTGGATGGGCATTGGCGAGTCTCCTTCCAGCTAGAACTTTGTCACGAATGACACGAATTCTACTCGAATGAAACCTTCGACAGAGCTTCGCGCCATGCGTGGCAACATGCGACCGGCGGCCCAAGACGCGAGACATGACCCGTGACACGTGAAACGTAGTGCGTTCGTGCCAATTCGTTCTCAAATTCGTGCAATTCGTGACAAAGGTTTTCGACTATCATTCCTCCCATGACCCATCACCTGGCCCAGATGAACATTGCCCGCCTCGTCGCGCCGCTGGACGACCCGCGCCTGGCGGACTTCGTGGCCGCGCTCGACCGCGTTAACGCGCTGGCCGACGCCGCCCCCGGCTTTGTGTGGCGGCTCCAGAGCGACAGCGGCAACGCCACCGATGTGCGCGCCTACCCGGATGAGCGCCTCATCGTGAATATGTCGGTGTGGGAGAGCGTGGCGGCGCTGCGGGCGTATGCCTACCGGGGCGAGCACGCGGCGGTGCTGCGGCGGCGGCACGAGTGGTTCGAGCGCTTCGACGGGCCATACCAGGTGCTGTGGTGGGTGCCCGCCGGCCACACGCCCAGCCTAGAAGAAGGGAAGCACCGGCTGGACCACCTGCGGGCGCACGGGCCGGCGGCGTTTGCGTTTACGTTTCAGCAGGTGTTCGCCGCCCAATAGCGGCGGAGGCTCCGCCAACGCCGGGCTTTGTCATGCCGAACCCGCCGCAGCCCGCCGGGCCAGGCGCGCCGCCGGTGCGGGTGAGGCATCTTGCCCTGAATGCAAGTCAAGATTCCTCGGCGCACCCCGCCACCGACAGGTGGGGCAGGCGGCCGGCGCCTCGGAATGACATGGCCAGCCTACGCGGTGGCCCAGCCCGCTTGGCCTCGGCACCCTTCTTGCACTCTCCTCCCGCGCGACCCAACACTCACCGCGCAGGAGGATCCATGGCCACCGAAGCCCCCGCTATTCCCAAGACCAATAACGCCAGCGCCGCCGCGCCAGCCGCGAAGAAGCACCTGCTCATCCCCGGCAGCGCCATGGCCAGCCTGACCGTCCGCGCCGAAGCCATCCGCCCCAGCCCGTGGTACACCGTCTGGGAGCAGGCCATCCTGCAGCCCGGCCTGGCCACCTTTGAAGGGCTGGCCCTCAACCCCGCCGCCCGCCCGGAGCGCGCCGTTAAGTGGATGGCGGCCGGCGCGGCGCTGGGCTGGGGGGCGCCGGCCATGGCCAGCCTTCTGCGGACTTCCGCGCCGCTGTTCACGGTGATGGGGGCTTACGTGGGGCTGGTGCTGCTGACGGTGGTGACGTTTGTGGCCGCCACCGCCGCCGCCCACGCCCTGGCCGATCAACTGGATGCGCGTGGCGAGTATGGGAGCCTGGCGTTTGTGTGCGCGTCGTTCGCCGCGCCGCTGACGCTGGCGGCCGGCCTGCTGGTGAGCGGCCCCGCGCCGCTGCGGCTGCTGCTGCTGCCCGCCGCCATCTACGCTCTGGCGCTGACGGTGCAGGCGGCGCGGGCGGTGTATGGGCTGGCCTGGCGCCCGGCGCTGATCGTGGCCGTGCCTAGCGTGGTGCTGCTGGCGCTGCTGCCGCTGGCGGCGGTGGCGGGCGCGTGGGCGGGGCTGGTGGGGTGGTAGGGTGGGGGGATTCGGGGAAGGGGTATAAGGGGTCTGAAGGGTATAAGGGGCGAGGGGACTCAGGGGATGCGAGGGGACTCGGGGGACTCGTTCGATGCTGGACCCGTAACCCGTAGTCGCGCCCTCTGCGCAGCGCCCCCGCCGGGGGGTCATGGGCGCGGCTCGCTTGTGGCGCGCTGGCCGGGGGAGTAAATCCCCCGCCTACGGTCCCGGTGCCGTTCGACTACGGTCCCGGTGTCGTTCGACGGCAATCCAACGGTGGGTCCATTGAACTTGCGCGAATCGACTTGACGGGGTGTCAAGGCAGCGGTTCTAATCCGCGCCCGGCCCTTGATCTGCGCTGTGGTATATTCCCCCTCGCCGCGCCGCCCACAGCCCGCTGAGTCACTCAAGCCTGATTACCCTTATTTCCTTCACTTCCCTTGTTTCCCGCCCCCGAGTCTCTACTGCCCTTTATGCCCCTTATTCCCTTCATACCCCTCCCCTGAGTCCCCTGAGTCCCTTGCCCCCTCCGTCCGCCCTCGCCGCCGC
>CAZCEC010000091.1:0-23690 GCA_964497615.1 uncultured Anaerolineales bacterium | reverse complement strand
GCTGGCCCAGTGTGTGACTGAGGATGTCGTCCAGGAGATTTTCCCCGACGGCGCCCCCGACCACCGCATCGTCAACAACATGGACCCGGCCACGCTGTACCGCAATCCCGAGGTCCTGGCCATCCTCAACCAGGATGGCGTCACCCTGATTCACAATAACTACACCCGGCCGGTCAATTGCCCGCTCACCACGCCCTGCGTGCTGCACACGCTCGTGATCGAGCTCCCGACCAGCGACGATGCGATGGAGTTCTTTGACCTGGTGACCGCGCCCGGCACCGGGCTGCCGGGTGAGGTGGCTGTGGCCCCGTTCATGCCCGACGCGTGGGACGTCTCAAAGTGCGCCACCGGCTCGCGGCCGAGCAGCGCTGCCGGCGCGCCCGACTTCGCCGTGATCTATTGCTCGTTCAGCCTGGGCACGACTCACGTGGGCTGGAACCTGTCGGCCTATGAGTCGCTGCAAGATGAAGTCATGAATGACCGGCGCCAGGTCATCGAAGAACAAATGCACCAGCGGGTGCAAGCGTGGCTCGAAAACCAGGGCGTTACGCCGTAACGCCGTTCACCGGCCTCCGGCCGACCACGCCCGCGCTGGACTTGGACGCGGGGTAGGACAAACTTGAAGCCGGCCTGCCGGCAGTGCTTGCCGAGGAATAGGATGTTGCCCGGCGTTGCCTAACGCCGCACCAGCGGAAGCCACAGCGGCCCCACCACCTCGAACGCGCCAATGTCGCAGCGCACGCTGACCTCGCCAAAACGCGGCCGGCTCACGCCGCGCTGGTCGCGCCGCAGCGGCGCGCCATCCCAATTCACGCAGCCGGCCGGATGGCCCGCGTCAATGGCCGGGCTGCCCGGCAGCAGGGCATGCGTGCGCGTCGGCCCGCCGTTGTTGGCCAGTGGTCCTAGCACCGGCCAGGCCGGGCTATACGGTCCGCCAATCGTGCAGGTCGCGGCGTAGATGAGGTTGTATCCATCCGACGTCAACGAACCCGAGCAGTCGTCTTCGACCGCGAGGACGCCGCCGCCGCCGAACGGATCGAGCTGCACATTCCCGGCGATGATTGAATTCTGCAATCGCAGCGAGCCGGAGGGCGCGGCCGCGCCGCCCCCGCTGCCGGTTCCGTTGGCGTCGCTATCGGCGGTGTTATTTGTCACCGTGACGTTGAACAGGCGCGTCTGGCCGGTGTGATTGAACAGGCCGCCTCCGGAATCCGTGCTGCTGTTCGCCGACAGCGTGCTGTTGACCAGCGCCAGTTGTGTGTCATACGCGAATAGGCCGCCGCCGGCCTGCGCCTGGTTGTTGCTCAAAGTGCTGTTCGTAATGGTGACCACCGTCGCCCCGGCGTATAGCCCGCCGCCGAGATCGACTGTGCTGTTGCCGCTGATAGTCGTGTTGCTGATGAGCAGGCCCGCATCCGGTCCCAGGCCCACGTGTACGACCCCGCCGCCGGCCGCGTTGCTGGGCCCATTGGTATTCGACATGACCGTGCTGCTGGTGAGCGTCAGGCGGCCTTCGCTGTAGATGCCGCCGCCGAAAATGCCGCCGGCAATGGCCGCCACGCTGCCCTGCACGTCGCTGTTCGTCAGCGTCAGCGCCGCGCCGCTCCGGTTGGCGATGCCGCTCCCCGGGCCGCCCGCGCGGCCATTGCGAACCGAGACGCCGGTGAGGTTGACCGTCCCGCCATGTACCTCGAAGACCCGATCGGCTGTCAGACCGCCGTTGCCGTCAATGATGGTCAGCGTTGGCCCCGCGCCGAGGATGGTCACCGCCTCCGTAATGTCCAGATCGCCACTGACCCCCAAGTCGTCCGGCGCGCCGGTGAGCATCAGGGTGTAGGTTCCGGCGGGCACCACAATGGTATTGAGGTCAGGGTTGGCGTTGGCTTCTTGAATGGCGGCCCGCAGTGTGCACGGGCCAAGGATGGCGTTCGTAGAACAGTCGCCGTCGCCGATGGCCCCATCCACCGCATCGGCGTTGCTGTTGACGATGAAGACACCGCCCTGCGGCGCGGCCCGCGCGGCTTGAGCACCAATGCCAAAGGTCAGCAGCATCACCACCGTCCAACATCGAGACAACCACTGTCGCGGCATGTCGTTCCACGCTTTCTCCCCACCTGGCCAGCCCACCCGCGATGGCCTCTGCGCCCGTTGCTCGCAGGCGCCGCACCGCCACAGCAGGCAACCACCCAAACGCCGTTTGGACCAATGTGAGTGAAATCTTATTCTGAAGGCTCCGCCAAGTCTATAGCCGCGAAGGCGCATCCTTGTCATTCCACTCGCACCTGTATAGAATATATTCATCGGCTGGCCCATGCCGCCGCGGCAGGCACGCCGTACATATTCAGCACTGAAGGAACCCCTCGGCCATGTTGACCGCAGAGCAGAAGCAGTCTTACGAAGACCATGGTTACGTCGTCGTCCCCGGTCTCTTCTCCTCAGACGAGACCGTCCGCTACCGCGACCACTTTATGGACCTGCGCCGCGAGCCACGCCCCGACGATGACACCGAAATCGTACTGACCGGCAACGATCCCATCAAGCGCTACCCGCGCCTCATCAAGCCCCACAAGTGGGACGACGTGGCTAAGGCCTGGATGCTTGAGCCGCGCCTGTTCGATTGCATGACTGCCCTGCTGGGCGCCGAGCCTTACGCCGCCCAGACCATGGTCTACTTCAAGCCGCCGGGTGCCCGCGGCCAGGCCCTGCACCAGGACAACTACTACCTGCGCGTCCACCCCGGCACCTGCATGGCCGCCTGGCTGGCGCTCGACGACTGCGACGAGCACAATGGCTGCCTCGAGATCATCCCCGGCAGCCACAAGTGGGACCTGCTGTGCACCGTTGACGCCGATACCACCCGCTACTTTACCTCCGTCACCATCCCCATCCCGCCAGACGCCCAGCCGGTGCCCGTCCGCATGCGGGCCGGCGACGTGATGTTCTTCAACGGCTCCATCGCCCACGGCAGCCAGCCCAACACCACGCCCGACCGCTTCCGCCGTGCCCTCATCGGCCACTATGTTGAGGGCACGTCCGAGCAGGTCTCCAAGGGCTATCAGCCCCTGTGGCGCCGCGATGGCTCCACCCTCGCCCTGCCGCCCAACGAGATCGAGGGCAGCGTCTGTGGCATCTGGGTGGAGATCGGCGGAGAGCCTGCCATCGAGATGGTCGGCCAGGAACTCAACGTGCGACGCCGCGGCGAGTAACGTCCAATGCGTACCGGCGGGCTTTACCCCCGCCGATCAAAACCGTAGCGGCGGGGTTCATCCCCGCCGAGCCCGCCCAAGGACCCCCACCTATGCTCACCGAAGCCCACCGCCAATTCTTCCAGGACAACGGCTACGTCGTCGTCGAAGCCCTCTACAGCCGCGCCGAGGTCGCCGCCCTGATTGACCACTACATGGAACTGCGCCAGTCGCCCCAGCAGGGCGACGATATCGGCATTAACCTGGACTCGGCTGACCCGCTCAAGCGCTACCCGCGCATGATTCACCCTCACAAGTGGGACGAGACCTCGCGCCGCTTCATGTTCGACGACCGCGTGCGTGAGTGCCTTAACGACTTGCTGGGGCAGGACCCCATCGCCGTGCAGACCATGGTCTATTTCAAGCCCGCCGGCTCGCGGGGCCAGGCCCTGCACCAGGATAACTACTACCTGCGCGTCCAGCCTGGCACCTGCATGGCCGCCTGGATGGCCCTCGACCCCTGTGACGAGGCCAATGGCTGCATCGAGATCGTCCCTGGCAGCCACACCTGGGACATCCTCTGCACCGAGATGGCCGACACCACCGTCAGTTTCACCGACGTCACCGTGCCCCTCCCGCCCGGTGCGGCGGCACGGCCCATCGCCATGCAGCCCGGCGACGTGCTCTTCTTCAATGGCTCCATCGTCCACGGCAGCCAGCCCAATACCACGCCCGACCGCTTCCGCCGCGCCCTCATCGCCCACTACATCGAAGGCGATTCGCAGCAGGTCTCCAAGAGCTACCAGCCCGCCTACCGTATGGATGGCTCCCTGGTCGAGATCGAGCACGGCGCTGGCGGCGACACCTGCGGCGTCTGGGTGGAACAGGGGGGTGAGCCAGTCCTCGCGCAGGCCGCCCAGCCGCCCGTGGCCCACCAGTCTCACACCCGCATCTCTCCGCACTAACGGCCCCCTGCCGCCCCCCCAAAAAACACGCGCCTCCGGGACCTCCCGGAGGCGCGTTTCTTGCACCCATCGCTCTGGCCGTGGCGCTGGCTCGTTCAGCCGGCGGGCGGCCAGGAGTGTCCGTGGAATCCTACCCAGCTACGCCTGCCGGGCCTGCCTTCCGCCCCGCCAGCCTCGGCGGCCACACCCGCCGCGTCGGGCGCCTCTCAGCCCAAATCGCCCGCTCCCTGGCCCTGCCCCCAGCCGAAGTGGCGCTCATTCAACGGGCGGCGCGTCTGCACGATGTCGGCAAAATTGCCATCCCCCCGGCCATCCTGCTCAAGCCGGGTCCGCTCACGGCCAGCGAGTTTGAACGCATGAAGGCCCACACGACCCTCGGCGCCCGCCTGCTCGCCGGCCAGCGTTGGCCCGCCCTCCGCCGCGCCGAAGAGGTCGCGCTCACCCACCATGAGCGCTGGGACGGTTCTGGCTACATGGGCCTCGCCGGCCCCGCCATCCCGATTGGCGGGCGCATAGTCTCCGTGGCGGATGTGTACGACGCCTTGCTGGCCGAGCGCCCCTACAAGCTCGCCTGGACCACCTCCGAAGCCATCGCCGAAATCCGCCGCCAGAGCGGCCGCCAGTTCGACCCCCGCGTCGTCGAGGCCTTCCTGCGCGTGGCGCAGGTCTTCTAACCATCCCCCAACTTCCTATTCCCAAATCTGTTGGCACGGTGTAGAGTCTCCCCGCAGCGCATCGGCGCCCGGAGGGGCCACTACATGACCGGACGAGTATCGCTCAAGCTCACGCTCAGCCTGCTGTTGGCCCTGGGCCTCGCTCCGGCCCTCGCCGCGCCGGACCCAGGCGTGCGGGCCGCGCCCGGTGGCGGCGCCGTCGCCTACGACATCGTCTACGTCCGCCAGTTGCGCGATGGCGACGATAACCACATCGCCTGGCCGGAGGTCTTTCACCCCGGCGTCCCCGAGCCTGGCGCCGACCTCATCCTCCTGCATCCGGACGGCACCGAAGAAGTCCTGGTGGACACCACCAACGGCGCCGTCACCGATCCCTTCGTCTCCTTCGACGGCCAATCGGTCTACTACAGCTTCTTCCCCGATGTAACGAACGCCGGCATGAACTCCCAGCGCAACCTGCCCTATGCCGGCGCCGACATCTATCGTCTCCACCTGCCCACCCGCCAGATCACCCGCCTCACCTTCCAGGAGTTCGAGCCCAACCTGGGCGCGGGCACCTGGTACACCCCCGACCCCCTCAACCCACCCAACAACAGCTACAACGACCTCGGCTACGGCATCCTCAACCTCGGCCCCGCGCCCCTGGCCGGCGGCAAGATCATCTTCGTCAGCAACCGCTACGGCTTCGTTCCGCCCAAGGGCTACACCAACCCCACCCTCCAGCTTTTCGTCATGGACGCGGATGGCTCCAACGTCACGCCCATCGGCCCCATGACCATCGGCAGCGCCCTGCACCCCACGCCCCTGGCCGATGGCCGCGTGCTCTTCTCCACTTTCGAGACCCAGGGCCTGCGCGACTCGCGCAACTGGGGCCTGTGGGCCATCTGGCCCGACGGCCGCCGCTGGGAGCCTATCGTCTCCTCGTTCAAGCAGGCCGGCTCCTTCCACTTCGCCACCCAGCTCACCAATGGCGACCTCGTCGTCGAGGACTACTACAACCTCAACAACTGGGGCTTTGGCACGCTCTACCGCCTGCCCAGCGCGCCGCCCCCCGGCCAGCCCGGCTTCTACCCCGCCGACGTGGACCTCAACCCCGCCATCGCCCAGATCGTCGGCAGCGGCTATAACCCCGGCTTCTCCTATCCTTTCCGCATGAGCTTCACGCCCAAGGGCTTGTACTCCATCACGCCCTTCACCAATGGCAACGACGACGCCTCGCCCATCCCGCCCGGCGGCGGCGAGCGCGTGGGTAAGTTCACCCACCCCTCCGGCGCGCCCAACAACGACCTGTTGGTAGTGTGGACCCCTGGCCCCGCCAACGCCCTCAACCGCCCCACCGACCTGCCGGCCGTAGATGCTGGCCTGTACGTCCTCCCCGGCGGCGGCCCGATTGACGGCCCGGACGATCTGATCCTGATCAAGAACGATCCCAACTACAACGAAGTCTGGCCGCGCGCCGTGCTGCCCTATTCTGCCATCCACGGCGTCGTCCAGCCGATCGAATTGCCCTGGCTGCCCAACGATGGCGCGGCCCACCCGGACGACCTGCCCGCCGGCACCCCCTTTGGCCTTATCGGCACCAGCAGCTTCTACAATCGCGAGAGCGCCCCCGGCTTTGACGGCTGGGGCAACGGCTTTGATGGCCTGGACCCGTTCAACACTTCCCAGAACGACGCCAACAGCAACTGGACCTGGCAGGGCTCCGACGCCGGCCTCTACACCGACTCTGACATCTGGGCCGTCCGCATCGTGGCCCTGGAGGCCAACACCCACCGCAGCTACGGTCCCAACAACGGCCAGCATTTCTTCAACCACGTCAACGAGAAGATGCGCATCCTCGGCGAGATTCCTCTGCGCAAGTTCGATGGTGGCGGCGATCCGATCCTCGACCCGCAGGGCAATCCCGACACCAGCTTCCTCGCTAAGATTCCGGCCGACACACCCTTTACCTTTCAGATGCTCGACCGCAACGGGATGCTGTTGACGATGGCGCAGACCTGGCACCAGGTGCGCCCCGGCGAGGCCCGCTACGACTGCGGCGGCTGCCACGCCCACAGCCAGGCCCCCGTCCCCTTCGAGCAAACCGTTGCCGGCCAGCCCGGCTACACCGTCTGGGACCTGACCGATTCCACCCCTCTCCTGACCCACGATTCCAACGGCGACCCCGACTTGCGCTCTGAGCCTGTCCCCGCCGTCAATGTCGAGTTCTACCAGGACATCCGCCCCCTGCTGCAAGCGCACTGCACCGCCTGCCACACCGGCGGCTCACCGCCCGGCAATCTCAACCTCACCGATACCTCGCTCTACGACATCGGCGACTTCACCTACCAGTCCGCCCCGGGCGACTACATGCGCCTGTGCCGCGACGAGGACGCCACCTGGGGCTACCCGCCCCTCGTCACCGTCGGCACGCCAGTCTGGCGGCAGACCAATGCCAGCCGCTACGTCCGCCTGTTCCAGAGCCGCCGCAGCCTGCTCCTCTGGCAGGTCTTCGGCGAGCGCCTCGATGGCTGGATCAATGACGACCATCCCACCGAGACCGTCCCCGGCGATGCAGATACCCTCCCTGGCGGCCCGTCCCAAATCAACGCCGCCGACCTCAACTTCAACGCCACCGCCTCGCACCCGGCCGGCGGGCTGGCCGGCATGACGATTGATGAGAAGCTGACGTTTGCGCGCTGGGTGGACCTGGGCTGCCCCATCAACACCGGCGCCGCCAGCGACGCGGAATTTGGCTGGTTCGTGGACGACCAGCGTCCGACTCTCACCGTCAGCTCCCCGCGCCCCGGCCTGAATGGTGTCGCCCCCACCGTCATCCGCGTCGGCATCGCCGACGCCTATACCGGCATCCTCACCGGCTCCCTCTCCATCACTTCCACCTTGTCCCTTGCCGGTCAGCCTCCCGGGGCGCAGCTTGCCGGCCTCGCCACTACCTCCGGCAACGGCATCTACACCCTTCCGCTCGGCGGCCCGCTGGAAGACGTCGCCAATGCCCGCCTCTACGCCCAGGTCGCCGATGTGCAGGGCAACGTCACCCGCGTCGTCGTCACCTTCTCAATCCTCAGCCACCGCCTGTATCTGCCCATTGTCATTCACTGAACGCCCGTCAGCCACAAGACCGCCTCCGCGCCCCAGCCACCCTGGAGTTACCGTAGGAGCGCCTTGCAGGCGCGAGCGGTATATAATCCTCTGTATGCGCCTCGCCATCCTCTCCGACATCCACGGCAACGCCATCGGCCTCGACGCCGTCCTGGACGATCTGCGCGCCGATCCGCCCGGCCAAACCGTCTGCCTGGGCGACGCCATCCAGGGCGGCCCTCAGCCGGCCCTCGTCGTCGCCCGCCTGCGCGCCCTCGGCTGCCCCGTCGTCATGGGCAACGCCGACGACTTCCTGCTGCGCGGCTCTGAGGCGCACGGCGAGCAAGTGTCGCCCGAGCGCCAGCGCCAGCTTGATACCGTGCGCGAGTGGAGCCTCGCTCAGCTCAGCCCCGAGGATCTGGATTTCATTGCCGGCTTCCAGCCAACCGTGGAGCTTGACCTGGGCGGCGGCCGTAGCCTGCTGTGCTTCCACGGCTCCCCCGCTTCCTTCAACGACGTCCTCCTGCCCAACACGCCTGATGCCGACGTGGCCAAGATACTCGGCCCCTACCAGCCGCGCTTCATGTGCGGCGGCCACACCCACGTCCAGCACCTGCGCCGCCTAGGCGATAGCTTCTACTTCAACCCTGGCGCCGTCGGCCTGGCCTACAACCACGACCAGCCCGAAGATGGCTTTCGCGCCAACCCCTGGGCCGAGTACGCCGTCCTCACCGTGGATGGCCCCCGCCTCCGCCTCGAGTTCCGCCGCGTAGCCTACGACCCCGCCCTTATCATTCGCGCCCACCAGACCAGTGGCCGGCCCTACCTCGAGCAAGCCATCGCCCAGTACCAGCCCCGCGCCTGACGCTCAGCTGCTCTCCGCCCTTCCCCTGCCTCCGCGGCGAAGTCGACTTACCTCTCCTGCTCTTCTCCGCGCCCTTTGCTAAGCACCCCTTTGGGGCCGCGTGCTCCGCGGTGAAGGCTCTCACCCCTTCGGCGGCCCCTGCTCCACCCGCGCCTTCACCGCCTCCAGCCCGCCCGCCTCCCACACTTTCCCCCACAGCGACTCCAGCCACCACGTCGCGCCGGCCTCCCTCAGCGGCTGCACTGCGTCCGTCGCCCGCGCCGGGTCATCGCCGGGCGTCTCGCCCTCCAGTACAAAGTCAAACGGCGACGCTATCTCACGCTTCTCCTGCACGAACGCCAGGATTGTGCGAATATCGCCGGGCGTGATGTCGTACGCCGGTCCCTGCGGCGTCATCTTGGCCGGGATGATGCCGTCGCACTTCAGCACCCGCCGCATCGACTTTGCACTGCCCCACGCCCCCACCACCCAGATGGGGATGCGCGGCGTCTGCACCGGCTTCAATTCCAGCTTCACCCCGTCCAGGGTGAAGTGCTTGCCCGCGTGGCTGAACGCCTCCCCCGTCCACAGTCCCGTGATGACGTCGATACTCTCATCCAGCCGCTCGGCCCGCGTCTTGCGGTCCTCGGCCTCGCCCAGCCGCGCGTAGTGCATGTCCTCCGCCGCGCCCAGGCCAAACGTCATCGTCACCCGCCCGCCCGAGAGTTGATCCAGCGTCACCGCCTCGGCCGCCAACTGCCACGGCCGCCTGATCGTCGGCGGCGTCAGCATCGTCCCAAATCGAATCCGCTCCGTCTGCGCCGCCACCGCGCCCAGCAGCACCCACGCGTTCGGCCACAGCGGCGGGTCCCAGATGAAGAACCCGTCCCACCCGGCCGCCTCCGCCCTCCGCGCCAGCGCCGGGATCTCGCCTAGTGGCACATCCGTCCGCATCACCAGTCCATATTTCATCTCGCTCATCCTCCGTACGAGTCCAATGTCCCCTACGCAACCTGTGTGACAGCGCCCCTCTGACTTGACTTCCCCCCATTTGCTCCTACACTCCCGCCCACAACCGCGTGTCTGGGCCTGCCACGATTGATTCATCCTTCATAATTCATCCTTCATCCTTCCCATGAACCCTCTCCGCGAAGGCCTCACCGTCGAGCGCATGCCCGAGCCCAACACCGTCGTCATCTTCGGCGCGTCCGGCGACCTCACCCAACGCAAGCTCGTGCCCGCCCTCTATAACCTGGAACTGGAAGGGTTGCTGCCCACGGCCTTCGCCGTCGTCGGCTTTGCCCGCCGGCCCATCCCCGACGACGAGTTCCGCCAGCAGATGTTGGACGGCATCAACGCTCACTCCCGCAGCGGCCCGGCCGACGAGGAGGTCTGGCGGGCCTTTGCGCCCAAGCTGTGCTACTGCCCCGGCAATTTTGACGAGCCTGAGGCCTACCGCCGCCTCGCCGCCAAACTCGACGAACTCGACCAGCAGCGCGGCGCGGCCGGCAATCGCCTGTTCTACCTCGCCACCTCCCCCGAGTACTTCCCCGTCATTATCGAACACTTGGGCCAGGCCGGCCTCAGCCGCAGCCCCAGCGGCGGCTGGGTGCGCCTCATCATCGAGAAGCCCTTCGGCCGCGACCTCGCCACCGCCCGCGATCTCAATCGCACCGTTCAGGCCGTTTTCGACGAGGACCAGGTTTACCGCATTGACCACTATCTTGGCAAGGAGACGGTCCAGAACATCCTCGTCTTTCGGTTCGCCAACGCCATCTTCGAGCCCCTGTGGAACCGTAACCACGTGGACCATGTGCAGATCACGGTGGCCGAGGCCGTAGGCGTGGAGGGGCGGGGGGGCTATTACGAGACAGCCGGCGTCATCCGCGACATGATCCAAAACCACATGCTGCAACTGCTCACCCTGGTGGCGATGGACCCGCCGGTCGCCTTCGACGCCAACGCCGTCCGCGACGAGAAGGTGAAGGTGCTGCGCGCCATCCGCCTCCTCGCGCCCGACGTCGTGGACCAATTCGTCGTGCGCGGCCAATACGCCGCTGGCTCCGTTGGCGGCCGGCCCGCGCCGGCCTACCGTGAGGAAAAGGGCGTCGCCCCCGACTCGCTCACCGAGACCTTCCTGGCCCTCAAACTCTTCCTGGACAGCTGGCGTTGGGCGGGCGTGCCTTTCTATCTGCGCTCCGGCAAACACCTGCCCAAGCGCTCCACCGAGATTGCCATCCAGTTCAAGCACATCCCGCTCTCCATGTTCGGCCGCAACAGCGGCACCGCGGAACCCAACCTGCTGGCCCTCAACATCCAGCCGGACGAAGGCATTGCCCTGCGCTTCAATTCCAAGCTGCCCGGCGCCACCGTGCAGGTGCGTCCCGTCAGCATGGACTTCCGCTACGGCTCGTCCTTTGGCGTGCCCGCGCCCGAAGCCTACGAGCGCCTGATCCTCGACTGCATGCTGGGCGAAGCCGCGCTCTTCACCCGCGACGACGAGGTCGAGGCGGCCTGGACGTATGTCAACCGCATCCTGGAAGGCTGGGCGCAGTCGCCGGTCACGCGCCTGCCCGCCTATGAAGCCGGCACCTGGGGCCCCACCGAGGCGCATCGCTTCATCGAAGCCGACGGCCGCCGCTGGAGGCGCCTGTGAGCGTTGGGCCCGGAGCGGTCTCTCCCGCGGCCCCCCGCCTGGTGGATCCTGCCCGCGTGGAGCGCGAATTGGCCGCCTTGTGGCGCGAGGCGGCCGAGGCGCGTGCTGGCCAGGCGCGGATGCACAACCGCGTCCTCCTGCACACCCTCGTCGCCTATGCCGCCGAGCCCGCCGCCGCGCAGCAGGCGCGCGAGGTGGCCATCTCCCTGAACCCGCGCCAGCCGGCCCGCACCATCATCCTGGAAGCCCTGCCCGACGCCTCGCCCGCCGGCCTGACCGCCACCGTGGCCCTCCACCACGCCCCGGCGCGCGACGGCGATGAGCCTGTCTGCGGCGAATTAGTCACTCTCACCGCGCGCGGCCCCGTGGCCGTGCAGCGCCTGCCGGGCGCGGCGCTCCCTCTCTTGCTCACCAACTTGCCCTCATTCTTGTGGTGGATGGGCAGCAGTCCGTTCCGGCATCCGGCCCTGACCGCCTTCGCGCCGGTGCTGGACCGCCTCATCATGGATTCCCTCAACTTCACCGCGCCCCAGCTCGACTGGGCCGCCCTGGACCGCGCCGTCAACGACCCGCACTTTGAGCCCGTTGTCAGCGATCTGGCCTGGGCGCGCCTCGCGCCCTGGCGCTACCACACCGCCCAGATTTTCGACAGCGCGGTGACGCTCCCTTATTTGCCGCGGCTCACGAGCGTCACCGTGCGTTACCACTCGGGCGCGCCCGTGCTGGCCTGGCTATACGCGGGCTGGCTGGCCTCGCGCCTCGGCTGGGTCCCCTCGGCGCGCGATGTGCAGTTCATCCGGTTTGCCGGCGGTCAGATGGTGCGCTTCGAATCGCTGCCGGGCCAGCTTGCGCTGGGCGCCGGTTTCTTGGCCGGGGTGCGCTTGGAGACGAGCGATGGCGCGCTCTTTGAGATTACCCGGCACGGCGCGGTCTGCGCCGTCACCGAGCGCCTTCCCAGCGGTTCATCCACCGAGCGCGTGGTGCCTCTGCGGCCCGAGACCGTCGTCGAATGGCTCGGCCACGAGCTGGGCCGCCTCGATCCGGCTCCCACCTACATGGCCGCCCTCCGCCTCGTCGCCGCCCAGTCTGAAGCTTCCGCCGACATCATCGGCTAGCTTAACGCACTCGGCGGATCGACAACCTGCGGCCCATCCGCCGACACTTATCCCCTTCGTGACTTTGTGGCTTGGTGGTGAGGTTTAACCCGCCATCGCCGCCCCGCAGTTCGAGCAGAACTTGCTCTTCGGCGGCATCACATTCCCGCACTGCCGGCACGCAATCGGCTGCACCGGCCCCAGCGGCGCCCCGCAGCCCACGCAGTTTGGCTCGCCCACCTTGTTCGCCGTCAGGCAGTGCTCGCACATCACCGTGCTCAACTGCTGGGAGATGGTCTTGGTCGCGTGCGCCGTGCGCGCGAAGCTCTCAATCGCGTCCCACGCCTGCTGCTCCAGCGTCAGCGAGTTGATGTCCTGGGCGATGTCGTCCAGCCGGCTGATGATGCTCCACGGGTTGCGAAAGGCCGCCAGCGCCGACGCCCCCAGCGACGCCGCCACCCCCAGCCACTCGTGCTGGCCCATCCCCACCGTCACCCCGTCCGTCACCTTCTGGATCGTCACCGACAGCGCCGATTTGCCGCCGCTGTGCCCGAAGTCGCGCGTGGCGATCTGCACCATGATTTTGTCGCCCTGGCCCACCTGCTGACAGCGCAAATTGCCCTGGTTGAAAGCCGCAATCAGCGCCGCCGCCATGTCCGCTGGCTTAACCTCACCATGATACGTTCGCTGGCTCATCCTGGTCTCCTGGGCCGCGCCCATCGCAGGCCTCATCTCTTCTTACGCGCAATCATAACGGAAGTTGTGCCCGCGCGGAAGTCAGCCCCGCGTCAGCCCGCAGTCGAGGATGAACTCTGGCCGACAATCGGCTGGCACTCGGCATGGACCGCAATGCGCGCCTTTGAACCGCTCAATCTCGCCCGGAACGTGTCATTCCGAACCGCGCCGTCGCCCATCGGATCAGTGCTCAAGCCGGCGGCGCGGTGAGGAATCTCCACTCTCCTGCCGCCTCACAGACAAACATGGTAGACTCATCGCCGCGCAGTTTCTCACCCGAAAGGAGAGTGTCCCATACGCCCCACCACCATCCCCGACCCCGACGACCTCTCCGGTTTTCGAGCCGACTAGCAAACGCCGCAAGGGCTACCCCTCGGAGGCCCGTGTCAAGCGTGGTCACCGCGTCGTCCACGGCGACAAAGAGCTCATCGAAAAGCTGGGCCGCGACGACCTTTGCCCCTGCAACTCTGGCCGCCGCTTTCAAGCACTGCTGCCTGCGCTCCGGCAAGTATGACGGCGAACTTCGGGACGACTACTTTTAGGGACGAATGACGGTCCTTGACGGCCTCGCCCACGCCCTCGGCCGCCGCGACGAAGCCCCCAATGTGGCCCTCGCCCGCGACCTCGCCGCGCGCCGCGACTCAGCCGGCATCCGCGAGGTCGTGAGCGGCCTCACCCACAAAGACAAAAACATCCAGGCTGACTGCATCAAGGTCCTCTACGAAGTCGGCGCGCTGGACCCCGCCCTCGTCGCCCCCTATGCCGACGACTTCATCGCACTGCTCTCTAGCCGCAATAACCGCATCGTCTGGGGCGGCATGACGGCCCTGGCCGCCATCGCCCCCCTCAGCGCCCCGGCGCTCTTTGCCCAGCGCCGCCTGATCCAGCGCGCCATCGAGACCGGCTCCGTCATCACGCAGGACAACGGCATCCTCGCGCCGGCGCGCGTCGCCGCGCACCGCCCCAAGCACCGCGCCGAACTCCTGCCCTACCTGCTCAACTTCCTGCGCGCCTGCCCCGCCAAGGATGTGCCCCGCCACGCCGAGGCCATCGCCCCCGCGGTGGATGCGAAGCATCAGGCGGCCTTCGTTGCCGTCCTCGAACAACACCTGCCCGCCATGCCCGCCTCGCGCGCCGTGCGCCTCCGCCGCCTACTTCGCTCCCCGCCGGATTGATACTGGTCGCCCACCTGTGTTGTCATTCCGAGGCGGTCTTGGCCGAGGAATCTGACCGCTCCAACAGCCCCAAAGGACATCGCCCTATGCACATTGAACGCCACCCCCTCCGCCCCGACAACCCGGCTGTCTTTCTCGACGCCTATCACCTCCACGGCTCAGAGCAATACTTTATTGGCCGACCGTGCCCCGCCGTCATCGTCTGCCCCGGCGGCGGCTACCAATTCACCTCCGACCGCGAGGCCGAGCCCATCGCCCTGCGCTTCCTGGCCCACGGCTATCACGCCTTCGTCCTGCGCTACTCGGTCAACACGCGCTTCTCCGTGCCCATGCTCGACCTCGCCAACGCCCTCCTGCTCATTCGCCGCAACGCCGCCGAGTGGCTGGTGGACCCGCGCCGCCTCGTCGTGTGCGGCTTCTCGGCCGGCGGCCACCTCGCCGCCGCGCTGGGCGTCTTCTGGGATCGTCCCGACATCCGCGACCGCGTCGGCGCCTCCAACGACGAATTGCGCCCCGATGCCGTTATTCTTGGCTATCCCGTCATTGATCTGCGCCACGGCCCGCCCCCGCCCTCCGGTGAGGAACCGCACTACGCCGCCATGCACGCCGCTATCTTTGGTGTCCGCGAAGCGCCCGACGACCTCGTGGACCAGTACCGGCCCGACCTGCACGTCACGGCCCAATCCTCCCCCGCCTTCATCTGGCACACCGCCACCGACCCGATCGTGCCCGCCCGCAACGCCCTGCTCTTCGCCAGCGCCCTGGCCGCCCACAACGTGCCCTACGAACTGCACATCTGGGACTCCGGCCCCCATGGCCTCGCCCTCGCCAACCCCGTCACCGCCGTGGACGCTTCGCTCAACGTTCCCCACGCCCAAATCTGGGTGGACCTGGCGCTGGCCTGGCTGGACAGGCAGCTATCGGATTGATTGAAAATGCCATCGAAGATGCACGGCCCCGGCGCCCCGGCCTGCTGGCGCCCGTGTTAGAATCCCTCCCATGCCCCGCGCCCTGCGCCCCTTAACCCTGGCCGCCCTCATCCTAAGCGCGCTCCTCGCAAGCCTCCGCCTCACCGCCCACGCCGCCCCTCCCCCTCAGGCGACTCAATCGCCCTGGCTGGTTGAGATCTACCAGGACGTGACCGTGCGCGGCGGCCCCGGCACCCAATATGACCGCGTGGGCCTGCTCGTCGCTGGCCAAACCAGCCCCGCCATCGGCCGCTCGCCCACCGGCGCGTGGATCAAGATCGTCTATGTCGGCGCGCCCAACAATGAGGGCTGGGTTCTGCGCGATCTCATCCGGCTGGTGGGCGATGACCCCAACATGCCCACCATCGTCGCGCCGCCCACGCCCACGCTCCCCCCCACGCCCACCCCGCCGCTCGATGTCGTCCTCGGCACCGACGGCGCCCCCGCCACCGACCCCAACGCCTCCCGCCCGCCCACCTTCACCCCGCCTGCGCCCGAGATCCGGCCCACCCTCCTGCCCGCCGAGGGCATTGGCGTGCCCACCGGTTTTCCTCCAGCGGTGCTCATTGCCGTCCTGTTCGTCCTCGGCGCCTTCGGCGGCGTCCTCAGTGCCTTCCGCGCCCGCCGCTAAGCACGCCCGCCCCGGTGGGCGAGCGCGTTGTTCCAGTTGCACGAAACAATCTACCGCACGCTTTGCGTAGTCGGCGGGTTTATGCCGCCGCAACTCGCTTCGTTGCCCGGCGCACTCTTGTAGACGATTTCGTTACACGGTGTGCGCGCTGCGGATGCGCCAACGCTGAGATGGTGACGCACTCCAAAACTAAACCGCGGCGCTTTTGGCCGCGGCTCCGTCAATACGATCACTCCCCTGCGGCTGGCGAACTCCCCAGGCTCCGCCGTCCCGCCTCCGTCAGCCAGAAGGTCGCCGCTGGAAACTTCTTGTTCGAGTCGATTAGCCCCTGCGCCACGAGCCTCGCCACCGCCGCGCCGTCCACCGCCTCGGCCTCGCCCTCCAACGGGTGCAGCCGGAATTCCTTGCGCCCCTCAATGTCCCGGTGCGCCTTCAGCGTCCAGCCTGAACCCATGGCCTTCAATACTTCGCGCGGACTTGAGCCTTGCGGCCTTGCCTTCATACCCGTGTTGGCTCAAAGGCACCCCCTTCCCTGGTAGGGGAGGGGGCGGGGGTTAGGTAGGCCTACTTACCCCAACTCCTCCACGTGCGCCTGCAGCTTCCGCTGGCTGATCTTCTCGTATTGGTCGCGCAGGATCTCGTCCATCTCTTCCCTTGTCAGCCGGTAGCTCAAAATCTCTAGCGCGTCCTCGGGCGACTGCCCATACGCCAAGCGCTTCTTGCCGTTCTTCAGCGCGAACAGGTACATGTAGTGGGGATTAGAAAAGCTGCTCATGCCTTCGTCAGCGCCGCCGTATAGTCCTCCCGCCGCTGCTGCATCGCCGACAGCCCCTGGTGCACCTCGCTGTCGAACTTGCCGGCCAGCAGCTCACGGTAGAACTGGTAGTCGATCCCTTTCACCTTCTCGTCGTCGGGGAAGCGGTGATAGTTGTCCTTGCTCATCAGGCTCTTGCCCTCGGCGATGAGCTGGTGCCCCAGCGCCGAGCCGGGGTAGGGGGCATAGAACGAGATGGACGGCATCACCCGCCGCATGTACTTGAGCATCCGCATCGTCTTGAAGGCGTCCTCGCGCTGCTCGCCCGGTATGCCCAGCATGATGTTCGACCAGAACACCGGCGCCGGCTTGCCCTGCGCCTCCAGGTCGTCGGCGATGCGCTCCAGCAGGTCAATCGTGAAGTAGTTGTCTTCCTCGGTGCATTCCTTGTTGAGGATGCGCAGCACCCGGTCGCTGCCGGACTCGAACCCGATGGACACCGTCAGCCAGTTGGTCTCGCGGATGAGGGCCTCGAACAGCTCCGGCCACTGCCGCACCGTGTCGGCCCGCGCCGCCGCCCAGTAGGGCCACACCTTGTTGGCCTTGCGCGGGTACTTCTCGATCCACTCCTCCAGCCAGCTTGGGTTCTGGAAGAACATCGAGTCGTGGATGACCACGCTCCCCACCGGCCCATAGTGCTTGTCCAAGAAGTTCAGCTCGTCAATCACCATCTCCACCGGGCGCCGGCCCATGTTGGGGATGTAGGAGTTCTCGTTGCAGAACACGCACTGCCACGGGCACACCCGGCTGGTGATGATGGTGGCCACGGCCGGCGGCCCCCAGCCGCACTCCGGCTCCAGCGGCCAGTTGAACTTGCGGCTCAGCTTCCAGCTCGCCGGCTTGGGCCACAGGGTCCGGTCCATCATCGGCCAGTCGGCCATGCTCTTGGCGCCTTGCCCCAGGATCACGCGCGGGAACGCGTCCGGGTCCTTCACCAGCGGCACGATGACGTTCTCGCCCGGCCCCTGGCAAATCTTGTCGAACTCCGGCACCGCCTCCATCTCGTCCAGCGCCACCGTGGCGTGCATCCCGCCGGCCAGGATTTTGCCCTGCGGGTTGATCTCTTTGAAGATCTTGGCCGCGCGGTAGGCCGACGGGTAGGTGTAGCTGCGCACGTTCATGATGAGCATGTCGTAGCCGCGCAGCTTGGCCCGCACCTGCTCCCAGCTTGTGCAGGCGCGCGTCGAGGCCAGGTCGGTCAGCACCCCATTCTGGTGCAGGATGGTCCGCAGCAGGCCCAGGCCGTGGTCCTGCCATTGCTCGTGCGGCCCGGCCGGGTTCACCAGGTCGCCTAGGTCGCCCAGGTCCAGCCACAGCCGGCGCGGGCCCTCACTCTTGGCTCGTGATCCGAATAGTCTCATGTCTCAATCAGTCTGGCCACGTTGGCCGTTCGAACCATTTCGACCTTCCAACCCGCCAACCTGACACTTGGCACCTGACACTCACTCCAGCGGCTGCCTTCCCGCAAACCCGGCCTCGATCTCGTGCCAGAACGCCACCCGCGGCTCGTCGAACCGCCAGCACAGGTACACGTCCCGCCCCTCGCGCCGCCCCCAAAAGTCGATCAGCCCGGTGTTGATGTCTTTCACCTCGATGTCCATCTGCCCCAGCGCCCGCAGGCTGAGCTGGACCACTTCAAAATCGCCCAGCACCGCCCCGGCCTCGCGGCTGCCCCCGTTGCCCGCCGCCTTCTCCAGCACCGGCCACAGCGCCGGCTGCGCCTCCACGATGCGCTGGCGCGCCTCCAGCATCGCCGCGACGATCTCGCGCACGTGCGGCAGGACGGCATTGGCCTCATCCGGTGTGTAGTAGCGTGGCATGGCTCAAACACAAACGCGGGTCATGCCCATGTGCCAGCGGCAGACCCGCGCTTCCTGGTCAATCAATCAATTGGTCCACTGGTCAACTGGTCAATGCGCCGCTGTCAGTCCTTTGCCGCTTGACCCGTTACCCGGCCACCCATTGACTGCTGTTAGTGATGCCCACACCCGCAGCCGTCGCCGTGCTCGTGCTCGCCGCCGGTCTGACCGCTGGTCTTGAACGAGTGGCCGCAGCCGCAGGTGGACACCGCGTTCGGGTTATCAATGCGGAACCCGCCGCCCATCAAGTTGTCCACGTAGTCCACGGTGGCCCCGCCCAGGTACATCATCGAGGTCGGGTCCACGAACATCTTCACGCCGCCGGTCTCGAAGATCGTGTCGAACTCGCCGGCCTCTTTCTCGATGGCCATGCCATACTGCATCCCCGAGCAGCCGCCGCCCGCCACAAACACGCGCAGGCCGTGCTCGGTGAGGTTGCGCTCGGCCAGCAGCGCCTTGATCTTATCGGCCGCGGCGGGGAGCAGGGTGAGCCCTGCTTCTTCGGTGTCAACAATGGGGGTCAGTTCGATCTCTTCGAGAGCCATCAGGCGATCCTTTCCGGTCTGTGCCGGGGGTAGTTGCCGGTGTAATCCGGCATGCTTAGGTGAATTTTAGCGCAAGCGCGCGGGCCTGTCAATTAGTGAGATTCAGTTCTACTTTATTCTCGGGGATCCAGTAAGCGCAGCTTCCCGCCCCTTCCACCACTCGGCTCACCCGCTCCGGCGCGGTCCCCAGCAAGTTGCCCACCAGGCTCAGGTCCATCTGGCACAGTTCCGGGTTGCCCTCGGCCAGGCCCTCGTAGGGGCAGTTGCAGGTGTGCAGCAGGTAGCCGCCCTGGGCCGTTTCCCAGCGCGCCACGTAGCCCTGCTGGTTGAGGCACGCCACCGTCCGGTCCAGCCGTGTTTCCACGCTCTCGGCGGGGTCGGGCGGGGGGGCGGCCAGCGCCAGCCGTTGGGCCACACCTTCGAAGATCACGTTCACCCGGCCCGGCTCCGCGCTGGCCTTCACTTCCTCGATCAGCTTGGCGGCGAAATCGCAGTAGTTCTTGGGGAAGTGCTCCGACGCCTTGGGGGTGAGGCCGTAGCTGTACTGCGGGCGGCCGGGGGTGTTGCGGTGGCGGATGCCGGGCTCGGCCACCAGCCCCTCGCCGCGCAGAATGTCCAGGTGGTGGCGCACGGTGACGGACGTCAATTCGAGCACCGAGGCCAGCTCATCCACCGTGGCCTCGCCGCGCTCTTTCAGGTAATCGAGAATGGCCTTGCGCGTGTCCTGCATGTCGCTATCCGCAATACCGTCTCCTTGATTGTAATGCCTGGCACAAATTTGTCAAATGGGCGTTTACTTTATTCGCGGGGCGGGTTCGGGCTTGCGGGGTTCCGCCCGAATTGACGGGTGGCGGCGCCGGGGTGCTGGCTGAATCATTGCCAGCGTTGCCAGCGTTGCCAGCGTTGCCAGCCTACCTTGATTTCGCGCCAGATTTTGGCCTGGCCGGGGAGGCTAGCGTTGCCAGCCGGGCAAGGGGTGCCAGCCAGGGGGCAGCCGGGCGGGGAATACGCCGGGGCAGGGCGCGCTGAAGCGACCAGGGGCAGCCTGTGAAGTTGTCAAGGCCGCCGGCGGGCAGGGCCGCGCCGAGCGAGGTTGAGGAGAGTATATAGAATAAATGTTCTAGTGGCAAGAGGACGTTTGAGATCCTTCGTTTCATTGTGGCTGGCCGATGTTACAATGGCTGTTCACTATGGAACGCGACCGAATCCCGCAAATGAGGTCTCCTCGGCTGCGTAATGGGATAGCCAACAAGCTAGCGCCAGACGACCGGCCTGCGCATGACTGGTACAGGTTCGTTCTTTCCTTTCCACCCCATTTGGTCGCTGAATATCTGGAACGATTCGGGCTTGATAGCCGCCACGTTGTGCTAGACCCATTCTGCGGAACGGGCACAACGCTGGTTGAGTGCAAGAAGCGGAGGGTGTCCAGCGTCGGCATTGAGGCAAATCCAATGGCGCACTTCGCCGCCGAGGTTAAGCTCAATTGGGGCGTCGACCCTGACGGCCTGATTAGCCATGCCAACGACATTGCCGAGGCTGCGCTAGGTGAGCTTGCCGAACAAGGAATTACCGAAGGTCAGGTCTTCGTAACGCAGGCAGATGATTTACAGCCGGGCGTCGTGCTACGTGAACTCTCGCCGGAAGCAAAGCAGGTCATACTGGCGGACTCAGTCAGTCCACTACCGTTGCACAAGGTCTTGGTACTACTGGACCACATCAGGCGCTTTTCAGACGACCGATTTACTAAGCACGAATCGTTGGCGCTGGCCAAGGCAGTTGTTTCCTCGATCAGCAACTTGCGGTTTGGTCCTGAAATTGGCGTTGGGCACATCAAGACCGATAGTCCGGTCATTGAGCCGTGGCTGGCAGCCGTGGGCCGAATGGTGGCCGACTTACGGCGGCTGCGAGACAGAGATTCAACAACTGCCGTCGTCCATCGGGCAGACGCACGGCAAGTGATGGCGTACCTTGAACCCAACTCGATTGATGGCATTATCACATCGCCGCCCTATCCGAACGAAAAGGACTACACGCGCACTACGCGCCTGGAGTCGGTGCTGCTGGGATTCCTGAATGACAAGGCTGAGCTAAAGGCTTTGAAACAGGGTCTCATGCGGTCGAACACACGCAACGTTTATAAGCGGGATGACGATGACCAATGGGTCCTGGACTATCCTGAGATCCAACGTATTGCGAACGATATCGAAGCCCGGCGTATAGAATTGGGCAAGACCTCAGGCTTTGAGAAGTTGTACGGGCGCGTGACAAAGCTCTACTTTGGTGGGATGGCCAGGCACCTCGCCGCGCTACGGTCAATCCTCCGCCCAAATGCTCACCTGGCCTATGTGGTTGGCGACCAAGCATCCTATCTACGTGTGATGATTCGGACGGGCCAATTGCTGGCGGACATCGGAACGCGTTTGGGCTATGAAGTGGAGACCATTGACCTATTTCGTACACGCTTTTCGACCGCCACGAAAGCTGAGCTTCGGGAAGAAGTCGTCGTCCTGCGCTGGCCGGGCAGCAGATATGTAAGGGAAGCAAAGGGGAGATACGAAATGGCGAAGAAGAAGAACGCTGGTCGAAGAAGCTCGCCCACGGGCACGATCCAGGCTATGCCTGTGGCGGGTAAGTCAGGTGCTGAAATCGGCGTTCCAGAGAAAAGCCTGACCGAGTATGATGAGATCATCGAGCACATCTTCGATTTGGCTTGGCACGCCAACCCCGATGCAACCGAATACTCATTCAGTTTGTCCGAAGTGCGGCAGGTAGCAAGGGATTTGAAGTTGGAGCAGGGCAACTATCCCGATATCAAGTACACATACAGTGGCCGCCGATCATTACCTGCCTCGATCCTTGGGCGTGGCAATTGGGCCATTGTCGGGACTGGCAAGGGGAAGTATAAGTTCTTGCGCCTCAACCGCCCGCCATATGTGGAGATACCCGCCGACCTCAAGGTTACCCGGATACTGGACTCGACACCGCAAATTGTCCTGAAATACCAAGGGTCCGACGAACAATCAATGCTGGCCCGAGTACGCTATAACCGCTTGGTGGACACCTTTACTGGGCTGACCGCCTATCATTTGCAGAGCCATTTGCGCGCAACCGCCAGAGGCTTCGGCCAGGTCGAGGTCGATGACCTTTACATCGGCGTGGATATGGACGGCAATGGTTACATTATCCCCCTTGAGGCCAAGTCGGAAGGCGACCGTGAGCAAATCGGCGTGGTTCAGATTGCCCAGATGATACGCTATGTTCAGAAGCAGTTTCCCGACCTGAAGGTCCGGCCAATCGGGGTGAAAGCGACTAAGGGCACATACCTTTTCGTCGAATTCAATGTGACGGACGACCCTGATCTTTTGGCATCCGCCAACTACAGGCGGTATGAGTTATACCGGGAGAAATGAAGGTAGCGCTTGTCCGAACGCTCGAAGCTACGTGTGCATCGCCAATGCATCATTTAGCGCGTTGACAATTTCGCGGATGGTCTGCCAATCTGTGGACGTAACAGCCTGTCTCTCAACTCCCGACGTGCCAATGATTACGGCATACAGGTTCTTGGATGCGACGGCAAGTGCTAATCCGCCGACAAAAAGCAGCCCAGCCAACACAACCAGCCCAATGCCCGCGATGATGAACAATAGTCGGAAATCATGTCTGAGAATGAGGGCATTGACAAGCAGGGCCATGGCCACTAGAAAGGGCAGAGACCCAAGCATTATTAAGCCAAGCCCCGACCTGCGATCTGCGCCTAGGTTGATTGTTCGAACCGACGTGATATTGTGAAGTGCGTACGTGGTATCATCGACCACGGCGCGTTTATCTGTGATAAGTATGTTGTTGTTCTGAAAGAGGGTTCTTTCTTCCCCTTGGCGCATGGTTGTCCCTAGAAAGTGCCGCGTCGAAGCAAGATCATTATACTTGACAAGCTGCACGATCGGTCAGCTATCTTCTCTCCATATGTCCGCGAATGCGGACGGATTTTCTTGACATTCCCTCCCCCGTAAGTATAATTCCCCCAGGCTTGCGAAAAGTAGAACAATCAACTGGCGACGATGAGCGAAGAGTTGTATTGGGATGGTGCCTACGCCATCGCGCTGCGCCTGAAAGCCGCTCAACCTCAGGCCGATCTCAGCCAGGTGACTCTGAACATGCTTTATAATTGGGTGATCGCCCTCCCGGACTTCAAGGACGATCCCCAACTCGCCAATGACGACCTCCTGGAAGCCATCTACCAGGAATGGTATGAGGAGACTCACCCCCTATGACTGCCGTTGAAAAGCCCGTCTCCGATCTGATCGTGCCCGACGAGATCCAGCCCAACATCTTCGTCACCACCCTCGACAAAATCTACAACTGGAGCCGGCGCTCTTCCTGCTGGCCCATGATGTTCGGCCTGGCCTGCTGCGCCATCGAGATGATCTGCACCGCCGCCAGCCGCTACGACCTCAGCCGCTTCGGCAT
>CAZCEC010000090.1:19527-24493 GCA_964497615.1 uncultured Anaerolineales bacterium | reverse complement strand
ATTGGCCGCCTGGCTGGTGACTGGGCTGGTCGTTTTGGCGTTGGCGCTGGGGGCGGCGCTGCCGAGGGCGCAGCCCGCGGCGGCGCAGGAGGCCACGCAAGAGGCGGCGCAGGAGACCGGGCCCACCATCGTCATCACCGACGTGGACAGCACCAACTTCCCGACGGTGACGGCCTACCTGACGGTGAACGGCGCGAACGGCCTGCCGCTGGTGGGGCTGAGCGAGGCCGACTTCACGCTGACGGAGGACGGGCAGCCGGTGCCGGCCGGGACGGTGACGCTTAACAGCGACACCAGCGGGGCGCTGAGCGTGGTGCTGGCGGTGGATGTGAGCGCGGGCGCGGCCGACCTGGCCAACACGCAGCAGGCGGCGATTGACTTCGTCAACTCGCTGGGGCCGGACGACCAGGTGGCGCTGATCAGCTATGGCGACCAGGTGGACGACCAGGTGGGGTTCACCAACGACCGCACGGCGCTGGTGAACGCGCTGACGGCGCTGACCTCGGGCGGGAATGCCACGGTGTTCAACGCAGCGGTGGACCGGGGGGTGAGCCTGCTGAGCCGGCTGGACAGCGGGCGCAAGGCGGTGATCCTGTTCACCAACAGCGGCGACACGACCGATAACCTGTCGCCGGAGCCGATCCTGGCGGCGGCCGAGCGGGGGCAGGTGCGCATCTACCCGATGGCGTATGGGCCGAACATCAACGCCGAGATCATGAACAACTGGGCGCGGTTCTCGGGCGGGCAGGCCTATTTGACGACTTCGTCCGCCGATATCCGCGCGAACCTGCTGACCCTGGGCGTGTTGATGCGCCAGAGCTACTCGATCACGTTTGAGAGCGGGCTGACGGCCGACAACCAGCCGCACGCGCTGGGGGTGCGGCTGGATTTCCAGGGGCAGGCGGCCACGGCGCAGATCAACTTTACCGGCGTGCCGGGCGAGGTGGTGATCGAGGGGCCGGGGCTCTCGAACGGGCAGACGGTGCGGGGGCGGGTGTTCCTGATTGCGGACGTGAGCGCGCCGGCCGAACTGGAGACGGTGAGCTTTTGGCTGGATGAGCAGCTGCTGGCGGAGCTGACGACAACGCCGTTCCGCTTTGACTGGGACAGCACGACGGCCGAGCCGGGCACGCACACCCTGCGCATCACGGCGGAAGATGCGGCCGGCAACACCGGCGAGACGAGCGTGACGGTGAACGTGGTGCTGCCGCCGCCGCTGGTGATTACGGCCACGCCCGTGCCGACGGCGGTGGCGCCCACCGGGCCGAGCCAGATCGAGATGTTCGCGCAGAACGCGCTGCGGGTGGCGGGGCAGGTGGCGGCCGGGCTGGCGCTGTTGGTGGGCTTCATCATCGCCGCGGTGCTGTGGGTGCGCAGCCGGCGCGTGCAGCAGGCGGTCCAGGTGAAGTCGTGCGACGTGGAGTTGATCAACCAGGGTAACAGCCGCAGCCGGTATGAACTGCGGGCCGAGGACCCGAACGGGCTGCTGAAGTTCCAGTTCGCGCTGCACGACGCCAACCTGGTGCAGAGCGCCGGGCCGGCGGCGCAGGCAGGGCGCACGACACAGGCGGCCGGAGCAACCGCCGCCGCGCCAGCCGAGGCCGGCGGGGCGCGGCCCAACCCCAAGGCGGCGGTGGACGCCGGGGTGCGCAAGGGGCAGCAGGGGCTGGGCGTGGTGGAGAACATCACTTCCTGGCTGATGAACGTGGCCTACCTGATCCCGGGGATGGGCGGGCAGCGGCTGCGCAGCCAGGTGAGCCAGGCGCGCACGGTGCAGTATGACGTGCACGAGGGGCTGGAGATGCCGGGCCGGGCGGAGCGGGTGGTGAAATCGGCGGCGGCGGTGCCGATGGGGGGTTCGAGTGTGCATACCCCGGTGGGGACCGCCACCGCCACGACGCCCGCCAGCGCGGCCAACGGCAATGGGCACAGCGCCGCCGCCCTGCCCGCGGCGCAGCGCGCGGCGGTGAGCGGCCAGCCCACGGCGCTGGCCTCCGCTGGCGCCGGGCGGGCGGGCTGGAGCGTGACGCCGTATGTTGAGCCGGGCCAGAGCCTGGTGGTGCAACTGCTGGTCAGCCCGGTGAAGCGGCCGCGCAGCCAGCACTACGCCTTCCGGGTGCTCTCGCGCTCGGCGGAGGCGGAGGGCGCGGAGCCGCTGGTGGAGCATGGCACGGTGGCGCTGCGCGGGCTGTCGGCGGCGCGGGGGGCGTGGACGCTGCTGCTGATGCTGATCAGCCTGACCTTGCTGGCCCTGCTGGTGTGGTATTTGCTGGTGGTGTTTGGCGTGTTGGGCGGCTGACGAGGATTGGTGGGAGCAACCGGGTAATGGCGGCCTACGACCAACTTGAGATCATCGCGCCCAACGGTGAGATCAAGTTCTTTGATTTAACGCCCAGCCGCGGCATCACCAACATCGGCCGGCACCCCGAGAACGATCTGGTCATCGACAACCCGCACGTGTCGGAGTTCCATGCCGTGCTGGACCATCGCCAGCGGCCGTATCAACTGGTGGTGGTTTCGCAGGAGCATCCCACCACGGTGGGCGGCCAGCCGGTGGCGGCCAACGTGCCGCACGTGCTGAACACCTGGGACACGATTGAGCTGAATGGGCACTCGCTGGTGCTCATCGAGAGCGAGGGCGCCCTGCCGGGCCAGCGCGCTGGGCGAGGGCCCCAGCCCGCCGCGATGGATTATGCCGCGACTGCGGGCGTGGCGGCGGCCGGGGCGGCAGTGGCGGGCGCGGGCATGGCGGCCGCCGGGGCAGCGGCCCCCACGGCCGCCCCTGGCACGGCAGTGGCCGTGCCGCCCCCCCCGCCTGCCACCACCCCTTCGGGCGCAGTCTATCCCCGGCTGCCCAGCCCGCCGCCCGAACACGCCGACGAGGCCATCGTCGTCGAGCTGACCGAGCGCGAATGGGCGATTGACGTCGAGGGCATCGCCAGCACGCAGGTGACGATTGCCAACGGCGGCGACCTGGTGGCGACCTTTGCGGTGCATGTGGAGGGCGTGGACCCGAGCTGGGTGCGGGTGGACCCGCCCAGCGTGAACCTGTTCGAGGGGGAGCGCGCGACGGTGAGCGTGGCCATCACGCCGCCGCGCCACCCCAGCAGCCGGGCGGGCACCTACTTCCTGTCGCTGGTAGTCAACTCGCCCGATTACCCGGGGCGCTACACGGCGCAGACCTGCACCCTGGTGCTGAACCCGTATTACGAGTATGCCGTGGGGGATCTCTCGCCGCGGCAGCAAACGGTGACGTGGCGGCGGCAGACGGGCCGGGCGGTGATGCCGCTGGCGAACCGGGGCAACAGCGAGTGCAATTACCGGCTGGACGGCGAAGACGACGAGCGCGGGGTGCGGTTTGAGTTCCAGGTGCCGGGCCAGGGCGCGGGCATGCTGGGCCACGCGGAGGCCAAGCTCCAGCCGGACACGGCCATCACCATCCCCCTGCGGGTGACGCCGCACAAACGGCGCTTCTTTGGGGTGGGCAAGCACAACTACATGTTCACGGTGACGACCACGCCGCTGGCGGGGGTGCAGACCCCGCGGGCGGTGCTGGGGCAATTGGCGGCGGCGCCGCTGATTGGGCCGTGGTTCGTGGTGCTGTGCCTGATCCTGCTGGCGGTGCTGATCGCCATTATCTTCCGGCCGCGGATCAACTACTTTGGCACGGACCCCGACCTGACGCGGGAGCCAACGGGAGCGATCCAGATCACGGCCGAGGAGACGGTGCCGCTGTACTGGCGGGCGTCGCCGTTCACGCAGCTCGAGCTCATCTCCGGGCTGGAGGCGGACCCGTCGGCGGGCAGCCTGCGCAACGACGGCGGGCCGGTGGTGGTCTCGCCGATTGACGACACGACCTACACCCTGCGCGGGCGCAACTTGCTGACCAACCTGTGGCCGAGCTTCTTCAGCGCCAGCCGGTCGATCAACATCCGGGTGCAGGGGGTGGAGCCGGGGATGTTCTTCACGGCCACGGTGAACTCGGGGCTGGTGGGGTACGACCTGAGCACCAACACCATCACGCTGGTGCAGGGCGGGTCGGTGCTGCTGGCGTGGAACGTGGCGCGGACGGATACGCTGTTCCTGATGACCAACGGCGCCGACCAGTCCATCCCGCCAGAGTCGTTTGTGGGCAGCCAGTTGGTGGCGCCCGAGATCGACACAACGTATCAACTGCGGGCGCTGAACCACTACACCGGGGACGAGGGCAAGATTTCGGCGCCGATCACGGTGAAGGTGGTGGCGCCGTCGCCCACGCCGCCGCCGCTGCCCGTCATCCAGCGGTTTGACGTGCAGCCGAAGGTGATCACGGCGGGCGAGTCGATCCGGCTGGACTGGCTGGTGACCGGCGTGACCGAAGTGACCATCGTGGGCGTGGACGGGGTGTTGGCGCCGACGGGCAGCCTGGAAGTGGCGCTGGACACACCGGGCACGCAGTCGTTTATCCTGACGGCCACAAACGGGCGCGACACGGTGAACTTGCAGCAGGTGGTGACGGTGCTGGAGGCGCCCACGGCCACGCCCGAGCCGGAGGCGCCGCGGATTGAGTTCTTTACGATTACGCCGGACGAGGTGGTGGCCGGGAGCCTGGAGGCCAGCGAAGTGACGCTGTCGTGGTCGGTGGTGGGGGCGACGACGGACATCGTCATCAGCGGGCCGGAGTTCGGCGAGGTGACGAAGCTGAACCGGCAGGGCAGCATTAACGTGGCCGTGGAGAAGCCCACCTTGTTCGTGCTGACGGCCTTCAACGGCGAGGACCTGTCGGCCAGCGAGACGGTGCAGATCAACGTGATCCCGCCGACGCCGACGCCGACGCCGGAGCCGACGCCGCTGCCGGTGCCGATCGTGATTTTCTCGGCGGCGCCGGACGTGGACCACAATGAGCCGGCCGAGAGCGTGATCCAGATCACGACCAGCGACGTGCCGAGAAACACGCGCCGCTACCAGGTGGTGGCGGGGACGTGGG
>CAZCEC010000090.1:0-19514 GCA_964497615.1 uncultured Anaerolineales bacterium | reverse complement strand
TTTAGCTGGACGGCGACCAACGCGGTGAAGGCGATCTTTGGCGGGGTGGACAAGGCGCCGGTGGACATTCACATTATCCAGATCACGACGGCGCAGACGTTCCTGTTCAGCGCCATCAATGCGCAGAACACGCAGACAGACATCTTCATCCAGATTGTGACGACGCCGCGGCCGGCGCCGCCGGTGCCGTTCAGCGTGACGGGCACGTTCAATCCGGGGACGGGTGAGTCGGTGCTCACCTGGCAGTATTCGGCGGCGGCGGTCAGTTCGATTGACTATTTCAAGGTTTACCGGGTGACGCTGCCGGGGACGACCTTCTCGCCGGTGGCGGATGGCATCCCGAAGGTGATCCCGTATACCTGGACGGACCCGACCGCGACCTGCGACATGGCTTATTACGTCGTGGCCGTATATACGGATATCGGCGGCACACAACGGGAAACGGGGCCTAGCTCGAATAGCTGGTATAGTCCGGCTTGCCCGACGGCGACGCCGGAGCCGTAGGGGGGCGACGGCGGCAGGATAATTGAGCAGGCAGGGGGGAAGGGGGAGCGGGGATGGTATTTGAATTGGCGGCTGGGGCGTGAGGCAGCGGGGGCGATGGGAGCAGCGGCAGGCGTGCGGGATGGCAGCGGAGTGAATGTTGGCTAGGCGGGATACGGTGAGCGCTGGACGGTCGCAGCGCAGCCGGGCGGGATGGGCGGCGCTGAGTGTGGCGCTGGCCGCCGCCTGGCTGGCGCTGTTGGCGGCCGTCTTGGGCCAGGCCGCGCCGGCCGCCGCCGGGGGCGTCCTCCACGCTGAGAGCGAGATTCCTCACCCGCGCCAGGGTGTGGCCGGGACGAGCGGGCTGAGGCGGGTTCGGAATGACCTGTCCGGCGGGGTTGGCAGCGGCACGTCAGTGAGCGTTGGCGGCGCCGCCGCCGATGCGCCGGCCGGGGAGGCGCTGCTCAGGGTCGCAGCGGATCCGGCGGGCAGCGCTGCCGCCGATGCGCCGGCCGGGGAGGCCCCTGCCCCGCTGGCGGCCAGCGATACCGTCTCGATGACGAAGCTGGTGGACACGGGCACGGGCGACAACGCCGTGGCCTTCAACGGCGATGTGCTCACCTACACCATCGTCCTCACCAACAACAGCGCCAGCTTCGCCGCCCTCGACATCCTGGTGATTGACACCCTGCCGATTGACACGCTGCAGGACATCGCCTGCGGCGTGTGCGAGCACATCGTGGAGGAGCAGACCATCCCGGAGCCGCTGGGCGGGGAGCTGGTCATCACGGTGACGCGGCAGTTGAGCTGGACGGTGAGCAGCCTGGCGCCCGGCGCGAGCACGGCGCTGGTGTTCACCGGGCGCGTGGTGGGCCAGGCCGACGGGACGATCTTCAAGAACCGCGCCTTCGCCAGCTTCACCATGAACAACGGCCTGGGCAGCAGCAGCACCAACGAGACGGTGACCACGGTGCGCGTGGCGCTGGACAACGATGGGCTGCCGGGGCTGGCGGCGGCGCCGACCTGGTTCTCCGAGGACCTGGGCGGGACGCTGAGCCAGGACTGGGGCGACTTCAACAACGACGGCTACCTGGACCTGGTGCTGGGCTCGTCGGTAGGCACGTCGGTGTACCGCAACGAGGGCGGCATCCTGGTGCCGTATTGGAGCAACAACCGCCGCACGTACGGCGTGCGCTGGGCCGATCTGAACGGCGATAAGAAGCTCGACCTGGTGGCGGTGGGCGATAGCGTGGACGGGGTGAACCTGGGGCTGACCTACCTGTACACCCAGAACGGCGGCGGGTTTGTGGACCTGGGCGACCCGGTCCCATCGGCCTACCAGTATGTGCGGCTGGCGGTGGGCGATTTTGACGGGGACGGCGACATTGACGTGGTGGCCAGCACCAACAGCCTGAACGCCGACTGCCCGGTGCGGCTGCACCGCAACAACGGGGCGGGGGTGCTGACCACGCCCGGCGACTGCCTGAGCCTGTCGGCCACGGCGGCGCTGGGGGCGGGCGACTTTGACAACGACGGCGACCTGGACCTGGCGATTGGGCTGTTCCCCAACACCATCCAGGTGCTGCGGAACAACGGGGCGGGGGTCTTCCCGACCGCGCTGCTGGTGGACGACAACGTGTCGTTCCTGCCGTATGACTTCGCCTGGGGCGACTACGACGGCAACGGCTATATGGACCTGGCGGCGGCCTTCCCGCTGCAAAAGGAAGCGCGCATCTACCGCAACCTGGGCGGGGCGGTGTTCGACACGCCGCTGGAGCCGTTCCGCACGGCGCAGTTCCTGTCGCCGCTGGCGGTGGACTGGGGCGACTTTAGCGGCGACGGGGTGCTGGACCTGGTGGTGGCGGACGAGGAGCCCAAGGTCTATATCAACAGCTTTGGGGCCTTCGACCCGGCCAAGGCGATTTCGGCGGGCGAGCTGGACGGGCAGGTGTGGAGCATCCGCGGGGCGCAGCTGATCTACAGCGCCGACCTGGAGCTCTCGCTGACCAACCGCGACAACCCCAGCCATGTGATTGAGGGCTTTGCGCCGCACCTGGCCGTGAACATGACGGCCATCAACAGCGTGGCGGCCAGCAGCCTGGCCTGGGGCGACGCCGACGGCGACGGCGACATAGACGTGGTGTACGGCGCCGGCCCGACGCCGGCCCTGGGCACGCGGCTGTGGTTCAATACGGCGGGCAGCTTCGGCACGCCCTTGAACCTGAGCAGCGGGCTGGGGCCGCAGAGCGTGGCCTTTGGCGATGTGAACGGGGACGGGCGGCTGGACATCGCCATTGGCACGGCGGTGGAGAACCAGCTCTACCTGGCGGGGCGCACGCTGCCCTCGTGGACGGCCAGCGCGCCGAGCTTCCCCACGCACAAGGTGGCCTTCGGCGACTCGAACAGCGACGGGCGGCTGGACCTGCTGGTGGGCGCGAACGGCGGCGGCGTGGCGGTGTACCTCAACACCGGCGGCATGCTGGCGACCGAGCCGGTGTTCACCACGCCGGAGACGGGCGACGTGCGCGACCTGGCCTGGGGCGACTTCAACCAGGACTTCTACCTCGACTTCGTGGTCGCCTTTTACAACCAGCCGGCGCGGCTGTACCTGAACAACAAGAACAATACCTACACCTCGGTGTGGACTTCCAACACCGCGCTGCAAACCACGAGCGCGGCGGTGGCCGACTTTAACGGCGACGGCTACCCGGACCTGGCGCTGGGCCACTACGGCGCGGGGGTGGAAGTGTATGCCAACCAGGGGGCGGGGTTCAACGGGCAGCTCAGCAGCCTGCCGGTGTGGTCGTCGCCCACGCAGTGGCGCACGACGGCGCTGGCCTGGGGCGACTGGGACTACGACGGCTATCCGGACCTGGCGGTGGCGAACGACAACGACGCCAACCAGGTGTTTGCCAACCTGGGCAGCGCGCCGGGCAGCCCGCGGCTGTTCTGGCTGTGGACCTCGGCGGAGAAGTTCGCGGCGACGGACGTGGCCTGGGGCGACGTGGACGGCGACGGCGACCTGGACCTGGGGTTCAGCTCCAAGGGCGGCACCGACAGCGGCTATTACCGCAACGGGACGTACACGCCCTCGCACCTGACGAGCGACTTTGTGCCCACCCTGGCGCTGCCGAACAACCCCACCTACCTGGCGGTGGACCGGCCGGGCCAGACGGACAATGCGTATCTGTTCTCGGCCTCGGAAGTGGTGGGCGGCATCAGCCAGACGGTGACGATCAGCTACACGCTGTACGACCCGGACGGCTCGCGGGTGGGCACCGACCTGAACGCGGCCGGGAACGAGCTAGCGCGGACCTATTTTGAATTTTCGCTGGACGGGGGCAGCACCTGGAAGACGGCCTCGCCCGCGGCGGGGTGGACCGGGCCGACCAGCACCACCACGCGCCTGGGCACGCCGGCGACGTTTGTGTGGGACGCGCTGAAGGACAAGGCCATCAGCGACAACGCGCGGTTCCGGGTGCGGGTGGCGCCCCTGCTGAATGTGGGGCCGGTGCAGCGGGCGTCGTCGGTGGCGGTGAGCCCGCCGTTCAGCATCCGCGGCACGAGCTGCGTGTGGCCCAGCAACCCGTTTATGCTGGTCATCCCCACCGCGCCGACGCCGGGGGTGGCGGCCAGCTTTATCGGCGGGGTGAGCGCCGGCACCGGCGCGCTGACCTATACCTGGGACTTTGGCGGCGGCAGCCTAGTGAACGGCCAGGTGGCGCAGCACACCTTCCCCGCCAACGGCAGCTTCCCCGTAACGCTGACCGTCAGCGGCGAGGCCTGCCCCCTCACCCGGCCGGTGATATTGACGCAATATATTCCGGTTGGCACCGGCCAGCCGAACCCGATGATTTATCTGCCGCTGGTGGCCAATGGACCGGCGGTGGTGAACCAGGTGGCGGACGAAGGCCAGACGAGCGATGAGGAGGCCTCGCCGTTGGATCCGCCGGAGCGCGGCACGCCGGAGGCCACGGCCATCAGCAAGCCGCGCGAGGAGGCCACCCCAACGGCCACCGCGCCGCCGACAGAAACGGCCCCGCCGGCCGAGGCACCCACCGAAGGCGGCCTGCCGACGGAAGCGGCCCCGCCCGCCGAAGGGGGGACGCCCTCCAGCGAGCCGCCCACGGCCAGCCCAAGCGAGACGGAGCCCCCCACCCCGGAGGGCACGCCCCAGGGCCGGCTGACGGCGCCCGGCGCGTGGCCGGCGGCCTGGGGGCTGGGCGCGCCGCTGCCGCGGCCGGGCCTGCGCCCGCTGATGGCGGAGCTGACGGCGACGCAGGTGACGACCGTGACGCCGGGCATCAACAATGAGCCGGCGCTGAACGCGGACGGCACGCGGCTGACCTTCTGGTCCACCGCCGACCCGACGGGCGGGAACCCGGACGGCAACATCGAAGTCTTCCTGATCATCACCGACGGGGGCGGGATGACGGTGACGCAGATTTCGGACTCGACCGGGAGCATCCTGGGCGGGTTCAACCTGTCCACGTCCATTGACGACGTGGGCAACCAGGTGGTGTTCTTCTCGGACCGCGACCTGATTGGCCAGAACCCGGACAGCAACTTCGAAATCTTCCTGTACGACGTGCCCAGCGACATGCTGTTCCAGGTGACGAACACCGACCGGGGTTACAGCATCCTGCCGTCCCTGAGCGGCAACGGGCAATACATCGCGTTCGCGTCGGACCGCGACTTCACGGGCGGCAACGGCGACGGGAACACTGAGATCTTCCGGGCGCAAATCCTGGGCGGCGGCGTTTTCACCTTCACCCAGGTGACGGACTCGACCGGGGGCGTGAACGACGTGCCGCGCATCAACCAGGACGGCACGCGCATCGCCTTTATCTCCAACCAGAGCTACGCGGTGGAGAACCCGGCCAGCAATTTCGACAACAACCGCGAAGTGTTCCTGGCGGAAATGGGCACCTTCGGAGTGAAGCTGGCGCAGTTGACGCAGACCACCGGCGGCACGGTGAGCCACCCGAGCATCAACGCCGACGGCCAGCGGGTGGCGTTTGTATCGGACCGCGACCCGACCGGCGGGCCGGGCAACCCCAGTAACTTGCGCGAGATTTTCTACGCCGACGTGAGCCCGGCCTTCGCGGTGGCGGTGACGCCGGTGACGACCAGCACGCTGGAGGTGGGCAACGATCAGCCCGACATCAGCGGGGACGGCACGCGGATTGCGTTTGTGTCGCCGGCGCTGGGGCAGGTGCGGCTGTACGACACGGTGGTGGTGAGCGAGCTGGTGACCACCATCGGCCCCAGCCTGGCGCCGGCCATGAGCGCGGACGGCACGGCCATGGCCTTCGCCCACAACAAGCAGCTCTATCTGACCAGCAGCCCGATGGCCGAACTGGTGGTGAGCAAGGTGGGCGTGCCGTCGCCGGTGTTCGAGGGCCAGCAGCTCCGCTACACGGTGGTGGTGTCGAATGCCGGTCCGTCGGCGGCGGCGAACGTGCGGATGACGGACACGTTGCCGGCGTCGGGGCTGAACCTCAACGGCCTAGTGATGGGCGCGACGGGCGGCGACTGCTTCCGGGCCAGCCAGACGGTGATCACCTGCACGGTGGGCCTGCTGCCCGCGCGCCAGGCGCTGACCCTAACGGTGGATGTGACGCCCACAACCTACGGCCTGCTGACCAACGTGGTGTCGGCCTCCACCGACACCTACGAGCGGGTGACGGATGACGACCAGTCGGTGGACGTGTCGGTGCAGCCGATTGGGCTGGAATCGGTGAGCGTGAACGTGAGCGGGCCGCCCACCGGGACGGCGCACTTGCCGGCGCAGATCGTGGCGAGCGTCTCGCCGGTGACGGCCTCGGTGCCGCTGACGTACGTGTGGGAGGCCACCGGCCAAAGCACGAGCGTGTACACCAGCACGTCGGTGACGGAGGCGATAACCTACACCTGGAACCCCGGCGGGGTGCAGTTGATCACGGTGACGGTCTCCAACGCGGCGGCGCCGGTGGTGAGCGATACGCACGTGATCACGATCAACAACCCGCTGCCGACGATTGGGGCGCTGGTGCCGCCAACCCGGACGATCAACTCGGCCCAGTTTACGCTGGTGGTGACGGGCACGGGCTACGTGAGCAACTCGCAGGCGGTGTGGGACGGGCTGCCGCTGGCGACGACGTACGTGAACAGCGGCACCCTGAACGTGACCGTGCCGGCGGCGCAGTTGACGGTACTGGGCGGGCACGCGGTGACGATCTCGAACACCACGCCCGGCGGCGGGGTGTCGAACGTGATGACGTTCATGGTGAACAACCCGGCGCCCACACTGACGGGCAACTTCCCGCTGACGCGCACGGCAGGCGGGCCGACCTTCACCCTCAACCTGACGGGCACGAACTTCGTGGCGGGCGCGCTGCTGTGGTGGGATGGGCTGCCGCCGGTGGCGACCTTTGGCAGCGGCACGTCGCTGACGGCCTCGGTGCCGGCCAGCTACATCGCGCTGGGCGGGACGGTGAACATCAGCGTCACCAACCCGTCGCCCAGCAACGGGCCGTCGAACACGCGGCCGTTCACGGTGACCAACCCGACGCTGAACCTGACGCCCAACGCGGTGATCATCGGCACCGGGCAGTCCACGGTGCTGACGGCGACGATCAGCGCGGTGCAGGCGCAGGACACGGTGATCACGCTGACCTCCAGCCTGACCAGCGTGGCGACCGTGCCGCCGACGGTGATCCTGCCGGCGGGCAGCCTCAGCGTCACCTTCACGGTGCAGGGCGAGGCGCAGGGCGGGCTGGCGAACATCACCGGCCAACTGCCGGCCAGCCTGGGCGGCGCGGCCGACATCACGGCGGTGACGGTGAACTACCCGGCGCCGGTGCTGACGCAGATCAGCCCGGTCACGCGTACGGCGGGCGGGATCACCTTTACCCTGACCCTGACGGGCAGTGACTTTGTGAGCGGGGCGCAACTGGCGTGGGGCGGGCTGCCGGCGCTGCCGACCTTTGGCAGCGGCACGCAGCTCACGGCCACCATCCCGGCCAACTACATCTCCACCACCGGCAGCGTGAACGTGGTGGTGAACAACCCGCTGCCCAACTTCGGGCCGTCGGCCAGCCGGCCGTTCACGGTGACGGCGCTGAACATCACGCTGACGCCCGACCCGCTGGTGATTGGCGTGGGCGTGACGCCCAGCCTGACGGCGACGGTGGACGCGGTGCAGGCCGCGGACCGGACCATCGTGCTGACCGACTCGTCGCCGTTCCTAAGCGCGCCGCCATCGGTGATCCTGCCGGCGGGCGACACAAGCGTGACGTTCACGATGACGCTGGGGCAGTTCCGCGGCCTGACGGCGGTGGTGACGGCGACGCTGCCGGCGGCGCAGGGCGGCCAGAGCGACTCGGCGCTGGTGACGATCAACAACCCCGCCCCAACGCTGACGGCGGTTGAACCGACGACGGCCACGGTGGCGCAGCCGAACCTGACCCTGGCGCTGACGGGCACCAACTTCGTGGCGACGAGCCAGGTGCGCTGGAACGGCACGCCGCTGACGCAGACCGGCTTTATTGACACGGCGCACCTGACGGGCACGGTGCCGCCGGGGCTGCTGACGGCGGCGGGCAGCTACACGGTGACGGTGTTCAACTCGGCGCCCGGCGGCGGCACGTCGAACGAACAGACGGTGACGGTCATCCACGCCGTGCCCACCATCACTCAAATACAGCCGACCGTGGCGACGGTGAACGGGCCAAGCTTCACCCTGGTGGTGACAGGCACGCAATTCGTGAACGGCTTCTCGACCATCTGGTGGGGCGGCGCGCCGATCACGACCAGCTTTGTGAACAGCACCCGGCTGACGACGACCATCCCGGCTAACTTCCTGACCACGCCCGGCCCGGTGACGGTGACGGTGGTGAACGACCCGCCGGGCGGAGGCACGGCCACGCCGCCGCTGACATTCACCATCCAGACCGATGCGCCGGTGATCAGCGTCATTGCGCCGACCACGCGCACGGTAGGCACGGGCAGCTTCACCCTGGTGGTTACGGGCACCGGCTTTGTGAACCCGCCGGGGATACCGAACGACTCGCGGGTGGAGTGGTCGAACGGGACGATCACGACGACCCTTAGCACCACGTTTGTGAGCACGAACCGGCTGAGCGCCACGGTGACGAACGCCGACTATCCGCTGGCCGGGACGTACACGGTGACGGTGCTGAACCCCGACCCGCAGAGCGATCAGCGTTCCAACAGCGTGACGTTCACGGTGCACAACCCGGTGCCGACGATCACGGGGATGTTCCCGACCAACGTGCCGGCGGGCAGCCCGGAGTTCACGCTGCAGGTGACGGGGACGGGCTTCATCAGCGGGGACTCGGTGGTGCTGTGGAACGGCGCGCCGCTGACGACGGCGTTTGTGAGCGGGACGGCGCTGACGGCGACGGTGCCGGACACGCTGTTGACGACGCCGGCCTGGGTGAGCGTGACGGTGCAGACGGCCGGGCCGGGCGGCGGGACGGCCGCGCCGCCGCTGCCGTTTGGGGTGGACCACCTGCCGGCCACGCTGACGGCCCGCTCGCCGGCCACGGGCACGGTGTACGCGGACTTTACGCTGATGGTGACGGGCACCAACATCGTTACCGGCACGCAGATCCAGTGGATGGGGGTGAACCTGACGCCGACGGTGGAGATCACGCCGGGGACGCTGCAGGCGAATGTGCCGCAGGCGCTGTATCCGGTGGGCGGGGTGTATACCTTTACGCTGGTGAGCCCGGAGCCGGGGCTGGGCGGCGTGCTGGCGACGAACTCGCTGACGGTGACGATGTTCAACCCGCAGCCGATCGCGCGCTTTGCGACGCCCGGCTCGCGGGTGGCGGGCAGCAGCGCCTTCACGCTGACGATTGACGCGAACCCCGGCCAGCCCAACTACCTGAGCGGCATCCAGGGCTACTTCGGCGGGCAGTTGCGGACGACGACGTTTGTGTCCAGCACGCGCCTGATCCTGGACATCCTGCAAAGCGACGTGGCGGCGGTGGGAACGCGGGCCATCACGCTGACCAACCCCAGCCCGGCGGTGGCGGTGTCGGAGGTGTTCAACTACAACGTGGTTTCGGCGACGGTGAACCTGACGCCGACGACGCAGGCGCTGTTGACGCTGCCGGCCACGGCGACCCTGTTCGTCAACATCCCGCAATCGCTGGCGGCCCCGACGACCATCACCCTGACGGCCTCGCACCCGCTGAGCGTGAGCATCCCGCCGACGGTGATTGACGCCGGGCCGACGATCACGTTCCCGGTGGTGGGCCTCCTGCCGGGGTCGGTGGTGATCACGGCGCAACTGCCGCTGCCGCTGGGCGGGGCGGTGGCGACGGCGACGGTGCGGTTCCAGGATGCGCTCATCAGCGGGCTGAACGCGCTGGCGGATGACCCGACGACGCTGGGCCAGCCAACGACGTTGTCGGCGACGATCACGGCCGGGACGAATGTGAGCTACTCGTGGGACTTTGGCGACGGCTCGCCAGACAGCCCGTTCACGACGACGAGCGTGATCACGCACGTGTACCCGCTGCTGCTGGCGGGCTCATTCACAGCGGAAGTGACGGCGCGCAACACGCGGGAGACCGATCAAGACACGACCACGATCACGATCAATAACAAGCCGGTGATCCTGACGATGTCGCCGCTGACGCCGACGCAGGACGTGACACAGACGATCACCATCACCGGCACGGGCGGCACGTTCCTCTCCGGGGCGGTGGTGGAGATTCGGAACGTGCCGACGGGCACGGTGTTGCAGACGTACTCCACGACGTATGTGAACGCCGACCGGCTGACGTTCCAGTTGAGCGGGGCGCACTTCACCACGGCGGGCTCGTTTACGCTGAGCGTGGTGAACCCGCCGCTGCCGGTGGCGGCGGTGCGCCGGTCGGACCCCTTCGCGTTTGAGATTCAGTGAGCGGAATGCAACCTAACCCCCCCGGCCCCCCTTCCCTGCAAGGGAAGGGGGGAGTGGGGGCGTTCGCGGCAGTTCTACGCCACAAGGCAAAGGGGGGAGTGGGGGTGCATGTTCTCTTTGGCCTGCTGCTGGCGGCGTGCGGGACGACGACGCCGCTGGCGCCTTTGCCGCCGGCGACGAGGCCGCCGGCCAGCGCCACCGCGGCGGACAGCGTGGCGGTGGTGGTGGGGCCGCCCACGGGCACACCCGCGCCGGAGCCGACGCCGTTTGAGCTGGGGCTGGGCCAGCGGCTCTCGTCCACCGGGAGCTATACCCAGACGGAGACCGAGGCCGCCGGGCCGATGATGTGCCAGATCCAGCGCGACTCGTGCGCGTTTGGGAAGCTGGTGCTGGACCGCAACCCCGACCTGCTGTACAGCGAAGGCGAAGAGGCGCCCTATGGCGCCGAGGACCGGATGATGCACCCGGCGATGGTGCGGCCGCTGGGCCGGCTGGCGGAGCTGGTGCGGGCGGAGTGGGGCGAGGGCGTGCAGGTGATGGTGACGGAGGCGTATGACTCGCTGCTGGAGCACAACCTGACGCAGCCGAACCTGCCCTTCCGCTATTCGCTGCACTTCGAGGGGCGCTCGGCGGATTTGATCACCTGGCCGCCGGATGAGAGCCGGAACGGGCGGCTGTGCATCCTGGCGCTGGAGGCGGGGTTCGACTGGGTGTGGCAGGAGGGCGATCACTGCCACGCTTCGATCCGGGCCGACAGCCTGTGCCAGGAGTGCAGCCCGACGAGCCGGTAGGGCACTTCTAGGCTGCGTGAGATTCGATCGCGCGGCTAGTGTCATTCCGAGGCCTGCCTTTGGCCGAGGAATCTGGTGCGGGCTAGCGCGGCCGGAAAACTCCTCGGCGCAGCACCCGCGCATCGGCAGGGCAGAGCAGCCGGGCAGATTCCTCGCGCCAAGAGCGGGCGCTCGGAATGACAGGGCCCGAGGGGCTTAGCATGGCAGGGCCGGCCGGCGGCACGATCTCCCCCCAAGCCGAAATGCACCCCCGGCCCGGCCTCGTTTGACTCTCTAACCAAAAGTCCTAGAATGGGCGCACACCCACAGAGGAACAACGCCATGAGCGAAAATGCCGTTGAAATGCGGAATGTCACCAAGCGTTTTGCCGGCCCGGCGGGGGAAATGTTCACCGCGGTCAAGAACGTCAGCCTGGAGATCCGCGACGGCGAGTTCTTTTCGATGCTGGGGCCGTCGGGCTGCGGGAAGACGACCAGCCTGCGGATGATCGCCGGGTTCGAGCTGCCGAGCGAGGGCGAGGTGCTGATCCACGGCAAGCCGATGGGGCAGACGCCAGCCTTCCAGCGGCCGGTGAACACGGTCTTTCAGCAGTATGCGCTGTTCCCGCACATGTCGGTGGGCGAGAACGTGGCGTTTGGGATGCAGATGAAGGGGGTGAGCAAGGCGGAGACGCAGCGGCGGGTGGGCGAGGCGCTGGCGATGGTGCGGCTGCCGCAGATGGAGAAGCGCAAGCCCAAGCAGCTTTCCGGCGGGCAGCAGCAGCGGGTGGCGCTGGCGCGGGCCCTGGTGAACCGGCCGGAGGTGCTGCTGCTGGATGAGCCGCTGGGGGCGCTGGACCTGAAGCTGCGCAAGGAGATGCAGTTGGAGCTGAAGACGCTCCAGCGCGAGGTGGGCATCACCTTCATTTACGTGACGCACGACCAGGAAGAAGCGCTGACGATGAGCGACCGGATCGCGGTGATGAGCCAGGGCCGCGCCCTGCAGGTGGGGCGGCCGGGCGAAATCTACGACCGGCCCAACTGCAAGTTCGTGGCCGACTTCATCGGCGAGACCAACTTTCTGGAAGGCACGCTGGCGGAGCCAGCCAACGGCCGGGCGGTGGTGAAGCTGGCGGAGGGGCTGACAGTGCAGGCCGACCTGGCCGAGACGGGGACCACGCCGAGGTTGGGCGACAAGGTGACGGTGGCGGTGCGGCCGGAGAAGCTGCACCTGCGGGCCCAGAGCGCGCACGAGAACGTGCTGCCGGGCCAGGTGGAGGAGGTGGTGTATATCGGCACCGACACGCACTACGGGGTGCGGCTGACGGGGGGGCAGAAGGTGCGGGTGCGCGAGCAGAACATGAACTGGGACGACAAGCCGCTGGCGGCGGAGGGGGAGCGCGTGAGTGTGTCGTTTAGCCAGCACGCGGCGCGCGTGCTGATGGAGTAGCGCCGATGTTGACGTTCCTGCGCCGGAACCGCGGGGCGCGCCTGGCCGGCCTGCTCTCGCCGGGGGTGCTGTGGCTGATCCTGTTCTTCAACCTGCCGCTGCTGATCGTGCTGTTCATCAGCCTGGTGGAGCGCGGCCGGGCCGGGGGCATTCGCCTGCCGCCGGTGTTCACGCTGGCGAACTACGCCGATTTCTTCGACCCGCTGTACCTGGGCATCTTCGGGCACTCGCTGCGGATCGGGGTGATCGTGACGGCGGCCTGCATCCTGGTGGGCTACCCGCTGGCGTTCTTTATCGCGCAGCGGCCGGCGCGCTGGCGCGATGCGCTGCTGCTGCTGGTGATGATCCCGTTCTGGACCAACTTCCTGGTGCGGACGTACGCGTTGAAGCAAATCCTGGGCGGGGATGGGATGGTGAACACGGCGCTGCTGGGGCTGGGGCTGATCGAGGCGCCGCTGGACCTGCTGTTCAATGAGTTCGCGGTGATCGTGGGGCTGGTGTACGGCTATCTGCCGTTCGCCATCCTGCCGATGTATGCCTCGGTGGAGAAGTTCGACTACTCCTTGATGGAGGCGGCGGCGGACCTGGGGGCGAACCCGGTGCGGGCGTTCCTGCGGGTGATGCTGCCGATGACGCTGCCGGGGGTGGTGGCGGCGGTGGTGCTGACGCTGGTGCCGGTGGTGGGGGCGTTTATCACGCCGGACATCATGGGCGGCGGCAAGGTGGAGATGATCGGTACGCTGATCAACCGGCAGTTTGGGGTGGCGCGCGACTGGCCGTTCGGGTCGGCCATTTCGCTGGTGCTGATGCTGCTGGTGCTGGTGGGGGTGATCTTCTACTTCCGCTCCGGGGGCGAGGAACGGAGGGCGCTATGACGGCCGGGGCGCTGCCGCAGACGGCCGCGGGGAGTCAGGCCAAGCCGCGCCGCGGGCTGATGGCGCAGGTGGGGCGCTGGGGGCTGGGGCTGAATGCGGTGCTGATCTTCGCCTTCCTGTACCTGCCAGTGCTGATCCTGATCGTGTTCTCGTTCAACAACACGCGCTCGGTGGCGATGTTTACGGGGTTTTCGACGGAGTGGTACACGGCACTGGCGGCCAACCAGGACCTGCTGACGGCGGCGCGCAACAGCTTGCTGATCGGGCTGATTGCCACGGCGGCGGCCACGGCCATCGGCACGCTGACGGCGCTGGGGATGGACCGCTTCCGGTTCCGGCTGCGCACGGCGGTTGACGCCAACCTGTACCTGCCCATCGTCATCCCGGAGATCGTGATGGGCATCGCGCTGCTGTTGTTCTTCAACCAGGCGCTGTTCCCGCTGCTGGCGGCGGTGGGCCTGCGGGCCGCCACCGGGCTGGGGACGATCACGCTCTCGCACATCGCTTTCAACATTCCGTTTGTGTATGTGATCGTGCGGGCGCGGCTGGCGGACTTCGACCGCAGCCTGGAGGAGGCGGCGCAGGACCTGGGGGCGGACGAATGGCGGACGTTCACACGCGTGACCCTGCCGCTGCTGGCGCCGGGCATCATCGGCGGGGCGCTGATGGCCTTCACCCTGTCGCTGGACGACTACCTGATCACGGCCTTCACCAAGGGGGTGGGGTCGCAGACGATGCCGCTGTACATCTACAGCCTGGTGCGGCGCGGGGTGACGCCGGAGATTAACGCGCTCTCGACGGCGCTGCTGGCGGGTTCGATGGGGCTGGTGGGCTTGTCGCTGACGGCGCAGGGGGGCGGGCCGACGTTTACGCGGGCGATTGGGCTGGGGGCGGCGGTGGGGCTGGCGCTGCACGCGGTGGTGGGGCTGGCGGCCAGCGTGGCGGGCGGCGGCTTTGCGGCGACCGACCTGCTGCGGCCGCTGCCCTTGCTGCTGCTGGTGTGGGCGTGGCGGGCGCTGCCGGAGTGGCGGCTGGACCTGCGCGAGGCGAATGCGCCGGGCCGGGCGCTGGCGGTGTTTACGCTGGTGCTGGCGGCGGGGGCGGCGTTTGTGTCGGGGGTGCTGTTGGTGGGGTAGGTGGCAGCGGTGGCAACGGTGGCAACGGTGGCAACGGATTTGGAAACGGATTAAGCGTATTGGGCGTTGGCTGACATGAGGGAGTGCGCTCGTTCGGCTGGGGAGACAGTATGCCACGCGTGGCGACACCCTACGATGGGCTGACGTACAAGATCATCGGCGCGGCCATGAAGGTTCACAGGCGGCTGCCACGCGGGTTGTACGAGCGCCACTACCAGGTGGCGCTCACGGCGGAACTGCAGGCGGCGGGGCTATCAGCGCCAGAAGAGTATCACCTGGAGATTTATGACGGCGAGGTGTAGTTGGGGCGGTTGTACATAGATCATTGGGTCAATGAGTGCGTAGTGGTTGAAGACAAGGCTTTCAGCCACTCGGTGGGCGATGACGACATTGCCCAGGTCATCACTTACCTATCTGCGCTGCAAGCGAAGGTCGGCCTGCTCATCAACTTTGGGCGGTCAAGCCTGGAGTTTAGACGGATCCTACCGCCGCGCGTGGCCCAAGACTGGCGCCAGCATATCGGCCGATTCTTGTGGCGGCCGGGGAAACAGGGGCCAGATGATAGCTCGGCCGCGCGATGAGGGATGTGGTCACGGCAAGGCCTGAGCCTCAGGAATGGCAGGTGCAAACCACGCCCAATCCGCTTAATCCGTTTCCAAATCCGCTGCCACTTCGGGCGATTTAGATCAAGGAGGAGCCATGAAACGCCTGTTGTACCTGTTTGCGCTGTGTAGTTTGCTGCTCGCCGCGTGCACGCCGGCCGCGACGACGGAGGCGCCGCCCGCGGCCACGACGGCGCCGGGGGGGGACGATAACCCGCCGGCCAGCGGCCGGTGCGGGGATACGTCGCAGTTGGCGGACGAAATCCAGTTGTACACCTGGGTGGAGTACATTGACCCGGACATCAAAGACCAGTTCGAGGCCGAGTGCGGGGTGCGAGTGGTGGAGACGAACTTCGACTCCAACGAGACCCTGCTGGCGACGCTGCAGTCGGGGGCGACGGGCTACGATATCGTGGTGCCGTCGGACTATATGCTGCAATTGATGATCCTGGAGGGGATGCTGCAAGAGTTGGACTATGGGGTGATCACCAACATCGAGCACATGGGCGCGGTGCACGTCAACCAGTATTTCGACCCGGAGCAGAAATACTCGGTGCCGTACTTCTGGGGCACGAGCGGGTTCGCGGTGGACACCAACGTGGTGCCCGACCCGCCCGCGTCGTGGGAGATCGTGTTCAACCCCAGCGAAGAGCTGTGTGGCAAGATCAGCATGCTGGACGACCAGCGCGAGACGCTGGGGGCGGCGCTGATGTATCTGGGCTATTCCATCAACGCGACCGACCCGGCGCAACTGGAGGAAGCCAAGAACCTGCTGATCGAACAGGCCGATTGCGTGCGGGCCTACGACAGCCAGACCAACGACGACCTGATCATCTCGGGCGAGACGGCGATCGGGCACATTTGGACAGGCGACGCGATCCTGGCGGGGCTGCCGGATTACGGCGGGCGCGAGGAAATCGTATACGTGATCCCCGAAGAGGGTTGCACGATCTGGCAGGACAACCTGACCATCCCCAACGGGGCGCCCAACAAGTACACGGCCGAGGTGTTTATCAACTACCTGCACTATCCCGAGATCGCGGCGCAGAACGCGACCTTTGTGGGCTACGGCACGCCGAACGAGGCGGCCAAGGCCTTCCTGGACCCGGAGATGCTGGGCAATGCCGGCATCTACCCGCCGGACGAGACGATGGCCCGGCTCCAGTGGATTGAGGACGTGGGCGACGCGCTGGAAATGTATGACCGGGTGTGGACGGAGTTCAAGGCGAGCATTGGCGGTTGAGTAGCGGCTGGAAGTCAGAGGTCGGAAATCGGGGATTGGGGATTGGAGCACACTCCAATCCCTGATCTCCGATTTCTATTTTCATCGGGAGAGGGAGTGGCAATGGAATACGCATCATTGGGACGGACGGGGCTGAAGGTGAGCCGGTTGTGCCTGGGGACGATGAACTTCGGGCCGCACACCACCGAGCCGGACAGCTTTGCCATCATGGACAAGGGGCTGGAGGTGGGGCTGAACTTCTTCGACACGGCGAATGTGTATGGCCGGAAGATGGGCGAGGGCATCACCGAGCAGATCATCGGCCGGTGGATCGCGCAGGGCGGGATGCGGCGCGAGCAGATTGTGCTGGCGACCAAGGTCAACGGGCGGATGGGGACGGGGATGAACGACCGGCGGCTGTCGGCGCTGAACATCCGGCAGGCGTGCGAGGGCAGTCTGCGGCGCCTGCAGACGGATCACATTGACCTGTACCAGATGCACCACATTGACCGGGAGACGCCGTTCGACGAGATCTGGCAGGCGATGGAGGTGCTGGTGCAGCAGGGCAAGGTGCTGTATGTGGGGAGCAGCAACTTCGCCGGGTGGCACATCGCGCAAGCGCAGGAGGCGGCGCGGGCGCGGCACTTCCTGGGGCTGGCCTCGGAGCAGTGCCTGTACAACTTGCGGGACCGGATGGTGGAGATGGAAGTGCTGCCGGCCTGCCGCGCCTACGGGCTGGGGGTCATTCCGTATAGCCCGCTGTGGGGCGGACTGCTGGGCGGGGCGCTGAAGAAGGCGAAGGCGGGCCGGCGGGCGGAAGGCGACCGGCCGAAGCAGGTGCGCCAGTACCGGCGGCAGTTGAAGGCGTATGAGGACTTGTGCGCGGACCTGGGGGAGGAGCCGGCCAACGTGGCGCTGGGGTGGCTGCTGGGCCGGCCGGGCGTGACGGCGCCGATCATCGGGCCGCGGACGAGGGAGCAATTGGAGGGCAGCCTGCGGGCGCTGGAGATCAGGCTGGACGAGGCGACGCTGAAGAAGCTGGATGAGATTTGGCCGGGGCCGGGGGGGGAGGCGCCGGAGGCGTTTGCATGGTAGGGTACATGATTCACCGCGGAGAACGCGGAGAAGGGCGGGAGAGAGGCGTTTCACCGCGGAGAACGCGGAGCGCGCGGAGAAAGGCAGCGGAAAAACCTGCCAGGTTTGAATGAACGGGGTTGGAGGGCGCGAGAGGCGAAACCTGGCAGGTCTGGTCAATGGCCTATCGAGGATGATCGAGGGAAAGACCTGCCAGGTTTGGACAGAAGAGGTTGGAGGGCGCGAGAGGCGAAACCTGGCAGGTCTGGTCAATGGCCTATCGAGGATGATCGAGGGAAAGACCTGCCAGGTTTGGATAGAAGGGGTTGGAGGGCGTGAACGACAAAACCTGGCAGGTCTTATCGAGGAAGCGCCGGGGATGAGCAAGGCGGGATGACGATGAAGCAGATGCTGATTGGCGGGGAGTGGACGGCAGGGCGGGCGACCGAAGCGATAGAGGTGAACGACCCGGCCACGGAGGAGGTGCTGGCGAGGGTGCCGCGCGGGACTGCGGCAGACGCGGAGGCGGCGGCGCAGGCGGCATTCGAGGGGTGGCGCGGGCTGAGCGCCAATGAACGGGCGACGCTGCTGCACACGGCGGCGGCCAATATCCGCGCGCACGGGGAGGCGCTGGCGCGGCTGCTGACCCAGGAGCAGGGCAAGCCGCTGCCGGAGAACGTGGAGGAGCTGGACTGGACGGCGACGACGTTCGACTATTACGCCGAGCTGGCGCGGCACGAGCGCGGGCGGGTGCTGCCCTCGGCGGAAACGAGCCAGCTCAACCTGGTGCTCAAGGAGCCGTATGGGGTGGCGGCCTGCATTGTGCCGTGGAATTATCCGCTGCTGCTGCTGGCGTGGAAGGCGGCCCCGGCGCTGGCGGCGGGGAACACCCTCGTCATCAAGCCGTCGGAGTACACGCCGCTGACGGCGCTGTACCTGGCCGAGCACTGCCTGGCGCACTTGCCGGCGGGGGTGGTGAACGTGGTGACGGGCTATGGGGCGGAAGTGGGCGAGGCGTTGGTGACGGACCCGCGCGTGCCGGTGATCGCCTTTACGGGGAGCCTGAGGACGGGGCAGCGCATTGCGGCGCTGGCCGCGCCGAAGATGAAGAAGCTGCACCTGGAGTTGGGCGGCAAGGATGCGTTTGTGATCGCGGAGGACGCCGACCCGGAGATCGCGGCGCGGGCGTTGGCGTACGCGGCGCTGCTGAACGCGGGGCAGGTGTGCACCAGCACGGAGCGGGTGTATTTGCCACGGGCAAAGGCGGGGCAGTTCACCGAGGCGCTGGTGGAGCACGTGCGCGGCCTGCGGCTGGGGCACGGGCTGGAGGCGACGACGGACGTGGGGCCGATGCGGGCGGAGGCGTTCCGGGCGAAGGTGGAGCGGCACGTGGCCGACGCGCAGGCCAGGGGGGCGCGGGTGCTGACGGGCGGGAAGCGGCCGGCCGGGCTGGCGCGCGGGTTCTTCTACGAGCCGACGGTGCTGGACCGGGTGGACCACGCGATGGTGATTATGCGCGAGGAGACGTTTGGGCCGGCGATCCCGCTGATGGAGTACGGGACGTTTGAGGAGGCGATTGCGCTGGCGAACGACTCGGACTATGGGCTGGGGGCGTGCCTGCTGACGAGCGACCCGCTGAAGGCCAAACTGTTCTTCGAGGAGGTGAAGGCGGGAACGATCTGGATCAACGACCCGCTGACGGACAACTATGCCGGGCCGTTCGGGGGGATGAAGCTCTCCGGCGGGGCGCGGGAGCTGGGGCAGGAGGGGCTGGACGAGTTCCGCGAGACGAAGCACGTGCACTGGGATTTTGCGATGGGAAAGAAGGGGTGGTGGTATCCGTATGGGGAAGGATGAAGGGTATAAGGCGTATAAAGGGTATGAGGGGTCTAAGGGGCATAAAGGGTATAAGGGGCGTGGGGGTGTGGAGGTGGGTGTGAAGGGGTGAGGGGGCAGCGGGAGGGGGTGGTGGCAGGGGGAGGTG
>CAZCEC010000089.1:8570-25392 GCA_964497615.1 uncultured Anaerolineales bacterium | reverse complement strand
GGTCGGGCAGGGGGGTCCAGCGCGAGTCCGCCGCCACATCCGGGACGACCGTCCCCTGCCGGTTCTTGATCGCCCACCCCACCAGCCCCTCGTGCCGTCTGAACGGCGCTGGCTGCCCGCCCGGTGGCAGCGGCCGTTGCCGTCCCAGCGCCGCCCGGTAAATCAGCCGGTCCGATTCCAGGTCCACCAGGAAGATCGAGCCGCGCTCCGCATGCACCGCCTCCGTCACCAGCTCCAGCGCCCGCGTCAGCACCCGGTCCAGGTCCAGGCTCGACGACAGCTCAGTGGTCACTTGCAGCAGAATCTCCACCCGCTCGCGTTCGCGCTCCAGTTCCGCCGTGCGCGCCGCCACCCGCGCCTCCAGCTGCTGCGCAAAGCGCGCATTCTCCACCGCGCCCGCGATCTGTCCGGCAATGGTCTCCACCAGTGCCACTTCCGCCGGCCAAAAGATCCGGTCCGCCTGGTCCGTGTCCAGGCCAATCGTGCCAATCACCTCGCCCCGTGTCCTCAGCGGCACAATCGCCAGGCACTGTGTGTTGCGTTCGCGCAGCATGTCGTGGATCGGCACGGTCAGCGGGTGCTCGAACGCCCGCGGCAGCACCAGCGATTGGCCGGTCTCGATCACGTGCAGCGACGACGCGTTGCCCGCCAGCGGAATCACCAGCCCGGTCGCCGATGGATCGTCCTCGCCGGCCGAGTGGTCGGCCACCACCGTCAATTGCGTCCGGTCGTCGTTCAACAAGGCAATACCGCTGTTGCGCGCGTGGAAGATTTGCACCAGTTCCCGCGCCGTGGCCCGCAAGATGCCTTCCAGGTCAAGTTGCGCCGACACCGCCGCCGTTACGCGGTTCAGCACCTCCAGCTCGTCGTTGCGCCGCAGCAGAGCGCGCTCGGCCCGCGTGCGCTCGGCCAGCGCGTCTTGCGATTGGGCGAACAGCCGTGCGTTTTGGATCGCCACCGCCACTTGCGCCCCAATCGTGCTCAGGATGCGCTCGTGACTGGCGTCAAAGACATTCGCGTGGTCCTGATCCTCCACGGCCAGCACCCCGGTCACGCGGTCGCCCGCCACCAGCGGCACGCCCAGGTACGACCGGGCCGCGCCCGAACCGATATTCACCGCGCCCAACGCCTCCAGCTCAGCGCTGATGTCCTCGCCCCGCAGCAGCAGCGGCGTCCGCGTCTTGAGGATGTGCCCTGCCAGTCCGCCCGCCGGCCGCGGCGTCACCGTCAACGTCTCGCCGCGATCCAGCACCATCGGGAAGCTCAACTCGTCGCTCCCCTCATCGTACAGCGCCAGGTACACACCCTGCGCCGAGAGCAGCGTGCTGATCTGTTGGACCACCGCCGTCGCCAGTTGCTCCAGGTTGATATTGCCCGCCACCACGCGGCTCACCTGATACACAATCGCCAGCTCATCCGCCCTGGCCTGCGTCTCGGCGTACAGTTGGGCGTTCTGCACCGCCACCGCCGCCTGGTTGGCCATCGTCTGCGCCAGTTCGATCTCGCCTGCGGTAAAGCGCCGCGCCCGCCGGTCTTCCTCCAATTGAATCGCCGCCGCCAGCCCTCCCGCCCGCACCAGCGGCAGCGCCAGCAGCGACCGCACCCCGCGCCCCAGCAGGCTCGCGGCCGTTGCCAGTTCGCCGTCCAGGCTCTCGTCGGCCGCGATGTCCTCGATCGCCAGCGGCGCCAGGCTGGCCGCCACGCGCGCCACAATCGGCGCGGCCACCGCCGGCGCCTCCGCCCCCGGCGGATGCTGCGCCGCCACGCGTGCCGCGCCCTCGGCGTTCAGCGTCACGATCAGCGCCCGCGACACATCCAGTGCGTTCGCCAGTTCGGCCAGCGTCACGGCGAAAATCTGCTCTTCCTTCAGCATGCCGCTCAATTGGGCCGAGGCCCGGTTCAGCAGCGCCAGCCTCTGCGAGCGCTCATCCAGCAGTTGCGTTCGCTGTTCGCTCTCCTCGAACAGTCGCGCATTGTCCAGGGCCGCGGCCAGTTGGGTGCACAGCGCCATCAGCACCTGCGCCGTCTGGGGCGTGTAGTAGCGCGGCTCCTGTTTCTCCAGCGCCAGCACGCCCAGCATCTGGCCCTTGCTCAGCAGCGGCGCGCCCAGCCACGATCCCGTGCCCTCGGACGCCTCTCCGGCCAGCCGCGGGTCGCTGCTCGCCTCCGCCGCCACAATCGGCGCCAGCGTGGCCGCCATCTCGCCGAACACCCGGCGCTCAGCGATCACCACCCGTTGGCCCGGCCGCGCCGGGTCGTCGTCAAATCCCTGGGCCGCCGCCGTGCGCAGCGCCTCCCCCTCCCGCAGCCACAGGGTCATGCGGTCGTAGGCCACCACGCGCCGCAGCGCCCCTGGCCGCAGGATTGCCTGCACCACATCCTCGGCCCGCAGGCTGGCCGACACCCGCTGGCCCACCTCGGCCAGCGCCGCCAGTTGCGCCGCGCGCAATTCGATGTCCGTCTCCAGCCGCGCGCTTTCCAGCAGCGCGCCCAGCTCATTCGCCAGGATGGTGTACACATCCACGTCGTCCGGCGTGAACGGCCCCGGCTCGCCCGCTGCGTGCAGCGAGCCCACGAACAGCGCGCCCGCCGGCTGCCCCTGGCTGAAGATCGGCACCGTGACGAACGAATTGACCTCCAGCGTCACCACCAGCGGGTTCAGCGCCCACTCGCTGCCCGCCGTCTCCAGCACCACCATCGGTCCCCCGCCCGCCGCCGCGTGCCGCAGCGGGTTAGGCCCTGCCAGCAGCGGCTCGAACTGGATATACGGCCGCAGCCGCCCGGCCTGCCCCGCGATTTGCAGCGCCGGTGGCCCCGCCTCGGCCTCCCCATCCATCGCCAGCCCGATGATAGCCACATCCGGTCCGCGCATCTCGCCCAGCAGCGTCTCCACCACGGTCTGCCACAGCCGGCCGCGGTTGGCGAGCGCGCTGGCCGCTTCGATGATCCGGTGCAGCGCCAGCAGTTGCCCCGTCCGGCGCTCGGCCGCCGCGTACAGGCGCGCATTCTCGATGGCCTGCGCCGCCTGGTTGGCGAAGATTTCAATAATCTCGATCACGCTCCGGTCCGGCCGCCGCCCGTCGCGTGGATGATCAACCGTCAGCAGTCCCACTGGCTCCTGCCCAGACCCGATCAGCGGGACGAGCAGCCGGTCCTCGGGCTGCCACGCGCCTCGGGCCGTCACCGGTGCTTCCAGTGGCCGAACAGGCGCAGGGTCCAGCGTCCTGGGCAGGTGCTTGGCGCGCTCCGCCGGCAGGAAGTACGACTGGCTCAGGCGGAACTCCTCTTGCAGCAGCCGCACCACATCCTCCCACGGCACCGGCGTCCGGCTGATCTCCTCAAACACCGCCAGCGGCAGGCCCGTGGCCGCCACGCGCCGCAGCCGGCGCGCGGTCGGCAGCGTTGGTGTCTCCACCACGCTAATGATCACCTCGTTGAAGCCCACCGCCTCTTGCAGTGCAAACGCGATCGACTCCAGGTTTTGCGCCAGCGGCACATCCGACCGCACACTGCGCGACACCGTGAACAACTGGCTCAGTTGGTCGGCCCTCCGCCGCAGCAGGTCGCCGCGCCGGATTTGATCCTCGAATCGGCGCGCGTTCTCCACCGCGATAGCCGTCTGGGCGGCCAGCGCCTGCGCGGCCTCCTCGGCCGCATCGTCAAAGCCCTCCGCCCGGTCGCTGTGCAGGTGCATCAGCCCCACCACCTGCCCCTGCGCCAGGATCGGCACCACCAGCGCCGCTTGCACGTTCGCGTGCGCCCGCAGCGGCGAATCCGGCGGCAGCCCCGCCACGCGCCGCGCCGGTGCCTCGCCGCGCGCCACGTCCACCTCCAGCGCGGTCAGGCTGCCTCCCAGGCGTTCGTCGCCCAGCCGCAGTGCCACGGCGCCCGGCGCCGACTCCATATCCAGCAGCACCAGCGTCCCGCACGTCGCGCGGGTGGTGTGCACCGCCTCGTCGTGCACCAGCCGCAGGATGCGGTCCAGTTCCAGCGTCTGGTTCAGTTCGCGGCTCACGCGCGTCAGCGCCGTCAGTTGCTCCACCCGCCGGCCCAGCCGCTGGTCCGTGGTGGCGGCCAGCCGCGCCCGCTCAATCGCCGACGCCAGTTGCGCCGCAATCGTGCCCAGCAGCCGCAAGTCGGCGCGGCTGAAGGCGTTCTCCGGCCGCGCCACCACGATCATCTCGCCAATGGCCCGGTCGCTCACGATCAAGGGCACGTCCAGCGCGCTGTTCACCTGGAAGTGTTCCACCAGTTCCTTGTAGAAGCCGATGATGCGCCGGTCGCGCAGCGCCCGCGTCGCGATGAACGGCCGCCGCGTGCGCGTGATCGACAGCGCGAACAGCGGATCATCCGCCCGCAGCCGCACCCGCAGCGCCTCTTCCGGCTCGCCCCCATACACCGACGCCGGGTGCGGCACCAGCTCGCCGCGCGCCTCATCCAGCAGCGCAATCATCCCGAACTCAAAGTGCAGTAGTTCCGCCGCTTGTCCCATGGCCACGCGCAGGGCCGTGTCCAGGTCGGGCGTGGCCGCCAGCGCGGTCGCAATCGCCCGCAGCCCGTCGCTCTCGTCCGCCCGTCGCTGTGCCTCGCGCACCAGCCGCGCGTTGTCCAGGATGGCCGCCGTCTGCGCCGCGAACAGCCGCACCAGCCGCACGTCCTCCGCCGTGAACGTCCCCCCGCTGGCCTTGTTGCTCACCTGCACCAGCCCCACCCGCCGCCCCGGTGCCCCTGCCGGCGCCAGCACGGTCGTCCGCGTCCCCGTCGCCACCGCGAACTCCCGCAGCCCGAGTTCGTCAATGCCCTTGTCCTCGGCGGCGTCGTTGGAGAGCCAGAACTCGTCAACCCTCCACAGCCGTGCCCCGGCGCTGCCCGGCCCGATCGGGATGCGGTAGAACTCCGCCACGAAGTCCGGCATGCCGTGGAACGGCGGCTGGCCCACCAGCCACTGCCCGCCCGCATCCGGCGCCATCAGGCTCACCAACTCCACATTCAGGTACCGGGCGATGTCGCCCGTCAGCCGCGCATACAGCGCGCGCGGATCGCCCGTGGCCTCCAGTGCCCGCGTCATCTCCGCCAGCCCGGAAAGCTCGGCCACTTGCCGCCGCTGTGCCTCGTACCGCATGGCATTGCGCAGCGCGATCGCCGCTTGTTCGCCCAGGCTGCCAAGCCGTTCCAGGTCGGCTTGGCCAAAACCGTTGGGCTGATAGCTCGCCGCCTCCAGCGTGCCCACCACCTCGCCTTCCGCCATCAGCGGGACCCCCACAAACGACTGGAACTGGAAATCCACCCCAAACAGCTTCGGGCGCACCGCCTCAAACTCGCCGATGCTCGTCACCAGCAGCGGCTTGCGCTCGCGCGCCATCCAGCCCGTATAGCCCTCGTCCCGGCCATAGTCGCCGCCCACCAGCGCCAGGTCGCGCGGATAGTCCGGGTCGCCCGCATGCTGCGCCGGCCGCATCCGGCCCGTCGCTGGGTCCAGCAAATTGAGCTCGATCAGGTGAAACTGAAACAGGCGGCCCGCCTCGGCCACGATTGCGCTGGCCGTCTCGTCCAGCCTCAGGCTGGCGCCCAGCGTGTAGTTTTGGCTCGCGGGCTCTTGAGCCGCGCCTGGCGTGTCCATTTCTGTGCCGTCTGGGCTGGCCGGCTGCCGCAGGACGATCACCAGCCGCTCGCCGCCCGCAAATGGCACCCGCACCGAGGTCGCCTCGATGGGCCGGTCCTGCACTTCCAGGCGGGCTTGGCCCTCGCCCGCGAATAGCTCCAGCAGCCGGTCGGCCGGCTCGGCCCGCCGCAGCAGCCCCTCCAGGCTCGGCGCGCCGCCATTCAAGGCGAACAACTGTCGCGCCTGGTCGTTAGCAAATTCCACCCGCCCTCCGCGTGCCGCCACCACCACGCCCACTTCGCCCGCCGCCTCGACGGCCGCCGCCACGGGCGCGGGCAGCCGCTCAGCGGCCTCGCGCCGCCGGCCCTGGGCCCAGCGCAGGCCCAGTCCGATCAGCGTCAGCAGTGTGCCGCCCACCACCAGGGCGGCGACAGCCATTGATAGCTCAGGGGTCACGGTTCATCCAGTGGCTGGCGTCCCATCCCGCCCCCGTCGGTCCTAGCCCGTCGAGTCCTGCCGGCGGGCCTCGGCCGCCAATTCCGTGATCTCGCGAATGTCCGAGAATGCGCGCGTATCCGACGACACTAGCCCCACCGCGATGGTCATCAGCCCCACCTGTTCCTCGTGGCCCTCCTTGTCCTTGGCCACGATGTAGCCCCGTTCGCGGTCCACGAAGTTGTAATGGCTCAGGATTTCTTCGTTAAAGCGCGCCTTCAGCCGGTCGCGGATCTTCCCCCCTGCTGCGGCCGTGGTCACCACCACAAAATTGTCCCCGCCAGGGTGCCCAATGAAGTCGTTCGGCGTGCCGGCCTCATCCACCACCTCGCCCAGCAGCAGCGACGTAAACCGCAGCACCTCGTCTCCCGCGATGAAGCCATACGTCTCCTTGAACCGCTCGAAGTTGCTCAGGCGGCCGTCCAGCAGCGCCCAGCCCTGCGTCCGGATGATCCGCCGCAAATGGTCCTCGATCAGCCGCCCCGATGGCAGCCCTGTGCGCGGATCGGTCTGGCTCTCGCGCTCCTGCCGGATGATGGCGTTCGTCACCCGCAGCTTCAGCTCTTCGATGTCAAACGGCTTGGTGATGTAGTCATCCGCCCCCAGTTCCAGCCCCGCAATCTTGTCGCTGCGTTCGTCGCGCTGGGTGAGGAAGATGATGGGGATATGGCTGGTCCGGGTCGTGGTGCGCAGTTGCTTGCACACCGCATACCCATCCATATCGGGCAGCATGATGTCCAGCACGATCAAGTGCGGCAGGCTCTGCCGCGTCATCGCCAGGGCGTCGCCGCCGCGCGGGGCCACGCTCACCTCGAACCCCTGCCCGGTGAAATAGATCCGCAGCATGTTCGAGATGTCAAAGTCGTCCTCGACGACGAGAATTCTGCCCTTATTCATTCGCTGCCTCCCGAATGCTAGTCATCGGCTCAATTGCCTTACTGGCCCCGCGCCGCTCGGCTCACGCCTCGCCCGCCCCGGCCGCTCCCGCCGCCCCGGCCCGTATTGTTACTTGCATGCTCATCAGCGCCACCGGTGCCAGTTGGCCGGTCTTGTGGTTCTGTACGGCCATGTAGCCTTGTTCACGGTCCACAAAACCGTAGTACGCCAGCACATCGTCATCAAATCGCGTCCGGACCCGGTCGGCCAGGGCGTGCGGGTCCGCCGCGCCCGTCAAGATGAGAAACGTGGCATCGCTGGGGTGCGCCAGGAAGTCCTCCGGCGTGCCCAGTTCGTCCGCCACCTCCCGCAGCAAATGCGCGGTGAACTTCAGCACGTCGTCGCCCGCCATAAAGCCGTTCTGGTCCAGGAACGGCAAGTACGAGTCGATCCGGCACTCCAGCACGTGCCAGCCGGGGCGCTCCTTCGCGCGCTCCACCTGCTCCATGATCCACGGGCCGGTCGGCAGGTTCGTGCGCGGGTCCACCAGGTTCTCGCGCTGCGACCGGGCCACCAGGTTCTGCGCCCGCAGGCGCAGTTCCTCCAGGTCGAACGGCTTGGTGACGTAGTCCTGCGCGCCCGCCTCCAGCCCGGCCACGCGGTCTTGCAGTGATACCTTTTCGCTCAAGACAATAATGGGGATATGGCTCGTCCGCGGCGAGTTCCGCAGCGCCGCGCACACCTCGTAGCCGCTCATGTCCGGCAGACCGATGTCCAGCAGCACAATATCCGGCAGCCGTTTCCGCGCCGCCGCAATCGCATCCGCCCCGCGCCCCGCCGATAGCACCTCAAAACCGTGACCGGAGAAATACATCCCCAGCAGGCTGGTGGTGTCCGGGTCATCCTCCACCACCAACAACACGCGTTTGCCTTGCCGCAGCCGGCCTGTCATCGCCTGCCTCCCGCGGTCCGCGCTTCCCGGGCGCGCGCCGCCACCCGCTCAATGTGCTCGCGCGTCACCGCGCGCTCAAACGTCCGAAACCCGCCCAGCCGAAACCCGTGCCGCTCGGCCAGCGCCGCGATCTCCCGCACCCGCTCCGCTGAGATGGCCCGCCCCAAGGTATAGCTTTCATACCGGCCTTCCATCGCCAGCGCCATCGTCTCCGCCATGCACGCGTACACCATGCCTGGCGGAAAACCAAAGTCAAAGTTGAACTGGACCTGTCCGCCTGGCGCCTGCACCATCCCGCCGTCAATCACCAGCACATCCTCACGCCGGCGGGCCACCTGCGCCGAAACATCGCGCGGCCGGGCCACATCGCAGATGATCGCCCCTGGCCGCAGGTCGTCCGGCTCGATCACCGTGTCCAGTGCGCTCGTCACCGTGATCACGACGCCCGCCTCCCTCAGCGGCGCCCGGTCCGTTGCCACCCTCACCTGCGCGCGTGCGTGGCCTGCCAGCCGCGTCTGCAAGGCCCTCAGGGCCTCATCCCGCCGGCCGATCAGCCACACCTCCCTCGCCTCCGCCGCCATCAGCTCCGCCGCCGCGCTCCCGATGCCGCCCGTGGCGCCCACCACCGCCACCACCTCATCCCTCAGCGCCCGGCCCATCTGCCGCGCCGCCTCCCGCACGGCCTCCACTGCCACGGCCACCGTGTACGAATCCCCCGTGGTGACCGGGATCCTCAATTGGCGGGCGATGCTCACCCCGGCGTCCCCCACCACCGACGTAAACGCACCCAGGCCCAGGATTTTGGCCCCCAAACGCTCGGCTAACCGCCCAGTGTTGACTATTTTACGGTACACCGTCTTTTCGGGCAATTCCAGCATCCTGGCGGGCGTTAGCGGACAGGCGACAAACCAACCCCTAACCTCGCGCCCGGTCGCCTCGGACCGCAGGCCCTCTATCTGTGAGATGTAAAGCGGGGGAAAGAACGTGCTTAGGTAGTTGATTTGGCGGGTGTTGAGCACCCGCCCCAGCAGCGGAAACTTCCGGCTGACGTCGCGCTTGGGGTCGATCGGGTGAATGATAAACGCAAAGGTGTCCACCGCCGCCGTCCACGCGTCACGCGGGCGCCGCCTCCGTTCAGGTTCCAGTCATCTAGTGACCGGCTGCCCAGTTGACCGCTGGACCAGTTGACCAATTGTCTGCCTGCCCCCTACCAGGATTCCGCCTGCTTCTCTCCCTTGCGGGGATATAGCCGCTTGTGCAGTTGCGCCATCTGCAGGCGGTGGTGGTCGCTTTCCTCATAGGCCACGTTGCGGTCGATCACCCGCCGCTCCGGCGACGCGAACAGCACCACATCGCTCTCAATCGTCCGCGCCGGGTAGATGATCATCCCCGACCCGATGCGGCAGTTGTGGCCCACGCATCCGCCCAGCACCGGCGCGCTGCTGTCGCGCAGGTCCAGGTCTGCGTTCATGGCGCGGATCGGCGCCGGCAGCAGGTTGTAGTCCGTAAATGTCGAGCCGGCCCCGATGAACGTCCGCCGCCCGATGACGCACAGTTGCAGGCACGTGTTCTGCGCCACCATCGCGTCTTCCATCAGGCTGGTCATAAACAGCGATGCGCGAAACGGCAGAAACGCGCCGTCCCCCACCGTCGAGAGCAGCAATTGGCAGCCCTGGGCGATATTGACGTTGTCGCCGATGGTGCAGTTGTCAATCACCACGCCCGCCCCAATCGTGCAGTTGTCGCCAATCGTCGTCGGCCCGGTGATCACCGCCGACGGGTCAATGGTGCAGTGCCGCCCCACCCGCACCACCTCCGAGCAGCGCAGCACCTGCTTCTGTTCCAGCAGCGCCCGCCACAACACCCGCAGCTTGAACGTTGTGCTCTTGTCGGCCCGCAGCTCGAATTGCGCCCCCCGCTTGAACAGCCCAAACACCATGTCCGCCAGCAGCACGTGCACCCAGGCATCAATGGCGATCAAGCCCAGCAGCGGCACCTGATACACCAAATCCCCCTTATCCGTTGCCATGTACGTGGGCACGTGGTAGTACCCGATTTCCCGGCTGGCGAAGTCAATCACCACCGGGTGCGGGTCATCCACCACCCCCGCCGGAAAGTACCACAAATCGGTGACGTACAAATTCCCCTGGCGCGTGAAGCTTGTGGACAGCGGCAGGACGTGCTGCATAAACGTCTTGTTGTCTGGCGCGAACGCCGCGCGGCACGCCCCACCCACCTTAGCCGCCGCCGTCATAAACGCCTCAATGTACGCCTGGTCGAAATACAGGTTGTCGCGGTGCACCAGGCACGGCGCCCCGTCGCGCGGCAGTTCGTCCAGGCTGGCCGCCTCGCTCTCCTGGCGCGTATAAGCAGCCAGGGCGTCGCGTTGGTGCAGCCACAGCGGCTTGTTCTGCAGCCGCAGGTCGCGTGCCTCCTCGTTGAACGGATGTATGTGTCGCCTGTCTCGCAGAATGTACTTATGCATTAATCGAGCGGCTTCTTCTCAATCACAATCGTGCACGTGTCCGCGCCAGCCGCCACGCACTCCGTCTCATACACCTCGAAGTTCTTGCCCCCGCTCACCCAGTACAGCGCCTCTTGCAGAATGCCCACCGCCAGGAAACAGCACGGCGTCTCGCTCCGTCGGCCCCAGCACACCGGGCACCGCAAAATCTCCCAGGTGAAACGGTCCTCCTGCTCGCCCAGCCGCACCACCTGGTCGCTGAACTTGTTGAACGTCTCGGCGAACACATCGGCCCCCACCTTCAGCTTCATTTGCAGCGGCAGCAGCCGAAAGGCCAGATCGGCGATGCCCAGCACTGGCCCGAATTCCTTCAGCCCATACTTGAACCCGGCTCGCCCGGCCCGCAGCGCCAGCCCGCGCCCGCCGCGCGGTCCATACATCTCGTCCAGCGCCCCCATCAGCGCGCTGACGTCCCCGAAGCTCATTTGCCGGTCGAAGTTGTTTGGTGGAAAGTTGTTGACCAGGTGCCGGAGCTGCGCCAGATTGAGCAGCGCATTGACCCCGTTGCGGCCCATCACTTCTTCCATGGCCAGCAGGATGATGCGGGCCATCTTGTTGGGGTAGAAGTAGGTCGCCTCGCCCGCCGCCGCTACAGACAGTTCCATCGGCTCTCCTGCCGCGCGCTCTCCTGCCGCGCGCTCACGGGTTGGGCGCCGCGGCCGGCGCCGCTCCTGGGTTGGAGATCGCCTCCGCCGCGGGTGCGCTGGCCTCTGCCGGCCGGCTAGCGCCGTCCTCCAGGAACGAGCGGATCAGCCCCAGATAGGGTTCCGGCTCGTCCAGCATCGGAAAGTGCCCCGAGCCAGGCAGGACTTCAATGCGGGCGTGCTTCACCCCCGCCCTCAACGGCTCATACTGCTTGGGATGCACGATCACGTCGCGCCGCCCATAGATGCCCATCACCGGCGTCTTGATCTCCGCCAGGCGCGGGCGCAAATCCGTGCGCCGCAGCGAGCCCACGCTGGCAAAAAAGGCTTCCATCGACGCGCGCGATATATCGCGCGACACCATCGCATACCAGCGCTTGTCCCGGGTGATGAGGGGCGCGGCGAGGCGGATGCCCAGCTTGACGGGCGGCATCCACAGGTTGGGGATGATCCGGCCGATGCCGCCCACCCAGCCCACGCTGGCGAATTGCAGCACCGGGCTCAGCGATGACCCGACGATCGGCGACCCGATCACGCACACCCGCGTCACCCGGTCCGGGTACCGCAGGGTCGTGCCCAGGCTGGTTGTTCCGCCCATCGAGTGGCCCACCAGCGGCGCCTGGGCGATGCCCAGCGCGTCCATGAACTGGCGCACCAGTTCCATGAAGTCGCTCACCGCATACGAGTCGCGCTTCTTGCCCGACTCGCCAAATCCCCAAAAATCGAGCGCGTAGCAGCGGTGCGTGCGCCCCAGCGCCTCCATCGTCGGCTGCCATAGCCCCCACGACCCGATCCAGCCGTGCAGCAGGATCACCGGTGGCCCCGCGCCGTAGGTCTCGTAATGGACAATGCCCTGGTCGGTGACGATCGAGCTCATGCAGGGGCAAGTGCCACGTGTCAAGTGTCAAGTGAAACGCGACGTATCACGTGACACTTGGCACCTGACACCTGACACAGTTTACGACGTCTCCATCTCCGCCAGGATCGAGTAGAGCAGCTCCAGCAGCACAACCTTGACCTTCTCCTTCTCGGTCCCCACGCACGGGATCAGCTTGATCTCCGGCGCCAGCCGCAGTGCAATCCGCAGGTCTTCGATCGGCCACGCCTCCTCGCTGTCCTGCTTGTTGGCCGCCACCACGTAAGGGGTGGGGGCGTAAGCCCGGAAGGTCTCCAGGATGCTCTTCGCCTCGCGGAAAGTCTCCGGCCGGGTGCTGTCCACCATCACCACAAACCCCAGCATGCCCTCCGACAGGATTTCCCACATGAAGTCGAAGCGCTTCTGGCCCGGCGTGCCGAACAGGTATAGCACCAGGTCCGCGTCCACCGTGATCCGCCCAAAGTCCATTGCCACGGTGGTGTTCTCTTTCACCCGCTCCGCCTCAGACGTGATCTTCCGTTCGGTCGAGACGACGTCAATCTCGCTCACCGACTGGATGAACTGCGTCTTGCCCGAATTGAAGGGGCCAGTCACCACCATTTTCACAGTCTGCATGCGCGCCTCACGGCCTCTAGCTCTTCGATCAATCGGTCCCTCGGCTCATCCACCAAGCAGTTGACGAGTTCACCAACTGACCAATTGACTGGTTACAATGATCTGATCCTGGCAATCAATCGATTTACCAGCCCGCGCGTCTGTTGCTTCTCTTGCGGCGTGGCTGGGGCCGCCTTCTTGCCCAGCCCAAACGGCAGCGGCCGCGGCGCCCCCTCCGGCCGGATCACCTCCACCAGCCCGGCTTGCAGCAGCCCATACACGATGCGCCGGATCTCCAGGTCGCCCAGGTTATTCGCCTTGGCGATGGCCTTCATGCTGTTTTTTGGGTTGATAAACGACACCACCCGCCACTCCTCCACGCTCAGCTTCATGTCGCGGATGTTGATGGTCGGGTGCTCGTTGAACTTCAGGGCCATGTCCAGGCTGGGCAGTTCCTCCGACAGCCGCTCCCACTCGCGCATCCGGCGCGCGCCCTCGATGATCACATTCTCCAGCTCGATCGGGACCGTGATCCGGTCTTCGCTGGGCAGCACATTCTGGTCGAACCGGAACAGCCCCTCGGCCCACGTGATCAGCCGGTACACGATATCCAGCACGTGCGCCCGGATGCTTAACAGAATGTCCGTCTGGCTCACGTACCCGGCGTTGATCAGCAGCAGCCCTAGCTCCTTGTCGCTGGAGTGGGCCGCCCGCTCCCGCAGCACGCGCGCCTGCTCATCATTCAGCTTGCCGGCCTTGTGCAAGATGCCAGTCAGGTTGCCGTCTTCGTGGCCGATCTGCCCGTAAATCAGCCGGCCGTTACGAAACGACAACTGCGCCGCCTGACCGTTCGCCTCGATGACGAGCGTTCCCGTCTTCTTGGCCAGGTTAATCAGGTTGAGCAGCTGGGTGGTGGAAAAATCGCGTAAATTGCCCTTCAGTGCCATACACACCTTTACCGCGGGCAGCTTGGCAGACCGCCGGATTTTCCGGCAAAAAGCTGGGCGCGATTATAGCGTCAAGGATAGTCAGCGTCAATCAACCGCCGATTCATATGTTAGAATGCCCGTCCCGCGGCGCACCCGCCTATGATACGTTGGGATTGAGTTAGAGACAACCCTGCGTTTGCGCCAGACTCCTACCCCGGCCCTAGTGGCCGGTCGTCTTGCCAGGGAGTGCCCGCGTTGGGAGGCATGTTCGATGATGGATCGTTTCAAGCTTCGGCTTTCCTGGGTGTTAATCGGCCTGGCGGCCCTCGCCCTCGCGGCGTGCGGCGGCACCCCAGCCACGCCCACCTTGCGGCCCGTTGCCGTGACCGTCTACCTCACCGGTACCCCGGTCCCTGGCCTGGCGGCGACGCCCACCGTCGTGTCCATCGTCACCAGCACCCCAGCCCCCAGTTCGCAGCCTGCCGCGGCCTCGCCCACGCCCCTGCCCGTGTATGGCCCCGACACCTACCCGCCCGGTGTCAACCCCCTCACCGGCCAGTTGGTGGAGCCCGCGCGCGTCAACCGCATGCCCATCGCCGCCAAGATATCCAACTACCCCTACTCGGTCCGGCCGCAGTCCGGCCTGTCCCTGGCCGATGTCGTCTTCGAGCACCTGGCCGAGGCCGGCCTCACCCGCTTCACGGCCGTTTACCTCCAGAACGACGCCGAACAGATCGGCTCCATCCGCTCCGCGCGCTACCTTGACACCGAGATCGCGCCCATGTTCGGGGCCATGCTCGTGACCTCGGGCTCCAGCCTGGGCACCATGCAGCACATTCGCACCAACCCCTGGTTCGCCGGCAACATCTGGCGGCTGGTCTCCGAGGAGTCGAGCTACGTCTGCCCGCCCCTCTGCCGCAACAATCCCAACGTGCCTGATGACGCCAACGCCCTGTTTGCCGGCACTGAGCAGTTGCGCCTCGCCACTGCCGTCCAGGCTGGCAACACGCATGTGGGCCAGTCGGGATTTGTGTTTTCCCCGCTGCCGCCTGCCGGTGGCGCCCCCGTCTCGGAGGTGGACCTGCGCCTGTCCCCTGCCGCTCATGTTGCCTGGCGCTACAACGCCGAAGCCGGCAGCTATACCCGCTGGCAGGAGAAGGACTCCACCGGCGAGCTGGCCGCCCACGTGGACGCTCTCACCGACCTGCCCATCACCGCCGAAAACGTCGTGGTGCTTTTCGTCAATCACCAGAACAACTTTGTGCCCGAGGACTTTCGCGACGGCGGCAACTGCGGCCTGGAGATTCAGCTCTGGACGATTGGGCCGGCCAAGGTCTTTCGCGATGGGCAGTTCTTCGATGGGCGCTGGCACCGCGACGACACCACCAACTGGCGTCTGCGCCTGGAGGACAACGCCGGCGGCAATCTGCCACTCAGCCCCGGCAACACCTGGTTTGCGATTGTGGGATTGACGGCTGACTCCGCGCGGACCGGCGCGACCTTTGGCGTCACTAACCGCGTGCTCGACACGCGCACCACCTGTCCCGTCCCCCCCACCGAGACCCCAACCCTCACGCCGGAAGGCTACGTTGCGCCTACCGAAACCGAAACCCCCACGCCCTAAAATTGGCACCGCACCGGGTCACGCCTCGTAGCGCGGTTGCTCTGCGAAGCGCCCCCGAATGGGGGTCATGCCCCGCGACGGCGGCCGGTTTTGCCGCTGAACCCCCTCTGGTGTCCCTCAACTTGGAATGCGCGCCCGTACGGCCCCCTGCATAACATCACCTGTGTAGAAACGGGACGCCGCACCACATCGCCAAATCCCCCACCGAAAGCCCTTCCGTTGTTCCGGCCCTCCAAGGGTGCCCCTGGCCCACCGCCTTCGTTTGCGGCTCCGCCGCTGCCCCCAGGAACTCTCGCACCACCTCGTCGTAATCCAGCGTCTGCCCGCGCGTCTCGGCCGCCGCGGCCACCTCCGGCGCCAGTCGCCCCGCCCGCTCCCGCAGCCACGGCTCGGCCCGGTCCTTCGTCTCGCGCCAGCTTCGCGCCGAATTGACCACCAACGCCAGGATTTCGACTGCGCGGCTCCCCTCCTCGGGCAGCGGCAGCGCAGTGGCCATCCCCACCAGGATGTCAAGCCCCATGCCCACCGCGTGCTCGTCGTACGCAATGCGCAGGGCCTCCAGAAAATGCTCTTGTGCCTCGGCGCATCGCCCCAGGGCCACCTTGACGTACCCCAAATTGTCGAGCGTCACCGCGCGGAAGTGCCTCTGGTCGGGCCGCGCTTGCAGCGACTGCTCCAACAGGTCCAGCGCGCGCATGTGCTTGCCGGCCAGATAGTACACAAAGCCCTGGCTGTTGAGGGCGCTGCCCAACTCCGAGGCAAAGCTCCCGGCGCGGGCCAGCGCCACCGCCTCTTCCAGCAGTTCGAACGCCGGCTCGAACTCGCCCATGTCGCCCAGGTAGTAACCAAACATATGCAGGCTGGTCACCAGCCGCGCCTGGTCGCCGCTGGCCCGCGCCTGCACCACGCTTTCCTCCATCAGCCGCCGCGCCTCCGGCAGCCGTCCTTGCTCCCGCTCCAGCCACGCCGACCGCGTCAGCAGATTCGCCAGCTCACCCGGCTCGCCATATTGGCGCATTAGCTCCAAACTCTCGCTGAACAAAGGCTGGGCCTTGTGCTGCAAGCCGAGATAGGTATAGCACATGCCCTGCGACCCAATGGCCGAGGCCAGCAGTCGCATGGCCCTGGGGCGCGCCTCCTCATTCAAGGTAGGGGCGATGTCCGCCAGCCGGCGCGCGGCCAAGCCCATCAACTCCTTGCCCTCTTGATACCACGACTGCCAGCGCAGAAAATTGAACAGGCCCGGCCCCGCCCGTTCCAATAGTTCCAGATCAGCCTGTTCCACCGCCCACAGCCACGCCGCCCGGACGTTGTCAATCTCAGCCGCCACCTCGCGATAGAAGCCGACGGTCACCTCCAGCGAGCAGTGCTTGTCGTCCGGCACCCGCGCCAGCAGATCAGCGTAATGGTGCGCGTGGCAGCGCCGCGCTCGCTCGGCCTCAGTCTTTATCTCGGCCAGCTTTTCCGCCGCGAACTGCCGCACTAGCTCGTGCAGTTCGTATTGAACTTGGCCTTGGCGCGGCGGCAGTGCGCGCAGCAGCGACTTGTCCGCCAGGGTCGCCAGCGCCGCCAGTTGCACCTCCGCCACTTGCTCTGCCGCTTCGCGCCCAAACGCCCGCCGGAAAATGGACAGCCGGCTCAGCCCGCGCCGCTCCTCCTCGCTCAGCAGCCCCCACGAGTGTTCAAACGCCGCTCGCAGGCTTCG
>CAZCEC010000089.1:0-8560 GCA_964497615.1 uncultured Anaerolineales bacterium | reverse complement strand
TCGCTGGCGTTCCGGCACATCCCGCCGCGTCGTCGCCAGAAAGTCCACGCTCCGCGTCATCTCCGCTGCAATCTCGGCCGGCGAAAGCACCCGGGTCCAGGCCGCCGCCAGTTCCAGCCCCAGCGGCAGTCCCTCCACCAGCCGGCAAATCGCCACCACCGCCGGCCGCGTCGCGTCGTCCAGCACAAAGTCGCTCCGCGCCTGCCGCGCGCTCTGCGCGAACAACTGCACGGCCTCGTAAAAATCGGTGTTCGGCGCCCCCGGATCGGTGGGGTAGGGCAGGCCCGTCAGTTCCATCACCCATTCGCCGTGCAGGTGCAGTACCTCGCGCGACGTCACCATCACTCTCACCCCTGGCGCCTGGGCCAGCACGTCCGCCACCAGCCCCGCCCCCGGCAGCAGGTGCTCGAAGTTGTCCAGCAGCAGCAGCAATTGCTGGTCGCGCAGCGCATCCAGCAGCGGGCCGGTCGTGTCTGCCTCGTCGAAAACCGCCAGGCCCAGGGCCTCCGCCACCGCCGTCGCAATCACCTCCGGCGCGGGCGTCGTCGCCAGCGGCACGTAACACACCGCCTGGCCGGTCCGTGCGCCGTGGTTGGCCGCCGCCTGGAGCGCCAGCCGCGTCTTCCCGCTGCCGCCCGGCCCCACCACCGTCACCAACCGGCAGTTCGGGTCGGCCAGCCGCTCGGCCATCTGTCCCAGTTCCACCACCCGGCCCAGCAAGGGTGTGGTGGGGGCTGGCAGGTGGGGCAGCCTCGCGCGGGGTCGCGGGGCGTCGCGCCGCAGCACCGTCAGGTCATCCGGCAGGCCGCGCACCGGCGCCGCCATGCTCTGCCGGGCCGGCCGCACCCGCCCCGCGCGGATGTCCTCGGCCAGCCGCGTGGTCTCCGGCTCCGGCGCGGCGCCCAATTCAGCTTCCAGCAGCCGCCTCACCTCCTGGTACGTGCGCTGCGCCGCCGCCGTCTGTCCTGCCAGCGCGTAGAATTTCATCAGCGCTCGCTGGGCCGGCTCGTGCAATGGGTCCAGCGCCACCCACCGGCGGGACGGCTCCAGCGCGGCCCGGTAGTCGGCATCGGCGGCGTAGCCACGTGTCAGCGCCTCCAGCGCGCCCGCCAATTCGCGCCGCAGCGCCTCCGCCTGCTGAAACTGCCACTCGTCGAAATCTGGGCTGTCGCGCAGTGTGAAGCCCGCCATAAACTCGCCGCGGTACAACTGCGCCGCATCCGACAGCCGCGCCAGGCATGCGCCGCACGGCGCTTCGCCTCCCGGATGGTGCGCCTTCACTTCCGCCAACAGCGCCCGAAACGCCACCACATCCACCCGCATTTCGTCGGTGTTCACCGCAATGGTCTCGCGCTGCGGATCCAGCCCCGCGCCACCCAGGCTGGTGTTCAGCACCGAGAGCGCCCGCCGCAGGGCCGCCCGCGACTCGGTCGCGTTGGCCTCCGGCCACAACAGCGCCGCCAGGGTGTCGCGCGGCTGCGGCTGCCCCGTGACGGCGCAATACGCCAGCAGCGCCATGGACTTGCGCCGCTCCACCGGACGAATCTGGCTGCCCTGTTCCAGGCGGGGTGCGCCAAACAATTGCAGCGCCAGGTGTGTAGTTTCACGTTCTTTGGCTGGATTCATGGCCTTATTGTACTCACGAAACCGTCCCTGGCCGTCCCAGTCATCTGGGACGCCCGGACACACCCTGGGGCAACGCTTTTGGGACGCTTGTTCTATATACTGCCCATAGTTGAAGTGGTCAGGAGGTAACCATGAACCAGCACAACGAACACATCCTGCTGAAATACGCCCAGACCCGCCAAACCGAGCGGTCCCTCGACGCCCAGCACTGGCACGCGGCGCGCCTCAGCCCTCAGCGCGGGCTGGCCCTGGCAGCCAGCCTCGGCCTCGTGGGCGTCATCACTGCCGCCCTCGTGGTGGTCACGGCATTCCTGAGTTGACACTGCCCGTCGGGTTTGTCAATCCGAGGCGGTTTCTGCTGAGGAATCTCGGTTTCAGTGTCCCTTGCGTCTGGCTGCAGCCCGGCCGGTCCCCCAAACCCCCGGCCGGTTTTCGGCGCGCGGCTGGCACCGCGCGCTCGAAGGTGAGGTTCTGGCCAACCTCACGATGAATTCGGCCGCCCGCGACTCCTAGCGCGGGCGGCCGATTCGGTTTACTCTCGCCGTTCGTCCTCGGTTTCCCCGTTCAAATACATCTCCTCCGCATACTGCTTCACCATCCGCCGCGTGCTGAACGCTGGCGCCAGCGTCGCGATGCTGGTCTTGACCTTGCGCATCCAGCCCGGCGATAGCTCGTTCAGCCCAGTCTCGTAGTACAGCGGCACGATCTGGTTCTCCAGCGTGTCATACAGGCTCTCCGCGTCGCGCGCGTCCTGCTCGTCCAGGTTGGCGTACTCGTTCTCGTCCCCGATCGCCCAGCCATTCTCGCCGTTATAGCCCTCCTGCCACCAGCCATCCAGCACCGAGAAGTTCAGCACGCCGTTCAAGGCCGCCTTCATCCCCGACGTGCCCGATGCCTCCAGCGGCCGGCGCGGGTTGTTCATCCACACGTCCACCCCCTGCACCAGATACCGCGCCAGGTTGATGTCGTAGTCCTCCAGGAAGACGATCCGCCCGCCGTACTCTGCCTTCTTTAGCGTTCGGTACACCTGCTGGATAATCAGCTTGCCCGGCTCGTCCATCGGGTGCGCCTTGCCGGCAAAGATGATTTGCACCGGCCGCTCCACGTTGTTGACCAGCCGCATCAGCCGCTCCGCGTCGCGCATCACCAGTGCGCCGCGCTTATACGTCGCGAACCGGCGCGCGAACCCGATGGTCAGCATGTACGGGTCCAACAGCGTGCCGCCCGCCACGATCTGCACCGGGTGCCGCCGCGCGGTCAGCCATTGCGTGCGCGCCCGCTCGCGGGCAAAGGCCGCCAGCTTGCGCTTCAGGTGCCGCCTCACCTCCCACAATTCCTCATCCGGCGCGGCAAAGATCGCCTGCCACGCCGCCGGGTCGTCCAGCGCCTCGCGCCAGTCCGGCCCCAGATACAGGTCATATATCTCGGCCATGCGCCGCGCCAGCCAGGTGCCGGTGTGCACCCCATTGGTGATCGACCGGATCGGCACCCGCTCCACCGGCACCTCCGGGAACATGAACTGCCACATCCGGCGGCTCACCCGCCCGTGCAGTTCGCTCACCCCGTTGCGCAGGTGGCTCATGCGGATCGCCAGCATGGACATGCTGAACGTCTGTCCCCACGGCTGGCTGTGCCGCGCCAGTCCGATGAACCCCTCCCGGTCCAGCCCTAGCCGGCCCCAGTATTGGCTGAAGTACCGCTCGATCAGCCAATCCGGAAATTCCTCGTTGCCAGCCGGCACGGGTGTGTGCGTGGTGAACACCGTCGCCCGCCGCACCTCCGCCTCGGCCTGCTCGAAGGCCATCCCGTTGGCGATGCGCTCGCGGATGCGCTCCAGCGCCAGGAAGGCGCTGTGCCCCTCATTCATGTGCCACACCTTGGGCTGAATCTTCAGTGCCCTCAGCGCCCGCACGCCCCCGATCCCCAGCACAATCTCCTGCGAGATGCGCGTGTCCAGGTCCCCGCCATACACCCGCGCGGTCAGGTCGCGGTCGGCCGGCGCATTCAGTTCCACGTCGCTGTCCAGCAGCACCAGCGGAATGCGCCCCACCTGGATGCGCCACACTCGCGCGTGCAGCGCGCGCCCCGGCAGGTCCACCACCACGATCAGCGGCTGGCCGTCCTCATTCGTCAGCGGGATGACAGGCACATCCTCAAACGAATACCGGCGGTAACCCGCCTCCTGCCACCCGTCCTCAGTGATGTGCTGCGAGAAGTATCCCTGGTTGTACAGAAAGCCCACGCCCACGAACGGCAGCCCCAGGTCCGAGGCCTCCTTGGCGTGATCGCCGGACAGGATGCCCAGGCCCCCCGCATAGGTCGGGAATGACTCGTGCAGCCCGAATTCGGTTGAGAAGTAGGCGATGAAGTGATCGGCTTGCTCGGGGTGGGTGCGCGAGTACCAGGTGCTGCTCGGATGCATGTAGTCGTCGAACGCCTTCATGGTGCGGTCATACAGCTCCAGCACCCGCTTCTCGTGCACCGCGGCATTGAGCGCTTTGCGCTTGACCTGCCGCAGGAACTTGACTGGATTGTGATACACCTCAATCCACAGCGTGTTGTCGATCTGCTGGAACAGCTCTTGCGCGTCGGGATGCCACGTCCACCACAGGTTGCTGGCCAGGTCCACCAGCCGGCTCAGGCGCCGGGGCAGGGCGATCTCGGCCAGCGCGGGCGCGATGGTAGCGTGGCGCGCGTCGGTCAGCATGTGGATGTCTCTCCTTGTGTGGGTTTCCGGCCCGCGCCTCGCCTGCCCCCCGGCGCGGTGGAAACGCTCAGCCCAAAAACGCCCCTCCGGCGCGGCGGCGATTATGGCAACCGGCGAAGGGGACGGCGAGACGTCAATATACCATGAGATCAGAATGCCGGTCGTCTTCCCTCGGGTGTGCTGTCATTCCGAACCCGCCCCAGCCTCCCAGGAACTGGCGCGGCCCCTGTGCGGGCGAGGAATCTCGTCCCTGCCGATTGGCACACTAGCGTGCGGCCATGTTTGTCATCTCCCTTCCCGGCGGTATACTACCCTCCAATGCGTGTCCAACTCTTCGTCACGTGTATCGTCGATTCGCTCTTCCCCCAGGTGGGCGAGGCCGTGGTCAATGTCCTCCAGCGCCTGGGCGTCGAGGTGGTCTTCATCGAAGCCCAGACCTGCTGCGGCCAGCCCGGCTACAATGCGGGCTTCCGCGCCGAGGCGCGCCGCCTTGCCCTCAACCTCCTCGATCTGTTCGAGCCCAACACTGAACCGCTGGTCGTCCCCTCTGGCTCGTGCGCGGCCATGCTTGTTCATGGCTACGCCGACCTCTTTGCCGATGACCCGCCCAATCTGGCCCGCGCCCGGGCCATCGCCGCCCGCACCTACGAGTTCGGGCAGTTCCTGGTGGATGTGCTCAAGGTGGACCCCGCCCTCGTCTCCGCCTCCAGCGCCCTTACCGGCCGCGTGGCCTACCACGGCGCTTGCCACCTCACCCGCGGCCTGGGCGTCCGCGAGCCAGCCCCGCGCCTGCTGGCGGCCGTGCCCGGCGCGCAAGTTGTCCCCTTCGCCGGCTCCGACGAGTGCTGCGGCTTTGGCGGCCTTTTCGCCGTCAAGCACGGCGATGTTTCCGCGGCCATGCTCGACAAGAAACTCGCCCACCTGCGCGCCAGCGGCGCCGATACCCTGGTGAGCTGCGACATGAGCTGTCTCATGCACCTGGCCGGCGCCCTGCGCCGCGATGGCAGCCCCTTGCGCTGCCTCCACCTGGCCGAGGTCCTTGCCAGTGACACGTAACCCGAGAAGAGGACCAACAGTGAATCACCAACGCGCCGCCCTCGTCCTCGCCGCCCTGGGTCTGGCCATCCTGGCCTGCATGTCCCCCCGCGTGGGTCCCTCCAACATCGCCACGGGCCCCTCCGCCACGCCCGGCCCAGACCTGGTTGCCACGGCGACCGCGGCCCAAGCCGAAACGGCAGTCGCCGCGGCCGTCACCGCCACCATCGAGGCGCAGTTGGAGGCGCAGGCTGCCACCGAGGAGCAGGCCGAACTGGACGACTTCGCCACCGCCGATGCCGAGGACACCGAGCAGGCCATTGCCGACCGGGCCGCTACCCAGCAGCAGGCCACCGCCGACGCCGCCGAGGCCCGCCTCACCGCGACCGCCCGCGTCGAGGCCACTCGCATGCAAGCCACGGCCCAGGCTCGGTCGCTGGCCGCCCGCGTCGCCGAATTGGTCGAAGATGGCTACCTCACGCGCGCCGACGGCCGCTACGCTCAGGCCGACGACTTCAGCGAGAGTTGGGCGCAGATCAACTGGTACCAGTGGTGGTGGACCGGCTACGCGCCTGCCGACTTCGTGGTCCGCGCGCACTTCCACTGGAACTCCGCCAGCGACAACGCCAACTGGTTCAACTCCGGCTGCGGCTTCGTTTTCCGCGAACAGGCCGAAGAGCCTTACGACCACTACCTGGCCTATCTGGGTCTCGATGGCCAGGTCTACATCGAGCGCGCCCGCAATGGCACCCTCACCCCGTTGAGCAGCAATCGCTATGGCCGTCTCGATATCCCCGAGGGCGAAGCCGACTTCCTCCTTGCCGTGGATGGCAACCGCTTCACCGCCTTTGTCAACGATGTGCGCGTGGTTACCGCTATCGACAGCGGCCGCTCCGAAGGGTACCTCAACTACACCCTGGTCTCCGGCACCAACCGCGACTATGGCACCCTGTGCGAGATTACCGAAGTCGAAATTTGGGAGTTGGCGGAGGCGCGCTAGAGCGGGTAGCCTGCCGAACAAGCGACAGCAGGGATGGTCAGTTCTCTCTCAGTTCACGCTTGGACTACTGCGGTCGCTAGCAGCCTATTGGAATGGCGCGACCGCTGCACGGCGATCGGGCCTCGCATGTGCGCTAGGCCTCGGGCTGGTCATGGTCGGACTGCTCCTGCGGCGGTGGTGGTTCGCGGTTGGGGCTGCTGTGGGTCAGGTTAGCTTGTTTGCGTGGTCCATGCTTCTCCTAATTTGGATTTTTGCCGCTGACTAGTGATCCAGCTTGGGTTGCGCATAGCCACGCAAGGCAGTGTGCCAGGAAACGACGATTGTCTAGGAGACCAGCGAGGCTATGCGCAGCGTGTGGGCTTGGCCTATAGGATGAGGAATGCACGACAGCACGAAGACTTTTGAAGAACGCATTTCGGTCGCGCTCGACAATCCCACCCTCCAAATCGCCCTGGACCGCAACCAGGCCCGGCGCGTAGCCGGGCGCGACGAAGCCTTCGCGGCCCTCCCCAATTCGGAGGCCATCCGCGACCGCGGCCGCGCCATCCGCATCGACGTCCTCTCGCGCCTGGACGAATACCTGGAGCAGTTCACCGCGAACGTCGAGCGCCACGGCGGCCACGTCCACTGGGCCGCCGATGCCCCCGAAGCCCGCGAAATCGTCCTGCGCCTCGTTCGCGCCGCCGCCGCGCGCCGTCCCCCTGGCCGCACCGGGCCCCTGATCATCGCTAAGTCGAAAAGCATGGTCAGCGAGGAGATCGGGATCAACCATGCCCTGGAGGCCGCCGGGATGCAGCCGGTCGAGACCGACCTGGGTGAGTTCATCGTCCAACTGCGCGGCGAGACGCCCGGCCACCTCATCACCCCCGCCGTCCACCTCCGCCGCGAGGACGTCTCCGAGTTGTTCCATCAGCGCTTCGGCATGGCGCCAACCCTGGACGTGGAGGCCATGACGGCCGTGGCCCGGCGCGAATTGCGCCGCGCCTTCTTCAGCGCCGACGTGGGCCTCTCCGGCGTCAATTTCGGCGTGGCCGAGAACGGCGCCATCACCCTGGTCACCAACGAGGGCAACGGCCGCCTGTGCACCACCTTGCCGCCCGTCCACATCGCCCTCATGGGCCTGGAGCGCCTCGTGCCCACCCTGGCCGACCTGGAGGTGATGCTGCGCCTCCTGCCGCGCTCCGCCACCTCCCAGAAGCTCACCACCTACGTTTCGCTCATCACCGGCCCCCGCCGCCCCGGCGAAAGCGATGGCCCCGAAGAGATGCACATCGTCCTGCTCGATAACGGCCGCACCCGCCTCCTGGGCGGCAAGTTGGCCGAGTCACTCATGTGCATCCGCTGCGGCGCCTGCCTCAATGTCTGCCCCGTCTTCGCCGAGATCGGCGGCCACGCCTACGGCTCGCCCTACAGCGGCCCCATCGGCGCCGTCATCTCCTCCGGCATCTTCGGCAGCGAGTTCAACCAACTGGCGAACGCCAGCACCCTGTGCGGCGCCTGCAAGGATGTCTGCCCGGTCCGCATTGACATTCCTACCATGCTCCTGGAGGTGCGCGGCCGCCGCGTTGCCGCCGGTCAGGCCAAAGCCTGGGAAAAGGTCGCCATGACCGGCTTCGCCCAAACCATGGCGAAGCCCGGCCGCTACCGCCTCGCCCAGCGCCTCGCCGCCTTCGCCACGCGCCTCCTCGGCGGCGGCCAGTGGCTCCGTTCCCTCCCGCCGCCCCTCAACGCCTGGACGAAGCGCCGCGACTTTCCCCCCTTCGCGTCTCAGTCTTTCCGTGACCGGTGGAAGAACAGAAAATGACTTTCCTTTCCACGGCCTGTTGCTAATGCTGGTACCCCGACCTTGACCACGAATTCGCGCGACACCATCCTCGCCAACATCCGCGCCGCCCTCGGCGATCGCCGCCACCTGCCCGTCGTTCATCCCCCCGGCCACCCTCCCGCCCCCGCGGACGCATCGCCGCTGATGGACCACGGACCACGCACAACGGATCACGTTTCCCGCTTTACATCCGAGCTCGAATCCCTCAGCGGTCGTTTCCTCGCCCTCCCCGCCGACGAAGTCGAAGAATGGCTCGTCGCCTTCCTCCGCCAGCGCGGGGCGGGGGGCGTCCTCAGTTGGGACCAGGACCACTTGCCTGTTCCGGGCCTGCTCGATAGCCTTCAGCGCGCGCAGATCGACGTCACCA
>CAZCEC010000088.1:0-25415 GCA_964497615.1 uncultured Anaerolineales bacterium | reverse complement strand
GCCAGCATTGCCAGCGTTGCCAGCATTGCCAGCGTTGCCAGCATTGCCAGCGTTGCCAGCGTTGCCAGCGTTGCCAGCGTTGCCAGCATTGCCAGGATTGCCAGCGTAATCATTGCCAGCGTTGCCAGGACTGCCAGCGTGCCTTGATTTCGCTTCAAAATATGGCCGGGCAGGGGAAGCGGGCGGTGCCCGCCGGGCCAGGGCTGCCAGCCAGTTTGCCGGGGGCGTCAGGCAGGCGGCGTGCGGGTAGGCGGTGGTAAGCGGATACACGGGATGATTATACGAACATTAGTTCTAGTCGTCAATAGGGAAATGGATGCGGCGGTTTCCAACCGCCAGGCCATCCCCCATTTGCCCTTAGCGGCAGTTGGTCGATAATGCCGGGGCTCGGTCCGTCCGCCGTGCCAGCGGCGCCGGACCGCCCGCCGGCCAGTCTATCGGCCAGCATCCTGTCCCAGGACGAACGCGCTGCCAGCGCGCGAACTCTGAACGACGCCAGGAGTTGAAGCGATGACGGACCAGACGCGGCTTGCCCCGTATGAACATGTGCCCGGCCGCCCTTTCACCGACCCGAGCCTCATCCGCCGCGACCTCGCCGCCCTCGACCACATGCGCGCCGCCCTGCGCGCCCTTCTGGCCGACCCCGCCCCCGCGGGCAATCACCAAGAGCACCTGCGCCTGGGAGAGCGCACCGGCCGCGGCCACGACGTCAGCATCGCCCGCCGCGCCGCCCTGCTGGCTGGCTGCGACCTCGCAGTCGTGGGCTTCTTTGGCCAACGCCGACGTGATATTGACCTGACGCCTTTGCTGGAAGCCGATGCCGCGCTGACGGGTGAGTTCGATCAGCACGAGGGGGTGCTCAGCTACAGCCGCCTGGAATTGGATGATGGCAACTGGGGCAACATGGTACTGCTGAGGGACGAGGCCGCCGCCAAGTTGTGGCTCGTCAGCGAGCGCCACGCCTACGCCGTGCGCCAACTGGCCCCGCGCTTCTATCACACCGTCCGCCTGCACAACGCCAGCCTGCCCGGCGGCCTCCTCGGCGCGGAGCCCATCCGCCTCGTCCTCACCCGCTACTACGATTACGAGCCCCCCCTGCCCTGGATCGCGGTGCGCGAAGCCTAACCTCCCCGCGCCTGCCGCCGCTCCCGCCGCGCCGCCCTGGCCGCCGCCGCGTCGCCGGCCGCATCACCGCCTTCCACTGCCGCCGCGCGGTGCGCCGCCAGCCACGCCGCGCAGTTCTCATCGTTGCCCAGCATCACATCCGCCGCCCGGATCATCTTCAATATCTCCGGCTCCAGCGGGTTGGTGATCGCGCACGTCATCCCCGCCGCCATCGCCATGGCGACGAAAGCGGCGTTCAGCGCCGGCCGATCCGGCAGGCCAAACGAGATGTTCGACGCGCCGCAGCAGGTGTTCACCCCCAACTCATCGCGCAGCCGCCGCACCAGCGTAAACAGGGTCGCGCCTGCATAGCGCACCGCCCCAATCGGCATCGCCAGCGGATCGATGATCACGTCCGCGCGCGGAATGCCCAGCGCCTCGGCCCGCTCCACAATCTTCTTGGCGATGCCAAAGCGCACCGCCGGGTCCTCCGAGATGCCGGTTTCATCGTTCGAGATGCCGATGACGGCCGCGCCATGCTGGGCCACCAATGGCAGCACCGCCTCCAGCCGCTCCTCCTCGCCCGTCACCGAGTTCACCAGCGCCTTGCCCTGATAGGCGCTCAGCCCCGCCTCCAGCGCCTTGACGATGGACGAGTCGATGCACAGCGGCACGTCCACCACCGCCTGCACTACGCGGATGGCCTCGGCCAGGATCGCCGGCTCATCGGCCAGCGGGATGCCGGCGTTCACGTCCAGCAGGTGCGCCCCCGCCGCAGCCTGCGCCATGGCGTCGGCCCGCACGCGGTCGAAGTTCCCCGCCGCCATCTCCGCCGCCAGCCGCTTGCGGCCCGTCGGGTTGATGCGCTCGCCGATGATGACGAACGGCCGGCCCGGGCCAATGCGCACCTCGCGCGTGGATGAGGTCAGAATGGTCTCCATCGTCGTGGGCTAACCTTTCATCTTCTCGGCCGGGAGCAGAATCTCGAACGCCTCCCGCATCCGGTGGTCCACTGCGGGCGGGATGTGCGCCGGCCACTGCGTCCGCAGCAGGTCGCGGGCGCGGGCGCGCGCCCGTTCGCGCATGTCCTGCGCCCCCGCCATCTCCCAGCTATCGCGCGTGCCCCGGTCGGCCACGCGCGGATACAGGTACTCGCTGTTCATGCGGCTCAGGGTCTGCGGGTGCCCCAGGAAGTGCCCCTCTCCATTGCACACCTCGTGGATCACGTCCACCGCCAGGGTCTCGTCGGTGACCTCGATGCCGCGCACCATGCGCATGGCCGCGCCGTTCAGGTCGTCGTCAATCACGTACTGCTCGTAGGCCACTGCCAGCATGGATTCGAGCAGCCCGGCCGAGTGATGCACAAAGTTCGCGCCCGCCAGCGCTGCCGTGATGGTGCTCAGCCCCTTCTCGTAGCCCGCCTGCACGTCCGGCACCTTGCTGTCGCTCAAGCCGGACGAGTTATACACCGGCAGCCCGGCGTGCCGCGCCAGTTGCGCTGAGGCCGCGTTCATCAGCGCGAATTCCGGGCTGCCGCCGGAGAAGCTGCCCGTGCGCAGGTCTGCCACCGACGGCACGTAGCCCATCACCACCGGGTGCCCCGGCGACAGGAGGTTGATGTACGTCACGCCCGAAAGCTGCTCTGCCGTGAGCTGCACCAGGGTGCCGGCCAGCGTCACCGGCGCGGTGGCCCCGGCTTGCGGCGCGCTCGAGGTGACCACCGGCATCCCCTGCCGCACGATCTCGTCCAGCACCGCCACCGTCTCGGGCGCGTAGCGCAGCGGGCTCACCGTCCAGCAGTTGGTCCACGAGACGAACGGCCGCCGCCGCACCTCCGCCTCGTCGCCCGCGATCAGAGCCGCCAGCCGCAGGGTGTCGCGCACGCTCTCCGGCGCGAAGCTGTTGCCCATCACGTGCTTGGGCGTGGCCGTCAGCGCGGCGTAGAACGTGTTGAGGTCCAGGGCTTCCGGCGGGATGTCGCGCGCCACCACCGGCCGCAGGTAGAAGTGGATGTTGTCCAGCGCCTGCACCATCCGGCCAATGTCGAAGATATCTTGCAGGCGGCTCTCGCGCATCCGGCCATCCAGGTCCAGCACCTTCACCGCCGCGCCGCCCGTGCCCAGGTAGACGCGCGTGCCGCCCAGCAGCAAGTCGTGCTCCGGACGCTGGCCGCACAGCCGGACCTCGCGCGCCGCGCTACGCAGCCCGGCCGCCACCAGCCGCCGCGGCACAAATACCCGGTTGCGCTCCGCGTCAATCCGCGCCCCTGCCCGCTGCCACGCCTCCCGGCACGGCGAGGGCATCACCTCGATGCCGGTCTCCTCCAGCACCGTCAGCGCCGCGTCGAAGATGCGTTCCACCTGCTCCCCCGTCAGCGGCTGATATTGTCCCCCCGGCAAGCCAGCCGGCGCGGCATTGACCGGCGGCTGGGCGGCCACGCTGCGCCGCCGGGCGCGGCCCCCTTCACGCGGGTTGGCGATGGTCATGAGGTCACTTCCACTTCTGGCGGCAGCACCAGCGGCGTGCACAGCGCCGCGTTGCGCATTCGCAGCCGGTCCTTGGTGCGGGCAGGATTGGGGGTGTGGGCGTCCAGGTAGTCGCGGGTGTCAATGTCCAGCGTCACCAGCCCGGCCTCACTGCCGTTCAGCAGCGCCTCGCGCCGGGGCCGGCGATAGGCGTCCGGGCCAAAGATGCCGCTGGCACCCATGCACCCGAGGTCGGTCCGGTTGGCGAAGATCACATAGGTGTTGTTCTCGCTGGCCCGCACCCGCCACAGGTGCCAGTCGGGCGCTTCGATCTGGCCCAGGGGCGGCGCGAGGCGCACCTGGCGCGGCCCGCCCACCGCCGAAGGCGCGCAGATCACGTCCGCGTCGCGCAGCGCCAGGCAGCGCGCCGGCTCGGGCAGCAGCGCCTCCTGCCCGATCATCAGGCCCAGGCAGCCCAGCGGCGTCTCAGCCGCCACCCAGCCCCCCGCGCCCGGCGTGGCCCAGCTTTGGTCATGTTCGCTCAAGTGCAGCTTGCGGTACACCGCCGCCACGCCGCGCGGCCCGGCCAGCACCGCCGCATTGAAATTGCGGCTCTCCGCCCTTTCTGCCAGCCCAAACACCAATTGCAGATCCAGTTCCGCGCATAGGGCGCTTGCCCACTCTGTGCTCGGTCCGGGGATCGGCTCGGCTCGCACGCCTGCGCTCTCCGGCCGCGCCTCGAACGACAATTCGGGCAGCACCACCAGCCGCGCCCCCCGCGCCGCCGCCTGCCGCACTTGCTGCTCGGCCTGCCGCCGCGCGGCCTCCACGCTCTCCGCCACAGCGCCGCTCTGCACCGCCGCCGCGCGCAAGGCCGCGCCCTCCGGCTGGTGGCCCGGCGTCCCCGGCCGCCGCGCAAACCGATAGCTCCATGCCAGCCGGCTCTGCACCAACTCCTGATAGTGCTCGGGCCGCCGCTGGGCCAGCCGGTCATCCGCACCCTTCACCGGCACTTCCACCTCTGCCATCGCCAGCCCGTCGCCCGTGGGCAGACAGGCCAGCACTTCGCCCTCCGGCCCGATGACGGCGCTGCCGCCGCTGAACACGATCCCGGATTCCGTTCCCCACCGGTCCGCCGCCAGCAGATACGCGCCGTTCTCGTAGGCGCGGGTGAACCAGTCGCCGGCCGGCGCCGCCTCCCCAAACCACGCCGTGGGCAGGCACAGGAAGTCCACCCCTTGCAGCGCCGCCAGCCGGCTCGACTCAGGGTAGCAGGCGTCCATGCAAATCTGAATGCCAATGCGGCCCGCGGGCGTATCCCACACCGGGAAGCCCAAGTTGCCGGCGCTCAGCCGGTAAGTGTCCCACACATCGGGATGCACCTTGCGCATCACGCCCGCCACCCCAGCCGGCCCCACCAGCGCCGCCGTGTTGTAGAACAACCCCGTCACCGGCTCGACCTCCGGCAGGCCCACCACCACGTAGCAGCCGTGCCGCGCCGCCAGTTCGGCGAAGCGTTCGGTCGTCGGGCCCGGCACGGTTTCCACCAACGGCGCCAGCGCCTCGCGGCTGCCGAGGCAATAGCCGGTCGTTGCCATCTCGGGCAGCACCAGCAGTTGGCAGCCCGCCGCCGCGCCCTGCTCGCACAGGTCCAGCAGCCCGGCCACGTTGAAGCCAACGTCGCCCAGCCGGGAGTTGAACTGCACCGCCGCCACGCGCACGCGGCGGCGGGCATCAGTCACGCGCTTCCGTCCCCGTTGCCAGGGCCTCCACCGCACGCGCGCCGATGGGCGCCCCGCCCCACGCTCGCGCCGTCTCGATCAGCGCCTCCCACAAGTAGCCCGCCAGAGACCGCGCCCCCACCAGGGTGTAAGCCGGCACCCCGCCCACGTCGCGCCGCACGATCACTTGCCGCGTCTTCGCCACGCTCGTCGCCCACACCGATTGATTCGGAAACGCCTCGTCCGCCAAGTCGAGCGCGCACAATCGCCCCAGCACGTCGCGGCTGCGCGGCCCCATCACGCTCAACGCCGCCCATCCGTGCGTCATGTCGGTCACGGTCACCAGCCCCACAGTCCCACCCGTCGATGTCACTCCGAGCGACTGCGCCTCGCGCAAATTGGTCATTCCGAGCGCCCGATCTTGGCGCGAGGAATCTGTCCCGCGCGCCGCCTCCAGCCGCGCCACCACCTCGCCCTCGCCCCCCGGCGGAGTCAGCACCAGGAACAAGTCCGGCCGGATGCAATAGGCCTCGCCCGCCTCTCCGCGCCACCCCTGCCCCGCCACCGCCCCCCCCGAACCTGTCATTCCGAGCGCCCCATCTTGGCGCGAGGAATCTGCCACCCCCAGCGCCGCCCACACCACCTCCGCCGCCCCTTCCCCCTCCACCTGCACCTTCCCCATCGCCGACGCATCTGCCAGCGCCACCCGCTCCCGCGCCGCCGCGACCTCAGCCTCGACCTCCCCGAATTGTTCAATGACCTGCCAACCCGCCGCTTCCCCCAGCCGCGCGCCATGCGCCCGTGCCCAGGTATCTATCGCCGAAGACTTCATTGGTGCCGCCCGTGTCATGCTCTCAAAGACTCCTGGTGATTCGCATCCCGCGTCCCTGTAGAGGGACACGGGGGCCGCAGGCCTTCAGGCGCGAATTGCATTCGCTGGCCCCCAGCGCGCCGGCCTACGATCTTAGCCTCTCACCCCGTGCATCATAGAATGCCCCCACATGCACCCGCGCCTCCGCGAACCCGGCGCCGTTCAACAACCGAATCGTGAATGGCGCGCCGTCCCTGCCGGCCAGGTCCGCCGGCAGCCAGCACAGGCCGATGATGGCGTCCACGGTGGGGCTATAGCGGCACGACGTCACCATGCCGATGATGTCCAGCTTGCCGTCCCGGTCGCGCCGCACAATCTGCAAGCCCTCCTCCGGCACGGCCCCGCCCCCGGCCATACGGAACCCGACCAGCTTCTGCTTCGGTCCCTCCGCCCTCAGCCGTTCCAGCGAGCGCTTGCCCAGGAAGTCCGGCTTGCTCAACTTCACCGCCCAGCCCAGCCCCGCCGCCAGCGGGTCGCTCAACGCGTCCGTGTCCTGGCTGATGATGAGGTGCCCCTTCTCCAGCCGCAGCACCCGCTGGGCCTCGACCCCGAACGGCTGGATGCCGTGAGCCGCGCCCGCCCCCATCAGCGCCTCCCACACGTGCATCCCGTAGGCCGCCGGCACGTGAATCTCATACGACAACTCGCCGGTGAAGCCGATTCTTAAGACGCGGCACGCCACGCCCGCCACTTCCATCTCGCGCACCGCCATATATGGAAAGGCCGCGTTGGAAATGTCCGCCGTTGTGAGCGCTTGCAGCACCGCCCGCGACCGCGGCCCCGCCAGGTTGAACGCGGCGTAAGCCTCGCTCACGTCCGTCAGGTGTACGCCCTCGCCCCACCCGCTCTGCATCCACCACTGGATGCTCTCGAACATCGCGCTCGCGCCGCTGGTGGTGGTCGTCACGTACCATTCATCGTCCCCCAGCCGCGCCGCCACGCCGTCATCCAGCACCACGCCTTCGTCGTTGCACATCACCCCGTAGCGCGCCCGCCCCGGCTTCAGCCCCGCCATCGCCGTCGCGTAGATGCGGTCCAGCAATGCGCCCGCCCCCGGCCCGGTGAAGCGCAACTTGCCCAGCGTACTCACGTCGATGAGGCCCACCGCCTCGCGCACCGCCCGCACTTCCGCCCGCGGGTCGCCATAGTGCAGCGGGCGCTTCCACAGGCCAGCCAGCATCCACGTGGCCCCTTGCGCACGGTGCCAGTCATGCACCGGCGTCACCTGCACCGGCTCCAGGTGCTGGCCCGCCAGCGCCCTCAGCGATACCGGTGCATACGGCTGGCGCGAGGTGGTCTGGCCCGTCGCCGCCACGGACTGACCCGTGGCCCGCGCGCACTGGTGGATGGCATTCACGGCGCACATCTTGCCCTGGCACGGCCCCATCGTTACCGTGCTGTAGCGTTTGAGCAGTTCCAGGCTGTCGTAGCCCTCGGCCACCGCCGTTTCAATATCCGTGGTGGTCACGTCCTCGCAGAGGCACACGATGCGCTTGTGCCGGCCGTGCCCCGCCGCGCTCGCCCAACTCGACGACCGCCGCGGCGAATCGCTCGCCGTCGCATCCTCGTCCGGCGCTGCCCCGTGCCCCGCGAACCTCGCCGCCCGCATCCCCGCCAGTCGCCCGCCGTCCAACTCGACCTCGGCCCCATGCGCGCCCGCCGCCCGCCCAGCCACGAACAGCCCCGGCGGCAATTCCACCGCCTGGTGTTCGCCCCGGGCCGTGTCATAGGCCACCTTGCCCCGCGCCTGGTGCACGAGGTCCAGCACCGGCGCCCAGCCCACGCTCAGCGCAATCAGGTCGCAGTCGAAATTGCGTTCCGCACCGCCGCCTACCGGCGCACACACCGCCCCTCGCACCTGCCCGCCGCCTCGCGCCCGCGTAATGGTGTGGCCCCACAACACCTGCGCCTGGCCCAAGTCCTCCGGCGCGGGCCGCTCCGCGCGTTCATCCACCAGCGCCGCCACCTCGATCCCCGCCGCTTTCAGGTCCGCCGCCACCGCCCAGCCGTCGTCGTTGGCCGTCACCACCACCGCCCGCCTGCCCGGCGCGACGCCGTACAGCCGCAATAACCGCTGCACCGCGCTGCCCAGCATCACCCCCGGCAGATCGTTGTCCTCAAACACCAGCGGCTGCTCAATCGCCCCCATCGCCGCCACCACCGCCCTGGCCCGAATCTTCAACAGGACGTTCCCCTGCACCGCCGGCAGCCAGTTGACCTGGAACCAGCCCAGCACCGTGGCCTCGGTCCGCACCTCGATGTTGGCGTGCGTCTCGACTGCCGCGCGCAGTTCGTCCAGCCGCGCCGCGCCCTCGCCCGTATAGCGCCAATGCCCGCCCAGCGCCTCGTTCTCATCCAGCAGCAGCACCGTGGCCCCCTGCTCCGCCGCGCTCAGCGCCGCCCGCATGCCCGCCGGCCCGCCGCCCACCACGGCCACGTCGGCATGCGGATACTCCTTGGCGCCGCCCGCGTCAGGCGCAGCAAGTTGCGGGCGGGCGTCGATCTTCCCCAGCCCCGCCGCCCGCCGCAGCACCGCCTCGAACACCGGCCACAGGAACTTGGGCCGGATGAAGGCCTTGTAATAGAACCCGACCGGCAGCAAGCGGTCGGCGAAGCGGCTGAACGAGAGCAGGTCGAACCCCAGCGCCGGCCAGGCGTTCTCGTGCTTCACCACCATTCCCGCCACCACGGGCGTCCGGCAGGCGCGCACGTTCGGCTCGCCGTCCACTTCCACCAGGCAGTTCGGGCAGTGCCCCGCGCAGCACAGCAGGCCCCGCGGCCGGTGATATTTGAAGCTCCGGCCCAGCATCTTCACCCCCGCCCGCGCCAGCGCCGACGCAACCGTGTCGCCCGCGTACGCCGTATACGGCCGCCCATCCCACTCGAACGTCACCATCCGCGAGCGGTCCAGCACCTCGCCAAGCCGCGGCCTTAACCTGTTATCGATTTCAGCCGCCATGTAATCCTTGCTTACCTTCTCCGCCCTGCACCCGACTCCCCTCCCCTTGCGGGGGAGGGGCCGGGGGTGAGGGAGAGAGGTCGGCCCGCCGCCAGAGATAGGTGCGCATCACTTCGTTGGTCAGCGTATGCCGCTCCGCCAGGAACCACCGCCCGCACCCGGCCCGGTGATACCACCACTCCGTCTGTACCCCCAGCGCATTCTGTCGCATATACAGATAGTCCGCCCACGCCTCGTCGCTCACCGCGCCCGGCTCCTTGGGCCGCGGGTTCACCTCGCCGCCATGCCGGAATTCGCTCACGTTGCGCGGACCGCAGTTAGGACAAGTAAGCAACAGCATTACGTAGCCTCAGGCATGTCAGGTGTCATGTGTCACGTGTCAAGTAAGGGCAACGTGGTCAGGGCCTAGAAACGCAGAGCCTTAAGCTCATGGCGCGCGGCGTTTGGTCAGGGAGTGTTTCAGTCCGCCAATGAGGGCTTTGGTCTTCGCAGCCTGGGCATAGTGCGATTGAAAGGCGGTCTGATCAATGTAGCCAGCATCATGCGCGACATAGAGCAACGACTGAACCTCCACTGCGGATCGGCGCGCGATGCCCAAGAAACGCGCAAACTCAGTCTTAGAATCGCAGTCAAAGCCCTCGGCGATGTTCGCCATCGCCGACACCGCCGCGCGCCGCATCTGGTCTCGCAACCCATAGTCGCGTCTAAACGTCTCTTGCCCGCTGATCCGATACACGTCCTGAGTCAATTTGCGCGCCTCCTGCCACGCCAGTATGTCCTCGAATCGCTTGATTAGCGCCACGCCCCTCCTCCCTCATCGAACTGCACGCTCCCTCACCTGGCACTTGACACTTGGCGCCTGACACTTGGCCCGTGACACGTGACACTTCAATGCCCTACGGCGGTGGCGCCCTTCTCCCCGACGAGGTCATGCTCGCGGAAGCGCGCCACGCGGAATGGCTCAATCAACGCCGGGGTGCGGCCGGTGGCGATCAGCTCGGCCATCATCTTGCCCGCGATGGGCGAGGCCTTGAACCCGCCCGTCCCCCAGCCCACGTCGATCAGGAAGCCCTTCACCGGCGTCTCGCCCATCATCGGGCTGAAGTCCGGGCTCATGTCGCACACGCCCGCCCACTGGCGCAGCACCCGCACCGGCCCCAGCCCCGGCATCAACTCCAGCATGTGCGCGGCGATGTCTTCAATGTAGCTGAACGTCCCCGCCATCGAGTACGAGTTGAACGGGTCCACGCTCGACCCCATCACCAACTCGCCCCGGTCGCTCTGGCTCACGTACACGTGCAGGCTGCCCGAGACGATCACAACGTTCAGGAACGGCTTGAGCGGCTCGGTGACGTTGGCCTGCAAGGGCACGCTCGTCACCGGCAGCCGCACCCCCGCCATCGCGGCGATGACGCTGCACCAGCCCGCCGTCGCGTTCAGCACTGTGCCGGTCTGGATAAAGCCGCGATTGGTCTCGACCCCCGTCACCTGCCCGGCCTCCACGCGGATGCTCGTCACCTCGGTGTTCTGGTGGAGGTGCACGCCGCGCCGGTCGGCCTGCTGGGCATAGCCCCACACCACCGCGTCGTGCCGGATGATGCCCCCCGGCGGGTGCCACAGCGCCGCCAGGATCGGGAAGCGCGGCCGGTCACTCACGTCCAGTTCCGGGCACAGCCGCTTGATCTCGTCCGGCCAGATCAGCCGCGAGTCCACGCCCTCCACCTGGTTCACCTCGGCCCGCAGCCGCATGGTCCGCACCGCGCTGTCGCTGTGCGCCAGGGTCATGTGCCCGCGCTGGCTGAACATCACGTTGAAGTCCAGCTCTTCGGACATCTGCTCGTAGAGCTTGACGCCCTCGTCGTAGAAGCGCACGCCCTCGCGCGTCAGGTAGTTGCTGCGGATGATGGTGGTGTTGCGCCCGCTGCCCCCATAGCCGAGGTAGCGCTTCTCCAGCACCGCCACATCGGTGAGGCCGTGCTCACGCGCCAGGTAGTAGGCGCACGCCAGCCCGTGCGCCCCTCCGCCGATGATGACCACGTCGTAGCGGTCCTTCAGCGCGCGCGGTGTCGTCAGCCGGGGCCGCCCCGGCTTGCCGCTCAGCGCCTGGCGCAGCAGCTTCAGCGACATGCTATGGCCGCCCCCCGTTGAGCACAAGCTTTTGCAGCCTTTCCTCCGGATAGGCGGCCTCCAATTCAGCCACCACGGCCGACGCCACTGCCGCCAGCTCGCCCTCGCGCGCCTCGGCCGGGCCAGTGCGCCACGCGGCCAGGTAGTCGGCCTCATCGGTGAGGCCCGCGCGCGTGGCCGCCAGGTCAATCGCCGCCTGGAAGCGCTCGCTGAGCTGGCGCCCGGCTCGCTCGCGCCCCGCCTTCGCCTTCACCTGCGCCGGGATGTCTCGCCAATACACCACCTGATAGCTAACCATGATGGGTCTCCGATCTTCCATTCCCCCTCCCCCGCCTCCCCTGAGTCCCCCCACACGTACACACTTTCTACCTGCCGCCTACACACGCCTACAAATTCCCCCGCTTGATCGCCACCAGTTTCTTGGCCGTGTCCACTGCCACGGCCGCGTCGCGGCAATAGGCGTCGGCCTCGATGTCCTCGGCGTAGGCGGCGTTCAGCGGCGCGCCGCCCACCAGCACGATGATCTTCTCCCGTATCTGGAACTCGACCAGCGCCTTGATGACCACACGCATATACGGCATGGTCGTCGTCAGCAGCGCGCTCATGCCCAGGATTTCGGGGTGGTGCTCCCGCACCGCGTCCAGGAACTTGTCCACGTCGTTGTTGATGCCCAGGTTGACGACCTTGAACCCGGCGCCCTCCATCATCATCGCCACCAGGTTCTTGCCGATGTCGTGAATGTCGCCCTTGACCGTGCCGATCACCATCGTGCCGATTTGCGGCGCGCCGGTCTCGGCCAACAGCGGGCGCAAAATCTCCATGCCTGCCTTCATGGCCTTGGCCGCCATCAGCACCTCCGGCACAAACAGGATGCCGTCGCGGAAGTCAATGCCCACGATGTCCATGCCGCCCACCAGTCCGCGCGTCAGGGTATCGTAAGGCGTCCAGCCGCGGCGCAGGCACTCGCGCACCTCGGCCACCACCTCGTCGGCCAGCCCGTCGTACAGGTCGTCGTGCATCCGCTGGATCAACTCATCTTCCGGCAGTGTGCTTAGTTCATCTTGGCTCATCGTTTCCTCATCGCCAGGCGGCTCCCCGCGCCGTCTCTACATCCCATCCCCCCGTAAAGGCTCGCCAGCCCGCCCACTGATTCCGCGCAGCGGGTGTGGCACATCTCCCTGCCACGTTCCACCTACATACCTTCCACCTTCACCCCGCGCCGCCGGCTCCGCCGCTGCCCCGTGTGCGCCGACCGCTCCGGCAGTTGCTCTTCCAAATGCGGGAAGGCATCCGCCGCGTGCGGCAGGGCCAGCGCCGCCACAAATTCCGCCTGGAACTCGGGCGCCACCGCCGTCTGCACATGCCGGACGCTCTCGGCCAGCCGCGCCGCCTCCAGCCGCGCCTCCTTGTCCAGCAGCGCCACCCGCGCGCCGTCCCCCGCCGCGTTGCCCACGGCCGTCACCTTCTCCAGCGCGCAATCCGGGATCAATCCTAACACCATGGCGTGGAACGGATCAATATACGACCCGAACGCTCCGGCCAGCACCACCCGCTCCACGCGCGCGGCCCCCCGGTCCGCCATCAGCAGCTTCGTGCCCGCATACAGCGCCGCCTTCGCCAGTTGGATGGCGCGCACATCGCCCTGCGTCACCACGATCTCGCGGCCCGTGGCGGTCTGCGCCGCGTCGGCCAGCACGAATTCGCCCGTGCGACCCGCGAACCGCACCCGCCCCGAGCGCCCCGCGGCCGATTCGTCAAACCGCCCGTCGAAGTCAATCACGCCCGCCAGGAACAGTTCCGCCACCGCTTCGATGATGCCGCTGCCGCACAGCCCCGTGGCCCGCCCATCCTCTGGGGCGCTGGCCCCGGCCTCAATCCAGTCCTCGCACCCAATCACCTTGTAGCGCGGCAACAGGGTCTGGCGGTCAATCCGCACCCGCTCGATCGCCCCCGGCGCGGCGCGCTGCCCGTGCGTCACCTGCGCGCCCTCAAAGGCCGGCCCTGTTGGGCTGGACGCGCACGCCACGCCCATCCGGTCCCCTAGCACGATTTCGGCATTGGTGCCCACATCCACGATCAGGGTCAATTCCGCCTGCTCGTGCGGCTTTTCCGCCAACTGCACCGCCACGTTGTCGGCCCCCACGTGCCCGGCGATGCAGGGCAGCACGTGCACCCGCGCCGTCGCCCCCACCTTCAGCCCCAGGTCGCGGGCCTTCAGATCCAGCGGCGCGGCCACCGCCAGCGCAAACGGCGCGCCGCCCAACTCGGTCGGGTCCAGCCCCAGGAAAAGGTGGTGCATCACCGGGTTGCCTACCAGCACCACGTCCAGCACCGCCTCCGGCGTCAGCCCCGCTTTGGTCGTGGCCTGCCGCGCCAGTTCGTTCAAGGTCGTGACGATCGCCCGGTGCAGCCGCGCCGTGCCCTGCGGCTCCTGCATGGCATAGCTCACCCGGCTCATCAGGTCTTCACCGTGGCGCACTTGCGGGTTCATGGCCGCCTCGGTCCTCAGCCGCTGGCCCGTCCGCAGGTCGCACAGGTGGACCACGACCGTCGTCGAACCCACGTCAATCGCCAGCCCATACGCGCCTTCAGCGTAGCCCGGCGCCACCCGCAGCACTTCGCGGTCGTGCCACAGCGTCACCGTCACCGCGCCGCGCCCCTCGCGCAGGGCGGGCTGCAAGTCCGGCAGCGCCAGCGGGTCAATGGCCGTGTCCGCCAGCCCCCACTCCGCCGCGAGCGCCGCCTGCAGCCGCTCCCAATCGCCGCCGTCCTGACGCCGCGCAGGGGTGCGCCCCTCCAGCGTGGCCGGCTCCACCTCCACATACACCTGCCGCACCGCCGGCCGCACCGCGATCACCCGCTCCGTGGCGGCCTTGGCGATGATCTGCTTGCGGGCCTGGCTTTCCTCCGGCACGCTGATGAGCAAATCGCCCGCCACCACCCCCGCGCACGCCAGCCGCCGCCCCTCCGCCACCGGCGCGGCCGGCTCGGCCCCATTGGCGTTCACGGCCAGCAAGTGCCCGTCCGCTGAAGTGAGCCCGTGCTTGGGGAAGTACCCCTCCTCCACGATCACCTGGCACTTGCCGCACGTCTGCCGCCCCCCGCAGATGGACTCCAATTCCACCCCCAACAGCCGCGCCGCCTCCAGCAGATTCGTCCCGCGCGCCACCGTCCCGCGCCGCCCCGAAGGCATCAGCGCCACCGTGCACCCGCCCGCCTCAAGCATCGACCACCACCGGCGAGGCTCGAGAGTCGCCTATCCAACGCCTATCCATGGCTTCAAGTGTGCGTTATTGCCGGGAGAGAGTCAACCAGGGCCGATTGCGGATTGCGCAACATCCAATTACCCCATCGTCCCCGCCCCAATCCTCAACGGCTCCAGCCCCGTCCAGTCAATCCTGACGCCCAGCCCTGGCCCGTCCGGCAAGGTCAGCCAGCCGCCCGGCTCCGGCGCGAGCGGCGCGGGCAGCACGTAATCGCGCCGTTCCAGGCTCCATCCCGGCGGGTCATAGGGGAACTCGACGAACGGCGCGGTGGACACCGCCGCCGCCACATGCATGTTCGCCAGCACCACCAGCCCATCACCCCAGGTGTGCGGCGAGTAGAGCGCCCCCGCCGCCTGCACTTCCGCCGCGATCTGCCGCGCCCGCAGCAGGCCCGTGCTCCACACCACATCCGGTTGATACACGTCCAGCGAGCCGTGCCGCAAGTATTCGCGCAATTCCGCGAACTCGCGGTTGCCCTCGCCGCCCGCGATACGCACCTTCTCCCGCCGCCGCAGTTCCGCCAGCCCGCGATAGTCGTGCCGGTGCAGCGGCTCCTCCAGCCAGAATACGTTCAACTCGCTCAGCGCGTCCGCCACCCACACCGCCGTCTTGAAGTCCCACGAAGGCGCGGCATCCCACGGCATCTGCCAACCCTGGTTGGCGTCCACCAGAATCTCCATCGCGTCGCCCACCGCCTCGCGCACCGCCCGTACCACGGCTATGTCTTCATTTGGATCAGCCGCGTGGAATCGCACCTTGAGCGCCGGGAAGCCCATGTCCCGCAGCCGCCGCGCCGACTCGGCCCGCTGCGCCCTCGGCTGACACTCCCCGCATGACGCATACAGCCGCACGCGGTTGCTTCTCCCCCCCAGCAGCTTCCACACCGGCTGCCCGCTGATCTGGCCCATCAGGTCCCACAGCGCCACTTCCAGCGGCCACATGCGCCCATAGTGGAATTGCAGGTTGTCCAGCAGCCGCACGTGCCGCTCGATGGCAAACGGGTCCTGCCCCAGGAAGTAACCTTCGCACCCGCTAAACCCCAGCATCGCATCGCCCGAGCCGACTCCCTCATAGTCGCCCGCCCTCACCCGCACCAGGGTGGCGGTGTGGCTTGTGCGCGGGCGTGGGTCCCAGGCCGCGATGAAAGGCGGTTCCAGCGGCAGGCGGTAGTGGCGAACCTCAATGGATTCAATCTTCATGTCGTTCTTCTCGTCGGAGGGGCGGAGCATTTGCCAGCAGGCGCGTTGATCTATCCAGCCGCTATGGGCAGATGCTGCGCCTTTACGGTGTGGATCGCATTCGGCTCAAAACGATTAGCAGCGCCGCGATGACGAGCGGCACCACTGTTAAGCTGGTCAGCGCGGTGGGGATGCCGAAGTTGTCGGCCATCCAGCCCAGCAGCGGCGCCGACGCTCCGCCCACGCTCACTGACAGCCCAATGGTGACGCCCGAGGCCACGCCCACATGGTTCGGCACCAAGTCCTGCCCCAGCACGATCAGCCCGCTGCTGGGCAGCGTCATCAAGATGCTCATCAGCACGATCAGCAGCCCAGCCGCCACGGGGTGCCGCAGCGTGACAAAGAGCGGCACCAGCGGCAAAATCAACAGCGTGCTCACCAGCCCCACCCGGCGCGCGCCATAGCGGTCCGACAGCCGCCCGCCCACCAGCGAGCCGATTACCCCGCTGCCCAGCCACAGCGACAGGATCGCCCCGCCCGCCGCGGCCGATTGGCCCAGCACGTCAATCCAATACAGGGGCAGAAAGGTGTTGATGCCAAAGAACAGCACCGAGCGCAGGGTGATGGCCGCCGCCAGGACGCCAAACGGCCTCCAGGCATCGGGGCTGTCCGCCGTGCCCGGCTCGGCGCCGGCCGGCAGCCGGTGGCTATGCCGCAGGCGCGGCAGCACCCCCAGTTGGCTGAACAGCACCGCCGCATAGACGCCCGCCGGCAGCGCGAACAGCACCGCGCCGCGCACCCCAAACGCCAGCATCAGCCCCGTGGCCAGCAGCGGCCCCACGGCGAAGCCCGCCGTGCCCCCCATCGAAAAGATGCTCATGCCGGTGGCCTTGCGCAGCCCAGCCGCCGCGTTCATCGACCGCGCCGACTCGGGATGGAAGGCCGCCACCCCCAGCCCGCTCACCATCAAGGCGGCCGCCATCAGCCAGTAGTTACTGAACAGGCCCGTCAGCGCCAGCCCCAGCCCCGCCGCCAGGATGCCGGCCGGCATCAGCCACGCCGCCCGCGCCCGGTCGGCATAGCGCCCAAAAAGCGGCTGCACCACCGACGACGCAATCGTCCCCGCGAACACCAGCCCTGCCACCTGCTGGTACGACAGGGCATACTCGGCCACGAAGAACGGCAGCAGCGCCGGCACCGCGCCCTGGTTCAGGTCCGTGAACATGTGCCCGGCCGCCAGCAGCCAGGTCGCGCGCCGGTCCATCATGTTGGCCTGTTCATCGCACGTGCGCTGTGGGGGCGAAGCATTTGCCAGTCGGGGTGATGGACTACCCGCCAGCCCTGGGCAAATGCTTCGCCCTTACTCGCTTGCCCCGCCATGCACAGCCGTCCGAGCGTCAATGAATTCGTCCAGCCCCAGTGCCCGCACCGTCTCACGGCTGGGCATGCCCGTCTCGCGGTCCCAGCCCATCAGTTCGTAGTAGCGCGCCTTGGCCCACGCGAACGCCTCCGGGTTGATCTCGACCCCCGCCAGCGGTCCGCTCTTGAAGGCCCGCATCACCCGCTTGGGCAGCTTGTCGTCGTCGGCGGTGAAGCCCTCGCGCAGGTTGAACAGCCGCGCCAGGGTCTGCGCCCGAGCGCCCACTGCCAGCACATCCGGCACCGTGAACTCCACGCCCGCCACGCCCGAGAGCGCCGCCGCCAGGTGGCCGTAGTGATAGGGATAGAAGTGGCAGTTGACGGCGCAGTCCTGAAAGTGCATCCAGTTCAATTCGTGATAGAAGATTTGCAGCTTGTCCTCGCCCAGGTCGCTCGGCTTCAGCGGGCCGATGGGGCGCGGCAGGGCCTCGTTCACCCGCTTCAGCGCGTCGCTCTCGCCGGAGAAGTCGGTGTCGTGGACGTTCATCATGTGGTCCGCCCCGACGGGCGCCACCGCATAGCCCACCCCCAACACCTGCTTGAGGCGCGGCTCGTGCATGGGCAGTTCCTGCCCCTTCACGGTGATGTTGAAGTCCGCCGTGGCCGGGCCAAAGCGCTCGCTCATCCGCGCCACACCCTCGCCCAGCACCCGCCCAAAGCCCTCCTGGCGCGCGATCATCTCCACCGCCCGCACCAGCATCTCGCCATCCCCCCAGCGGAACGCCACCCCGCCGGTGTCGGCCGTGCTCAGCACGCCGCGCTCGAAGCACTCCATCACAAACCCAATCGACGCCCCCGTCGAGATCACATCTAGCCCATTGGCATTGCACAGTTCGGCGGCCTTGCTCACCGCCAGGTTGTCGGCCACGCGGCAGGTCGCGCCCAGGGCCGCCATCGCCTCGTACTCCGGCCCGCCATACTCCGGGTTCAGCTTCTGGTACGGGTTCTCGGACTCGTGCTCGAACACCTGCTTGCAGGTGATGGGGCAGGCCTGGCAGGTGTCGCGGTCCTTGAAGAACATCTCATAGTTGCGCTCGCCGCTCAGCTTGGCGCGGTCGTCCCACATCGGCACGTCGAAATTGCCCGTGGGCAGCGCGCCCAGATGCCCCCACCACGTCAGCGAATCCTGCGTCCCCCGCCCCGGCGCGGTGGCCCAGGCCGCCAGGGTCTTGTAGTTCTGCCCCAGCCACTTGGAGACCTGCGTCACCTTCGGGCGCTCGACCACCGGCAGGTTGAGGGTGCCCCGCACCGCCACCGCCTTGAGGCGCTTGGAGCCCATCACCGCGCCCAGCCCGTTGCGGCCCGCCGCGCGGTTCACGTCGTGCATCACGGCCGCATAGCGCACCAGGTTCTCGCCCGCCGGCCCCACCTGCGCCACGCGGAGGCGGGCATCGCCCAACTCGTCGCGCAGCGCCACTTCCACCGGGTGCGTCTGCCGCCCCCACAAGTGCCCGGCGGACCGAATCTCCACCGCGCCGTCCTTGATCCACAGATAGACCGGCTTCTCGGCTCGGCCATGCACCACCAGCGCGTCGTAGCCCGCCCGCTTGAACTCGTGCCCCCACCAGCCGCCGGCCTCGCTGCTGGCGATGGCCCCGGTCAACGGGCTCTTGGCCCCCACCCCATGCCGCCCCGCGCCGGGCAGGTTGCTCCCCTGCATGATGCCGGGCGCAAAGATGAGCAGGTTCTCCGGCCCCAGCGGGTCCGCCCCCGGCGGCAGCAGCCGCAAGAGCAGCGCCGCCACCACCGCGCGCCCGCCCACCAGCAGCCGGTAGAACTCGTCGCCCGGCTCCTCAACGCGGATCGCGCCGGTGCTCAAATCAACGTGCAGTATCTTCCCGTATGTGCCGCCTAGCATCCACAATCCCTTCTACGACTGATTCGCATCGTCCCCATCACCGCGCAGGGCCGGGCCTGACAACACGCCAGCCGCATGTCAGCCCGCACCCACCCCGGCGTACACATCGGCGCCGGCTCCAAGCCAGCTTTCGGAAGCCCGATTGATCGGGCGCCGGTGTGTAGCGCGGGTCGTTTACGCCCGCGCGGTGGGGCGCGCGCACAACGCTTGACCGTGCGCCGCGCAGGGCCGGACCTGCCGACTGCCAGTTAGGCTACCCCCAACCACCCCGGCAACTCGGCCAAACTCCCGATGCGCTCGAATCCATTCGCCTGTGCCTGTCCCACCAGCAGCGTCCTCACCCCAGCCTCCCTCGCCCAGCCCAGCGCCTTGGGGCTGTCGTCCAGGAACAGCGCCTCGCCGGGCCGCAAGTCCTCGGCCTCCAGGATGCGGGCGTAGTATGCCGGGCCGATCTTGAACGCATCAATCAAATCCGGCCCATACAGCCGCCCAAAGCACTCGCGGATATCCATCACATCCAGGTACATCCTCAGCAGCCGCGAACTGCCGCCCGAACCCATGTGCAGCGAATAACCCGCGTTCCACAGCGCCCGCACCGCCTCTGCCGCGCCCGGCATGGCCGACCGCACGCGCGGGATGATGTAGTCCTCAGCCGCGAGCCCCTGCGCCACGCATTCGGCCTCGCCCGGCGCGGGCACGCCCACCCATTTGCACATGCCCGGCAGCCACATGGCAAAGTAGCGGCGGTCATAGTCGGCCTGATCGGTGGAAGCCCGCATCAAGGCATCCCAACCGCCGCTTGCCATCAGGTCGTCCATCACCACCCGGTTGGCCTCGGCCCAGGCCGCTGGGTCGCCGCCCAGCCGCGGCGCGAAGAACTCGCCCACCAGCCGCTGCCACTGCGGCGCGCGCGCGGCGTTGTCGTTCAGCACCCCGCCGTCGTCCAAGAACAACACTGGTTCTGGCATTCCACCCATCACCCTGTTACGCGTGCCCTGATGCAACGTGTCTAGCCAGCACGCTGTGACCAACATCGAGTGACTCGTTGCGAACCATGATTGAAGCGTCCTGCGTCCCTGGAGAGGGACGCGGCGGCCACCGGCCTTGAGGCGCGAATTCTATTCGCCGGCTAATGATACCCGCCCGCCGCCATCACCTCCCTCGGCAGCCGAATGTCGAACTCGTCCCGAATCTGCCGGTCCACCTCGTCCGCAATGATCGGCGGGAAGTGCGTCTGTAGACGTTCGCGCGCCTTGCGCCGGGCGCGCTCGCGCATGTCCAGGCTGCCAGCCGCCTCCCACCGGGCGCGGGTCTCGCGGTCGGTGGTGTGGGGATAGTAATACTCGCTGGTCATCAGTTCCAGGGTCTGTTGATGGCCCAGGTAGTGCCCTGGCCCGTCGGTGCACACCTCGTGGATCACGTCCACCGACAGCGCCGCGTCGCTCACATCCAGCCCGCGCACCAGCCGCATCACCTGGCCGTTGATGTCGTCGTCGATCACATACTGCTCGTAAGCCACCGCCAGCATGGATTCGAGCATCCCGGCCGAGTGGTGGTTATACTGCGCGCCGGCCAGCGCCGTCACCGCCGTGGAGAAGGCTTTCTCAAAGCCGGCTTGCGCGTCGGGCAGCTTGCTGTCGGTGAGCGCGCAGGTGTTGTAGATCGGCAGATCGTAGAAATGCGCCATCTGCGCCGAGGCCGCGTTCATCAGCGCCAACTCCGCGCCGCCGCCCGCCATGCTACCCGTCCGCAGGTCCGAGACGAGCGGCATCCCCCCGTACAGCGCTGGGTGGCCGGGCCGCACGAGCTGCACGTACACCAGCCCTGCCAACTCCTCCGCCGTCACCTGGACCAGGGTGCCGGCCAGCGCCGCGGGCGAGGTGGCCCCCGACTGCGGCGCCGACACCAGCGCCACCGGGATGCCCGCCCGGATCGCCGCGGTCAGCGTTTCCGTCGTCTCCGTGGCAAAGCGCAGCGGGCTCACCATCCAGCACAGGTTCATCGAGAGGAAGGGCCGCGCCAGGAACGCCTCCTCGCCCCCTGCGATCAGCGCGCCCAGCCGCTTCACGTCGGCCACCTTCTCCAGGAAGTAGCACCCGCCCATCATGTGCTTGGTGGTGGCCGCCAGGCAGGCGTAGAAGGTGTTGATGTCAATGCCGGCGTTGTCCACGTCGCGGGCCACCACCGGCCGCAGGTAGAAGAGGATGTTGTCGAGCGTATCCACCAGCCGGCCGATGTCGTACAGGTCCCGCAGGCACGATTCGCGCGAGCGCCCGGTCTCCAGGTCCACCACGTACACCGCCGCGCCGCCGGTGCCCAGGTGCACCCGCTTGCCGCGCAGGCTCAAATCCATGCGCCCGTCCCGGCTGTGGAGCACGACGTCGTGGTTGGCGAGCTTCAGCGCCGCCGCCACCATTTCGCGCGGGATGAACACCCGGTTGCGGGCCGCGTCCACCCGCGCGCCGGCCCCCGCCAGGATCGCGCGGCACTCGCTCTCGAAGACCTCCACCCCGGTCTGCTCCAGCACCGTCAGCGCCGCCTCGTGGATGCGCCGCACATCCGCCTCGGACAGCACCCGCAACTGCCCGCCTTCCAGCCCCGGCGGAATGGCCGCCATCTTGCGCGGTCCGCGGCGGCGCGCTCGCTCACTCATCGCAACTCCTCAGGAGATTGACCCGATCCCATACGCCCCGGCCAGCACCTTGCCCTCCGCAAAACGCGTGGGGCTGTAGGCGTCAATCGGCACCCGCACGGGCCGGCCCAGCACCGTCTGCGCCAGGCTCTCGCCCACCGTCGGCGCCATCTTGAAACCGTGGCCGCTAAAGCCCACCGCCACGTACACCCCCTCCAGCCCCGGCACCGCGCCGATGATGGGGTTCCAGTCCGGCGTGATGTCGTACGGTCCGGTCCAGCCGGCGGTGTAGCGCGCGTCGGCGAAGGCCGGCATGCGGTTGGCCATCAGCGCCCCGATCCGCGCGACGTGATCCATCCCCACCTGGTCATCGCGCAGGGTGTCGGCGTCTTCGATCGGGTCGCCGTGGTCGCCCGTCCCCACCAGCACCACGCCGCCCGTCTCGGGCCGGAAGTAGATTTTGTCCGGCGTCGTCAAGTCCTTCACCGTCGGCCAGTCCAGCCCATAGTCCTGGTCAATCCGCAGGGTGATGACCTTGTGCCGGCTGACCTCGTACGGAAACTCGACCCCCAGCCTCCGCGCCAGCCCATTCGTCCACGGCCCGGCGATGAGGATGAGCGTCGGCGTCTCAATCGTCCCGCCGGGCGTCGTCACCACCTTCATGCCGCCGCGCGTCGCCAGTCCCGTCACCGGCGTGCCGGTGCGGAAGGTCACGCCGAAATCCTTAGCGCGCTGGACATAGGCGTTCGTTGTCAGGTGCGGGTCGCAGTACCCCGCCCGCGTGTCATAGCCGATCACGTCCACGTCATCGAAGCGCAGCAGCGGGTGAATCCGGTGCGCCTCCTCCGGCGTCAGCACCGCCGTATCAATCCCCAGTGCGTTCTGCGCCTGGAACACCTCCAGCATCGGCGCGCGGTGCGCCTCCGGCCCGACGATGATGTAGCCGGTGCGGTGGAACCCGGCCTCGCCGCCCACCACCTCGGCGAAGTTCTCAAAGATCTTCAAGCTCTCCACCGCATGCACCCGGTTGGGCTCGATGGAGTAGTGCGTGCGGCAGATGGCGCATGACTTGGCCGTGCCGCCCGAGCTCACCGCGTTGCGCTCCAGCACCACCACGTTCTTTGCGCCCTGGCTGCCCAGCGCATACGCCGCGCTGCACCCGATCACCCCCCCGCCGATGATGACGATATCCGCCGTATTATTCACCGCGCAATCCTCCCCATCCTTGCCCCCGCCACCCGCGCCAGATCAGCCGGGTCCAGTTCCAGCCCCAGCAGCGGGTCGCCGCTGCTGATGCTCACCTTGGCGCAACGTCCAATCGCCTCATCAAACACCACCGGCACCTCCGGCGGCAGGTTCAGCGGCGCCACCGCCCCCTGCACGCACCCCGTCACCGCCCGAATCTCGTCCGCCGAGGCGAAGCTCAGCCGCTTCCATTCCGGCGGCAGCGCCGCCCGCACCGCCTGCGGGTCAAGCTGCGCCTCGCCCGTCACGCACCCCATGACGTATCGCCCGCCCTTGTCGCGCAGCAGGATGGACTTGACCATCGCCTCCACCCGCACCCCGCGCGTCCTCGCCGCCGCTTCCACCGTATACACCGCCTCCGCGTGCGGCAGCCGCCGGTAGGGCACGCCCTGTTGGTCTAGCAACTCCATGATCGGCGTGTGAATCTCTACGCAGCCTTGCTCTTTCATCGAATTACCTGTCATGCTGAGCGCGAAAGACAACAAGCCCCGCCTTCCACCCCCTTCGCGCGCGAAGCATCTCAATGAGCCATCAACGATAGCCTTCGCGCGCCGGCCGGGCTTCTCAGCCAACCGGCCTCATTCGCGCTCAGGCTGACAAGGTTTATCCTCGCCCTTCCCTGTCATGCTGAGCGCGAATGACATTAACCCTATCCTTCCACCCCGCCTGCGCGCGAAGCAGCTCAATGATCGGTCAATGATCAGATTCCTCACCGCGCAAAACCGGCGCGGTTCGGAATGACATTGACCGATCATTCCGAATGACAGCGGCCGATCAATCGAAGACAATCACCCCCCGCGCCACCGTCCCCGCCAGCATATCCGCATACGCCTCGTTGATCTGCTCCAGCGCATACGTCCGCGACACCAGCCGGTCCAGGTCCAGTTTGCCGCGCTGATACAGCTCTGTGAACAGGGGAAAATCCCGCGCCGGGTTGGCGCTGCCGTAGTACGTCCCTGTCACCGTCTTCTCCTGCCGCGCCAGGATCGCCCCCGGAAAGTTCGTCCCGCTCCCCATCGGCGAAATCCCCGCCAGCACGATCAGCCCGCCCGGCCGCACGCAGTCGAGGCACTGCTCCTGCACGCTCGGCAGCCCAATCGCCTCGAAGACGTAGTCCGCCCCGCGCCACTCCGTCATCTCGCGGATCGCCTCCGGCACGTCCGGCCCCGCCATCAGCACGTCGGTCGCCCCGAAGGCCACGGCAAAATCCAGCTTGTCCTGCACCCGGTCCACCACGATCAAGCGGCCCGCCCCCGCCAGTTTCGCCCCCATCAGGATGCTCAGCCCCACCCCGCCCGCGCCGAACACCGCCACGCTGCTGCCCGGCTTGACCCTGGCCGTGTTCAGCGCCGCGCCCACGCCCGTCGTCACCGCGCACCCGATCAGCGCCGCCACGGTCAGCGGCACCTCGCGCGGCACCGGCACGCAGCATTCCTGCGGCACGACGATGTACTCCGCGAAGCACGCCAAACTGCTGAAGTGATAGACCGGCTGGCCGTCCTTGCTCAGGCGCGTGGTACCGTCCAGCATCGTCCCCGCCCACAGCGGCCCCACATAGGTGGCGCACAGGCTGGGCCGGTCGTTCAGGCAGTAGAAGCACTGGCCGCAGCTTGGGGCCCAACTCAGGCACAGGTGGTCGCCGGGCGCAAAGCGCGTCACGCCTGCCCCCACTGCCTCCACCACGCCCGCGCCCTCGTGCCCCGGCACCACCGGCGTCACGTGCTTCGTCGCGCCCGTCATCAAGTGCCAATCGCTGTGGCACACGCCCGCCGCGGCGACCTTGACGAGGACTTCGCCGGGGCCGGGCGGCGCGAGGTCCAGCGTCTCGATCTCGAATGGCTTGTGCGGCTCGTAGAAAACTGCGGCTTTGATCTTCAAGGACGGTTTCCCAATAGGGGCGAAGCATCCGCCCGCGCGTTCTCGTTCACATTGCGACGATAGGGGCGGATGCTTCGCCCCTGTCCGGTGGCAGGTTGAGCTTCAATCAAGCAAGACGCTGGCATAAGGATACAACGAGATCACTACCGGCCCCTCCGCGCTCACCCACACCTCGTCCTCCAGCTTCACCCCATCCTGCTCCCCCACCTGGCCGGCGTAGAACTCCACGCTGACCACCATATTCTCACGAAACTCGCCTTCCGGCTCCATGCGCCACGCCCCGCCGGGGAACGGGATGAAGGGCGGTTCGTCGTCCGTGCCGATGCCGTGCACTACTGTCGTGTACTGCTGCGCGCGGTACTCCTCCGGGTAGTCCGGCAGTTGCCGCAGAAAGTCCGCATAGCTCACGCCGGGCTTGATCAACTCGCACGCGGCCTGGATGAAATCGTGCGCCGCCCGGTAAGCGTGCTTCTGCACCGACGTCGCCCGCTCCCCGCACAGGAACGTCCGCGAGATGTCGCAGGCGTACCCCTCCGGCCCGATCATGTCGGTGTCAATCCCCACCAGGTCGCCCGGCCGCACCAGCTTGCTGCCCGCCTCGCGGAACCATGGGTTGGTCTTGTACCCGCTCGTCAGCAGCCGCGTGAAGCAGTGCTCCCCGCCCAGCGCCAGCATCCGGTGGCAGAACACCG
>CAZCEC010000087.1:0-25462 GCA_964497615.1 uncultured Anaerolineales bacterium | reverse complement strand
TCGCCGCCGCCCTTACCCCCGCCGAGCGCAAGCTGCTGGCCAGCCTGCGGACCCCGCTCGCCATCCAGGAGTTTCTGGACACGGTGATCTACAGCACCGAGAACCGCTACCGGAGCCCGCTGACGGTGCTGCGCGAGCGGGTGGGGCACTGCTACGATGGCGGCGTGTTCGCGGCGGCGGCGCTGCGGCGGCTGGGGCACAAGCCGCAAGTGCTGGTGCTGCTCCCCAACCGGCGCGACGACGAGCACATGCTGGCGCTCTTTAAGGTTCGGGGGCACTGGGGCGCGGTGGCCAAGAGCAACTTCGTTACTCTGCGCTACCGCGAGCCGGTGTTCCGCAGCGTGCGCGAATTGGTGATGTCGTACTTCGAAGGCTACTTCAACGCCGCGGGCGAGAAGACCCTGCGCGCCTACACCGCGCCCCTGACCCTGAGCCGCTTCGACCCTCAGCACTGGGAGACCGACGACGCCGCGATGGACCTGATCGCCGACGCGCTGGATAAGGGGCGCAAGTACCCGGTGCTCACCCCGGCGCAAATCCGCGCCCTCACCCGCGCCGACGCGCGCTCCGTGGCGGCGGGGCTGCTGGGCTCGGACGAAGCTGGACTGTTCAAACTCGAAGGGCATAAAGGGCCTAAAGGGAATAAGGGGTAAACCGGCTGCCCAGCTTTCCCCTGAGTCCCCAGATTCCCTTGAGTCCCTTTATATCCTTTATACCCCTTATACCCTTCCCCGCCTATGCAACTCTACTTCATCCGCCACGGCCAATCCCAAAACAACGCCCTCTACGCCAGCGGCCAGCCCGTCACCTATCGCACGCACGACCCGGAGCTGACCGAGATTGGCCGCCAGCAGGCCGAACTGCTGGCCGCGCACCTGGCGCAGACCGGCCCCGCCCCCAGCCCGGATGGCCGCGACCCGCAGAACCGTGCCGGCTATGGGCTGACCCACCTCTACACCAGCCTGATGGTGCGCTCGGTGGCGACCGGCACGATCCTGGCGGCGCGGCTGGGGCTGCCCCTGCACGCCTGGGTGGATTGGCACGAGGAGGGCGGGCTGTTCCTGGAGACCGAGCCGGGCGTGTTCGAGGAGAAGCCCGGCTATGGCCGCGACTACTTTGCCCGCGCGTACCCGGCCCTGGGCTTGCCGGAGACGCTGACCGATGCGGGCTGGTGGGGGCGCGGGCTGGAGCCGCAGGCCGAGCGCCCGCTGCGCGCCCGGCGCGTGCTGGCCGACCTGCTGGAGCGCCACGGCGGCACCGACGACCGGGTGGCCGTCATCAGCCACGGCGGGTTCTTCAACCACTTCATGGCCGCCCTGCTGGGGCTGAACCCGCCCTATCCCCTGCACTTCCACATGAACAACACCGCCATCGCCCGCCTCAACCTCACCCCCGCCGGGCGGCACGTGGGCTATCAGAACCGCTGCGAGCATTTGCCGGCTGAGCTGATCACGTATTGAGCCGGTGGCAGCGGATGTGGTAACGGACCCCGGCAAGAGCATCCGGGGCCAGTGTGTAGCGGATGGTTGTGCGCGCGGCGATGGCGTCGTGTAATGCCGGGCGCCGCGCGGGCGTGAACAGCCCGCGCTAGTCGCGACGCCGGATCAATCCGGCTTCCGGAAGCGCGGTTGGCTGTTGGTGAATCAATCGCTCACGGCGTGCGCACAACCGATAGCCCGTTTGAACGGGCGCCGATATGTAGCCCGACGATTGATCGTCGGGCGGGTCCGGGCATGTTGGCACATGAGGCAGATGAGGCGTGGGTGGACAACGGAGTCGGCAGGCATGGGTGGGGCAGGCGGCGCTGGAGGGCGCGCTGCTCGTGCTGATCCTGGCGCTGGCGGCCTGGCTGCGGCTGAGCGGCGCGGCCGCTAACCCCGGCTGGTTCAGCGACGAAGGCACTCACCTTTCGATTGCCAACAACCTGCTGCTGGGCCGCGACCAATACCTGGCGCTGGGCGGCTCGGTGCTGCTCGCCTCGCGGCTGCCCGCGTTTGAGTGGCTGCTGGCGGGCGCGCTGTGGCTGGCCGGCGCCGGTCCTGGGGGCGACCCGGCGCGCGGCCTGGCGGCGCTGCGGGCGCTCACCGGCGCGCTGGGCGCGCTGACGACGCTGCTCGTTTACGCTGTGGCGAGAGAAAGAGAAAAAGAAAGAGAAAGAGACACTTACACACTTTCACACCTGCACACCGCCTTACCGGCCCTGCTGGCCGCTCTCGTCCATGCGCTCTATCCTGCCGCCGTTGTCTATAGCCGTTTTGGGTTCAGCTACAACTTGCTGGCGCCAGTGGGGCTGGGGGCGTTCTGGGCGGCGGGGCGGTATGTGCGCGGCGCGGGGCGGCGCTGGCTGGCGCTGGCGGCGGCGCTGGTGGGCCTGGGCACGCTGGTGGACCTGTGGGCTTGGGCGTGGCTGCCGGCGCTGGGCGGGGCGGTGGCGCTCAGGTGGTGGCATCAGATTCCTCGCCGCGCACAGAACGCGCGGCTCGGAATGACACCGCCTGTCGGGGCGGCGGAGGCGGGGGGCGCTGACGGCGCGCAACTCGGAATGACACCGCAGGCCGGGGCGGCGGAGGCGGGGGGCGCTGACGGCGCGCAACTCGGAATGACACAGCAGGCCGGGGCAGCGAAGGCGGGCGGCGCACAGGACGCGCGGCTCGGAATGACACCGCAGGCCGGGGCGGAGAGAGCGGGCGGCGCTGATGACGCTCGGCTCGGAATGGCACCGCAGGCCGGGGCGGCGGAAGCGGGCGGCGCCCAGGATGCGCGGCTCGGAATGGCACCGCAGGCCGGGGCGGCGCGTTGGCGTGACCTGCTGGGCGACCTGGCGCTGGCCCTGGCCCTGGCCGGCGCGCCGTTTGCGCTGTATGCCGCGCGGCAATTGCTGGCCGTGCCGGAAGCGTTCCTGTTCGATCTGCGCTTTGTGCTGGGGCGGCTGGGGGCGCTGGACCTGGGGCAGCAGGCCGCGGCCCTGGCGGAGAACGTGAGCACCCTGTTCGCGCAGGATGGCTGGCTGATGCTGGGGCTGCTGGGCCTGTTTGCGCTGCGGCCGGCGCGGCGGGCGGGGCTGGCGCTGCTGTTCACCTGGCTGCCGATCTTGCTGCTGGGGCGCACCACCGCGCTGCACAGCCTGGGCTTCTACTATCTCATCCCCCTGCTGCCGTGGGCGGGGGTGGGCATCGCCGCGTTCGCGGCGAGAGAAAAAGAAAGAGAAAGAGAAAAAGGGGGGCGGGCGCTGCGGCTGGCCGGGTGGGCGGCGGCGGCGATGGTGCTCGGCGGCACTTTGTGGAGCGACGCGCGCGGCGTGCGCGAAGGCTTCGCGACGGCGATTGATCCCTTCCTGCTGAATGCGGGCGACGCGCAGGCGGCGGCGGATTGGCTGACGGCGCAGCGCGACCCGGACGAGCTGGCGCTGGCCTCGCCCGCGCTGGCGTGGCTGCTGCCGGGCCAGGCGGCGGATTTCCAGATGGCGCTGGCCTATGCCGGGCAGGCCACGCCGCACATCCCGCCGGACTTGCCGCGCGACCGCTACGCCTATAGTCCGCACCCGGACCGGGCGCGCTACGTGGTGGTGGACAACCTGACGCGCAACTGGGGCGTGGTGCACCTGCCGGGGCTGGGCGCACTGCTGGCGGAAGTGGAGACGTGGCCGCTGGTGTTCCAGGCGGGCGAGATTGCGGTGTATCATCGACCGTGATGCCGCGTTAGGCCACCTGTGTCTGCGCCAGGCCACGGGCTCGCGTATGCGCCTCCGGAGGACCAACATGCGCAAATCAATCGCCCCTCGTGTCGTCTGGCTGGTTTGGCTGGCCGTCTACGCCGCGCTGGGCGCCAGCCCCGCGCAGGCGGACCTCGTGCCCGCCGTCCTCCGCTACCAATCGCCGCGCCCAGCGGCCCAGTACGTGCAGCCGGCAACGAGCCTGGCGGTGCGGCTGGATGGCCCGCTGCACCCCGCCAGCGTGTTGCCAGCGCTCTGGGACGTGGCCGGGTCGGTGAGCGGCCCGCACCCGGGGGAGGCGCTGTTGGCGCGGGACGGGGAGACGGCCGTCTTCACGCCCGCGCAGCCATTCGCGCCCGGCGAGACGGTCACGGTTCGGCTGCGCCCCGGGCTGCAGACGACGACCGGCGCCGTCTATGCCGGCGGCGCCTATACCTTTACGGTGTCTACGGCTCCGCCCGGCTATGCCAGCCAGGCGCTGCGGGCGATGCGGGCTGAAGCCGAAGCGCTCGCGACGGCGCCGCCGGAGCCGGCGGACGCAAGCGCGCCGGCGGCTCCCGGCGGACCGCCGCCCATCGTGGTAAACCCACAAGACTACGTCACGGTTGAAGGCCCGGTGTCGCCGTACACAATCACCGTGCCCGCCAGCGGCACGGTGGAGGGCTACTACTTTTTCAACCTGCGCCCGTGGACCGGTCCGAGCACGCCGCTCCTGTATATCTTGGACCAGGCGGGCCAACTGGTTTACTATCAGGCCCTCAGCCTGGAGGCGCGCGCGATGGACTTCAAGCGCCTGCCGGATGGCCGGCTGAGTTACTTCGATTACACGACGGATGCCTTTCACCTGCTGGACAACACCTACACCGAGGTCGACACCATAACCGCCGGCAATGGCTATACCGCTGACGAGCATGACCTCCAGATCACGCCCGGCGGCGAGGCGCTCCTGCTCATCTACGATCCCCAACCGGTGGACATGAGCGCCATCGCCGTGGGCGGGTTGCCCACCGCCACCGTGGTCGGGTTGGTGGTGCAGGCCATTGACCCGGACGACAACGTGGTCTTCGAGTGGCGCAGTTGGGACCATATGTTCATCACCGACACCACAGTGTCGCTCACCACGCCGAGAATTGACTATGTCCACGGCAACGCCGTCGAGGAAGACACGGACGGCAACCTGCTCATCTCCAGCCGCCACCTGGATGAGATCACCAAGATCGACCGGGCGACCGGCGCTATCCTGTGGCGCTGGGGAGGCGCGCACAACGAGTTCACCTGGATCGACGACCCAGACGGCGGCTTCTTCCATCAGCACGACATTCGCCGCCAGCCGGACGGGCAGTTGACCTTGTTTGACAATCACAATGTCACCCACGGCGGGCTGCCGCCGTTCTCGCGGGCCGTGGCCTACGCCGTGGACGAGATCAGCAAAACCGCCACGCTGATGTGGTCGCACCGGAAAACGCCCGACGTGGTGTCGAGCGCGATGGGCAGCCACCAGCGCCTGGCCGATGGGCACGTGGTCGTGGGGTGGGGCAGCGGCCAGCCGTCGTTCACAGACGTGTGGGCGGCCGATGGCACGCCGCGCCTGGAGGTACACCTGCCCGGTGTCTATCGCGCCTATCGGGCCCTGCGCCTGCCGTGGGCGGCGCAGCCGGCCTGGCTGCCCGCGCTGGTGCTGACCGACACGACGCCGGCCGGCCTGGGCCCGCTCGGGCCGGCGCTATACTTCAGTTGGAACGGGGCCACGGAGGTCGCCCGCTATGAAGTGTGGGGCCTCGGCGGGCTCTCCGGCGCTGAATTGTTGGGCGCGTGGCCGCGCACAGGTTTTGAAGACCACGTGGCGCTGGCCGATCTGCCGGCCGCCGCCGACTACGCCTGCGCGTTCCGCGTGCGAGCGCTCGACGGCAGTGAAGAGCCGCTGGCGTGGTCGCCTGTTGTCTCCCGCCAGCCGCCGTGCAGCCAATTTTGGCTGCCGCTGATATTCGGGCCCGATTCCGGCATTCTCAGCGAGCCTTAATCGCCCCGCCGGTTGGCCGTAGCGCGGGCGTAGGGGAAGGGGCAAGCAGGGCCGGGGGCGGCGTGCTATCCTGCTCCGCAGAAGAGTGATCTCTTCTTCTCCTCCTTGTGAGAGAGCCGGGGCCGGCGTCCCCGGCTCTCGATCATTTAAGCGCCGATACCTGGCCAATAGAAAAAGAAAGAGAAAGAGAAAAAGGCTTGCGACCCCCTTGACAAGGGAGATTTATCATTGTACACTTATATAAGTGGTGAATGATATGATTGACATTGATCCCCTGGATGCCTTCAGTAACCCCACCCGCCGCCGCCTGCTGGAGCGGCTGCGCGCCGGCCCGTGCTCGGTGAATGAGCTGAAGCGGGCCGTGCCGGTGAGCCAGCCCGCCGTGAGCCAGCACCTGGCGGTGCTGCGGCAGGCGCGGCTGGTGCGCGCCGAGCGCCGCGGCCAGCAGCGCATCTATCACCTGGACCGCACCGGGCTGGGCGCGCTGCGCGAGTACGTGGAGAGCTTTTGGGATACGGCGCTGCGCGCCTTCGAGGCCGCGGCGGAGCAGGAAGCCGACGCTAAGCTTGACGACAAGGAGACCCCTGATGATTGACACACCCGCGACGTCCGAGACCGTGACCATTGCCCCGGTGGTGCGCCAGGCCCAGACGCGCCTCGCCCCGCCGGAGGCCTTTCGCCTGTTCACCGAGCGCGTGAACGAGTGGTGGCCGCTGCCCAGCCACTCGGTGTGGGGCGACGAAGCCGCCGCCTGCCGGATGGAGGGGATGATGGGCGGGCGCTTCTACGAGCTGCACCGCGATGGGCGCGAGTGCGAGTGGGGGCGCGTGCTGGCCTGGGAGCCGCCGCGCCGGCTGGTGTTCTCTTTCTATCCGGGCCGCACGCCGGAAGAGGCCACCCAGGTGGAAGTGATCTTTGAGCCGGACGGGGCGGGCACGCGCCTGACGCTGACGCACAGCGGCTGGGAGAACCGCCGCGAAGAGGCGCAGAAGTTCCGCGATGGATACTATGAGGGGTGGGGGTTTGTGCTGGGCAAGTTCGAGGCCGCGGGGGAATAGGGTGTCACGTGTCACGTGTCGGGTGTCAAGTCGTCTGACGACGAAGGACGAAGGACGAAGGACGAAGGACGAAGGATGAAGGATGAAGGATGAAGTCACTGCTCCTTCTCAGCGTTCTTTGCGAAGCACCCCGTTGGGGCCGCGCACTCAGCGGTGAATGAGCGGCGGAAGGCGTGCCACGTGACACATGAAACGTGACACCTGACACGCCTCACGCCTCGCCCGCCACCACCTTCGCCCGCTCCAGCCGCCGCACCGCCAGCACGGCGCTGGTGACGATCAGCGCGCCGCCCAGCATCTGATACGGGCTGAGGCGCTCGCCCAGAAAGATGACGGACCAGATCACCGTCAGCAGGGTCTCCAGCGGGGTGAGCAGCGCCATCTGCCCGCTGCCCAGGTGGCGCACGGCGGCGAACATCCCCAGCCGGGCCAGGTAGGTGGGCACCAGCGCCATCACGCCGATGCCCAGCCACGCGCCAGGGGTGATGGGCCGCGTGTTCGCCCCTTGCAGCAGCCAGAAGACCGTCACCGCGACGGCCATGCCACCCACCATGTAGGCGGTGATGGTGCGGCCGTCGCGGTCGTGCAGGTACCACTGGATGAACAGAGTCTGGAACGAGGCGGTGAAGACCGCGATCAGCACCATCACCACGCCCACCCAGTCGGAGCGCCCGTCCGCGCCCACGAGGAAATAGACGCCCGCGAGGCCCACTGCCAGCCGGAAGTATTGGCGGTAGGTGAAGCGCTCGCCGCGCAGGGCCAGCAGCGCCAGCACGGTGAGGGGCTGGAGGCCGAACAGCATCGCGGCGATGGCGGTATCCAGCCGCGTCAGCGCCCAGAAGAACAACAGCACCGAGACGCCCGTCGCCAGGCCGGCCGAGCCGGCGATGAGGATGCCGCGCCGGTCGAGCCGCAGGCGCGCCGGGGCGAAGACGGCCAGCGAGGCGACGATAATCCCCAGCGCCAGCCACAGCCGGGCGAGCAGCAGGTGCGTCGGGTCCAGCCCGGTGGCGAGGACGAGGGTGGCAATGGGCGGGGCGACGCTGAAGGAGACGGTGGCGACGGCGGCGGCCAGCCAGCCGGCCAGGCGGGAGGAAGGGGGGGGAGTCACCACGAAGACACGAAGGGGGGAAGGGGCACGAAGAAGAGAGAATGAGAAAAAGAAAGAGAAAGAGCTGACCGCAAAGGGCGCGCAGGGCGCAAGGGGATGGGAACGAAAGCTACGGGTAGTGGGTGGGGCGGGGCTATTGTACCGGAGATTGCGCGAACGGCAGCGCGAAAAGCAATGCCGATCATTGTCACCTTGAGCGCAGTTCCGGCCCGGTGGTGGTGAGGCCGGCTGGCGCGCGAAGGGTATCAGGGATTCATCGCTGATTCTTCGTCGAGGTCCCTCGCGCGCGAAAGGGGTGGGTGGACGAAGGAGTTGCCATTCGCGCTCAGGATGGACAGCGATCCACGGTGATGATAACCAAGGATGATCGTTGTCACCCTGGCCCACGGGGCAGCTGCGCTCAGCGCGTTTCCGGCCCGGCTGGGCTAGAGAGAAAGCCGGCGCGCAAAGGTATCGCTGATGGGTCCACGACAAGACCTGCCAGGTTTGGTGTGCAGGGTGCTTGACGGTCCACTCGACAAACCTGGCAGGTCTCGCCATCGAACGATCACTGCCCCCATCCGGTGTTATGCGAGGACTAGGACGACGCGGCGGCCAGAAACTCCACCATCGCGGCGTTGACGCGCTCCGCCTGGGTGTACCACAAATCGTGCCCCGCGCCGGAGATGAGCCGCGTCTTGATCTGCGGGGCCAGGCGGTTGAGCCGCGCGATGGCCTGAGGGGCGGAGTAGATCTTCTCGTTTTCGCCCACCAGGTACAGGGTGGGCGTCTGCCACGCGCGCAGGGTTGCGTCGTCCAGCACCGTGGCGGTGACGAGGTGCAGGCGCTGGTGGCAGCGCTCGGCCACGACCCAATCGGCGACGGCCTGGTCCACGTAGGCCTTGCCGGCGGGGCCGCTGCGCACGGCGTCCGCCAGCAGCCAATAGTAGAACGTGCGCCGGCCCCACAGGCCGGGCAGGACGCTGGGCATGGCGCGCAGGATCATGGCCGACGAGATGGGCTGCACGGTGAGGGCGGGCGAGAGCAGGACCAGCCGGCGCACGCGATCGGGGTGGCGGCGGGCGTAGTCGGCGGCCAGCCACCCGCCGTAGGACATGCCCGCCAGGCTGAGCGGGCCGGCGGGGACGAGGGCGGCGGCGGCCTCATCCAGCCAGGCGCGAAGCTGATCGGGTTTGGTGATGGGCGCGCGGCTGCTGCTCAGGCCAGTCTCTTCGGGCGTGTCCAGGGCATAGGCGCGGTGGCCGGCGGCCAGCGCGGCGATGTTGGGCACCCACATGAGCGAGTTGCCGCGCGCGCCGTGCAGCAGCAGCAGGGGCGGCGCGTCCGGCGCGTCCGGCGGGCCGCTGACGCGGACGTGCGTGAGGCCGGTGGGCGTGTCGAGCGTGCGCGTCTCGGCGGGGACGGGCCAGGCTTTGGCGCGCTCGGCGTAGAGGGCTTCGTATTCGGCCTTCGCGGCGGGGGAGCGGAAGGGGTGGTGCGGGGGGAGGGTCACGTGAGCGCGGCGTCAAACGTGACAAAGCCGCGCGCGTCGAGCTGGCCGCCGGTCCGGGCTAACACGGCTTCCATCCGGTGCGCCGCGATCTCCTGCTCGATCTCGGCGCGGTGGTCCAGATAGTAGCTGATCGCGTCGTGAATGGCCGCCGGCTCAAGCTGCGGATAGGCCGCCAGGATGTCGTCCACCCCGTCGCCCGCCCGGTGCTGTTGGGCGATCAGGCGCACGCTCAGGCGCGTGCCGCGCAGCATGGGCACGCCATCCACCCGCACGATGTGCGGATGCTCGGTGTCTTCCTGGGGCGCTTGAACTGGAGGCCGGGTAACTGTGGACATGGCGTTCGAACCTTGGGCCAAGTTTAGCATGAAACGCGGAGGGTATCGAGGATTCGCCGAGAATTCACCGTCGAGGTCCTTCGCGCGCCGGCCGGGCGGCAGTACCAACTTGCTGTCATTCGCGCTCAGGACGGCAGCGCCGTGTTACAGGGGTAGACAGCGATGCGCTTCTCGATGCTGGCGGCGACAATAGGCGCAGCCCCGAGCAGATCGTGCCCCTTATGCCCTTTATGCCCCTCATACCCCTTCCCCTGAGTCCCCCGAGTCCCCTCCATCCCCCGCCCTACCGCGTCCGGTACTCGTTCGCGTACTCGCACGTCATGTCCAGGTACAGGTCCCCATACGTCGAGCCCGGCTCGATGGCGGTGCCCTCCACCCACTCGTTGAATGACTTGACGATCAGGAAGTCGCCGCGCGTCTCGGCGGTGACGGACCAGGTGTCGGCGTAGTAGCCGCCGTTGCGCCGGTCGCGGGCGAAGGGCGGGGCCGGCACGCGGTAGTCGTTGACGATGTTGCCGGCGCGGGTGTCGTCGTAGCCGGGGGCGATGGTGTCGGCCCACAGCAGGCCGCCCAGGGGCAGGTTCCGCGCGCCCAGGTTGAACTCCACCCCGCGCAGCAGGTTGGCGAAGCGCGGCTGCTTGAGCCACGACTGCGGGAAGTCGCGATGGTCAATGCGGTAGATGTATTGGCCCTCGAACACCGGCAAGTACAGCGTGCTCAGCCCCTCGCTCATCCACACGCTCTCGTGGTCGGGGTCCACCGTGTTGCGGATGCGGGTCCAGCCCTGGAGCGAGAAGCCCTCGTGGTTCCAGGGGAGCAGCATGTCGGTGAACAGGATCAGCGGGCGGCCTTCAATGCGCATGTAGTTGGGGTGATCGGCCCACTCGTCCAGCACATACTGGATGGCTTCGATGAGCGTCTCTTCGTCCGCGCCGGGCCAGGTGTTGGTGAGCAATAGCGCGGCGTGGCGGAAGGCGCTGCCCTCGGACTCTTTGAGCAGGCGCTCGAAGTTGCCGGTCGTCACCGGCTCGAACGGGCCATACCAATGCGCGGAGAACCCGTCCAGGCAGGCCTGCTGCGCCTCGTCCAGGTGGCGGCGGATGGTGGCGCGGTCGGCGGACTGGTAGGGGCCGGCGGCGGGGATGTCGAAGGTCTTGGTGCCGTCGAAGGTGCCGGGGTTGTACCAGAGCATGTAGTCGGCCAGGACGAAGCGCGGCAGGCCCAGGTGGTTGAGGGCGGCCGGGTAGGGCGTTGCGAAGCTGGAGACGTAGGGGGTGGCGGTCGGCGCGGGCGGCGTGGCGGCGGCGGCGGCGTGGCCGTTGCCGATGACGCGGCCGGAGCCGGTGGGCGGCGCGGGCAGGAGGATGACGGCGCCGGGGGTCAGCTCGGCGGTGAGCAGGCCGGCGGTGCTGGGGTGGCCGGGCGGCAGGCCGTTCAGCCGCCCCAGGTCCGGCGGGCGCAGGTGGAACTGGCGGGCGATGCGGGCCAGGGTGTCGCCGGGCTGGGCCAGGTAGTCGCCGGGGGGCGCGTCCTGGGCGAGCGCGGAGGCGGGGAGGAGGAGAAGGATGAAGTATGAAGTATGAAGGATGAAGCGGAGGCGGCGCATCATGGGGAGGGGTGCAAGTGCTGTACCAAAACCTTGGTCACGAATTGCCACGAATTAGGGCACGAATTACACGAAGGAAGAGCTTTCAGCGCGGAGAGCGCGGAGCACGCGGAGAATGGGAGACGGTCTTATTTCTTCGCGCCCTTGGCGTCCGCCTGCTCCCATCTCTTCTGGGGTGCAAGGGATTTGCCGTTCGCTTTTTCTCTTTCTCTTTCTCTTTCTTTTCCTTCGTGTCCCTTCGTGAACATCGCGCCCCACGGGTCAGGACCCCTGGGGTCGTGACCTTTGTGGTGATACTCGTTACCGGACAAACGCCGCCTCCTGGCGCGCGAAGGCGTCCTCCAGGCGTTGGCGGTGGTGGGGCATGAGGCCCAGGGTGTCGAGGTCGGCGGGAGCGTACCAGCCCCAAGCAGTCACTTCGTCGCTGGTGGTGGGCTCACCGGCCACATGCTCCACCAGGAAGTTGTGGGCAATCAGATGGAAGCGCCCGCCGCTGGCATAGGTGAGCAGCATGTCGGGGTTGGAGTAAACGCCCAGGAGGCGCACCACGCGCACGCTTAGGCCGGTCTCTTCCAGCACTTCGCGGGCGCAGGCTTCGGCCAGAGACTCGCCCGACTCAACCCCGCCGCCGGGCAGCACCCAGTGGCCGTTGTCGGCGCGCTGGGTGAGCAGCACCTTCTCGCCGCTGGGGTCGAACAGGGTGGCCGAGCAGCCCAGAAGCAGCGGGGCGCCCTTGGCGATGCGGGGTCCGAAGTACAGTTTAGCCATTCGTGAAATCCGCGTAATTCGTGGCGACGAATTTGTCCTTTGGGCCGGCTATCGGATGAACGCCCCCGGCTGCCGGGCGAAGGCGTCGTCCAGGCACTGGCGGTAGTGGCTCATCAGGTCCAGCCCGTCCAGGTCGCCGGGGCCAAACCAGCCCCATTCGACCACCTCGTCGCTCAACGCCGGCTGGCCGGCCATGTGCTCCACCAGGAAGTTGTGGGCGATCAGGTGGAAGCGCCCGCCATCGGCGTAGGTCACCAGCATGTCCGGGTCGGAATAGACGCCCAGCAGCCGCACCACGCGCACGCGCAGCCCGGTCTCTTCGAGCATCTCGCGGGCGCAGGCTTCGGCCAGGCTCTCGCCGCTCTCCACGCCGCCGCCCGGCAGGCACCACTGGCCGTTGTCGGCGCGGCGGGTGAGGAAGACCCGCTGGCCGGCGGGGTCCAGCAGGGTGGCGGAGGTGCCCAGGCGCAGGGCCGCACCCTGAGCGATGCGGGGGCCATAGACGAGTTTAGCCATCAATCAGCAAGCCTAAGTGAGCCAGGTTGTACAGGCAGGTATCCACCTTGTCCAGGGTCGCGGCCCGCTTCTGCTCCGGGTCGGTCAGTTCCTCGCCGCCCTTCTCAATCGCCAGGGTCTGGTTGGCGAGCACGAGGCCGCTTAGGCTGTGCCGGTCCTGGGTGCCGTCCAGGAAGGGGAGCAGGTACCAGCTCAGGGTGTCAAGCTGGATGTGATGGTGATAGGGGTTGGCGACGTTGTGGCTGTAGAGCGCCTGGAAGCGCGCGCTGGGCAGGGCCACGGGCCGCTCGCCGGGCAGCACCGCCAGCGCCGGGCCAAAGGCGTGCAGGTCAATCAGGGTGCTGTCGTAGGTGTAGCCTTGCAGCAGGTTCAGCCCCAGCGCGTCGCCCTCGCGCGCCAGCAGCACCTTGCTCTGGGCTATGGCCGGGTCGGCATAGGCCAGGGCGCAGGCCTGGCCCACCAGCTCGTTGAAGGGCAGGGCGCGCGGGTGCGCGTTGGCCAGCACCTGGAGCGCCGCCTTGGTGACCGGGTGGCTGGTGGAGTAGGTGTTGGGGCTGCCCTCGGCGCTGTACGAGTCGAACATGGCGTGGCTCAGCCCGGCGTCGGGGTCGGTGGGGCGCAGGGCGGAGCGGACGAACAGCCCGCGCAGCCGCTGGCCGGTGACGGCCCGGTCAATCGGCGCGTCCGCGTGCACCAGCAGCGACGAGCGGAAGGTGCGGTTGGAGAGGAAGTCGAAGAACTGCTCGAACTCGACGATGCCGGTGGTGGTCTGCCGGGCGATCTCGGCGGCGTGGGGCATGAAGGTTTCCAGGGTCTTCAGGCCGCGGTCGGCGTCGGCCAGGTAGGCCAGGTCGTGCTGCTCCACGCGGGCGGCAAACTCGTGGAAGTAGATCGGCCAGTTGGCGTCTTCCAGGTACTCGTGAAAGATATAGTCGTCGTCCTGGCCGGCCACCAGCTCCGCCTCGCCGCGCAGGATGGCGCCGTAGGGGGTCAGCTCTTCGCTGTCGGCGGGGGCGACGAGGTCGGCCAGGAGCTTGACGTACTCGCGGCTCTTGCGGATGCGCTCGCGGGCCTCGGGCACGCCGCGCACGTGGTGGAGCACCATCTCGCGCACGCGCAGCTTGTCGTGCCAGCCGGGGAAGGTGTTGTAGCTGATGTAGGCCACGCCCTGCGGGCTGAGGTGGTCCCGGCAGAGGGCGAGGATCTTGTCCTGCACGGCGGCCTCCACCCAGGAGTAGACGCCGTGGCAGACGATGTAGTCGAACTGGCCGAAGGACTCGTCCACGTCCAGGATGCTGGCGTGATGCAGGGTGAGGTTGCTCAGCCCCAGGTCGGCGATGGCGGTCTGGCCGTCGGCCACCTGCCGGGCGGAAAGGTCCACGCCCACGAAGGTGCTGCCGGGCAGGTTGAGGGCCATGGAGAGCAGGTTGTGGCCGTTGGCGCAGCCCAACTCCAGCACGCGGCAGGCTTCCAGGGGCGGGGTGGCCAGCCCCAGCAGCCGCCCGATGGTGGCCAGCCGGTCCGGGTGGGTGCGGACGTGGGTGCGGTTGAGGTAGGGGACCTGGTCGTAGCTGAAGGGGGCGGCGGGCATGGGGGATAGTATAAAAGAGAAAAAGAAAAAGAAAGATGCCCCCTTCCCCTGCGGCTCTTTCGCGGGGGAAGGGGGCGGCGCGGTACGCCCGCGCGGGGGGATGGGGGCCGGGGGCCTAGCGCGTGACGAAGGGCAGATACAGCCGGAACGGGTCCGGCTCGGCCAGCGGGCCGCCGGGGGTGGTCTCGAAGCGCGCCAGCGCGAGGTTGCCGTTGGCCCCGAAGTATTGCGGGCCGGCGGCGATGATCTGGTGGTCAGCCGCACCGGTGAAGGCCGCGCTGAAGGCGCAGCTAAAGCTCCCGGCGAAGCTGGTGGTGAACACCAGTGGTTCGGCCTCGGCGTCGGTGGTGCTCACCTGCGCCGCCGATAGCTGATAGTCGGTGCAGCCCGCCGCCAGCAGTTGGCCGTCGTCGCGCAGCGCCAGCGCATAGGCCGAGTCCGAGGCGCCAATGTTCACATAGCGCTTACCGGTGGGCCAGTGCGGGCAGGGTTCGCCGGCCGGGCAGGTCGCCAGTTGGCCGGCGGGGGTGTACTGGGCCAGGGCATAGTCGTCCTGGCCGCCGCGCCAGCTATAGCCGCCCGCGTAGAGCATGCCGTCCGCGCCCAGCGCCAGCGCGGCGATGCTGTCCTGGCCGCCCATGTCGGTGACGATCGCGCCACCACCCGTCCCAAAGCCCTGGTCGGGCAGGCCGTTGTCCAGCAGGCGCGCCAGGGCGAAGTCCCTGCCGGACGTCATGCCGCCCACCACGATCTTACCGTCCGGCTGGACCACGACGGCATAGGCCGCGGAGCCATCGCCGAAGTCAACGTAGGCCTTGCCGCCCTGGCCGAAGCTGAGGTCGGGGCTGCCATCCTTGTTGAGACGCGCCACGCCCCACACCGTGTGCGAGCCGTTCCAGGCTTCCCCGACGACCACGATCTTGCCGTCCGGGGCCAGGGCGATGGCATTCGCCACGTCGTAGCCGGAGGCAAAATTGATATGGCGGTCGTGGAGGTTGCTGCCCCCAAAGCCGATGTCGGGCGCGCCGCTGGCGCTATAGCGGGCCACCATGAAGTCGGACGGCCACGGATCGCCCCAGTCGCTGTAGCCGGCGATGACGATCTTCCCGTCGGGCTGGACGAGGGCCGCCCGCGCGCCGTTGCGCAGGCCGCTGGTCAACAGCCGCAGGCCCTGCGCGCCAAAGGCGGTGTCGGGCTGGCCGCTGGCGTTGAAGCGGGTGAGGAAGGCGGCGGTGCGATTGCCCCCGTCTTTCTGGACGACCTCGCCCGCCGCCAGCAGCCCGCCATCGCCCGCCACCGCCAGGTACGCGTAGCGCACAGCCGAGCCGGGCGGGAACATCACGCCGCTGGAGACGGCCTGCGTCTGCTTGCCATGCGCGTCGAAGGTGCCATCCGGCCACAGGCGCGCCAGCAGGCCAGTCCCGCCGCCGCGGCCGCCGGCCAGCAGGCGGCCATCCGGCTGCACGGCCAGGGCCAGGGCCCGGTCGTCGCCGCCGAAGTCCAGCCAGGCGGTCCCGTCGAAGTCGAAACTCTCGTCGGGCGAACCGTTGGCCAGCAGGCGGCGCACCGAGAGCTGTGTGTCGCCGCCGGGCGAGGTGTGAAAGCCGGCGACCACCAGCTTGCCATCGGTCTGGAGCGCCAGCGCCGTCAGGTCGTCCGCCGGGATGATGACCTTGCCGCCGGAGCCGAACGTCCCATCGAGTGTGCCGGTCGTCAGGTAGCGAACCAGGAAGCTTTCCTTGGTGTCATACCGGTAGCCGAGCACAACCAGCTTGAAGTCCGGCTGGACGACGACGGCTCTGCCATATTCATCGCCGCCCAGGCCCAGGGTCAGCTTGCCGTCGTTGTCGAAGTCAGGGTCTGGCTCGCCAGCCTTCAGCAGGCGGGCGAGGGCCAGGTCGTTGTCCCCAAAGCTGCCAATGGCGGCATCATAGATTCTGGTACCGGCGGCCGCGATCCGGCCGTCGGGCAGCAGCGCGAGGTCGCCACAGTGGTCGAGTTCACCGAACGGAACGGTCACCTTGCCGTCGCCGCCGCCGAAGGTGGTGTCGCGCAGGCCTCCGACGGTGTAGCGCGTGACGGCGAAGTCGCGATCGCCGCCGAAGTAGGCCGTGCCGCAGGCGACGACTTTGCCGTCGGGCTGCACCAGGACTGACTTGAGTTCATGGAGGCTTTCGTCTTCGTCCCGAAAGGCGCCGTCGCCGTCAAACGCATGGTCGGGCGATCCGTCGGGCAGGAGGCGCGCGACGTAGAAACCATTGTCATTGAGGCGGCGCCCGCCAACCACGATCCGGCCGTCGCCCTGCAGGGCGACGGTGAGGGCGAAGAAGTTGCCCGGCACCGCCGCGCGGCCGTCGCCGTCGAAGGTGGCATCCAACACGCCATTCGTCAGGTAGCGGGCCACGTTCGCGCCTCCCACCACGACGATCTTGCCGTCTGGCCGAATGGCAAGATCGCTGACCTCGAAGGGCGAACTGACGACGCCGTCGCCGCTGAAGCCGGCGAAGGTCGGGTCGAGTTCGCCTGGGGCGGCTGGGGCGGCGCGCGCGGCGGGCGCGGCCGGTCCGCTCAGCGCGGCCGCCAGCGCCAGGGCGAAGACAATCAGCAAGGTGGCAGCGCGGCGCTGCCGGGGATGAGACCACATGGTGCAACTCCTTTTCATTCGCAATCGCTGGCTTCCGCCGCCGGATGCGCGGCGGGCGTGAGGCCAGACCGGGTGACCTGGATCAGATATTCAAAGCAAGGCTCCAGCCGGGCGAAGCACCGCCGCTCGCCGGTGTGCGGGTCGTCGAGCGAGGCGCGCCACTCGCCGTCCGCCGTCCGCCACATCCGGATCAGATAGGCGCGGTACGTCACGCTGGAACGCATAGGTGTCAGACTAGCGGGTGGGTGCTAGAGAAGTGCGAGAGGCCGCGGGGCAATGGCATCCAGATTGCCGCGGCCTGGTTTTCCCGTAGCGGCGGGGCGCGCAGCAGTCCCCGCCGAACCCGCTGAGGCCTCAGGCGAGTCGGGCGGGATAAACCCGCCCGCTACGGCTGAGGCCCGAGGCGCCAGATTTGGATGCGATTACCCTGGAGAGCCGCCGGGCGGCGGCCAAACGCGGCTATAATCCTGCCACATCCGCTCGGCCTGATCCCCCATGACGACCGGAACCCTGACCATCGCCCTGCTCGGCCCGCTGCGCGTGGCGCTGGCCGGCGCGCCGGTGACCGAGTTCAAGTACAACAAGGCGCGGGCGCTGCTGGCCTTCCTGGCTGTAGAGGTCATGACGCCGCACCCCCGCGCCGAGCTGTGCGCGCTGCTGTGGCCCGAACTGCCGGAGCGCGCCGCACGCCGCAACCTGACGCAGGTGCTGCTGGCCCTGCGCGAGGCGCTGGGCGCGGGCGCGTGGCTGATCGCTGACTCCGAAACCGTCCAACTCAATCCGGCCGCCGGCCTCACGGTGGATGCGGCCCGCTTCGGCGCGCTGCTCGACGCCGCCGAGCGGCACGCCCACCGCGGCTGGCCGGCGTGCCGCGCCTGCGGCCAGCGCCTGGGCGAAGCGCTGGACCTGTACCGCGGCGACTTCCTGAGCCAATTGTTCGTGGCCGATAGCGCCCCGTTCGAGGAGTGGGCGCTGTTAGTGCGCGAGCGGCTGCGCCAGCGGGCGCTGACGGCGCTGGAGCGGCTGGCCCAGCAGGCGGAGTGGCGCGGCGACTATGGGGCCGCGGCCGAACTGGCCCGGCGGCAGGTGGACCTGGACCCGCTGCGCGAGAGCGCCCAGCGCGACCGGCTGCGCCTGCTGGCGCTGGATGGCCAACTGGCCGCGGCCGAGGCCCAGTACGAAGGGCTGCGGCGCACGCTGGCCGCCGAATTGGAGGCCGAGCCGGAAGCAGAGACTACCCGGCTGATGGACCAGATCCGCCGGGGCCGCCTGGACGGGCTGCGCCAGTTGGCGCCGCCCGCCTTCAACGGCCCCGCCGCGCCGAATGCCCTGCTGGGGCGGCAGGCTGAGTTGGAGGCGCTGTGCGCCCAACTGCGCGACGACGCCGTCCGCGCGTTGACGGTGGTGGGCACGCCGGGCGTGGGCAAGACGCGGCTGGCGCTGGAGGCCGCGCACGCCTTGCGCTTCGACTTTGAAGACGGGGTCCACTACGTGGAGCTGGCCCCGGTGGCAGAGGCGGCCGGGGTGGCCGCGGCCATCGCCGAGACGCTGGGCCTCAAGGAGCGCGCCGGCCAGCCGCTGGCCGCCACGCTGCTGGCCTGGCTCCGCCCCCGGCACTTGCTGCTGGTGCTGGACAATTTTGAGCACCTGCTGGCGGCCGCCGCCTTCGCCGCCGAGCTGTTAGCGGCGGCCCCGGCGGTCAAGCTCCTGGTCACCAGCCGCGCGCCCCTGCGCATCCGCGCCGAGCGCCAGTTTCCGCTGAACCCCCTGCCAGCCGCCGCGGCGGTGGAGCTGTTCGCCGAGCGCGCCCGTGCCGTCCGGCCGTCGTTCTCGGCCGGCGAGGACGAGGCGGCCATTGCCAGCCTGTGCGCGACCCTCGATAACCTGCCGCTGGCCATCGAGCTGATCGCCGTGCGCGCCCGGACCCTGTCGGTGGCCGAATTGCGCCGCCAGCTTGCACAGCCGCTGGACGCGCTGGCGCACGGCCCGCGCGACCTGCCCGACCGCCAGCGCTCCCTGCGCGGCGCCCTGCGCTGGACGACCGACCGGCTGAGCGCCGCTGAACAGCATGTGTTCGCCCATCTGGGCGTCTTTGCGGGCGGCGCCACGGCCGAGGCCGCGCAGGCGGTGGCCGGTCCGCACATCGCGGCGCAGCCCGCCCTGGAGGCCCTGCACGAGGCCAGCCTGGCGCAGATTCAGCCCGCGGCTGAGGAGACCCGCTTTGGCCTGCTGGAACCGATCCGGGAATTTGCCGTGGAACTGCTGGCCGAGAGCGGCGCGGCTGCGGCCGCCCGCGAACGGCACGCGCACTACTTCGTCCAGCGCGCCGAGGCGGCCCGGCCCGAACTGCGCGGCCCGCAGCAGGCGCCCTGGCTGGCGCGCCTGCGCGCCGACCACGAGAACCTGCGCCTCGCCCTGGCCTGGTGCCAGGCGCACGCCCCGGTGCTGGGCCTGCGGCTGGCGGCCGCGCTCCAGCTCTACTACGAAGTGCGCGGCCCCCTCAACGAAGGGCGCGAATGGCTGCGCCTGTTCCTGGAGCTGGCGGCCTCCGCGCCGGACGATTTGCGCGCCACCGCGCTGGTGCGGAGCGGCGTGCTCGAATACCGGGCCGGCCAGTTTGCGCCGGCCGTGCGGCGCGTGCAGGCGGGCCTGCGCTTGTTCCAGGCGCTCGACCGGCCGAAGGAAGCCGCCCACGCCCACAACGTCCTGGGCTCGATTGCGTTTGATCAGGAGCAGTATGACCAGGCCGAAGAGCACTATCAACAGACCCTGGCGATCTACCGGCGTCTCGACCAGCCCTATGGGCAGGCGAGCGTGCTAAACAACCTGGCCCTGTGCCGCCATCTGCGCGGCGATTGGGAGGCGGCCGAGAGCGTCTTTCAGGAGAGCCTGAGCCTGTACCGGGCGCAGGGCGACCAGGCGCAAGAGGCCTCGGTGCTGAGCAACCTGGCCTCGCTGGCCCTCAGCCGCGGCCGGCCGCAGCAGGCGCTGGCGCTGTACGGGGAGTCGCTGGAGGTGTGCCGGCGGCTGGGCTGGCGCCGCCGCGCGGGGCTGGCGCAGACCGGCCTGGGGCTGGCGGCGCTCCAGCTCGAGGACTTCGCCGCCGCGCACGATTACTTCGCGGAGGCGCTGCGGCTGTTTGTGGAGCTGGCCGAGGAGGCCAGCGTGGGCGACTGCCTGGCGGGACTGGCGGGCGCGGCCCAGGGCCAGCAGCGGTTCGAGCGCGCTGCCACGCTGGCCGGCGCGGCGGCGGCCCTCAGCGAAGCCCGCCAGGCGCCCCTGACCACCGCCAGCCGCCAGCTTCTGAGCGCGCTCACCGAGGCCGGGCGCGCCGCACTCGGCGCCGAGCGCCACGACCGGGCGCTGAGGGCCGGCCGTGGGCTGACCCTGGAGCAGGCCGCGGCCCTGGCGCTGGAGCCTTTGGAAACCTAATCCGCGCCCAAGCGTTGGCCCTTGCTTCAACGTGGTCCCGTCAAAAACCGTGTGGATGCCTGCACTTTACCGGGACTCTGATCGGGATCAGAATCATGGGCGGGCGCGGATTAGATGCCTTTGCGAAGACCGGCCCACAGATGAACGGAGGCGATATGACCAAGCAGATTCGCGTGATGGTGGAAACTGGACCGAAGGGCAAGAAGGTGGCGGCGGTGGCGCCCGACTGGCCCGGGCTCTCACGCGGGGGCAAGACCGAGGCCGAGGCCGTCGAGCGCCTGCTGGCCTACGCGCCGCGTTATGCGCCGGTGGCGAAGCTGGCCGGGCTGGAACGTGCGTTTCCGAAGAAAGCCGTGGCCGACGTGGTCGAGCGCTATACGGGTCCTGGCTCCACCGACTTCTGGGGGATCTCCTTCGGGTTTTCGAGCATTGATCAGGCGGCCGTGCCAGCCAAGGCCCTGGAGCGTGAACTGACCCTGCTGCGGGCGTGCTGGGCGTTCTTCGATCAGGTGCGGGCGCGCGTGTCGGCGGAGCTGCGAAAGGGCCCGCGCGGCGGGGGGCGCGATCGGGACCGCATTGCCCTCCATCTCTTTGCCAACGAGCAGCAATGGGCGAAGGGGCTGGGCGTGCTCACCCCGGACGAGGCGCTGCAAACGGCCGAAGGGCTGAAAGCCCATCGCGACGCCTATTGCCAGGGCATCCGGGATTACCACGCCCAGGGCAAGCGGCCCGGCAAGATGGGGAAGTGGCCGCTGCGGTACATGATCCGGCACACTGCCTATCACACGCTCGATCACGCCTGGGAAATGGAAGACCGTGATCTCACGGGCAAACAAGCGTGAGGCCGGGCGCGGGGGCGTAAAGCCCCCGGCTACAGGGCGGGGCGGGGGGCCGGTGCAGCGCGGCGCTAGCGCAGAAACAGGCGACCTGTTCGCGACGGCGTAGTCTGGCCCTTTAGGACTCTGTTGGCGAATTGCACAACCTCCTGCGTCCCTGAAGACCATGGCGGCCCAACGGGCTGGGGACGCGGCGGCCGCGAGCGCAGGTTCATCGCGCCGCCTTCAGGCGCGAATTCTATTCGCCGGCCCGGCTGCTGCGGGTGTTCCAACAGGGTCGTCTGGCGCGGCGCTAGCGCCGGATCAATGGCAAGTTGAGCGGATAGAGCGGGCTGTCCACGATCACCACCACGTACACCGGGTCAAACGCATCCATCGGGCTGGTGAAGGTGAGCAGGGACTTGTGCTGGCCGAAGTCGTCCCACAGGAGCGTGGTCCCCACGGTGATGTCCTGCGGGGCCGTGCCGGCGGCGGCGCTCAGCTCCACCCACGCCTCGCTGGACGAGACCTCCCAGGCCAACGGCTGGCCCAGGTTCAGGTTGTCCAGGTAGAGCGTGGCGGTGACGAGGCCGTTGCCCGACCCCAGGAACACCAGTTCCGGCCCGGCGAGGAGGGCATCGGGCGTGGGGGGCAGGTCGTTGGGCGTGGCCACCACGGTGACGGTCACCTGATCGAGCGGGTAGTCGCCCGCGCCGTCGTGGGCAATCAGGCTGATCGCGTGTAGTCCCTCGCTCAGACTGGCGGTGCTGAAGGCCGCGCCCGTCCCCAGGCTGCCGTCCTGGTCCGACACCCACTCCAGTTCTTCATCCAGGCTGCCCAGGTCATTGTCATAGGCCCGTGCTTCAAAGCTGGCGGTCTGGCTGACGGCGATGGTGACGGCGCTGGCGGGCGCAACGATCTCGCCCTCCGGCGTGTGGTTGAGGACGGAGAAGACGGCGTCGGACGCATCTTGCCCGGCGTGCAGGCCATCGCTGGCGGTCACGCGGAACAGCGCGCCGTCGCCCGCGGGCAGGTTGTCGTGCGGCACCGTCACCTGGGTGGTGGTGATGAACAGGGCCACCGGCTCCCAGGTGCTGCCGTTGTCGGCGCTGTACTCAAGGTCGAAAGTCAGCGGGTCGCCGTCCTCGTCGGTGGCGGTCCAGGCCACGGTGACTTCGTCAAACTCGGAGAAGGCTTCGCCGCCGTTGGGCGATGTGATCTGCACAGCGGGCACAGCCAGCCCGGCCTGCACGTCCGCCAGCACGCCGCCGGGGCCTTCGACCTGCATGAGGGCGGCCTCGGCCAGGGCCGGCACCAGCACGGCGATGGCGGCAGCCGCCGGTTCGGCGTCATCATAGGGCGAGGGGCCCGGCTCCAGGTCCGCCGGGGCGAAGGGGTGGCGGGCGATCTCGTCGCCGTCGCCGTCATACAGCACCACCGCATACGCGCCGGGGTCGGGCGCGGGCAGGGCGGGGGCGTTGAGCATGACGGTCGTGGGCAGCAGGTCCACCGTGCCGCTGGCGGGGTCCAGGCTGCCCAGCACGGCCAGCAAGTCCTGGCTGCCGGCGCTGAGTACAGCGCTGGCGGCGCTGGCGGGCGCAAGGGCCGCGCCGCTGGCTTCGAGCACATTTTTCAGCAAGGTATAGGTGAGCTTGCTGACCCACTGATAGTCGCAGTAGGTCATCACGTCCGACGAATACGGGCCCCAGATGGGGTTCTGGCCCTGGAGCAGGCGCAGGGTGTCGAAGCCGTAGATGGCGGCCGGGTCCCACAAGTTATAGGTGGGGCTGATGGCGCCGTTGGGATAGTGGGTGACGGCCTTGGCCTCGCCGCCGCAGTCGTCTTTCTTGACGCCGGGGCCGCCGCGCACGTGCGGCCGGCCGAACGCGTGGCCGATCTCGTGGGCGCTATACCAATCGGCGTACGAGCCGTCGAAGTCCCAGCCCCAGTCGTCGGCGCCGGCCGGGCCGCCGGCCGCGCGCACAAAGCCCGCCTGCCCCAGCAGTCCGCCGCGCTGAGCACAGCCGCGCCGCCAGCCCACTTCGTCGGTGACCAGGCCCAGGAAGGCGGTGCGCAGCGGCGGGTAGAACGGGTTACCGTACACGGCCGCCGCGTTCTTGGCGAAGTAGAGCTGGAGGTATTCGCAGGTGGGGAACAGCAGCCGCCAGCCGAACCAGGCCGGCTGGCGCGAGGCCTGCACGATGGGCAGGGTGCGGTATTGGACCTTGACCCCAGCGACGGGGAAGGCGCGGATCAGCCAGTCGGCGGCTTTCCACCGGTCGTAGGGCCGGGTGGTATACACGGTGCTGGTGAGCACCATTGGCTGGTCGGCGATGACCAGATGGACCTTGGGCACAAAGTCGAAATTGACGGTCGCGCCCACGGTGTTGTTAGCGTAGGTAAACTCTTCGGGGTTGGGCGGGCGCCACTCCAGGGCAGGGTTGAGGGTGGCGGTCAGGGTGACAACATCGGCGAAGGTGTAGGCCAGCGGCAGTTCGAACAGGAAGGCGTGGTTAAGCAGCAGGCGGTTATACACTGGGCGGACGTTGATGAGCGGGCCGCCGGGGGCGATGGGCAGCAGGTTGTAGTGCTGGTTGCCGACTTGCACGTGCAACTGGGCGGCGGCCGGATGCACGCCGTTGGTGGAATGGGCGTAGACCCGCACAAAGGTGCGCTTGCCCTTCACCAGCGGGACGCTGTTGTTCAGGTCTTGTATAGATTGAGTAATCTCGATGCCGTCGGCCACCAGGTCGGTGACGGGGGCGGCGAGCTGGCCTTCCGCGCTGGCCGGGGGGCTTGCGGCGCGCGCCGGGCGGGCGGGGAGGCGCCCCGCGCCAAGGGAGATCGAGAACGCCAACAAGCCCGCCACCACCCACCAGACCGGTGCCCGGAACCCGCGCATGGCTGCCTCCTGGCCGCACCCCCAAAGTGGACCGAATCAGGCGAAATTCACGCTAAATTATGGGCAAAACATCAGGTGGATCACTATAGCACTAATTGTGCAAGCCGCACATGCAGGCGTGAGAATCTTCTCATGTACACATGCCTAATGTCACTTGCAATTTCTGCTAAGTTGTGTAGAATATCATTGACAGTCCGGTTCGCCGGCTGTCACCCCAACTGCCCCCCCTCAGTTGGGGTTTTTTTTGTCCCGTGCCGGCGGGTATATAATCCAAAAACGTGTCCAAACTACTCTCCCTCTCTGACGCCATCCGCGCCCACGTCCACGACGGCGACGTGGTGTACGCGGCCGGCTTCACTCACCTGATCCCGTTCGCCGCCGGGCACGAAATCATCCGCCAGGGGCGGCGCGGGCTGACCCTGGCGCGCGCCACGCCCGACATCATCTACGACCAGATGGCGGCGGCCGGCTGCGCCGAGAAGCTCATCTTCTCCTACTCCGGCAACCCCGGCGTGGGCTCGCTGCGCATCGTGCGCGCCGAGATCGAAGCCGGGCGGCTGGCCTATGAAGAGTACAGCCACTTCGCCATGATCACGCGGCTGACGGCGGGCGCGGCCGGGCTGCCCTTCCTGCCCATGCAGAACGTGGCCGGCGACCTGGCGCGCACCAACCCGCAGTACCGCACCGTCGAAGACCCCTACAGCGGGCGGCGGCTGAACACCGTGCCGGCCCTCAACCCGGACGTCGCCATCATCCACGCCCAGCGCGCCGACGCCGAAGGCAACACCCAGATCTGGGGCATCGTGGGCGAGCAGAAGGAAGCGGCCTTTGCCAGTAAGCGCGTCATCATCACCGCCGAGGAGATCGTGGACGAGGCCCGCATCCGCTCCGACCCCAACCGCACCCTGATCCCGGCGATGGTGGTGAGCGCGGTGTGCCACGTGCCGTATGCAGCGCACCCCTCCTACACGCAGGGCTACTACGACCGCGACAACCCCTTCTACCTGGAGTGGGACAAGGTCTCGGCGGACGCGAACGCGGTGCGGGCCTGGCTGGACGAGTGGGTGCACGGCGTGCCCGACCGGGCCGCCTACTGGGCCAAGCTGGGCGCGGAGACGCACGCGCGTTTGGCGGTCAAGCCGCGCTGGAGCGAGCCGGTGAACTACGGAGAATTCTAGCCAGACCGGCCGGGTTTCCAAACACCTGGCCGGTCTTGTCGCTGAAACGCATTGATGAACTACTACGACCTGCTGGGCGTTCCGCAGACCGCCACCCCGGCCGAGATCCGCGCCGCCTACCGCACCCTGGCCCAAATCTTTCACCCGGACCGGCTGGCGCACCTGACGGCCGAGTCGCGCTCGTTCGCCGAGGAGCGCCTCAAGGCCCTGAACGTGGCCTACGGCGTGCTGCACGACGCCGGCAAGCGCGCCGCCTACGACGCCACCCTCGCCGGGCCAATG
>CAZCEC010000086.1:0-26161 GCA_964497615.1 uncultured Anaerolineales bacterium | reverse complement strand
GGAAGTGGGGGCGGGGAGGATGGATGAGAGGAATGGGGCGGGTGTCGCGGAGGCGGGCGTTGGTGGCGGGGGCGGCAGCGGGGGCCGGGGCGGTGCTGGCAGGGTGCGGCGCGGGGGGCGGCGCGGGGGGCAGGGCCGGGCGGGAGGCGGCGGCGGCGACGGCCAGCGCGGCGGCCATCAGCGCGCCGGAGATCATCAGCCGGGAGGCGTGGGGGGCAGAGGAGCCGGACCACACGGCGCGGGCCGAGCACGGCTTCTATGACGCGGCGACGAACCCCGAGGGCTGGCTGGTGTATGCGGAGCCGCTGTGGGAGGCGCTGAATACATTGGTGGTGCACCATACGGCGTCGGCGATTGACGGGGTACGGGACATCCAGCGGCTGCACATGGAACGGCGCGGGTACGCCGACATCGGCTATCACTTCCTGATCGGCGGGGATGGGCTGATCTACGCGGGGCGCGAGGTGGGGGCGCGGGGCGCGCACACGGGCGGCGCGAACACGGGCACGCTGGGGGTGGCGCTGCTGGGCAACTTCGAGCGCGGCGACCCGGCGAGGGCGCAACTGGACAGCCTGCGGCAGTTGGGCGCTTACCTGAGGGCGGCGTATGCGCTGACGCACCTGGCGGGACACAGCGACTTCCAGCCGGAGGCGACGGTGTGCCCGGGCGCGGGGCTGAGGCCGCTGCTGCCGGGGCTGGCGGAGGAGTTGGGGCTGGCGTTTGGGACCGGCGGATACACACCGCCGGGCTAGCAGGCTGTCCAGGTGAGACGGCCGCGTGCCTACGTCCATCGCAAGCATGGGGACGATCTACTGGCGGCGGGGCGGCGGAGGAAATGGAGCATGACGGGACCGAGCGTGACATTGCGGCCGATGACGCCCGCCGAGTATGAGGCCTGGCTGGCGCATCTGATTGAGGATTATGCGGCGGAGAAGGTGGCGGCGGGCAATTGGACGACGGAAGAAGCGCCGGCCCGCGCCGCCGAGGAGACCCGGGGCCAGCTGCCCCAAGGGGCGGCCACGCCGGGGCAGCACATCTACAGCATCATGGCCGAGGGCGAGCCGGAGCCGGTGGGGGTGCTGTGGTTCGCAGTGATCGAGGCGCGGCGGCAGGCCTTTATCTACGATCTAGAGATCCACCCACCCTACCGGCGGCGCGGGTATGCGGAGGGGGCCATGCGGGCGGCGGAGGGCGAGGTGCAGGCGCTGGGGCTGGAGTCGATTGGGCTGCACGTGTTTGGGAACAACCGCGCGGCGCGGGCGCTGTATGAGAAGCTGGGCTACGACGTTACAAATATCAATATGCTCAAGCGGGTGGGGTGAGGTCGTAATCGGCGAAGGAGGGGCGCCAGGGGCCGCAGGCGGCGATGAAGGGCTGCATGAGGGCCTGCTCGGCCTGGGCCAGGTGCATCAGGTCGTGGGCCACCCATTCGTGCAGAAACTCGCCCAGGGTGACGGGGCCCAGCTCGCCGTGGCGGGCGGTGCGAGCCAGGTCGGCGGGGACCAGCTCGGCCAGCAGGGCCAGGGTGTTGGTGCGCCAGCGGGAGAACTCGGCGGCCAGGAGGGCGGGGGCCTGCTCCAGGTTGGCGGGGCGGCTGTCGGTCTGCGGGTTGAAGCCGGGGAAGTCGTTGCCGGCGCGGAAGGCGCGCAGCCGCACGGGAAAGACGAACTGCTCCACTTCCACCAGATGATGCAGGCACTCGTGCGGCGACCACGCCTCCGGCGCGGGGCGCTGGGACCAGAGCTCGGGCGGGGCCATATCGGCGAGCTGCTGCCAGCGCGCGGTGGAGGCGGCCAGCAGGGAATTGGCAATCGGCAGCAGGTTATCCATTAGCTCTCCGTCAACTGTTCGTACACATCCATCAGGGCGATGAACTGCTCGGCGTCGCCGCCGTGGTCGGGATGGTGGCGCTTGGCGAGGTCGCGAAAGCGCTGCTTGATCTCGGCCAGGCCGGCGTGGGGCGGCAGGCCCATGAGGGCCAGCAGGCGCGGGTCGTGCACGTCGGCGGGGCGCAGGCCGTTCTCGGCGCAGTGCTGATAATAGACCCGATAGGAGTATTCCTCAATGACTGAATCGAGCGCGGCCTGATCGAGCGCGGCCAGGTGGGCAAGGGGGTACTTGATGCCGGGGGGCGGGCTGGCGCGGGTGCTGAAGAAGACATCCCACACCAGGCGGGCATTGGGCGGGCGCGGGCGGTGCTGGAAGCGCAGGGCGAGCTCGTGCTGCTTGAGGCGGCGCAGGCGGCGCTTGAGGGAATCGAGGGCGTGGGGGGAGGATTTCATCGGCGATGACAGGCGGCGGAGCAGGATTGCGCCGGGCGGCGGGCAGCGCACCGGTGGCCGCGGCGCGGACAGGCCCAGCGAGGAGGCTGGGGCAAGGCTAGGCGGTCTCCGCGAGGCGGGCACGCAGCCTGGAACGCAGGGCCAGCGCTGCCGGCTCGGGGATGGTCACGGCGCGCGGCTCCAGAGGCTCGCCGTCCCAGATGGGATAGCCCCAGCGCGGGTCGTTCAGGTAGCGGGGGAAGAGATGCCAGTGCAGGTGGGGGGTCTGATTGCCGAGGCACTCGTAGTTGAGGTGGTCGGGCTGGAGCACGGCGCGCAGGGCGAGGGCGGCGCGGCGCAGATCGTCCATGAAGGCGGCGAAGTCGGCGGGGGGCAGGGCTTCGAGGGCGGTGGCGTGGCCGCCGTCGTAGATCAGGAGCGAGTAGCCGCGGAAGCGCTGATCGCGCATGAGGTAGAGCGTGGACCGGGAGAGGCGCGCCACGTCCAGGTGGCGGTGGTGCATGCGGAGGCGGGGCGGGCAGTAGGGGCAGTCGGTGCCCGCGAGTTGGCGGGGCCAGTCGGAGGGGGCGTCCGTCATGGGGCGTAGTGTAAGGTAGGAGGGGAGGTGAGGCAAGCGGGGCAGATAGCCAAAGGGCTAGGAGATTCCTCGTCGCAAAGAGCGCTCCTCGGAATGGCATGATCCGAAGGGCTGGCCGCCAACCGCCCCCAAGCGAAGGTATGCCCTTCGCGCCTTATACGAGTTCAGATTGATCGCTTTACGACGAGTGCACAAAACGAAGCGTTCTAACGCGGCAGCAAAGTCACGTGCAAAGCACGTTATTGGAACTTGATTAGCCGTCAGGCCCAGGATCGGGCGGTATCAGAAGAGAAAAGAGCGGTGGCTCTTGGAGGGGCGCCATTTCAACGCCTGGCCCGCCGCCATCGATGGATTCATGGTGTTCCTTATGGTGGCGGTCGCAGAGCAGCGACAGGTCATCGTATCGCTCGCAGCCGAGGTTGGCATAGCTCTTGTGATGGACGTGCAACTTGTCCTCGTCGCCATAGAACGACTCGCCAAATACGTCGCACTCTGCGGCCTGGCAGCGGGCGTGTCGGATCATCATCAGCGCACAGCGAACGTGTCGCCAATGTGTAGTGCCCAAGTAGGCTGGGTAGGGACACTGGCGCAGACTTTCCTGGTCCCGTGGCGTGGTGTGAATTTCTTGATCGAACCAGGCCCGATTGAACTCTTCGCGGCGGACGGGTAATTGCTCTTCGTCGGCGACTATATTGGCCAACTCGGCCATAGTGTAAATGCGTGGCTCGTCCGGCATGTGGCCTGTCACCTTTTCCAGCCAGGTTGTCAGCGCATGCTCGCGTTCGTCCTTAATCTCACGGTGGCGATCTACCCCGCTGTACCGTAACCAGTCGCGCCAGTCCGGGTGATCGTCGCTGGAATAGTGGCCGTGGCGCCGCTCGAAGGACATGCGTGTCATCTCTACGTGCCGATTGAACTGATGGTGATACCAGGCATACAGGTTGCGGCCAAACTCGTTCGCCCAAGTCGGGTAGGATGCGATCTGGTCCGCCAGCGGGTGTCCAATCTGGAGCAGCGCCGGTGTCATGCGTGACAGCGACGGCAGATCAAACGTTGTGACTTCGAAGTACATGATATCCCCTAATAGTTGGCTGGTACTGATTGTAGCTCTGGCCAACGCGTCGGACAAACCCGGTCGGCATCAACGCCCCGAACTATGCAGGTTCAGATTAATTGCTTTCCAACAAATACCCAATACACGGCGTTTGAAGCGTGCAGCACAATGGTTTGTAAAGCAAGTTATCGGAAACTGACTAGTTATGCCGGATCGCGCTTACAAAGCGCTCCTACGGCGACACGCTTTTGCGAGGGCGATCTTTGAGGAGGGTTTCGTAGAGGCCGAGGATGCGGCGGGTGGTGAGGCGGATGTCGTATTGCGCGGCGGAGGCGCGGGCGCCGAGGGCGAGGCGGGCACGCAGGTCGGGGGAGGCGGCAAGGCGGGCGAGGGTTTGGCCCAGGAGGGCGGGGTCGGCGGCGGGGGCGAGGAGGCCGTTCTCGCCGTCGTGGATGGTCTCCTGGATGCCGGGGGCGCGGAAGGCGACGACGGGGCAGCCGGCGGCCAGGGCTTCAATGACGGTGATGGGGTGGCCTTCGCTGACGGAAGCAGTGATAAAGGCGTTCGCGAGGGCGGCGAGGGCGGGGATGTGTTCGTTGGGGTGGCGGCCGAGGAAGTGGAGGCGGTGGCGCAGGTTGAGGTCCGCGGCCTGGGTGCGCAGGCTGGCGGCCAGGGGACCGTCGCCGATGAGGGCGAGGTGGAGGCCGGGCGCGAGGGGGGCGGCGTGGGCGAAGGCTTGCAGCAGGAGGGGCAAGTTCTTTTCGGGGCCGAGGCGGCCGATGTAGAGGGCGAGGAACCCATCGGGCGGCAGGCCCAGATCGGCGCGGGCGGCGGGCTGGGCCGCGGCGAAGCGCTCCAACTCGATGCCGTTGGGGACGACTTCGACCGGGGCGAGGACGCGCATGGCGGCCAGCATGTCGCGCGCGGCAGCGGAGACGGCCAGGATGAGATCGCAGGGGCGGGTGGCGCGGCGGACGAGGGCGCTCATCAGGGCGGCGGCGGTGCGGGGCGGGAGGAAGGGCAGGTAGTAGCGGCCGTAGAGGTCGTAGCGGGTGTGGCTGGTGAAGACGATGGGTTGGCCGCCGTGGCGGCGGACGCGGGCGGCGAAGCCCAGGGCCAGGAAGGGGTGATGGGCGTGGAGCACGTCCATGCGCCGGGCCGCCTGCCACACGCGGGCGGGGTGGCGCGGGGCGGCGTAGTAGCCGGTGGCGCCAAGCGGCAGGCCGGGCGAACGGATGACGTTGGGCTCGTCGTCCGGATAGCGGGTGTGGCCGCTGGTGAAGATGTAGGGGTCCGCGCCTGCGGCGGCGAGGGTGCGCTTGAACAGGCGGACGAACGTCGTGACGCCGTTGATAACGGGCAGGTAGCAGTCGGTGATCTGGCCGACCAACATGAAGGATGAATTCTGAATTATGAAGGATGAAGGATGTATCCCGAATTCATCCTTCATCCTTCATAATTCATCCTTTGGGCGTGGCGCCGGGCAGGCCGCGGCGGGGGAGCCACTCGGCCTGGAGGACGGCATACAGGTATTCGTCGGCCCAGCGGCCCTTGAACCAGGCGTTCTTGAGGAAATGGCCCTCGCGGCGCAGGCCCACCCGCTCGGCGAGGGTGCTGGCGCGGACGTTCTCCACATCCAGCACGGCCAGGACGCGGTGCAGGTCGAGGTTGATGAAGGCGTAGTCGAGGACGGCGGTGAGGGCTTCGGTGGCGAGGCCCTGGTTGTGGTAGGCGGGGTTGAACGACACGCCCAACTGCGCCTGGCGGGGATGCTGGACCAGCACCTGGAGGCCGATGTCGCCGATGAGGTGGCCGGCATCCTTGAGGGTGACGGCGAACTGGAACCATTGGCCGGGCTGACCGGGGGTGAGCGCCTTCTGCTCCTGGATGAAGGCCTGGGCGCGGGGCAGGCTGAGGGAATCCCAGCTTTGGTAGCGGGCCACTTCCGGGTCGTTGCGGTAGGCGAGGAAGGCGTTGAGGTCGCCGTCTTCGAAGGCGCGCAGGATGAGGCGCTGGGTTTCGATGGGGTTGAGCACAGCGAGAGTTTAATGCAAAGCGGGGGAAGGGTAAAGCGGGGCGGAGAAGATTCCTCACCCGCGCCGAGGCCGCGCCAGGCCGGAGGGGGAGGGGCGGGTTCGGAATGACATGGGCCGGCAATAGATTCCTCACCCGCGCCAGGGCCGCGCCAGGCCGGAGGAGGAGGGGCGGGTTCGGAATGACATGGGCCGGCAATAGATTCCTCACCCGCGCCAGGGCCGCGCCAGGCCGGAGGGGGTAGGGCGGGTTCGGAATGACAGGGGATGGCGAGGGCGGCGACTTGCGGGAGGGGGTGGGGTGGGTTCGGAATGACAGGGGAAGGCGAGGGCGGCGACATGGAAGCCAGGCGGTTGCGCGGGGCATGTTCGGTGGTAGACTCGCGCTGCCGACACAGGAAAGACACGCCATGCAAACTTCCTCACAAACCAACACACTGGGCAACGCCAGCCTGGCCCTGGGATTGGCCTCGGCCGCGCTGGTATTCGGCATTGGGCTGTGCGCGCTGGTGGGCATCCAGCAGGGCACGTGGATCGTGGTGGCAGCGACGCCGCTGTATGTGTGCGGGGCGAGCAGCGCGTTCCTGGGGCTGCAGGGCGCGGGGGTGGGCGTGGCCGGACTGCTGGGCAAGAGCCAGTCGAAGGGCACGGCGGTGGTGGGGATCGTGCTGAGCGTGCTGGGGATGTGCCTGTTTTTGGGGATCCTGGCGGCGGTGCGGGGCGGCCAACCGTGAGGAACGGGTTCTCCGATGCCGTGCGCCCGCCAGGTCGAGCCGGATTCGGCGGCACCAAAGGCAGGCCGGCCGCCGTCGCGGGGCCGCTACGCAGAAGCACCGGCGCTACGAGGAACATGCGGAGCGCAAGTCGCCACGGCCAGCCAAGCATGCACACAGCGGATGTGCGGGAACAACCTGATTGGCCTGGGTAAGGAACAGACGAGGAGAAGCGACGATGAGCAAGGTTTATCGGCACAAGCCACTGGCGGCCGACCAGCAGTTGGGCCGGGTGGAGCTGGATGGGCGGGTGTTCGAGACCCGCTTTGGGCCGGACAAGCAGATGGGCCGGGTGGAGTTGGACAGCGGCCGAATCTTTGCCACGCGGGTGGGGCCGGACCAGCAGGTGGGCCGGGTGGCGCTGGATACGGGCAAGGTGTTCCGGACGAAGCTCGGGCCGGACGAGTACGTGGGCCGGGTGGACGAGGATGGCAAGTTCCACCGGCACAAACCGCTGGCCCTGGACGATTACATCGGCCGGATGGTGGAGATGCCCAGCCTGGCGCACGGCGGCGCGGCGCTGCTGCTGCTGGCGCTGCCGGCCTGGGAGGAGCAGGAGGCCGAGCGCGACGCGGCGGAGGCCAAGGCGCAGGCCGAGGCCGACGCGAAGCAGGCAGCGCGCGACGAAGCGAAAGGAACGGAGTGAGCCATGACTGACCTGAGCGCACTTGCGCCGGTGTGGGGCCGCGCGATCCCGGCGACGCTGGTGGCCGAGCGCGGCGAGGGCGCCTACCTGTACACGACCGACGGGCGCAAGCTGCTGGACTTCACCTGCGGGATTGGGGTGACCAACACCGGGCACGCGCACCCGAAGGTCGTGGCGGCGGTGCAGGCCCAGGCCGCGAAGTTGTTACACGCCCAGGCCAACATCGTCTATCACGAGCCGCTGATCCAGCTCACGGCGGCCCTGCGCGAGGTGCTGCCCGCGCCGCTGGACACCTACTTCTTCTCCAACTCCGGGGCGGAGATTTTGGAGGCGGCGGTGAAGCTCGCGAAGACGGCCACCAAGCGCCCCAACATCATCGTCTTCAGCGGGTCGTTCCACGGGCGGACGCATTTGACGATGGCGATGACGACCTCCAAGACGATCTACCGGGCGGGCTACCAGCCGCTGGTGCCGGGAATCTTCGTGGCGCCGTTTCCGTATGCTTATAAGTACGGCTGGGACGAGGCCACGACGGTGGACTACTGCCTGCGCGAATTGAAGCTGCTGTTGAAGTCGCAGACGGCGCCGGAGGAGACCGCGGCGATGGTAATCGAGCCGGTGCTGGGCGAGGGGGGCTACGTGCCGCCGCCCGCGCGCTTTATGCAGGGGCTGAGGGAGATTTGCGACCACTATGGCATCCTGCTGGTGGCGGACGAGGTGCAGTCTGGCTTTGGGCGAACGGGCAAGTGGTTCGCGTTTGAGCACTTTGGCATCGTGCCGGACATGGTGACGATGGCGAAGGGGCTGGCTTCGGGGCTGCCGCTGAGCGGGCTGGCAGCCAGCCACGACCTGATGGCGAAGTGGACGCCCGGCTCGCACGGGGGGACGTATGGGGGCAATGCGCTGGCGTGCGCGGCGGCGGTGGCGACGATTGGGGTAATGCGCGAGGAGAAGCTGCCGGAGAACGCGGCGGCGATGGGCGGGGTGCTGATGGCGGGGCTGCGGCGCTTGCAGGAGGAGCACCCGGAGATCGGCGATGTGCGCGGGCTGGGGCTGATGGTGGGGACGGAGTTCACCAACGCGCGCGGCGAGCCGGACACGGACGGGGCCAAGGCGGTGGTGAAGCGGGCGCTGGACCGCGACCTGCTGCTGCTGACGTGCGGGAGCTACGACAACACGATCCGCTGGATCCCGCCGCTGATTGCGACGGAGGCGGAGGTGAAGGCGGGGCTGGAGAGGTTTGAGGAGGCGTTGACGACCTAACCCCCGGCCCCTTCCCTGCAAGGGAAGGGGAGCCGGACGAACCTATCCCCCAGCCCCTTCCCTGCGAGGGAAGGGGAGCCGGAGGGCCGGAGTAGGCAGGCGGCGCGGAGGGGGGAGCGCATACGCCGACACGGTCGACCTATCCCCCGGCCCCTTCCCTGCAAGGGAAGGGGGGCCAGAGGGCCGGAGAGGGTGGATGGCGCGGACGGGGGAGCGCTTCCGCCGACAAGGCCGACCTGTCCCCCAGCCCCTTCCCTTGCAGGGAAGGGGGGCGCGAGGCCGAAGGGGAAGGGTGAGGCAGGGAGTGGACGCATGCCGATTCGGAATACGGTGATTGGGCAGCGGGTGAGGCCGGAGAAGGCGGCGCGGGCGCGGGAACTGCGGCGGGCGATGACGCCAGCCGAGAAGGCGCTGTGGCGGCGGCTGAAGGCGAACCAGTTGGGAGGTTGGCATTTCCGGCGGCAGCAGGTGATTGCGGGGTTCATTGTGGATTTCTATTGCCACGCGGCTGCGTTGGTGGTGAATGTGGATGGCGAGGTGCATGACCAATTGATTGAGCAGGATGCGGAGCGCGATCGGGCGTTGGAGGGCCGCGGGTTTCGGATACTGCATGTGACGAATGCAGAGGTGAGGGATGACCTGGAGGGGGTGCTGAGGAGGATAGAGGGGGCTTGCAGGCCGACCTAACTCCCGGCCCCTTCCCTGCTAGAGAAGGGGTGCCTTTGACCATGGGGCGTTGGTGAGGCGGACTGCTGGAGGTGGCCGAGGGTGCAGAGCGGACCAAATGTATAAACAACTCTCCCCCCTTCCCTGGCAGGGAAGGGGGGCCGGGGGGGTTAGGTTCGAAGGTGCTAGAATCCTCTCATGCCGCGCCGTAGACTCCTGACTTCACTGGTAAGCGCATTCGCGGTTGTGACCATCGCCGCGGGCGGGCTGGCGTGGGCGGTGCTGCGCTGCGACCGCGATGATTATCTTGACCGCGCGGCATGGTCGTGGCTGAACGAGCGCGAGAAGTACCTGTTCGCGTGCGGGGAGGTGTGGCACAGCTTCGACAACGGCGAGACGTGGACCCGGATCGTGGACCGGGGGCTGCCGCTGCTGGCGCGCGATGGCCACATCGCCGCCGACAGGACGCTGGGGCGGCTGTACCTGGGGCTGATGCTGCCGGGCCGCAGCGGGCTGGGCTGCCTGCTGTGCGCGTGGACGAAGGCCATCCCGGTGCTGTACCTGAGCGATGACGGCGGCCAGCACTGGCGGCCGGTGCACGAGTTCACCGCCGGGCCGTCGAGCGAGAGCCACTTCCGGGCGGTGTATGCGGACCCGGACTATGCCGGGTCGGCGTGGGCGATCTTGGTGCGGGGCGACGAAGTGTCGTACTACGCCACCAACACCGGCGGGCAGGTGTGGCGCAAGACGTGCACGGAAACGTACTCCGGCCAGTGCGATCCCCCGGACGAATTCTTGAGCAACACCAACATATTCGACGCGCTGCTGAACGGGCGCGGCGGCGGAGACAAAGGCCCCTGAACACAAGCGAGTTGATCCTACAATCGAAGATCGTGGCGGTGGTGCGGCTGCCGGAGTATGGCGCGGCGGTGGAGGTGATGCGGGCGCTGAACGCGGGCGGCGTCGCGGTGCTGGAATTCACCCTGACCGGGCAGGGCGCGCTGGATGCTATCCGCCGGTGCCGGGCGGAAAGCGGGCCGGAGATCAGCGTGGGCGCGGGCACGGTGCTGACGGGTGCGGAGGCGCGGGACGTGATCGCGGCCGGGGCGCAGTTCGTGGTGACGCCGGTGGTGGCGCCGGACGTGATCGAAGCGTGCCAGGCGGCGGGCGTGCCCTGCATCTGCGGGGCGCAGACGGCCACCGAGGCGCTGACGGCGCACACGCACGGCGCGGAGTTCGTCAAGGTATTCCCGGCGCGGCTGGGCGGCCCGGCCTTCATCCGCGATTTGCTGGGCCCCCTGCCCTTCCTGAAGATCGTGCCGACGGGCGGCATCGAGGCGAGTAATGCGCGCGCCTACCTCGAGGCGGGCGCGGTGGCGGTGGGCTCGGGGAGCAGCTTGATCCCCAAGGCGGCGGTGGCGGCGGGCGATTGGGGGGAGATCACGGCGCGGGCGCGCGCCCTGGTGGAGGCGGTGCAGGCATGAGCACGGTCTTCACGCTGGGCGAGCCGATGGCGGTGATGTATCCCACCGAGCCGGTGACGCTGGACGTTGCCAAGACGTTGGGGCTGGACGTGGCCGGGGCGGAGTCCAACTTTGCGATTGGGCTGGCGCGGCTGGGGGTGGACGTGCGGCTGTACACGCGGCTGGGGGCCGACCGGTTTGGCGACATGATCCGGGGCGTGTGGCAGCGGGAGGGGGTGGACGCGGGCGCGGTGATGGTGGACCCGGACGCGCCGACGGCGGTGTACTTCCGCGAGTGGCTACCGGACGGGGAGCGGCGGGTGCTGTATTACCGCAAAGGCTCGGCGGCCTCGCGGATGACGCCGGACGACCTGCGGCCAGAGTGGTTCGCGGGGCTGAGGTTGTTACACCTAACGGGCATCACCCCGGCGCTGAGCGAGAACTGCGCGGCGACGTGCCACGCGGCGGTGGAACTGGCGAAGAGGGCGGGGGCGCTGGTGTCGTTCGACCCCAACTACCGGGCCAAGCTGTGGAGCCCAGAGCAGGCGCAGACGGGGTTATTGCCGTTGATGCGCCAGGCGGATTGGCTGTTGCTGGGGCACGAGGACGCGCGAGCGGTGCTGGGGACCGAGGACGACGACGAAATCTTAAAGCAGGGCGCGGCGCTAGGGCCGAGCGTGGTGGTGCTGAAACGCGCCGAGCGCGGGGCCGCGGCCTGGGCCGACGGAGTGCGCTGGGAGTCTGAGGCGGTGCCGGTGAAGGCCGTGGACCCGGTGGGGGCGGGGGACGGGTTCGATGCCGGGTTCGTGGCGGCGCGGCTGAGGGGGTGGGACATGAGGGCGGCGCTGGGGGCGGGCAACAAGGTGGGCGCGGCGTGCGTGAGGGTGCTGGGGGATTATGCGGGATACCCGACGGAGATTTAGGTCTACGGCCCGAGACCTGCCAGGTTTTTGCCGAACAGACTGGGGAACGCGCGGGCAAAACCTGGCAGGTCTGCCGCTGCACCGAGAGGGAGACAGGGGATGAATGACCGGGCAGGTCCGCGGCCGATCACGCGGCCGGAGTATCCGCGCTCGGCGGCTTACGCGCCGGAATTGATGCTGGCCGCGCACATGGGGCCGAATGTGCTGTGGCTCACCGAGGCGCTGACCGAGACAATGGCGCTGCAGCCCGGCATGCGGGTGCTGGACCTAGGCTGCGGGCGGGCGTTAAGCTCCATCTTTCTGGCAAAGGAATACGGGGCGCAGGTGTGGGCGGCGGATTTGTGGATCGCGCCGGAGGAGAACGCGCGCCGGGTGCGGGAGGCGGGGCTGGAGGCGCAGGTGTTCCCGCTGCGGGTGGAGGCGCACACCCTGCCGTTCGCGCCGGAGTTCTTTGACGCGGTGGTGAGCGTGGATGCCTACCACTACTTCGGCACGGACGAGATGTATTTGGGGTGGCACCTGCTGAAGCACGTGCGGCCCGGCGGGCAGATCGGGGTGGTGGCGCCGGGGCTGCGCGAGGAGATCGCGGGCGAGGTGCCCGAGCATTTGCGGCCTTATTGGAGTTGGGAGTTCTGGACGTTCCACAGCCCGGCGTGGTGGCGGCGGCATTGGGAGAAGACGGGGCTGGTGACGGTGGAGCGCGCCGACTGGCTGGAGGGCGGCTGGGAGGCGTGGCTGAGGTGGGACGAGTATGCCTACCAGCAGGGGGTGGCGACGGATTCGACCGAGGCGGAGATGCTGCGGGCGGATGGGGGGCGGTGGCTGGGGTTTACGAGGGTGGTGGGGAGGAAGACGTAGGGGACAGCCGACGGGCAGACACGCCCGGCGCCGCCCGGCGGTACGGGTGGGCGAGGGAACAGCCGACGGGCAGACACGCCCGGCGCCGCCCGGCAGTAGCGGCGGGCGAGGGAACAGCCAAAGGGGCCGACATGCCCGGCGCCGCCCGGAGCTAAAGGCTCCGGGCTAGTATCGACGCCCGGTCAACCGGGCTTAGGAACAGGCAGCTCAAACATGACAGCTAAGAAGAAGTTGTCTGCAAAGCAACGCGAAGAATTACTCGGGGCATTGAAAGACCGTTTCGAGAGTAACATGCGCCGCCACAAAGGGCTTGATTGGGCCAAAGTCGAGGCGAGGCTGGAAGCTCAACCTGAGAAGTTGTGGTCGCTGCATGAAATGGATAGAACCGGCGGCGAACCGGATGTTGTTGGTCATGACAAGAAGACGGGCGAATACGTTTTCTATGACTGTGCGGCGGAAAGCCCGCCGGGCCGCAGGAAGGTGTGTTACGACGGCGAGGCGGCGAAACAGCGCGAGGCGCCCGGCGGCAACGCGGTTGACCTGGCCGCCGCGATGGAGATTGAGCTGTTGACCGAAGAAGAATATCGCGCGCTGCAGAAGCTGGGCAAGTTCGATACGAAGACGGAGAGCTGGCTGAGGACGCCTTCAGATATTCGGGCGCTTGGCGGAGCCATCTATGGTGATCGGCGCTACGACCATGTCTTTGTGTCACACAACAGCGCGCCTACTTGGTTTAGCGCCAGGGGGTTCCGTGGCTCGCTGAGGGTCTAGAAAAGGATAACCGCATGACCACAAATCCGCTTCCCCTGGCCGCGCCGGGGCAAACCGCCCCCCGCAACGGCGGCGAAGGGCGCACGTTCTGGCGGGCGCTGTTCGCGCTGGCGGCGGGTTTCGCGCTGCCGGTGATGGCGTGCTATGGACTGGTGATGGTGACGGCCATCGCCTGCCGGGTGATGCAGGTGGCACCGCCCGGCGGCGACGGCACGCGGACGAGCACGGGCGTGGGGCCGGCGGTGGCCGTCATCCGGGTGGAGGGGCTGATCGTGTCGCAGGGGGCGGGGCCATTGGAGACGGGCGCGATTGCCAGCGCCGAGACACTGACAGGCTACATCGAGGAAGCGGCGGCGGACCCGAATGTGCGCGCGATCCTGCTGCTGGTGAACAGCCCCGGCGGCGGCGTAACGGCCTCGGACGTAATCTACAATACGCTGAAGCAGGCGGACAAGCCCATCGTTGTGATGATGGGCGACACGGCGGCCAGCGGCGGCTACTACATCAGCATGGCGGCGGATTGGATCATCGCCAACCCCAACACGCTCACCGGCTCCATCGGCGTGATCAGCGAGTTCGCGGACGCCAGCGGGCTGCTGGAGGAAGTGGGGGTGGACTTTGTGGTGGTGACGAGCGGGCCGCGCAAGGACTTCGGCTCGCCCTACCGCGAGATGACGCCGGAGGAGCGCGCCTACTGGCAGGCCATCGTGGATGAGACGTATGCGGACTTTGTGGCGATTGTGGCCGAGGGGCGCGGGCTGCCGGCCGACGACGTGCTGCCGCTGGCGGATGGGCGCGTGTTCACCGGGCGGCAGGCGCTGGAGGCGGGGCTGATCGACGCGCTGGGGTACGAGGCCGACGCGATTGCGCGCGCGGCCGAGCTGGGCGGCATCACCGGCGAGCCGCGGCTGATCGAGTACAACACGCCGCTGACGTTCTTTGACCTGCTGGCGAACGCTGCCCAGCCCCCCACCCTGCTGCCGTCATTGGCGGAGGCGGTGGCGTGGCTGAGCCATCCGCGGCTGGAGGCGCGGTGGGTGGGACCTTAGGAAGGATGAAGGATGAATTATGAAGGACGAAGGACGACCGACGAAGGACGAAGGAAGCCGGGAGGACCGACGAAGGACGACCGACGACGGAAGGCGAGCGTGAAAGGTGAGGCGTGAAACGTGATACGTGGTGCGGGCGCTTCACTCGGCACGCGACACTTGGCACGTGACACATGAATCGCGAGGCGGGAATGCGACTTAAGAATCGGGTGGCGCTGATTACGGGCGGGACGTCGGGGATTGGGGCGGCGACGGCGCGGCTGTTTGTGGCGGAGGGGGCGCGGGTGGCGTTCACTGGGCGGCGCAATGAGCGGGGCGCGGCACTGGAGGCGGAGTTGGGCATCCTGGCCAAGGACTACGACGCCGCGCGCTACATCCCCGCCGACCACGGGACGCTGGAGGGCTGTGAACAGGCGGTGGTGGAGACCCTGGCCGCGTTCGGGCATATCGACATCCTGTTCAACAACGCCGGGGTGGTGCACGGGGGTAAAGCGGAGGAGACCAGCGAGGCCGACTGGGAGGAGACCCTGCGGGTGAACGTGACCGGGGTGTGGCGGATGAGCCGGCTGGTGCTACCGCACATGCGCGAGCGCGGGTATGGGGTGATCGTGAACAACGCCTCGGACTGGGGGCTGGTGGCGGGGCGCAGTTCGGTGGCGTACTGCACGTCGAAGGGCGCGGTGATCCAGATGACGAAGGCGATGGCGGTGGACCATGCGCGCGAGGGCATCCGGGTGAACGCGGTGTGCCCCGGCGACACGTTCGTGGAACGGTGGCTGGCGGAAGGCTATCACCGCAACGCGGGGGGCATATCGAGTGAGGCGATGCTGAGGGAGATGGGGGCGGCGCTGCCGATGGGGCGCGTGGGCGAGGCGGACGAGATCGCGCGGGCGGTGCTGTTCTTGGCGTCGGAGGAGTCCAGCTTTATGACCGGGGCGGCGCTGGTGGTGGATGGGGGGAATACGGCGGTGTAGGGTTACTCGTCGCCGGACTGGCTGAGGCGGTGGGCGAGCAGGATGGGCAGGGTGGTGGCGAGGACGACGAAGACGGCCACGACGTTGGTGACGGGCCGGTCGCGCGGGCGGGTGAGCTGGCTGAAGATCCAGATGGGCAAAGTTTGCTGCTGGCCGGCGGTGAAGGTGGTGACGATGACTTCATCGAAGGACAGGGCGAAGGCCAGCATGCCGCCCGCCAGCAGGGCGGTGGCGAGGGCGGGCAGGATCACATAGCGGAAGGTCTGGAAGCCATTGGCCCCCAGGTCCATGGAGGCCTCCACCAGGGAGTGGCTGGTGCGGCGGAAGCGGGCCAGGACGTTGTTGTAGACCACGACGACGCAGAAGGTGGCGTGGCCGACGATGATGGTCCAGAACGAGAAGGGGATCTCCAGCAGGCCGAGGGCGGAGCGCAGGGCGATGCCGGAGACGATGCCGGGCAGCGCGATGGGCAGCACCAGCAGGAACGAAATCGAATCGCGGCCAAAGAAGCGGCTGCGCGAGACGGCGGCGGCGGCCAGGGTGCCCAGCACCAGCGCCAGCAGGGTGGCGATGCCGGCCACGCGCAGGGAGAGGCCCAGGGCGGCCCAGAAGTCCTGGCGGCTGAAGGCCACGCCAAACCAGCGGGTGGTGAGGCCGGGCGGCGGGAAGCTGTAGGCGGCCTCGTCGGTGGTGAACGCGTACAGGATGATGATGAGGAAGGGGATGTGCAGAAACAGCAGCGCGCCGATGGCGGCCACGGTGAGGGGCCAGGGGGCGCGGCGCTCGCCGCCGCCGCTGGAGGTGACGCGGGCGCTGGCGCTAGAGCGCATCGAAGGCTCCTAAACGGCGGGCCACCAGCAGGTAAATCGCCATGATGGTGATGGGCACCATGGTGAAGGCGGCGGCCAGCGGGATGTTGCCGGAGGTGCCCTGGTGGGCCAGCACGGCCTGGCCGATGAAGTAGCTGGAGTTGCCCAGGGCGGAGGGGACGATGAAGTCGCCCAGGGTGAGGGAGAAGGTGAAGATGGAGCCGGCGATGACGCCGGGCAGGGCCAGCGGCAGGATGACGCGCCAGAAAGTCTGCGCCGGGCGCGCGCCCAGGTCGCCGGAGGCCTCCACCAGCGAGCGCGGCACCCGCTCCAGGGCGGCCTGGATGGGCAGGATCATGTAGGGCAGCCAGATGTAGGTGAAGGCCAGGAACATGCCCAGCGACGAGACTGACAGCGACGGCCCGCCGATGCTGGGCAGGCGCAAGACGGCATCCAGCACGCCCTGCAAGCCCACGGCGCTGAACAGCCAGCTAATGATGCCCTCCTTGGCCAGGATCAGCTTCCACGAATAGACGCGCACCAGATAGCTGGACCACAAGGGCAGGATGACGGCCAGATACATGAGCGGCTTGAGGCGGCCGGAGGCGTAGCGGGCGATGAAGTAGGCCAGGGGGAAGGCGATCAGGGCGTCGGCGACGGTGACGGCCACGGCCATGCTGGTGGTGCGATAGACAATATCCAGGTTGGCGGGGGTGAAAAGCTGGGCGTAGGTGCCGAGGGTGAACTCGCGCACGATCTGCCCGGTGAAGTCGTCCAGCCGAAAGAAGGAGTTGACGAGCAGCGCCGCCAGCGACCCGAGATAGATGGGCAGGAACCAGGCCAGGGGGAGGGGCAGCAGCAGCAGGATGAAGAGCCAGGGGTAGCGGTAGAGGAAGTTGGAGAGGCGCTGCATGAGGGGTTAAGGAAGGGGAATAAGGGGAATAAGGGGCATGAGGGGGCTTGGGGGACTCAAGGGGCTCAGGGGACTCAAGGGACTCAAGGGGCTCAGGGAAAGAGATTAGGGACAGGAGATCAGAGAGTGTTTAGGTGGTGGTTGGCGCGATGGGACGGTTGAAGGCTTTGTCCCAGATGAGGGTGACTTGCCGGCCGCGGGCGGAGAGGGCTTCCATGGAGGTGACGGCCAGGTTCTGCTCCACGACGGTCAGCTCCGCGCCGCCGTCCACTTCCACCAAATAGCGGGTGTGCATGCCGACGTAGACCACGTCGCGGATGCGGCCCTCGACGCGGCAGGCGCCATCGGGGGCGGGCGCGCCGGCCGGGGCCAGGCGGATTTTCTCGGGGCGCACGGCGAAGGTCTGGTCCGCGCCGGTGAGGGCGAGGGCCAGCGGGCCACGCACGAGGTTGGAGACGCCCACGAAGCCGGCCACGAACTCGGTGGCGGGGCGCTCGTACACTTCGGCCGGGGTGCCAAGCTGTTCGATGCGGCCGTGGTTGAAAACCGCCAGCCGGTCGCTCATGGTGAGGGCTTCTTCCTGGTCGTGGGTGACGTAGATAAAGGTGATGCCCACGCGCTGCTGGATGGCCTTTAGCTCAATCTGCATCTGTTGGCGCAGCTTGAGGTCGAGCGCGCCCAGGGGTTCGTCCAGGAGAAGCACGCGCGGGTGGTTGATGAGGGCGCGGGCCAGGGCCACGCGCTGGCGCTGGCCGCCGGAAAGCTGGGAGGGCTTGCGGGCGGCCAGGCCGGGCAGGCGCACCAGGTCGAGCATCTCGGCCACGCGGCGCTCGCGCTCGGGGCGGGGCGCCTTGCGGATCATCAGCCCATAGCCCACGTTGTCGCCCACGGTCATGTGGGGGAAGAGGGCATAGTCCTGAAAGACGGTGTTGACGTCGCGCTCGTAGGGCGGGCGGTGGGTGACGTCGGCGCCGTGCAGGGCGATGGTGCCGCTGGTGGGCGTGTCGAAGCCGGCCACCAGGCGCAGGCAGGTGGTCTTGCCGGAGCCGGACGGGCCGAGCATGGTGAAGAACTCGCCGTCGAGGATGTCGAGGCTGACGCCGTCCACGGCGCGCACGTCGCCGAAGTGGCGGGTGACGAGGGTGAAGCGGACGGCCGGGGGGCCGCCGGAGCGGTCGGGTTCGGGCTGGGCCATGCGGCGCGCGACGAACGACGAAGGACGAAAGACGGCTGGTGCGGCCCGTCTTCGTCCTTCGTCTTTCGTCCTTCGTCAGGTTAGCGTCCGCCGATCACGGCGATGTAGTTCGTCACCCACTCATGGTAGGGGACGCAGTCGCTGCTGCCGTTGCCGCAGTCGGTGGTGGGCGTGCGCCAGAAGCGGATGACGTCGAAGCTGCCCAGGCCGTTAGTGTTGCAGCCCTGGTCGCCCAGCAAGGCATTGCCGGAGCAGGCTTCCAGGTTGGCGGGCACCGAGCCAAACCAGGCGGCCAGGTCGCCCTGGAGCTTGGGGTTGAGCGAGTGCTCCAGCCACAGGTAGGCGCAGTTGGGGTGCGGGGCGTCGATGTGCATCATGGTCGAGTCCGCCCAGCCGGTGGCGCCTTCGACGGGGAAGACGCTGGCGATGGGGGCGCCCCCGGCCTGGAGGATGTTGACCTGGAAGGGCCAGGAGCTGGAGGCGGCCACGCCTTCGTTGGTGAAGTCGTCCATCTGGATGAAGGCGTCGTGCCAGTAGCGGCCGACCAGCTCGCGCTGCTGGCGTAATAAGTCGAGCGCGGCGTTGAACTGATCGCGGTTGAGGGAGTACGGGTCGGCGATGCCCAACTCGGGGTTGTGCGCCATCAGGTACAGGGCGGCGTCGGCCACGTAGATGGGGCCGTCATAGGCCTGGACGCGGCCGCGGTTGGATTGGCCGTCGGGCAGGTTCTGCTCTTCAAAGACGACGTTCCAACTGGTGGGCGCCTGGCCGGCGAAGACCTCGGTGTTGTACATCAGCACGTTGGCCCCCCACTGATAGGGCACGCCGTAGTGCTTGCCGTCCACCGTGTGCCAGGGGGCGTTCTGGAGGCGGGAGTCCACCTTGCCCCAACTGGGGATCAGGTCGGTGTTGATTTCCTGGACGCGCTCGCCGGAGATGAGGCGGTTGCTGGCGTCGCCGGAGGCGGTGACGAGGTCGAAGCCGCCTTCGTTCATCAGGGCCACCATCTCATCGGAGGTGGCGGCGGTCTTGACGGAGACCAGGCAGCCGGTCTCGGCTTCAAAGTCGGTCACCCAGTCGAAGGCGGGGTCGGTTTCGCCGCGCTCGATGTAGCCGGCCCAGGCGACGATGGAGACGGCGCCTTCGCCGTCGCCGAGGGAGCGGAGCGGGCCGCCCGCCCCGCCGCCGCCGCCGCCAGCGCAGGCCGCCAGCAGCAGGCTGCCCAGCACCAGGGCCGCGCCGATGCGTTGCAGTAACTTGGGGTTCACATTCTCCTCCTATGGATCGAACCGTGGATGCATGCCAGTGCGAGACGCTTCAGGGGGGAAAAGGGGGAGAAGTTGGGCGGCGGGATCGCCTCCTTTCAGGCGAGTGAAACGGACGATTCCGGTGAAGGGGCGAAATTATAGGAGGAAACGGGGGGGCGTCAAATTGCGAATCAAGTCTGCGGGCGGAGGCGCGGGCCGGCGGGGGTGTCGTCGACCAGCCAGCCGTGGGCCAGGAGGGCCTGGCGAAGCTCGTCGGCGCCGGCCCAGTCGCGGGCAGCGCGGCGCTGTTCGCGTTGGCGCACCAGGTCGAGCACGAGGGCGGGGGCGGCGGCCGTGACGCCTGGGGGGGTGACGCCAGGGGGTACAGTGCTGGCGGCGGCCTGCTGCCACACTTTGGGGGGGAGGCCTGCGCCGGGGGCGGGCAGATGGAAGGGGCCGAGTTCGGCGATGGGGAAGTCGGCGCGGGGGGCGAAGTGCTGAGGTTCCGGGCCGCGCAGGAGGGTGACGCCGCCCTGCCCCGCCACGCGGCAGCGCCCGCGGGCCAGGTCAAAGAGCAGGGCGGTGTTCTCGTCTACGCCGACTACCACCGTATCCGGCGGCAGGAGTGGTAATAGGCGCTCAAAGCGCTCCTGGCCCATGAAGCAGCGGCTGGTGTCGAGCTCCGCGCCCCCCGCGCTATTGTTCCAGTGGGGGATGAGGGTCAGGTTGAGGCCAAACGCGCCAAAGAAGTCGAGGCCGGGCTGCCAGTGCAGGTCGGCGCCGACCTTGTAGATTTCGTAGACCGGCAGGGCCTGAGCGCCCGCGGCCACGGCCCCGGCGCTGGCAAAGATCAGCGCCGCGCCAAGCTGGTGGCGGGCTTGCAGGGCGTGCCAGGCCAGGCTGCCGCGCAGTTGGCGGGCGGCGTAGGTGGGGCTGCCCGCGCCCAGGTGGATGAGATTGGCCTGGAAGAGCGGGGCGGCAACCTCGGGCGACTCGGGGCTGAAGGGGGTGCCGCGCGCGCGGGCGGGGATGACGGCGGCTTGCTCTTCGCGCAGGCAGAGCTGCTTGACCATGAAGTCGGCGACGCGGCCGGCCACCTGGGGGGAGTTGGGCTCGAAGCCGGCCGGGGTCTCCAGCACCGCCACGCGCACGGGGGGCCGAAGCTGGCTGGCGACCCAGTCGTAGATGCCGCGGCTGGGGAAGGAGGTTTCGCCGGAGCCAAAGATGACGACGACGCCGGGGTTCAGAGACATGCGCCTACCATGTGTGAGGGTTGACTAGGCCCAGATTCCTCGGCAACCCCCGCCAAACTACGTCGGGGGCAGGAGGGCGCCTCGGAATGACAGGCACGAAGGGCGTGGCCGGCACCCATGCCCTGCATTCTAGAGCGAATTCCAAGATGACGTACGCCAGCCAGGCTCAGCCGGGTTCGGCGGCAAAACCGGCCGCCGTCGCGGGGCATAAAGCACCCGCGCTACGAGGGCGTAGGTCCAAGCGGGCTCGGAGTGACAAGGCAGAGGAGCGCGCCGGGCGCTCATGCCCAGGCCGCATTTTAGTCCAGCGGCGGCCGACGGCAACGATTGTACACGGTTGCCGCGGGCCTATGGAGCGGGGTTAGAACACCGGCTCAGCGGTATGGTCTTGCCAACCTGGTGGTTTGCCCGAGGCGCAGTCAGATTTGATAGCCGGCCAGTTTGCCAAGAAACCCCAGCGCATTGGCCACGGGCACGGGCGGGTTGACCGGGATGATCTCATCCTTGAAGCTCATCATCAGCAGGGACAGATACATGATGGCCTTGAACGTCACCTTGCCGTTTTTGGTCACGCCGCTGTGGGCAATCTTGTGCAAGCCTTCGAAGTAGCGCGCCATTTTGAGGGCGGGCTGATGCGTGTTGTAGACGCGCGTCTTCGCGTCGCTGGTGTTGCGGAAGGTGTGTGGAACGCCTTTCGGCACCTCGAACTCTTCGCCAACCCGATAGGTCCGCCAGACGCCATCCACATAGGCATCGAAGCGGCCCTCGAGCACCGCATAGGTTTCGAGCGCGTGGGGGTGAATGTGGATGGGAGTCCCGCCCGAGCGCGGCCCCAACTCTAGCTCCACGCCGAGCACCGCCTCGGTCAACTCCTTCACCGTCAACTTAATTTGCAGCGGACCCATATCAAGGACGTCCCCGACTTTGAGCATCTTGTTCTCCTTTGCCGATGAAGGTCAAGCCGTCTTCCAGGCGTGTTCAAACACCCTGACTGCGTCAGGGATCAATCTGCCGAATCTGCCTGCGCCCAGAGGCGCCTGCGGATCGTTGGCGAGGTGCAGGGAAGCCAAGCCGTGCATCATGGCATTGACCAGGTCGAAGGCTCTATCCAGCGGGATGTTCGGGTCGAACCCGCCTCTTTCCGCCCACACGCCAATTCTCGCCGTGACGCTCTCGATGGCTTGATTGACCACCTGCATGGATTCCGGCGAGGGCACAAAGCCGGGCACGTGACGCTCAAAGCACAATTTGAATAGATCTGGGTTCTGCAGGGCAAAGTTCATGTAGGCGTCCATGCTGCGCCGCATGTCATCGAAAAGCGATTCAGCCGCGTCGGCGGCGGCCTGCATGGCCTGGCCGAACATCTGGAAACCCAGACGGAACAGTTCGTCGTAGATTTCCATTTTGCTGTTGTAGTAGTTGTAAAGCGAGGGCGGGCGGATCTCTAGCCGGCGCGCCAGTTCCTGCATGGTCAAGGCGGCGACGCCGTCTTCACGCATGATGGCGCGGGCGGCTTCGAGAAGCTCTTGCTTCATGGCTTCGCGGTTGCGCCGCCGCCTGACGGAGGGGGTGGATGGGCGTTTTGTTTTCATAAACTAATATCATTAGATAAAACTAATTATATTAGTTTATCGCCGGTTGTCAAGGGGTAAGAAGGAAAAAGGTCAGTCGTCCTCCACTACCTGCGGCTCGGCGCCGGTGACGGCGGCGGTGCGGCCGGAGGGGAAGGTGATGGTGGTGGCTTCGGGGCCGCGCACGACGGTGAGGCCCTTGTGGCGCACGGTGACGGGCCAGGGGAAGGGGTTGCGGCCCTCCAGGTACACCTTGCGCCGCCCGACGATGCGCACGCCCAGCGCGCGCATGAAGAGCGCCACCGGGGCCACGCCCCACAGATAGTCGCGGTCGCCCAGGCCCTCCAGGTGGTCGCTGTTGTAGGCTTCGCGGAAGGCGTGCTCGTCGGTGAGGGTGTGCAGCATGGCGGCCATCAGGCGGCTGATCAGCTCGGCGGCCTCGGCCCGGTAGCCATAGTCCACCAGGCCCTCGCCCAGCATGGTGTTCCACATCATCCACACGCCGCCGCTGCCGTCAATGTTGTTGGGCTGGTAGGCCGGGTCTTGGGCGGAGCAATTGGGGAGGCCGTAAGGCCGCCAGTAGCGGGCGGGGTCCAGCAGGGTGCGGCGGATGAGGCGCTCGGCGCGGACGGGGTCGGGCAGGCCCGCCCATAGCGGCAGTAATAGGGTCTGGTCCTGGCGGGTGAAGTCCACCACCGAGACCTGGATGTCATAGCCTTCGCCGAGGCCGCGCACTTCCACGCGCTCCAGGGTGGAGTAGAGCTTATCGGAGACGGCGGTGGCGACGCCAAAGAACCACTGCACGTGCGAGCGGCGCAAGGTCTCCACGCGCGGGCGGCCGCGCCGGCCCCGGCCGTGAAAGGAGACTTCAAGTTCGGGGCGGGCATCCTTCGGCCCCACCGCCTTAACTAATAGCCGGGCGGGGGCGGTGAAGCGGCGCAGGACTTCGATGGTGACCACGTCCGGCCCGCCACGGGCGGAGGCCAGCAGTTCCCCGGCGCGCGGCAGGTGCGAGTCGCGGTCCACGTAGTGATAACTGGCGGTGTCGTCGCGCCACATCGCGGCCACGCGCTCGGCCAGGTAGGCGGCGCGGCTCTCCAGGTCGGGGTCGGCGGGCTGGCCGAGGACGCGGGCCAACTGCTGGAGGGCGCGGCACTCGGCGTAGAGATAGGCGGCCAGGTCGGGCGCTTCAGCGGCAGTGATATCAGCCCCCTGCCCCCAGGCGGTCCAACGGACGAAGGAGGGGTTTTCGTCAAAGGCCGACTGGAGGGTGTGGGTCCACTCGGGCAGACCGTCGCCGTCGCGGTCGTGGCGGCGGGTGAACCAGGCGTCGAAGAAGCGGCGCAGGCCGGGGTACAACTCGGCGGCCAGGGCAGCGTCTTCGGTGTGCTCGTACAGGCGCCAGGCCAGGGTGGCGAGGAGGGGGATGCAGAGCGTCTTCTCGCGCTGGCCGGCCAGGCCGGGCTTCCAGTCAATGAACCCATCCTCGGCCTGAACGGCGAGCCAGTTGCGCAGGACCCCGGCGGCGAGATCGGGCGCGGCGTGGACGATCTGCGGCAGGTTGACGTAGGCCTCGGTGGCGACCTGCCCGTTCCACTGCCAGGTGTAGTCGGCGCCGTCGCCGCGGGCGGAGTAGCCGCGATCCGGGTGGCGGGTGAAGACGAAGGAGGGGTGCGGCAAGTGGGCGGTGGGGCCGACGTAGGAGCGCAGGGCGACGATCTGGGCGAAGGCCAGGGCGGCATCCCAGCCGGGATCGCCGGTTTCGATGTCGAGCAGGGCGGCGTTGAGCAATTCGAGGCGGGCAAACTCGCCGTCCCACTCGCGGGGCAGCAACTCGCGGATGCGGTTGAGGCCGGCGGAGCGATGATCGATGCCGGGGGCGGGGCCGCGGGCGGGCGGCGGGGGCGGCTCGGTGGGGGTCAGCTCGGCGGTCTGCACCCAGCGGACGGTGAGGGAGTCGCCGGGGGCGAGGTCGAGGGGGCGGGAAAGGGTGGGGATGCGGGCCAGCGGTGAGACGGGCGCGGAGTCGTCAGCGGCAGCCGGCGGCGGGGCGACCGGCGCGGCGGGGCCTTCGACGAAGACCAGCACATCTAAATTGGCGACCTGGCCCTCCAGCAGGCCGCTCTCGTTGAAAATGGCAAGCTGCGCGGCGGCGAGGGGGCGCGGGTCGTTGAGCAGCTTGAGCTGGCCGTGGAACAGGAGCGTGAGGCGGCGCTCCAGGCCGCTGGTGTTGGTGAATGTGAACTGCCCGGCCAGGGTGTGCGAATCGGGCACCCAGTAGTCGGCGGTGAGGAGGACGCCGGGCAGGGGCTCAGCCTCCAGGCGGGCGTAGTTGACGGTGAAGGCGCAGATGGCGGGCGGGGCCGCGTAGTCGGCCGGGTCGGTGACGGTGCGTTCGCCTTCGACGAAGGAGGGGAACAGGCGCAGGTCGCGGGCGCGCAGGCCGTAGGTGGTGCGGGCCGCCAGCGCGGGCGGGTCGCCGCCGGCCAGGGTCAATTCCCAGATGTGATCGTTGACGTAGTCGGTGGGGCCCAGGCGCGCATCGGCGGCGAGGCGCAGGGTGTAGGGGTCGGCGGCGGTGAGACGCCAGGCGCGCATGAGGGGGGATTGTAACAGAGGTAAAGAGGGAGGATGACCTACCCCCCCGCCCCCCTCCCTGACAGGGAAGGGGGAGATGCGGGCGAGGCCGTTCAGCTAAGGCCATGGCCCCCAGCCGGAACGCTCGGGCTGGAGGACGTAGACCAGGCCGCCGGGGCCGGTGAGGTAGCAGCGGGAATAGCGCGGGGCGGCGTCGCACTGCCAGTGGCCGGAGGGGATCTCAAATTCCGGCTCGATGGCCCAGCCGAGGCGGTCGCACGACGGCGCTGGGCGAGACGTAGCCGGTGCGCCAGGCGAGGCCGAAGCCGCGGCGCGGCTGGAACAGGCCGGGCGGCGGCACGAGGTCGGGGTCGTCTTCGGGCTGGCCCTCGAACCAGGCGTTCGCCAGGGCATCCCAATAGGGCGAGGCGCCGTCACTGTACAGCACGCGGATGAGATCGTCGAACTGAGTCCACAGCATCAGGCCGTGCTCGAAGCGCTCGGCGGCCAGGCGGGTCTGGCGGGGCGGGCCGGCGGGGCACTCGGCCGGGGCGGGGGCCATGAACCAATCGTAGACGCACAGCACGCGCACCGAGACAAAGGCCTGCGCGGTGGAGGCGCCCGCGGTGGCGAAGAGGGCGAAGTCGAGGCGGCCCTGCTGATCGGGCGGCGAGGCCAGGGTGAGGGTGCCCGACAGGGGCACGGTGTAGGACTGGACCAGGCGGCCATCGAGGGCGATGCGCCACAGGGCGGCCTGCTCGCCCGCGGCCTGCCAGGTGAGGGTCACCAGGTCGCCGGGGCGGATTTCTTCCGGGACGATAGTGAAGAGGCTGATGCCGATGGGGGCGGCAGTGGCGTTGGGCGGCGCGCTGGCGGTGGGGCTGGGCAGCAGCGTGGGCGGCAGGCCGGTGGCGGTCTCGGTGCTGGTGGCCGTCGGAGACGAAGTCTCGCTGGCGGGCGGCGGGGTGGACGAAGGCGCTGTAAGAGTCGGCGTGGGGGTGACGATGGCGATGACGGGCGAGGTAGGCGTGGCCGGAGGCAAGGTCGGCGCGGCGCGGGTGGAGGTGATGACGGCGGCGGAAGGCGGCCCGGCGGGCTGGGTGGTGGGCGTGGGGGTGACGACGACGATGCAGCCGGCGCAGAGGAGGGCGAGGAGGAGGAGCGAGCGGGGCATACACGAATTATAGCGGCGCGGCAAAGACCTGCCAGGTTTGGCCGGCGCACGACTGACGAGTATGGGCGCGAAACCTGGCAGGTCTGGCCA
>CAZCEC010000085.1:0-26845 GCA_964497615.1 uncultured Anaerolineales bacterium | reverse complement strand
TTCTTCCTTCATCCTTCATCCTTCGTCCTTCGTCCTTCATCCTTCATCCTTCGTCGGTCGTCGGGTTGACCAATCCCCTCCAAGACATACAATAAGCCCGTATCCCGCCACCCGGAGGCTCCGCATGACCGACACCACAATTGATGCCACCCACCCGGCCCTGGAAGGCGAAGTCTTCTGGCCCTCGCCCGCCGTCGCCCAACAAGCCAACGTGCCCGACTGGGATGCCCTCGCCCAGCGCGCTCTCGCCGACCTGCCCGGCTTCTGGGAAGAGCAGGCCCGCGAGTTGGAGTGGTACAAACCGTGGGATCAGGTCCTCGACGAGAGCCACAAGCCCTTCTTCAAGTGGTTCACCGGCGCCCAGGTCAACATCGTCCACAACTGCCTCGACCGCTACCTCAACACCCCCGCGCGCAACCAGGTCGCCCTGCTCTGGGAGGGCGAGAAGGGCGACACGCGCGAGTTTTCCTATTTCACCCTCAACCGCGAGGTTTGCCGCTTCGCCAACGTCCTCAAGGGCTTGGGCGTCGTCAAGGGCGACCGTGTCACCATCTACATGGGCCGCGTCCCCGAGATCGTCGTCGCCATGCTCGCCTGCGCCAAGCTCGGCGCCATCCACTCCGTCGTCTACGGCGGCTTCTCCGTGGACTCCCTGGCCGGCCGCATCGACGACTCCGAGTCGCGCGTCGCCATCACCTGCGACGGCGCCCACCTCAACGGCAAGATCGTCGCCCTCAAGGCCATCATGGACGAGGCCCTCACGCGCTGCCCCAGCGTCGAGAAGCTTATCGTCGTCAAGCGCACCGGCGAAGATGTGCCCATGCAGGCCGGCCGCGATATCTGGTATCACGAGGCCATGAGCGCCCCCGGCCTCACCGACGTCTGCCCCACCGAAGTCATGGATGCGGAGGACCCGCTCTACATCCTGTACACCTCCGGCACCACCGGCAAGCCCAAGGCCATCCTGCACACCCACGGCGGCTACATGGTCGGCATCTACGCCACCCTCAAGATGGTCTTCGACCTTAAGCCTGCCGACCGCTGGTGGTGCGCCGCCGACCCTGGCTGGGTCACGGGCCACTCCTACATCGTCTACGGCCCCCTGCTCAACGCCGCCACCGGCTTCATGTATGAGGGCGCCCCCGCCTACCCGGAGAAGGACCGTTGGTGGGGCCTGATCGAGAAGTACGGCCTGACCGTCTTCTACACCGCCCCCACCGCCATCCGCGGCCTCATGCGCTTCGGCGAGGACTGGCCCAAAAAGCACGACCTCTCCAGCCTGCGCCTCCTCGGCACCGTCGGCGAGCCCATCAACCCCGAAGCCTGGAAGTGGTATCACCGGGTCATCGGCCAGGGCCGCTGCCCCATCATGGACACCTGGTGGCAGACCGAGACTGGCATGTTCATGATCACCCCCACGCCCGTGGTCGGCCTCAAGCCCGGCTCCGGCACGCGCCCCTTCTTCGGCCAGCAGGCCGAGATCCTTGACGACGACGGTAACCCCGTCCCCGACGGCGAAGAAGGCTACCTCGTCCTCCTCCGCCCCTGGCCCGCCATGCTCCGCACCGTCTACAAGGACCCCGACCGCTACGTGCGCCAGTATTGGAGCAAGTACCCTGGCAAGTACATGACCGGCGACTCCGCCAAGCGGGATGCCGATGGCTACTTCTGGGTCATCGGCCGCGTGGACGACGTCATCAAGGTCAGCGGCTACCGCCTGGGCACCGCCGAGGTCGAGAGCGCCCTCGTCAGCCACCCCGCCGTGGCCGAGGCCGCCGCCATCGGCCTGCCGCACGACATCAAGGGCACCGCCATCCATGTCTTCTGCATCCTGCGCCAGGGCTACGTCCCCTCCGACGCCCTGGCCGCCGAACTGCGCGAGCACGTCGGCACGCATATGGGCCCCATCGCCAAGCCCGAAGGCGTCAACTTCGTCAACCAACTGCCCAAGACCCGCTCCGGCAAGATCATGCGCCGCGTCCTCAAGGCCCGTGCCCAGGGCCTCCCCGAGGGCGATATCAGCACCCTCGAGGAGTAGCCGCCCCGCGCCCGATGAACGCCGCGCCCGATTTCCGCTGTCCCAACTGCCTGGCCATCATCGAGGCCAACGCGGTCACCTGCCCGGCCTGCGGCGCCGACATCCAGCTCATGGCACTGCTGGCCGACGGCGCCCTGCGCGAGCAGCTTGCGGCGGGCCGCGGCGCCGCCACGCCCGTCAGCACCGAACAACTCATCCCGCGGTTGGGCGAGTATCTGGTGCAGCAGGGCGCCGTCTCCGCCGAAGAACTCCAAACCGCGCTGGCCGAGCAGGCCCGCGCCAACAATGGCGCCCCCCATCGCCTCATCGGCCAGACCCTGATCGACATGGGCTTCCTCACCGCCCGCGAGCTGGATGGCGCCATCGCGCGGCGGCTGCTGGAACTGCAATCGGCCCTGGTGGAGGCCAACCGCGGCTTGGAGCGCCGCGTGGCGGAACGCACCGCCGAGCTGGAAACCGCCCTGGCGCGCCTCACCGAGCTGAACCAGCTCAAGGCCAATTTCATCGCCAACGTCAGCCACGAGCTGCGCACCCCCCTGACCCACATCAAGGGCTACAACACCCTCCTGCGCGATGAAGCCCTCGGCCCCGTCACTGGCGAGCAGCGCAGCGCCCTGGAGGTCACCGCCGGGGCGGTCACCCGGCTGGAGGCCCTGGTCAACGATCTCATCTCCCACGCCGCCGCCGCGCGCGGCGAACTCACCCTCAACCTGCGGCCCATCTCGGTCCCCATGGTCGTCCTGCAAGTCCTGGATCGATCCCAGGACAAGGCCGGCCGCCAGCGCGTAACCCTGGCCCACGACCTGACGCCCGATCTGCCCGCTGTGGTCGCTGACGAGGAGAAGCTCTACTGGACCCTGCTTCAGCTCGTGGACAACGGCCTCAAGTTCACACCCGCCGGCGGCAGCGTCACCCTCGCTGCCCGCGCCGAAGGCGACCGCGTCGTCATCGCCGTGCGCGACACCGGCATCGGCATCCCCGCCGCCCAACTCGAAACCATCTTCGAGCCATTCCGGCAGCTCGACGGCTCCTCCACCCGCCGCTACGGCGGCACCGGCCTGGGCTTGGCCCTCGTCCGCCGCATCCTCGACGCGCACGGCTGCGGCATCGAAGTCGCCAGCACCGAAGGCCAGGGCAGCGCCTTCGCGTTCTCCCTGCCCGCCTACACCGGCCCGCCCACCCTCGGCTAACTCCTCGCTTCATCTTGCCCCTGTCATTCCGAGGCCCGCCTCTGGCCGAGGAATCTGCCTCCCCACACCCCTCCGGCCCCTGTCATTGGCCCGCCTTTGGCCGGGGAATCTGCCTCCCCACACCCCTCCGGCCCCTGTCATTCCGAGGCCCGCCTCTGGCCGAGGAATCTGCCTCCCCACACCCCTCCGGCCCCTGTCATTCCGAGGCCCGCCTTTGGCCGAGGAATCTGCCTCCCCGCCCGGTTGCGGCCTCCCCAAAATCATAGATAATCACTGACATCACCATCGCTGAAACTGTGGAGTAACGATGACCGTTCGCGTCGATGCCAAAGGCAAAACCTATACCGATATCGTGCGCAAGGATGAGATCCCAGCGCTGATCCAGACCACCTCCAATCTCATCCACGGGCACATCTACCTGCGCCCCGGCCTGCGCCTCAAGGATGAGCTGAACGGCACCGCCGAGCAGTTCATCGCCGTCACCGACGCTGAGGTCTACAACGCCAATGGGCAGGTGCTGGTGCGCTCCGAATTTCTGACTCTTAACAAGCACCACGTCGTCTGGATCAGGCCCGACGAGGAGCCGCCGGCTGCCCCCGTGCCGCCCGAGAGCGTCGGGCCGTGACCGGCGCTCGGCGCCACCCATGACCCCCGCCGACCGTCCCAGCGCCACCCGGCTTCAGTCGCTCGCGCAGTCCCTCGCCCCGCAGGCCGCCCCCGCCGCTGGCGCCGATGGCCGCCCCGCCATCCTTTCCAACGACGAACTGCGCAAGCTCAAACAATGGCTGGTGACGCGCGCCTCCGCCGGCCTTGAGAACCCCGCCGAGCTAAAAAACAACGAAACCACCCGCCGAGAGGTCGAGAGCCGCCTGGTTGAATCGCTCGCCACGGCCCGCCTGCCGCTCTCCGAAAACCTCAAGCAGGAACTGGTCCGCGGCATCCTCGATGACCTGTTTGGCTTCGGCCCCATTCAAGGTCTGCTGGACGACCCGTCCATCACCGAGGTCATGGTCAACGGCCCGCGGCAGGTCTACATCGAGCGCAGCGGCAAGCTCACCCTCACCCAGGTGCGCTTCGACGACGACGATCACGTCCGGCGCGTCATCGACCGCATCATCCTGCCGCTCGGCCGCCGCGTGGACTACGACACCCCCCTGGTGGATGCCCGCCTGCCGGACGGCTCGCGCGTCAACGCCGTCATTCCGCCCGTCGCCATTGACGGCCCGTCCATTACCATCCGCAAGTTCTCCACCAAGCGCCTCACCGTGGAGGACCTCATCCACTTCGGCTCGCTCACCCCCAACATCGCCGAGTTCCTCAAGGCCTGCGTCGTCTCGCGCCTCAATGTCGTCGTCTCCGGCGGCACCGGCTCCGGCAAAACTACCCTGCTCAACGTCCTCTCTGGCTTCATCCCCTCCGACGAGCGCATCGTCACCATCGAGGACGCCGCCGAGCTTCAGCTCAGCCAGGAGCACGTCGTGCGGCTGGAAGCCAAGAAGGCCAACCTGGACGGCAAGGGCGAGGTCACCATCCGCGACCTGGTCCGCAACTCCCTGCGCATGCGCCCCGAGCGCATCATCGTCGGCGAGTGCCGCGGCGGCGAGGCCCTCGATATGCTCCAGGCCATGAACACCGGCCACGACGGCTCCCTCACCACCTTGCACGCCAACGCCCCGCGCGATGCCATCTCCCGCATGGAGACCATGAGCCTGATGGCCGGCCTCGACTTCCCCCTCAAGGTCATCCGCGAGCAGATCGCCTCTGCCGTCGAGTTGATCGTCCAGCAGACCCGCCTGCGCGACGGCTCCCGCCGCATCACCCAGGTCACCGAGGTCGCCGGCATGGAAGGCGACACGGTCGTCCTCCAGGACGTTTTCAAGTTCACCGAAGAAGGCGTGGATGCCGACGGCAAGGTGGTGGGCACCATGCGCGCCACCGGCCTGCGCCCCATCTTCACGCCCAAGCTCGAGGCCGCCGGCTTCCGTCTCCCGCCCGAAATCTTCTTCAGCGGCGCCCAGCCCCGCGACCCCCGCCGCCGCTGATGCCCCTGCCGCTCTGTAAGAAAACGGTATAATGGCCCGCGTGGAGCCTGCCCATGACTGACCAAACGCCTGGACCGTCTGACCACACCGTCGCCGCCCTCCTGTTGGATGCGCGCCAGGTGCGCGGGCAGTCGCCCGAGGCCTGCGCCGCCGCCATCGGCTGCCTCCCCGGCGAGTACGCCGCCTTCGAGGCCGGCACAGCCAGCCCCTCCCTGCCTGCCCTGGAAATGCTGGCCTACTTCCTGGACGTGCCCGTGAGCTACTTCTGGGGCACGCGCGCCCTCTCCGAGCAGCCGCCCGCCCCGCGCCCGCCCCTGCCCGCCCTCGATCTGGCCGCGCTCCGCAACCGCATCATCGGCGTGCAGTTGCGCCAGGCCCGCCAGGCCCTCCACCTCTCCCCGGAGGCTCTGGCCGCTGAACTCGGCCTGCCCGCCCCAACCCTCGCCGCCTACGAAGCCGGCCAGGCCGCCGTTCCCCTCGATCATCTGGCCCTCCTCGCCGAGCGCCTGCACGTCCCCCTGGAGCATTTCGTGGAAGGGCGCGGACCCGCTGGCGAGTGGGATACCACCCTGCGCGCCGTTGAGCGTGTCCGTCAGCTTCCGCCCGAACTGCGTGAGTTTGTCAGCCGCCCGGTGAACGAAAGCTACCTCCGCCTGGCCCGCCAGCTCAGCGAGCTCCCCGCCGACAAGCTGCGCACCATCGCCGCCAGTCTGCTCGAGATCACCTATTGACCCCTTGCCGCCTCGCCAGCGTCCATTCGTCCTCTCTCCGGACCACGCCCTACGCCCAACCCGCCGCCTTCATCCGTCATAATTCATCCTTCATCCTTCTGACTTCATCCTTCCCATGCCCTCCGCCGCTGAACTGAAAGAACTCGGCCTCGCCCACTTCCGCCAAGACCGCTTCGCCGAAGCTGCCGAGCACTTCACCCTCGCCGCCGACCTCTTCACCGCCCAAGGGGATGCCCTCGCCGCCGCCGAGATGCGCAACAACCTCGCGGTGGTGCGCCTGGCCCAAAAGGATTGGCCCGCCGCCCTCGCCGCAGTCGAAGGCACCCCCGAAGTCTTTGCCAGTGCCGGCGACAAGCTGCGCCAGGCCCAGGCCATCAGCAACCGCGCCAACGCCCTCGAAGGCAACAGCCAGCTCGAGGCCGCCGCCGAAGCCTATGTGCAGGCCATTGACCTGTTTACCGAGTTAGGGGAAAAAGAGAACCGCGCCGCCTGTTGGAAAGCGCTCAGCGGCCTGCAAATCAAGCAGAACGAAAAACTCCTGGCCCTCGCCTCCATGCAGGCCGGCCTCAACTTGTCGCCCAAGCTCACCGCCCGCGAGAAGACCTTGAAGGGCCTGATTGACAAAGCCTTCAAGTTGATGAACAAGTAGCGCCCACGCCGCAGCCCTGCGCTTTGCCGCCTGGCCTCGTTCGTGGGGGTGACGTGTTTGCCTTCGGGCGCTAAGGCCTATTAAGACTCATCGGGCAAATGCCTCGCCCTGTCAGGCGTGTCGAATTCACTGGTATATTGAACCGGTATCCTATGTCCGCCCGCCTCCACGCCTGCCTCAGCCTGCTTGTCCTGCTGCTCGCCGCCTGCGGCTCCGCCGTCGCTGTGGCCGACCCCATGCCCGAGACCGACACCCCGCCCTCGGCCACCGTCCTGCCCATCCTCAACAGCCCGACACCACTCCCCACGGCGGTCCCCGCCACTGCCACCACCGTGCCCGCCACGCCCCTGCCGCCCACCGTGGCCGCCTCGCCCACCATCGCGCCCACGGCCTCCCCCACGCCTCCCACCCCGCCGCCCGAAATCACCCTGCTCTTCACCGGCGACATCAACCCCGGCCGCTGCGTCTACGCCCAGGCCAAGGCCGCCGAAGACATGGCCCTGCCCTACCGCGCGTTGGCCCCTTTGCTCCAAAAGGCCGACCTCCTCATTGGCAGCCTAGACGGCACCCTGTCCGACTACAACCCGCCCGCCCCCTGCGACGAGGCCTACCGCAACCTCATGGCCCCGTCTGAAGCCGTCGAGGGCCTGGCCTTCGCCGGCTTCGACGTGATGGGCGTCGCCACCAACCACATGAAGGACTGCGGCCTCATCCGCGGCTGCGTCAACGATTCGATGTTCGACACCCTGGAAATTCTCACGGCCAATGGCATCCTCCCGGCCGGCGCGGGCGCTGACCTGGAGGCCGCCACCTCAGCCGCCATCGCCACCGTGCACGGCATCCGCTTTGCCTTCATCGGCATCGGCGCCATCAACCGCCAGATTTGGGCCACCGCGGATTCCCCCGGCATCGCCCCCTTCCAAACCGATATCTTCCTCGATGCCGTCGCCCGCGCCCGTGCCCAGGCCGATGTCGTCATCGTCCTGCCGCACTGGGGCCGCGAGTATTCCCCCCTCATCACCTACGAGCAGCGCCAAGCCGCCCATCGCATGGTCGAGGCCGGCGCCACCCTCGTCGTCGGTAACCACCCCCACCGCGTCCAGGGCGTCGAAACCCTGCCCAACGGCGCCGTCGTCGCCTATGCCCTCGGCAATTTTGTGTTCGATCAGGAGTGGTCCGACGGCACGCAGTACACCATCCAGGGCATCCTGCTCCAGGCCCACTTCCGCGGCGCCGATCTCGTCGAAGTCAACCTGCTCCCCATCCACATCTACGACGACATCCAGCCCCGCCTCGCCGACGAAGACGAAGCCGCCCGCATCCTCGCGGATGTGGCGGCTTCGATGGAGTCAGCCCCGCCCCCTTAATACTTCACCCCCCGTCCCCCCGCTCCCTCTCCCCCACTCCGCGCACTCCGCGGTGAAGTTTGTTTTCTGCCTTCTGCCCGCTCAGTTAAGCCGCCCCAGCTCCTCCAACAGCAGATCCCGCCCCTGGCGCACCGAGTCCCCGTCCGGCGCATCCGGTTCCCGCACCAGGTATTCGTTCAACAGCGCCGACGCCCTGCGGAACTGCCCATTGCGATAGTGCAGCACCCCCAGGTCGCGCACGTGCGTGCTCACCGCCGGTTGCAGCGCCTGCAACCGCTCCAGCACCGCGATGGCCAGCCCCCAATCCTCCACCGAGAGATAGAACCCGCGCAGGTTGTTCAGCATCCGCGCCACGATGTCGCGCGGCGGCGTCGGCCGCAGCCACTCCGGATCAAACTCATCCTGGCCGGTGGATCGCCGCACCAGTTCGCGGCAATCGTCTACCGTCAGCGTCCGGCCCCCGTTGAACGGGTCCAGATACAGCGGCTCGCCGCCCGCGCCATCCTCCGCAATTGAGACGATGAAATGCCCCGGCAGCCCCACCCCCGCCGCCGGCACCCGCAGCCGCCGCCCCATCTCCAGGTACAGCACCGACAGACTGATGGGGATGCCCAGCCGCCGTTCCACCACCTCATTCAAATACGAATTGCGCGGATCGCTATAGTCCAGCGTGTTGCCCTGGAACCCCTGCCCCTCAAACAAAAAGCGGGCCAGCGCCGCCCCCCGCGCCTGCCCGCCCGTTTCTCTCAGCACCACTCCCCGCGCCTGGTCCGCCAGATCTTCGATCTGGACCATCACATCCGATGGCCGCAGGTCCGGGTACGCCACCTCGCGCGCCAACAGCAGCCCCGCCCGCACCGGCGACAGCCCCTCTCCCGCCTCCCTCACTTCGTCTGCAAACGTCGTTTCGTCAATCTCCGTCATCGCTCGCGCCCCAACGCGTTGGGCGCCTCCCACACCCATACTCCCCCGGCCTCCTGCGTTCCGCCTCCCCCCAACCGTTTGCCACCCGCCTTCGGTCGCAGGAACGCCCCCGTGCGGGGTTCTCCGTCGGTCGTCTTTCGTCCTTCGTCCGTTCCTCGTCCCCCTACGGCGTCGCCGTCGCCGCCGCCGTGGCCTCCGGCGCCGCCGTGTCAGCCGGCGTCACCGTAAAGGTCGCCGTTGGCGTCGGCGTGGCGATGTTTACCCGCACCTCGATCACCTGCCCAATTTGCAGTTCCGAATCATCCGCGATGTCGTTCTGCTCCCCGATGTCCTCGCCCGTGCTGTTGAACAGCGCCGCGATCGAATTGAGCGTGTCGCCGCACTGCACTACGTATGTCACCACCGTCGCTCGCGGCACGTCAGCCGGGAATGGTGTGGCCGTGGGCAGTTCAAAATCGGCCGGCGGGATGATCAGCGACTGCCCCACGAACAGGAACGACGCATCCTGGATATCGTTCACCGCCATGATCAGGCACACGTTGGCGCTGTACAGCGCCGCGATCGTGAACAGGTTTTCGCCCTCTTCCACGATGTGCACCACCGGCGTGGGCGTGGGCGAGGGCCCGGCCGTCTCGGTGACCGTGGGCGTCTCGGTTGGCGTTTCGGTCGGCGCGGGCGTCGTGGCGGTCGGCGTCACCGACGGCGTTATCGTAATGGTCTCCGTTGGTGTGCGCACAACCCCCAGCCCCGGCCCGTTGGTGACGGCGGCGGCCACCAGCAGAATGATGCCCACAATGATGATGCCGGCAAAGGCCAGCAGGATGGCCGGGATTACCCGTGCCCGGCGGCGTTTGATCAGCGCCTGGACTTCTTTTTTCATAGGTCCGTCGTCTCCTACCGTACCCAAGCAGCGATTCGAACGTGGCGAATTCTACCATGACCGTCATTCCCCTACCCCGCGCACCTGCCGATACGCCGTTATGTAACCGGTTCCGTCCCATCGTATCAAACGTGTTTGCCCCGCGTGTCGATCGCGTCTCAATCGCCCGGCTAGGACTTGCAGCCCATACGCCCCTCCTTTACCCTATGCCAAAATGAACCCCATGCCCATCCCGCCGCGCCCGACCGCCGTCCGCCCAACCCTGCGCCCGCACCGCTTCCTGCTCCTGTCGCTGTCCGCGCTCACTGCCCTCGCCCTGGCCGGCCGCGACGCCCTCGCCGCCCGGCCCCTGCCGCTGGCGGCGGAATCCGCCGCAGCCCCAGCCGCCCCGGCCTTGCTCCCCTACCCCATCCTCTTCGTCACCCAGGCCCCCATTGCCGGCGACTTCACCACCATTGGCTCCACCTTCGGCAACCATCAGGGCAGCCTCTCTTCCGCTGGCCGCGGCGGCGATCTCTACATCCGCTATCCGAACGGCACCCTCAAGAACCTCACCCAGGCCGCCGGCTATGGCGGCAGCGGCCTGCTCACCGGCAGCGAAGGCATCGCCGTCCGCGACCCCGCCGTCCACTGGGACGGCCAGAAGGCCATCTTCAGCATGGTCGTCGGCGCCCCCAACGGCCAGTATCACTACCAGAGCTACTTCTGGCAGCTTTACGAGATCACCGGCCTCGGCTTGGCCGATACGCCCGTGATCACCAAAGTCCCCAACCAACCCCTCAACTATAACAACATCAGTCCGGTGTACCTCTCCGACGACACCCTCCTGTTCACATCTGACCGGCCCTATGGCGGCCTGGCCCACCTTTACCCCCAGCGCGACGAGTACGAAAACGCGCCCACCGTCAGCGGCCTCTGGCATCTCGACCCCGCTACCGGCGGTCTGCGGATGCTCAACCACGCCCCCTCCGGCGACTTCACCCCCAGTGTGGACTCCTTTGGCCGCGTGATCTTCACCCAGTGGGACCACCTCCAGCGCGACCAGCTCGCCGACGCCGACGAGAGCGTGGATACCCCCGGCGAGAATTGCTATGCCGGCGGCGACGCCGATTCACTGCCCTACGGCATGTTCAACTACTCCAGCGAGAGCGCCTCCGCCGTCGCCCTGCTGGACGACCGCACTGAAGTCTTCCCCGAGCCGCGCGGCTGCCGTGACGACCTGCTTGAGGGCACCAACCTCGCCGGCCACACCTTCAACCACTTCTTCCCCTGGATGATGGACCAGGACGGCACCGACAGCGAGGTCCTCAACCACCTGGGCCGCCACGAGCTCCACGGCTACATCCCCGCTGCCTTCACGGACGACAGCAACCTCGAGGACTATTACGGCCAGTACAGCCGCTTCAACACCAACCGCATCGAGAGCATGTTCCAGATCAAGGAGGACCCCCTCCACCCCGGCACCTATTACGGCGTGGACGCCCCCGAATTCGGCACGCACGCCTCCGGCCAGGTCATCAGCCTCACCGCCCCGCCCTCCCTCGACCCGGACCACATCGCGGTTGCCTACGTCACCCACCGCGACACGCAGGGCACCTCCTACACCGCCAACCACACCGGCCACTACCGTGAGCCCCTGCCGCTCTCCGATGGCACGCTCCTCGCCGTCCACTCACCCTTCGTCGGCTACGAGGCCGGCAATGGCCTGAACTCGGGCTATGCCTTCCGCCTCAAGCCGCTGTCGTCCAGCGGCGGCTACTGGTCGGCCGGCGCCTCCCTCACCGGCGGCATCAGCAAAACCTTCAGCTACTGGAGCCCCGACAATCTGATCTCGTTCTCTGGGAACTTGTGGGAGTTGAACCCGGTCGAGGTCCGCCCCCGCGCCCGCCCCGAGGTAGACACCAACTCCGCGCTCGCCGAGCCGGAACAACAGATGCTTGATGCCGCTGGCGTTCTGCTCGGCGAACTCAAGTTCTTCCTCACCGTCAATAATCTCGCCCTGGTCGTCAGTCGCGATGTGACCACCCGCGACGACTTCGACCTCCAGCAGCCCTTCAACCTCCACGTCCCCGGCGGCACACAGACCGTCGGCGAGCCGGGCACAATCTACGATGTGGCCTACATGCAGTTCTTCCAGGGCGATCTCCTCCGCGGCTCCACCGGCGGCTACGGCAATCTCACCCCGCGCCCCGGCCGCCGCGTGCTGGCCCAGGTACTCCACGACACCGCCGCCCTCCTCGCCAACCCGGCCAGCACCGGCCCGGCCGGCAGCGTCGCCGTCGCGCCCGATGGCTCGATGGCGGCCTTCGTCCCGGCCGGCCGTGCCCTCACCTGGCAGCTCACCGATCCCGAAGGCGAGCCGGTTGTCCGCGAGCGCTACTGGCTCACCTTCCAGCCCGGCGAAATCCGCGTCTGCACCTCCTGCCACGGCCTCAGCGAGCACGACCAGGCCGGCGCCGGCGCCCCCGCCAACCCGCCCCAGGCCCTGCAAACCCTGCTCGAATACTGGCAACTCACCAACACCCTCACCGAGCGCATTTATGTGCCGCTGGTTACCCATTAGTCCCCACATTTCACTTCGTCCAAGGCAGAATGGTGTCGGCACATCCTGGCGAAACCACAAACTGGTTCGCCCGCTCCTAAGCCCGGTTGACCGGGCGTCGTTACTAGCGCGGGGACTTCAGCCCCGCGCGGCGGCCGAACGCGCGCAGCCTGTGGTCCGGGTTGGCCCGACGAGCAGCGCATTCTTATCAACTGCCCCGTGTCGGCTCGGGGGATGGGGCCGAAACCCAACTAGGGGCCTCCCCTCCACCCTCCTCACCCTCGCCCTCGCCGCCACCCTCTGCGGCCGCGCTGTACCCGCCGCCACGGCACCACCTGCCAGCACGCCCACACCCCCCGCCTCACACACGCCCACCCGCCCACACTCCCACACCGCCTTACCGACCCTCGCCGGCTGCCAAATCTTCCCCGGCGACAACATCTGGAACACGCCGGTGGACACCCTCCCTGTCCACCCCAACTCCGCCGCCTACGTGAACACGATTGGCGCCGGTGATTACGTCCACGCCGACTTCGGCTCCGGCGAATGGGATGGCGGCCCCATCGGCATCCCCTACGTCGTCGTCCCCGGCACCCAGCCCGGCGTGGACGTCTCTTTCTACTGGGACGACCAGAGCGACCCCGGCCCCTACCCCATCCCCCCGGACCCGCCCATCGAAGGCGGCCCTGATGCGGACGGCGACCGCCACATCCTCATCCTCGACTCCGATGACTGTGTGCTCTATGAGTTGTTCTACGCCTGGCCCGAGAACGACGGCACCTGGTCCGCCCACTCCGGCGCCATCTTCGACCTAAGCTCCCACGCTCTCCGCCCAGAAACCTGGACCTCCGCCGACGCCGCCGGCCTCCCTATCCTCCCCGGTCTCGTCCGCTGGGATGAGGTCGCCGCGGGCGAGATCAACCACGCCCTGCGCTTCACCGCCCCCGAAACCCAGGAGGCCTACCTTTGGCCCGCCCGCCACCACGCCTCCGACTTCACCGGCGTGGAGTACCCGCCCATGGGTCTGCGGATGCGCCTCAAGGCCAACTACGATATCAGCGGCTTCTCCCCCGAAGTCCAGGTCATCCTACGCGCCCTCAAGAAATATGGTCTCATCCTGGCCGACAACGGTTCGCCCTGGTACATCTCCGGCGTCCCCGACGAGCAGTGGGACAACGACCTCCTTCACGAACTCCACGCCATCGACGGTTCCGCTTTCGAAGCCGTGGATGTCTCCTCCCTGATGCTCCACCCCGACTCAGGCCAGGTCAAGCCTCCCATCACCTTCACCGACTTCATCTTCCTGCCCCTCATGGCCGACTCCTGAGCTGCCGTCCCCACATCGCCGCGCGGCTGGCCGCCGCGTGTTGCCGCTCCCCCCTCCCCGCGGCCGAGGGACTGGCCGCCGAGCGTTACTTCTCCCCTCTCCCAGCGGGAGAGGGGTCGGGGGTGAGGGCGAGATTCACATTCCCCTCGCCCTTCCCGATACCTTCCTCCGCCTCTTCCCCCTTGCTCCCCTCGCCCCGCCTACATTACACTCCCACCAACAAGTCGGCTTCGTCTTTCGTCTTTCGTCCTTCGTCGTCGGTCGTCGGTCGTCGAAAAATGAATGTCCCATGAACCAATCCCTCGTCCAATCTCAATTCGGCCCCCAGGCCCAAAAGTACGTCACCAGCACCGACCACGCCCGCTCCGACTCCCTCGACTGCATCGTGCCCCTTGTCCAGCCCCAGCCCCACTGGCGCGCCCTCGACATCGCCACCGGCGGCGGCCACACCGCTCTGGCCCTTGCTCCCCACGTCGCCGAGGTCGTCGCCACCGACATCACCCCGCAGATGCTCCTCGCCGCCGAAGCCTTCATCCGCGGCCAAGGCGTCGCCAACGTCACCTTTCGCGAAGCCGACGCCGTCGCCCTCCCCTTCGCTGAGGCCGAATTCGATCTCGTCACCTGCCGCGTCGCCCCCCACCACTTCCCCGATTGCGCCCAGTTCGTCCACGAGATGGCCCGCGTCCTGCGCCCCGGCGGCCTCGCCCTCCTCATCGACAACGTCGTCCCCGCCGATCTCACCGCCGCCCGCCACATCAACGCCATCGAGAAGCTCCGCGACCCCAGCCACAACTGGGCCCACACCGAGGCCGATTGGCTCGATTTCTTCGCCCTTGCCAGCCTCACCGTCGAGCACCACGAGACCTTCCGCAAGATCCGCGACTTTGACAACTGGACCGGCATGATGAGCGTGGACCCCCACACCAAGACCCAGCTTCGCGCCCTCATGCTCCAGGCCCCGGCCAGCGCCCGCGCCGCCCTCGCCCCCGAAGTGGCCGGCGACAGGCTCAAGTTCTACCTCACCGAAATCCTTGTCCTCGCTCACAAACCCTCCTAGCGCCCTTCAACCGCCCGCCTCTCGCTCCTGCTTTTCACCTTTCGCCTTTCGTCGTCTATCCTTCATCCGCCGCCCCGCCTTCCCCCTGCCTTCCGTCGTCGGTCGTTGGTCGTCCACTGTCTGCCTCCGGTCTAGTACCAATCTCCCACCAACCAGATTCCAACAAATTGCTATAGAATAGGCGGAGCGTCTCTCAGGAGTCCCATATGCCGCCTGCCACAACCCCGCGTGCCCCTCGGCGCCTCACCCGCCGCGCGGCCTTGCGCCCCGACCGCCTCCTCACCCAGGCCACGCTGCACGCCGCCCTCAATGAGCCCCCGCCGCCCGCCGGTCTGCGCGCCTCGGGCGGCTCTGGCGCCGCGCCTGAAGGCGGCGCGCCCGCCCTGCCGTCCCTGGGCATCATCGTCCTCAACCGCCTTGCCTTCGGCCCCCGCCCCGGCGACCTGGCCGCCTTCAACGCCCTCGGCGGCGACGACGATGCCCGCCTCACCGCCTGGGTCGATTCGCAGCTCAACCCCGGCGCCATCGCCGACACCGACTGCAACAACCGCATTGGCGCCGCCGGCTTCACCACCCTCAACAAGACGCTCACCCAGTTGTGGGCCGATCACTATGTGGGCAATGCTGGCCGCACCGTCCCGCTCACCGACGTCCGCAACGCCACCCTCCTCCGGGCCGTCTACAGCCAGCGCCAGCTCTTCGAAGTCCTCACCGACTTCTGGCACAACCACTTCAACATCTACGCCTGGGACTACGCCTACGCCAGCGCCACCTGGGTCCACTACGACCGCGACGTCATCCGCGCCAACGTCCTCGGCAACTTCCGCGCTTTCCTCCAGGCCGTTGCCACCAGCACCGCCATGCTCTATTACCTGGACAACTACATCAACCAGGTGGCCGGCTTCAACGAGAATTGGGCCCGCGAGTTGTTCGAGCTGCACACCCTCGGCTCCGAGAACTACCTGGGCGTCATGAATCCCCTGGATGTGCCCGTTGACGGCGGCGGTCTCGCGATCGGCTACTGCGACAACGACGTCTATGAATCCGCCCGCGCCTTCACCGGCTGGCGCGTCAACAACGGCAGTTCTGGCGCGCCCGGCAACAACGGCACGTTCTATTACCACGACACCTGGCACGACAAAGCCAACAAGCTCGTGCTGGCGCAATACCTGCCCGCCTTCCAGAACCAGATGGAAGATGGCAACGATGTCCTGGACCTGATCGCCGCCCACCCCGGCACCGCCCGCCACATCGCCCGCAAGCTCTGCCGCCGCCTCATCAGCGACGACCCGCCCCAAACCATCGTGGACGCCGCCGCCGCCGAGTTCCTGGCGCATGTCAACTCTGGCGACCAACTCAAGCGTGTGGTCCGCGTCATCTGCCTGTCGCCCGAGTTCAAGGCCGCCTGGGGCGAAAAGGTCAAGCGCCCGTTCGAGGCCGCCGCCGGCATGCTCCGCGCCATGCAGGCCGACATCACCCCCACCAACGACTTCTTCTACACCTACGACCAGGCCGGCCAGCCCCTCTTCTCCCGCCGCTCGCCCGACGGCTACCCCGACCACAAAGACGAATGGGCCAACACCACCTCCCTGCTCCAGCGCTGGCGCCTCGCCAACCAGCTCGTCCAGGGCTACATTGACAACACCCAGCTCAACCTGCTGGCCCAGATACCCGGCGGCGTCACCACCTCCAACCAGATCGTGGACTTCTGGATTGACCGGCTGTTGGGCCGGCCCATGGACCCGCCCGAGAACCGCACCCAGATCCTGAATTTCCTGGCCCAGGGCTTCAACCCCGATTTCGACCTGCCCACCAGTCAGCTCACCGCGCGCCTGCCGCACATGGTGGCGCTCATCCTCATGTCGCCCGACTTCCAGTGGCGCTGAGCCTCGGAGACCGCCATGCCTGAAACCAAGTTCACCCGCCGCCAGTTCCTTCAGGGCTGCTCCGCCGCCATCGCCGCCATGGCCGGCGCGCGCCTCACCCACGTCGCCTTCGCCGACCCCGCCGCCCCCAGCAGCTACAACAGCGAAATCCTCGTCGTCGTCTTTCTGCGCGGCGGCTGGGATGCCCTCAACGTCTTCCCCCCGCTCGCCGACCCGGACCGTGGCTACTACGAGGCCGCGCGCCAGTATCTCAAGGTCCCCATTGCCCAGGCGCTGTCGCTCAACGGCCAGCTAGGCATGCACCCCTCCCTGAGCGCGCTCTACCCGCTCTACCAGGCCGGGCATCTGGCCGTGGTCCAGGCCGTCGGCCTCCATGAAGACACCCGCAGCCACTTCGACGCCATGCAGTACATGGAGCTGGGCACGCCCGGCATCAAGACCACCGGCTCCGGCTGGATCACCCGTCATCTCCAAAGCGCCACCAACCTCCCCCCTGAGATTTTCCTGCCCGCGCTCTCCGCTGGCAGCAGCCAGGCCGTCTCGCTCCTGGGCAGCACCGAAGCCGCCGCCATGACCAGCCCCTCCGCCTTTACCATCAACGGACATTGGCAGTGGGGCGGCCCCCAGCGCACCGCCCTGCGCGGCCTGTACTCCGGCAGCCACTGGCTGTATGAGGCCGCCACCCGCACCCTGGACACCCTCGACCTGGTGGAGAGCGCCGCCTCCGGCACCTACACGCCCGCCAACGGCGCCGTCTACCCCAACAACTCCTTCGGCAACAATCTCAAGACCATTGCCCAGCTCATCAAGGCCGAACTCGGCCTGCGCGTTGCCACCATCGACCTCGGCGGCTGGGACACCCACGAAAATCAGGGCGACGGCTCGGGCGGTTACCTCGCCACCACCCAGCTTGCGCCCATGGCCCAGGCGCTGGCCGCCTTCTACACCGACCTCAGCAACGCCGCCTGCGCGCAGGACTACACCCGCAAGCTCACCCTGGTGGTGATGAGCGAATTTGGCCGCCGTCTCAAGGAGAATGCCAACCGTGGCACCGATCACGGCCACGGCAACGCCATGCTGGTCCTGGGCGGCAACGTCAACGGCGGGCAGGTCTACGGCGCCTGGCCCGGCCTGCACAACGACCAGCTCTACGACCACACCGACCTCGCTGTCAACACCGACTACCGCCGCGTCCTCAGCGAGATCGTCACCAAGCGCCTCCAGAACCCCAACCTGGACCAGGTCTTCCCCGACTACACCGGCTACGCCCCCCTCGGCCTCATCAAGGGCGGCTCCGGCTCCGCCCCGCCCCTCGACGGCCCCTATCGCGTCTTCCTGCCCATCGCCTTCAACAACTACTGCGAATAACCCCGCGCCCTACATAATCGTCTGCTTCGTCACCCTTCGGGGCATCCCCCGCGTCCCCCCCCCGTAGCCGGCGGGTTCACCCCGCCGCGCCACCGTAGGAGCGCCTTGCAGGCGCGATCGGCGGCCGCTTCTGCCGCCGTTCCTGGCTGCTCCGCCCCCCGTAGCCGGCGGGTTTACCCGCCGTGCCCAACCCCCGCGCGCAGCCACGCGCCACGCCCCTCGTCCTTCCAACGGGCACTGCCACCAACCCGCCATCCGCTACATCCGCTACTCAATCCGTTGCCAACATCTCTTTCTCCGTAACGCTCCCGTAACGCTCGCCCCCTATCCTATGACCATGACCCACCCCGCCCCCCTCCTGCCCCCCCGCTGGCTGCCCCTGGCGCGCGCCGTCTGGTGGGTACTCACCGGCTACACCACGCTCACCTTCTTGGTCGGCCTGGCGCTCACGTTCGCCCAGCTTCGCACCATCTGCGACCCGCCTGCATGCCTCCCTGTGCATGGTATGGTGCTGACGTCTGAGCAAGCCCTGGCCTTGCGCGGCACCGGTGTTTCGCTGGACCTGTACGCCCTTCTCGTCGCAGGCCAGGACTTGGCCCTTGCTGGACTCTGTGTCGCCTGCGGGCTGCTCATCTATCTCCGCCGCCCGGACGAGCGCATCGCCTTCCTCGCTTCCCTGGCCCTCATCGTCACTGGTACTCATCTCGTGCCCGGCACCGCCTCCGCCCTCTACCCATACCTGCCATGGCTTCTCCACGTCGGCACCTTCACCTACCTGTGGGGCAACGCCCTCTTTCCAACGCTCCTGTTCCTCCTGCCTGACGGCCGCCTTGTGCCCCCGTGGAGCCGCTGGTTCTACCTCCTGTTCGTCGCAACCTTGTTCTATGGCGTCCTCACATCCACCCCCGAGGTGGAGCAGTCGCCCAACAGCGTGATTAGCGTCGTTTCATCCTCAGTCGTCCTGGTCTGCGCCGCCATCGGTGTCTATGGGCAGGTCCATCGCTATCGCCGCTCGGCCTCCGTGCTGGTGCGCAAGCAAATCCTCTGGCTCGCGCTCGGCCTGCTGGGCGCGGTGGTCCTTATTGCCGTGTTTGCCGTCGCGCAAACATTCACCCCCGCTGCCACCAGCTCACCCCTGACGTACTGGCCGATCACGATTGTGGGCTTCCGGCTCGGCTTCGCCTGCATCCCCCTGGCGATCACCATCGCCATCCTGCGCTACCACTTGTGGAACATAGACGTCATCATCCGCCGCACCCTGATCTATGCCACTCTCACCGCCCTCCTGGCCCTGGTCTACCTCGGCCTGGTGGTGGCGCTTCAAACCCTCGTGGGCGGCCTCACCGGCCAAAGTCGCTCCGAGTTGGTCACCGTCCTCTCCACCCTGGCCATCGCCGCCCTCTTCGTCCCCCTCCGCCGCCGCGTCCAAAACTTCATCGACCGCCGCTTCTACCGCAGCAAGTACAACGCCGCCCAGGTCCTCGCCGCTTTCGGCGCCTCCCTGCGCGATGAGACCGACCTCGCCCGCCTCTCCCACCGCCTCGAAACCGTCGTGGACCACACCATGCAGCCCGCCTCCACCAGCCTGTGGCTGCGCCCGCCCCAGTGACCCCATGCGCATCGTGATCTCCACCTTTGGCGTGCGCGGCGACGTCCAGCCTTACCTCGCCCTCGCCGTCGGCCTCCAGCGCGCCGGCCACGCCGTCACCCTCGCCACCTCCCACACCTTCACCGCCTGGATCGAGTCCTACGGCGTCCGCACCCACCCCACCCCCTTCAGCCTCGCCGAACTCAGCCTCACGCCCGAGGCTCAGGCCGCCATCCGCAGCCGCAATCTGCTCCGCCAGATGCGCCTCATGCGGGCCATGATGCGCCGCAGCACCCAGGCCCAAGACGATACCTGGGCCGCCATCCAGCAAGCCGACCTCGTCATCCAAAGCCCTGCCGGCACCGGCGCGCTCGAAGCCGCCGCCGTCTTGGGCCGGCCCGCCGTCCTGGCCTCGCCCGTCCCCTTCGCGCCCACCCGCGCCTTTCCCTCCTTCTTCTTGGGATCAATGCGCCGCACCTTCGGACCCGGCTACAACAAGCTCACCCACGCCCTTATGCACCGCGCCCTGTGGAGCATTATGGGCGGGCCGATGTCGAATCACTTGCGCCGCCGCCTCGGCCTGCGCCCCTGGCGTTCCTTCACCGAACAGTTGGCCTACGCCCGCGCCCAGGGCATCCCCCTGCTCTACGGCTTCAGCCCTCACGTCCTCTCCCGCCCCGCCGATTGGGACGACACACAGCACATTACGGGCTACTGGTTCCTCGACCCGCCACCCAGGTGGTCGCCCCCCGCCGATCTTCTGCGCTTCCTCGACGCCGGCCCGCCACCCATCTACCTCGGCTTCGGCAGCATGACCCCCGGCCGCCCCGAACACTACACCCGCCTCGCCCTCCGTGCCCTGGAGTTATCCGGCCAGCGCGGTGTGCTCTCCACCGGCTGGGGCGGCCTCGCGCGCCAATCCGCGCCGCCCACCGTCTTCTTCGTGGATGATGTCCCGCACGCCTGGCTCTTCCCGCGCATGGCCGCCGTTGTCCACCACGGCGGCGCAGGCACCACCGCCGCCGGCTTCAGCGCGGGCGTGCCCAGCCTGCTCACCCCCTTCGCCGCCGACCAATGGGCCTGGGCCGAGCGCGTCGCCGCCCTTGGCGTCGGCCCGCGCCTCCCCGGCATCGCCCGCCTCACCCCCGAAGCCCTGGCCGCTGCCATCCACACCGCCGTCACCGACCACGATATGCAAGCCCGCGCCGCCGCCCTCGCCGCATCCATCCGCGCCGAAGACGGCCTCGCCGCCGCCACCGCTCTCATCGAACAGCACGCCCTCCGCCACCCCCTCCCGCCCTCACGCTAATCGCCGCCCTCATCGCCCCTCCCGCCTTTGTCCTTCCTTCTCCGCACCCATCGCGGTGCCCATCCACTTCCCGCCCATCTCCGCGCTCCATGCGGTGCACCTCCTCCCCCTCGGCCTCCCCTCCACGCATCGTCCACCAACGCCCAATCTGCTTAATCCGTTTCAGAATTTGCTGCCACCGTCCTTCTCCGCGCTCTCCGCGCACTCCACCGTGAATTCGGCCCAATCCTGTCATATCCCTATGGTAGAATTTGCCCCATGAAGTACCACATCTGGACCGAAGGCTGCCAGATGAACGTCGCTGACTCCCAGCGCGTCGCCAGCGCCCTCGAGACCCTCGGCTATCGCGCCGAGCCCGACATCGAGCAGGCCGACGTCGTCGTTCTCAACACCTGTGTCGTCCGCCAGAGCGCCGAAGACAAGGCCTACGGCCGCCTCACCAGCCTCGCCCCCATCAAAAAGCGCCGCCCCGACCTCGTCATCAACCTCATGGGCTGCCTCGTCGGCGTCAAGGGCGCCGAGCGGCTGCGAGAGAAGCTCCCCTACGTGGACGTCTTCTCCCCGCCCTCCGAACCAGGCCCCCTCGTCCGCCACCTTGCCGCCCGCGCCGGCCGCGACCTAGCCGAAGCCGAGACCGCCCAGCGCTTCGCCTACCAGGACGAAGTCACCAGCGTCCTCAACCCCGCTGTCAATGTGGACCTGCGCCTGCCCGCCGCCGAGCGTGGCCGCCTCGTCGCCGCCCACGTCCCCATCGTCTACGGCTGCTCTCACGCCTGCACCTTCTGCATCATCCCCTTCCGCCGCGGCGTCGAGCGCTCCCGCCCCGTTGGCGAAATCGCCTCCGAGGTCCGCTCCCTTGTCGCCCAGGGCGTCAAGGAGATCACCCTCCTCGGCCAGATCGTGGACCGCTACGGCGTGGACATCCCCGGCGGCCCGGACCTCGCCGCCCTCCTGCGCGTCGTCCACGAGATTGACGGCCTGGAGCGCATCCGCTTCCTCACCTCCCACCCCAGCTACATGACCGACGAACTGCTGGAGACTGTGGCCGCTTTGCCCAAGGTCTGCGAGCACATCGAGGTCCCCGTCCAGGCCGGCGACGACGAAGTCCTCGCCCGCATGAAACGCGGCTACACCAACGCCGATTACCGCGCCCTCATCGCCCGCATTCGCCGCATCGTCCCCCACGCCTCCATCGCCACCGACATCATCGTGGGCTTCCCCGGCGAGACCGAAGCGCAGTTCCAGCAGACCTTCGACCTCCTGGCCGACCTCCAACTCGATGTCGCTCATCTGGCCCGCTACTCCCCCCGCCCCGGCACCGTCGCCGAGCGCCGCCTGCCCGACGACGTGACCGAAGACGAAAAGATGCGCCGCTTCCGCGCCCTGGAAGACCTCCAGGCCCAGGTCGTCGGCGACATCAACGCCCGCCTCCTCGGCCAGACCGTCGAAGTCCTGGTCGAGGGCCAGCACAAAGGCAAGTGGAAGGGCCGCACCCGCACCAACAAGCTCGTCTTCTTCGACGCCCCCGGCGACCACACCGGCCGCACCGTCACGCTCACCGTCACTCACACCAGCCCGTGGAGCATGCAGGCCGTCCTCGCCGAGGCCCGCCTACCGCTGCCCATCGCGGCGTGACGATCTACCGATCTGTTTTGCGAGGTGAGAAAGTGACAACGATATACACAGTAAACATCGGAGCAAACACCGGGCACTCCTCGATGGCCCGTAGCCCGATTTTTGCGGACGATTCGTTTGTATACGTGCCATTCTGCGATAACAAATCACATCTGCGAGAGCCTTACAGTGCCGCCTGCCAACACTACATCAATCCCCAGCACAAGCTTAAGGCTCACCCGGACCCAGATTGGGACGGCTTCACGTATGGGGACATTTGTCGCAACCGTCGGGCAGCGGCGTTGCAACATGTCAAACCAGGTGATGTTCTTCTATTCTGGGGCCTACTGACGAAGCATAGTGGCCGCAATGACTGGGCTGGGTTTGAGCGTGACCATGGTTGGTACTTGTTGGGCGCTTTCCGTATTCTCGATTGTCTCGACGAAGGCCAGGGCGCAGCCACTGTTTCTGCCGCCCTTCGCAAACGCGCAATGCGCAACATACATCTCAAGAGTGGCACAATTGCAGACGGCGAGCGCCTGTTCATTGGCGATCCTCGACATTCGACACTCTTTAGGAGAGCTGTAGACCTTGGCGTCAACAAGAACAACGGCTTGGTTTATAGCACGATGCGATCAGCAGAGGGCAAGAGGCTAAGTCGGACAGGCAAGCCTCGGTGGTATTCTAGCCTGCGCTCATGCAGAGCAATGTGGGATCTCCGCAATGCTGACCAAGCCAAACGCGCCAAGCAAGTGCGCGATGTGATTCAAAAGGCAAATAGCAGTTTCGACCTATTGAAGGGCCTTGAGTAGCCACCTGTGAAAGCTGTCCGCTCACGAGAATGGCCGGCCGACGCTGAAACCGACGCCCTCGTCATCTCCCAAGCCAACGACGCCTCCGCCTGGAGCAAGCCCGTGCGGGTAATCAAGACAGTTGCCCAAAAGCTCACAGCTCGCTCGGCGGCTAAAGCTGTCGCTGGTCGCGCCTACAAACAGGACCCACGACTACACAGGCCCTGTTGAGCTGAGTTACAAACGACGCCTTCACGCCTTCATCCTTCATCCTTCATCCTTCATCCTTCCCATGTCCCCCTCCCGCCCCACCCTCATCCTCATCGACGGCCACGCCCTCGCCTACCGCACCTACTTCGCCCTCACCGCCATGGGCGGCGACAACTCTCGCTGGCTCACCAAGACCGGCGAGCCCACCGCCGGCACCTACGGCTTTGCCTCCGTCCTGCTCAACATCCTTGAGCGCGACCGCCCCGACTACCTCGCCGTCAGCTTCGATGTTGGCCGCACCTTCCGCGACGACCTCTTCCCCGACTACAAGGGCACCCGCGAGAAGATGCCCGATGACCTCAGCGTCCAGATTGACCGCATCATGGAGCTGGTCCAGGTCTTCCGCATCCCCGTCCTCACCGCCGACGGCTACGAAGCCGACGACGTGCTCGGCACCGTCGCCCGCCTGGCCGTCGAGCAAGGCGCCGAGGTCAAGATCGTCACCGGCGACCGCGATCTCCTCCAGCTTGCTGCCGATCACATCACCATCAACCTCAGCGGCCAGAAGCTCTCCGAGGCCAAGGACTACGGCCCCGCCGAGGTCGAGGAACGTTTCGGCCTCACCCCCCAGCAATACATCCAGTTCAAGGCCCTCGTCGGCGACAAGAGCGACAACATCCCCGGCGTGGCCGGCGTCGGCGAGAAGACCGCCACCGAACTGCTCCAGAAGTACGACACCGTCGCCAACATCTACGCCCACTTCGACGAGGTTCCCGGCCGCTTCAAGGGCAAGCTGGAGGCCGGCCGCGAGCAAGCCGACCTCTCCCTCAAGCTGAGCACCATCGTCACCGATGTGCCCATCGGCTTCAAGCTGGAAGACTGCGCCGCCCGCCAGTACGACCGCCAGCAGGTCGTTGACCTGTTCCGCATCCTGGAATTCAACTCCCTCCTCCGCCGCCTGCCCGAAGGCGCCGGCGCCGAAGCTGCCCAAGTCGAGACGCCCCGGCGGGGCGTCTCGACTGCTGAGGAAACCCCCGATTCGCCCTCCGGCCAAATGGCCCTCTTCGGCGCCCCCGAAGGCCCCGCCTCCGCCCGACCCATCGCCCAGCCCACCTTCATCCCCCACGGTGAGAGCCTCACCGAGACCATCATCGTCACCGACGAGCCTGCCCTCGCCGCCCTCGTCCAGGCCCTCGATGCTGCCCCCTTCATCACCTTCGACGTCGAGACCACCTCCACCGACGAGATGCAGACCACCCTCGTCGGCCTCGCCCTCGCCGTCCAGGAAGGGCAGGGCTATTACATCCCCGTCGGCCACACCGGCGACGGCGCCGGCCCGCAGCTTCCCCTGGAGCGCGTCATCGCGGCCATCACACCCGCCCTGACCAATCCCCAGATTCCCAAGTACGGCCATAACCTCAAGTTCGACTACATCGTCCTCGCCCGCCACGGCCTACGCGCCGCCCCGCTCAGCTTCGACACCATGCTGGCCGAGTGGCTGTGCGACCCAGCCTCCCACAGCCTCGGCCTCAAGAAGCTCGCCTTCGTGCGCCTCGGCGTCGAGATGACCGAGATCACCGAGCTGATTGGCTCCGGCCGCAAACAGCTTACGATGGACGTGGTGCCCGTCCTCGCCGCCGCCCCCTACGCCGCCGCCGACGTGGACATGACCACCCGCCTCAAGCCCATCCTCGAAGCCGAGCTAAAGGAAAAGGGCCAGCTTGGACTCCTTTACGACATGGAGATGCCCCTCCTCCCCATCCTGGCCGAGATGGAGATGACGGGCATTGCCCTCGACGCGGACCTCCTCGGCGAAATGTCGAAGGACTTGCAGAAGAAGCTCGACAAACTGGAGAAGAGCATTTACCGCGAGGCCGGCCAGGAGTTCAACATTAACTCCACCCAGCAGTTGTCCGACGTGCTCTTCGTCAGCCTCGGCCTCACCCCGCCCGACCGTGGCCGCAAGACCGCCTCCGGCAAGTTCTCCACCGCCGCCGACGTGCTCGAAGACCTGCGCGGCAAGCACAAGGTCATCGACCTCATCCTCGAACAGCGCGAGCTGTCCAAGCTCAAGAGCACCTACGTGGACGCCCTGCCCGCCGCCGTCAACCCCGCCACCGGCCGCGTCCACACCACCTACAAGCAAACCGGCTCCGTCACCGGCCGCATCGCCTCCGAGGCCCCCAACCTCCAGAACATCCCCATCCGCACCGAGTTGGGCCGCGAAGTCCGCAAGGCCTTCGTGTCCGGCCGCGGCCGCCGCCTCGTCGCCGCCGACTACTCGCAGATCGAACTGCGCGTCGCCGCCCACGTCTCCCAGGACCCCACCCTGCTCGAAGCCTTCCGCCAGGGCGAGGACATCCACGCCGCCACTGCTGCCGCCGTCCTCGGCGTCTCCCCGGAAAAGATCACCAAGGAACAGCGCCGCCAGGCCAAATCGGTCAACTTCGGAATCCTCTACGGCCAGGGCGCCTTCGGCCTCACCCGCACCACCGGCTTCACCCTCGCCGAAGCCGAGAACTTCATCAAAGCCTACTTCGAGCGCCTGCCCGGCCTAAAAACCTACATTGACGGTACCAAGCGTCGCGCCGCCGAGATCGGCTACGTCGAGTCCCTCCTCGGCCGCCGCCGCTACTTCCCCGGCCTCGCCCAGCCCGCCAACACCCGCGAAGGCAACATCGCCCGCGCCCGCGCCGAGCGCGAAGCCATCAACGCCCCCATCCAGGCCACCGCCGCCGACATCATCAAGCGCGCCATGCTCGCCCTCCCCGCCGCCCTCACCGAGGCCGGGCTGGAAGCCAACCTCCTCCTCCAGGTCCACGACGAGCTTGTCCTCGAATGCCGCACCGCCGATGTCAAAGCCGTCGCCGCCGTCGTCCATCGCGTCATGGCCGATGCCTTCACCCTCGACATCCCCCTTGGCGTCGACGTCCGCGCCGGCTCCAACTGGGAAGACATGAAGCCCGTCAAGCCGTAGCCCATCTCCCAGCGGGAGACCCTGGCCCGCAGCGCAGCGGCGCGGGGGGTAAGTCCCCCCTCTCCCAGCGGGAGAGCCTGGCCCGCAGCGCAGCGGCGCGGGGGGTAAGTCCCCCCTCTCCCAGCGGGAGAGCCTGGCCCGCAGCGCAGCGGCGCGGGGGGTAAGTCCCCCCTCTCCCAGCGGGAGAGCCTGGCCCGCAGCGCAGCGGCGCGGGGGGTAAGTCCCCCCTCTCCCAGCGGGAGAGCCTGGCCCGCAGCGCAGCGGCGCGGGGGGTAAGTCCCCCCTCTCCCAGCGGGAGAGCCTGGCCCGCAGCGCAGCGGCGCGGGGGGTAAGTCCCCCCTCTCCCAGCGGGAGA
>CAZCEC010000084.1:0-27283 GCA_964497615.1 uncultured Anaerolineales bacterium | reverse complement strand
TGCGCGTCTTGGAGCAAGCCGGGGCCATCCGCTTCGACCGCCACCGCATCCTGATCACGAAGGCCGAATTGCTGCGTGAACTGGCGTTGATTTGAGGTGGTTTCCGACGCTGGCTACGGCGCAATGACATGCTTCCCAGCCAGGCTCTGCAGTAATAGGTGGAAATAGATCAACCCGCCGTACCCCTTCCAGCCGGCGAGCGCTTCGCGCACGCCGTCATAGTCAAGGCGGTTGGGCAAACCCAACCAGCGCTGCAGATTGTTCCGCGCCCCTACGTCATCGCCAGGGAAGATGCGTGTCCGGCCCAGGCCGCGCAGCAGGCAGTACTCGGCCGACCACCGCCCCACCCCTTTCAGGCGGCGCAAACGCGCAACTGCCGCTTTATCATCCAATGCTTCAAACTCCGCCAAATTGAGCTGACGGCGACTAATCGACTGAGCAAGCTCAATGACATAGGATGCTTTTCGGCGGCTAAACCCAAGGTGGCGGAGGTCTTCCACATCTAGGCTCGCCAGGTCCTCTGGACGGGGAAAGGCGTGGACGATGCCGTCAGCCAAAATGAGGCGGGGTCCATAAGTCTCTGCCAGCCGATTGAGCAAGAGGATCCCGACCGTCAGGGACACCTGCTGGCAGGCGAGCGCATTGACTAGCGCTTCAAACGGCGTCAAGAAGCGTGGCGGCTTAGCGCCGTAGAATTGACTCACCAGCGGCGTCAACACGAGACTTCGCTGGGCAAACCGATAAAACTGCCCGAGGTCGACATGGATGCCCAGCAGGCGTTCCAAGGCCGCCGTGATAGGCGCCTCGAGGTCCGGACCTGCCAGGCGACCATTCAACTCGATGTTCAAGCAAGGCGCAGCCGGCGATCCCGCTTGAGTCACTGCCACTTCGATCAGCTCATCCTCTACCACCAGAACGCGCCGGTAAGTGTGGCCATCCCAACGATCCACGCAGTTGCTCGAGCGGCGGCGCAGAATCCACGTGGTCAGCTCAAGCTGAAACGGCGCAACAGGCTCAAGCTCAAAGGAATGGAGCGGCAACATGTTCTATTCCGCTTTCGGAAGTGGCCACGGTCATCTCAGGCGGCTTGCCCAGGTTTGCTGATGGGCCTGCTCAGACAGAGCGCGCGAGACAGAGACACTGTTGGTTGGTTGGCATCGGGGGCGAGGGCTGACGGCAGATCAATGCCGTCGGTGACCGCAGGCGTGCCCACATCATCACGACCGATGAGACTCATGGATTTCCGAAAGATTCCTTAGCGTGAGGGGCGACAGGGGAGCTGCCGTCCAAGCAATTCAGTGGTTCACCGCCCCGTCCAGCGCGGGTACATTGCCCACATTAATCAAACCCAGCGCTCCCAGGCCCGTGTAAGCAAACGAGTGTGTGACGAACGGATACAGGCCGGCCTCGGGTATCACCATCTCCACCATGTAGCCGCCACCCGGCGGAATCGTCACGGTCTGGTTGCCGCTCTGGCGGTTGGCCGGATTGCCGTCCGCATAGGAGTTTTGAAAGAGGGCGCCGATGACGTGAAAGGCTGAAAAGGTTGTGGGGCCGGCATTGAGCACCCACAACCGCACCAATTCACCGGGGTCGGCCATCAAGTGCGCGGTCGTGTACTGATTGGCATAACCGTTGAACACCACCTGGCTCGGCGCGACCGCATTCATTTTGAGGCCATCGGAGACATAGTAGCCGTCGGGCTGCTGCGTCAGATACAATTCGCTCTGCACCAGGACGTACTCCCTGGCCGGCGTCAGCGGCTGAGCCGGGTCCACGATAATGGCGCCATACATGCCGCTGGCAATGTGGTGCATGACGGGCGGGGTGCCGCAATGATACATAAAGACACCCGGATAGTTGGCCGTCCAGGTAAAGGACAGCGACTCGCCCGGCATGATACTCCGGTAGTTTTTATCCCACGGCGTCTGGGCGGCGTGGAAATCAATGCTGTGTTGGATCGAACCGCTATTCAAAAGGGTAAATTCCACCGTATCGCCCTGGCGCACGTGCAGCGCCGGGCCGGGGAGCGTGCCGTTGAAGGTCCAGGCGCGCATGACGACGCCGGGCGCGACTTCCAGGTTGACGTCGATGGCTTCCAGGGTGATCAGCTGGGCGAGCTCTGGACCGGCGGCCGGCAACTCGGCTGGATAGGGCGTGAACGGAACGTCCGGCATAACGGTCGGCGGCGTGGCGACGGCGGTGGCCGGGGCTGCCGTAGCGATGGGGACCGGTGTAACCGACGCGCCGTGCGCACACGCAGCCACACCCAAGCTTGTGCCCAGTCCGACCCCGGCTAGAGTCAGAAATTGGCGGCGAGAAATATACTGAGATGACATTCGTAAGTTCTCCTGATTAGTACCACTCTGTTAAGTGCCTTACGGATGCCCGTGCCGCATATGTAAGGCTTGAATGGCAAATGCGCGCACGCGATCGGCGATCCGGCGATGGATCTCCGGCAGCCACATCGGGCGTCGATCCCGACAAGGAGAAAACTTCGGCCGCAGGCGCGTGCGGCCGATGCGGCGTTGGCGTTCGCCCGATGCCGACCAGACCACGAAGCTATAGCTCAGCATCACCAACGTAAAGCGTTCACCGACTGCGCGGTATCACGCTCGAGGAACTCATGCGATTCCGGGATCGGTTCTACAGGCGCGTGGGCCATGCGGATTTCGTTGGCCATGCAACCAAGTGTGGCGGGTTACCCTAGCAGAGTAGTATTAGTTGACTTTCAGTTTACCGGTCGCATTGAGTCTCGTCCTTGATCTGAGTCAAGTCGACGGATGGCCTTCCCGGAACCTAGATATCGCCGCAGCCGGGTCGGTAGAGGGACACCTCTCTCGTCCCAGGCGCCCGGCCAGTTCGGGCCGCTTACGGTCCACTTGATCTCAATCAAGGACGGCAACGCACCGGTCCGGTATATTGATCGCTGAACCGCAGACCAACGCCCCCCGCACAGGCCGCGCAGCCTATTCGCCGGATTGGTCTTTATGCTCCGTTTGTGGAGGCAGCCGCAATGCCCGAAACCACCAACCAGGATACAGTCGATGTCCGTACCCTTCCCCCCGCCGAACGACACCCGTTGATCTTTGGCCGCTTCAATGCCCTGCCGGTTGGCGAAGCCTTTGTGCTCGTCAACGATCACGACCCTAAGCCGCTGTTCTACCAATTCAAGTTTGAGCACGAAGGCCAGTTCAGCTGGGATTACCTCGACCAGGGCCCCAAGGTATGGCGCGTGCGGATCGGCCGCGTGGCGCCGGTGCGCTAAGGTTTGAATCGCCTTCCGATCCTGGCTGTGGCTGGGGCGGCGCTCCTGGCCGGAATGTGGGCTGGGTTAGTCCGCCTGGGCTGGGCGGTGCCGCCGTTGAAGGCCGCGTGGGTCGCGGGCCACGGCCCGTTGATGATCTCGGGCTTCTTGGGCACCCTGATCAGCCTGGAGCGTGCGGTCGCGTTAGCCCCACTGGCGCGCTCCAGCCTGCCATACGCGGCGCCTCTGCTGTCGGCGCTGGGTGGGTTAGCGCTGATCATGGGGCTGCCCACCCCGGTTGGGCCGCTGCTCCTCACAGGAGGCAGCCTGGCGTTGGCGGTGATTTTTATGGACATCAATCGTCGCCAACCCAACTGGCCGCACGTGGTGATGGGCCTGGGCGCGGTCGCCTGGCTAGCCGGCAACCTGTTATGGGGGTTCGGCCGGCCGATGTTTCAGGTGCTCCCCTGGTGGATAGCCTTCTTGGTCCTCACCATTGCTGGCGAGCGCCTGGAGCTCAGCCGGGTGTTGTCGCCGCGCCCGGCGGTGATGGCGGCCTTTGTCGCCATCCTCGCCATTATTCTGGCCGGGCTGGGGCTGTCGATCGGCTGGCCCGCTTTGGGTGTGCGCGCCGCCGGTTTAGGACTGCTGGCCCTCGGCGGCTGGCTCCTGCGCTTCGATATCGCCCGCCGCACGGTGCGGCAAACCGGGCTCACCCGCTACATTGCCCTGTGTCTGTTGCCTGGTTACGGCTGGCTGGTAGTTGCGGGTGGGCTGTGGATCATCGGGGCCGAACGATTCAGCGCCGGACCCTGGTACGATGCCATGGTGCATAGCGTGTTGGTGGGCTATGTGTTTTCCATGATTTTCGGCCACGCCCCCATCATCCTGCCCGCCGTCACCGGCCTGGCCCTGCCCTACCGGCCCGGCTTCTACATCCACCTGGCGCTGTTGCATACTGGTCTGGCGATACGCGTGATCGGCGATCTTGCCTCTGCACCCGGGTGGCGCCAATGGGGCGGCCTGCTCAATGCGACCGCCATCGTGCTCTTTCTATTGGTCAGCGGAGCGTCCGTCCTCCGCGGCCAACATCCCCGGCTCCAAGTGAGGTCAAATGCCACCCACCCTTGAGGCCCGCACCGCGGCAGTCTGGCAGGCGCTGCAGTCGGCTCGCTTTGATGAGCTCCCGCTGACCAACGTGCCACTCTTCGACACTGAGGAGTTCTCTGCCTGTTTGCTGGGCTTTTTGCCTGGCCAGGTGCTGCCGCGGCATCGCCATGCGCACGAGCACGAGGTATTCGACGTGGTGTCCGGAACTGGCACTCTCTGGCTCGACGGCCAGGTGGTGACGGCCGGCCCTGGCACCAGTGTTTTTGTGCCGGCTGGGGTGGAGCACGGCTTTGAGAATACGGGCCCCGAGCCGTGGGTGGTGCGGGCGACGATCCACCAGCGGACCTACCTGCGGCAGGCGCTAAAGCGCGCTGTCCTCAAGCGGTTGGGCCGCGCGGCCCGCTAAAGAGTCGCCGTCATGCCCCGCCTGACCCGCTGGCACCTGAAGACTGCCCTGCTCTACTTCGTGGCTGCGCTGGTGGTGGGTATGCTGCTGGCGGGCCGCGCCGTCGTGGCGCTGCCGGCTGCGGTCAACGCCCTTAGCCCGGTCTACTTTCACCTGTTGATGGTGGGCTGGGTGACGCAGCTGATCTTTGGCGTCGTGTTTTGGATGTTCCCCAAGCAAACGGCGGCGCGCCCGCGCGGCAGCGAGCCCTTGGGCTGGGCGGTCTACTGCCTGCTGAATGTCGGCCTGCTCCTCCGCGTCGTGGTTGAGCCCTGGCAAACCCTTCGGCCCGGCCCGCTACCGGGCAGCGCCCTGGCCCTCTCAGCGGTCCTGCAGTGGCTGGCCGGGCTGGCGTTCGTCGCCAACACCTGGCCACGCGTGAAGGAGCGCTAGCATGCCGTGGCCAAGTGTATGGTTTGTGCGAACAGCCCTGCTGCACCTGGCAGCCGGCTTCACCGTCGGCGGCCTGCTGCTGTTTCACAAGGGCGTTCCTGTGCATCCGGCCTTGTGGCGCCTCCTGCCCGTCCACATCGAACTGCTGTTGCTCGGCTGGACGCTCAACCTGGCGCTCGGCGTCGCCTTTTGGATCCTGCCGCGTTTCAAGATTGGCCCGCCGCGCGGCGCCGAATGGCCGGTGTGGCTCGCCTATGGCCTGCTGAATGGCGGCGTCGCGGCCGTGTGCCTGGCGCCATGGCTGGCAGTTCGCCCGGCAGGGGAACTCCTGACGTGGCTTGGCAAGACTGCGGAGGTGCTGGCAGCAGTGGCCTTTGCCACGCACGCTCTGCCACGCATCAAGCCGCACGGCCTATAGGTCGTCACGCCTGGGTGGTATATTGGTAGCAGGAATCATCCATGGCGACGCCAAACCGCTACAGTCCCGCGCTTCCCCGAACGCCAGCGTTCACCCTCGCTGACGGCATTATCGTGCTCAGCCTGGGCGCCCTGCTGTACGGCGGCCTACGCCTGGCACATGCCGCGCCAGCCGCTGTCGGTGGGCCGGACATCGCACTGTCGTTCAGCGCGCTTCCCTGGTACGCGCTGCTCTCCACGGGCCGGATGGCCCTGGCTTACGGCCTGTCGCTGTCCTTCAGTCTGATCTACGGCTACGCGGCCGCGCACAACCGCACCGCCGAGAAGTTGTTGATGCCTCTTCTCGACGTGCTGCAGAGCGTGCCCATCCTGTCTTTCTTGCCGGTCGTGCTCCTGAGCTTCAGCGCCATCCTACCCCAGGCCTGGGCGGCGGAGCTGGCTGCTATCATGCTGATTTTTACCTCGCAGGCCTGGAACCTGACCTACAGCTTCTACCAATCGGTCAGCACTGTGCCCCGCGAACTGCGCGAAGCGGCGACGACCTTCCGCCTCAGCCCGTGGCTGCAATTGCGGACGGTGGCGTTGCCATTCGCAACGCCCGGCCTAATCTGGAACAGCATTATGAGTTGGGCCGGCGGCTGGTTTTTCCTAATGGCCGCCGAAATGTTCACGGTGGGTACGCGCGACTTTCGCCTTCCAGGCTTAGGCGCCTACCTGCAAACCGCCGCCGATGCCGGCGACGTGGGTGCTGTGCTGGCCGGAATCGGGACTTTGGTCGTCGTAATTATCGGGCTGGACCAGTTACTCTGGCGTCCCCTGCTGGCCTGGGCCGAGAAGTTCAGGCTCGGCGTCATTGCTGGCGACGCCCGCCCGGGCTCGTGGTTTATGGACCTTCTTTCACGCTCCGGGTTGGTCGCTGGGTTCGTGCGCGGGGTCTGGGACCCTATCGGGGAAGCGCTCGATGCACGGCTGCACCGGGGCTTGACCACCGCCAGGCGGAGCGTCGTAGACCGCTCGGTCAGAGGCCGGCCATCGCGCCTGGCACTGCTGGCAGCGGTGGCGATGACAGCCGTCAGTCTGTACGGCGCATGGCGAGCCGTTGGCCTATTGTTGGTACTCACAGCCGCCGAGTGGAGCGCGGTTGGGCTCGGTCTCCTGGCGACTGCCGCGCGCGTAGGGGCGGCGGTTGGCATCGCGCTGCTGTGGACCGTGCCGGTCGGGGTGGTCATCGGCAGTCAGCGCCGCTTGGCGGCTATCCTCCAGCCAATCGTTCAGGTGGTCGCTTCCGTTCCTGCTACAGCGCTGTTTCCCGTGTTCTTGCTCGGACTGCTATCCGCGCCGGGTGGCCTGAACCTGGCCGCCATCCTGCTGATGTTGATGGGCACGCAGTGGTACTTGTTGTTCAATGTGATCGCTGGTGCGTCCGTCATCCCGCAGGACTTGCGCGACACCGCCAGCCTGCTGCGCCTCGCGCCGGCCCAACGCTGGCGAACCCTGGTGCTACCGGCGCTGTTCCCCTACATTGTCACCGGCGCGATCACCGCCAGCGGCGGCGCGTGGAACGCCAGCGTTGTGGCCGAGTACGTGCAGTTCGCCGGCCAGACGCATCAGACAGTGGGGATCGGTGCCTTGATTGCCCGGGCCACCGCCGAGGGCAACTATGCTCTCCTGCTGGGGGGTACCCTCGCACTGATCGTCACGGTTGTGGCGATCAATCGCACCTTGTGGCGCTGGCTCTATCGTTTGGCGGAAGAGAACTACCGGCTGGAATAGCGTGGCTGCCATGGCGATTGAGCACGAGCGCGCACTGCTGACCCTGACCGGCGTCCACAAGTTCTACGGTCGCGGCCAGCAGCGCTTTGTTGCGGTTCAAGACGTTCAACTTGAGATTTACCCGAACGAATTCGTGTGCTTGCTCGGCCCGAGTGGCTGCGGAAAGTCGACGCTGCTGCGCATCATTGCCGGGCTGGACCAGGCCAGCGAGGGCGCCGTATATTACCGCGGCCAGCGGCTGCAGGGCGTCAACCCCTATGCTACCATTGTCTTTCAGACGTTTGCCCTGTTCCCATGGCTGACCGTCCTGGAAAACGTTGAGCTGGCCCTTAAAGCGCGCGGCGCCGGCCCGGCCAAACGCCGCGCACACGCGCTAGCTTTGATCGATACGGTTGGCCTGGACGGCTTCGAATCAGCTTACCCGCGCGAGCTCTCCGGCGGGATGCGCCAGAAGGTGGGCTTCGCGCGCGCCCTGGCCGTCGAGCCTGAGCTGCTGTGTCTGGATGAACCCTTCTCGGCCCTGGACGTCCTCTCGGCCGAGGCCCTGCGCGGCGAGCTTATGGAGCTGTGGCTCGGCAAGTCGCTTCCGATTCGTGCGGTGTTGATGGTCACCCACAACATCGAGGAGGCGGTGTTGTTGGCGGACCGAATCGTCGTCATGGATAAGGACCCGGGCCGCATCGTGGACGAACTGGCCGTGGGCCTCGCGCAACCTCGCAACCGGAAAGATCCTGCCTTCCAGGCGCTTGTGGACCGGGTCTACGCTGCGGTGGCGGGCAGGACCGAGGCCGAGGCCGATATGCTCGGCACGGCCCCGGGCCAGCTAGGTACGACCACCAAGCTCCCGGCCGCCAGGATTAATGCCCTGGCCGGACTCACGGAAGTCGTCGTGAGCTCCGGGAATCGCGCCGACCTGCCGCAATTGGTGGAAGATCTTCAGCTTGAGTTGGATGACTTGCTGCCGCTCGTGGAGGCCGCCGAGCTGCTCGGCTTCGCGGAGGTGGCCGAGGGTGATATCTTCCTGACAGCCCTTGGCCAGGCCTTCGCCGAGGCCAGTATCCTGGCGCGCAAGGAGATCATCGCGGGTCGCATTCTGCGCCAGCCCACCGTGCGCTGGATATACGAGACGCTGCAGCGGGCTGGGGATCACCGCGTCGCCGAGGAGGACTTCCTCCAGCAGTTGCGGCCAGAATATGGCGACCTAGCCGGTGAGCAACTCGACATTGCGATTAATTGGGGGCGCTACGCCGAGATCTTCGGGTTCGATGACGACACGGACGAGCTCTTTGTGGAGAGTTAATCTGGCGCACGCGATCGCGTCTTTATGGAAGCACGCCGTACCCCCGAAGCACGCTGAGCAGGATAACGATCATCATCAAGAGCAACATAGAGAAGGCAACTGGGAATGGTGTATGTCGTGGCATGTTCATCATGATTCTCCTTATTCATCCAATTAGCCGGCGGATACCGGCTTGACCGCGGAGTAGCGCGCTCCGCGAGGCTCCAAGGGCGCCTGCGCTGGCAATCGTGTGCGACCAGGCAGTGCTGAATGGGCGGCTTCCTTGGAGAGGTGGGGCCGGACCACCAGCACCGAGCACGGGGCATATTTCGCCACCGCCGTCGCCAATGGCCGTTGCGGCTCTCCATCGATTGCGGGCACTGCCCGGCCGCCAACGATGACCAGGTCTGCCTCGGAGGTGTGAGCCAGCCGGACCAGCTCCGCGCGCGGTTCACCGAGCGGAAATACGTTTCGAACAGTCAATCCGCGTGCTTGCAGCGCCTCGCCAAACTCCAGGGCCAACAGCTCTGCCGCATCGCTGTCATCCGCATCTGGGGTCTGGCGACCAGGCTGGGCGCTGTCACCGTCGTCATCATCTTCAATCGCCAGCTTGGCGATCGTGACGTCGGCGTCGGCCGGCAATAGCCCAATCGGCCAGGCATCAGCGGAAAGCCAGTCTGCCAGGCCATCGATCGCCACAATGACACGCGTCGGCCGCGAATGGGGACCCGGCCGCGCGATGAGCACCGACGACGGCGCCTCATGCAGTACCTGCCATGCCGTCGATCCCAGCCGGGGTTCAGCCCATTGGCCGAAGCCCTGGGCGCCCAGCGCGATCAGGTCGGCGCGCAACTCAGCCGCGAGCGCCAGGGTAGCGTCACCTGGTTCCCCCTCCAGCACGGCTGTCGCCACGGCGAGGTTCGCGTGGCTCAATTCAACGGCCGCCTGGCGGGCCACGGCCTGGGCGGCGCCCACTGCGACGCGCTGCAGGCGCAACACGGTGTCTTTCACTTGGGCCGGACCCTCGAGTCCAAGGCCCAGCAGTGACCAGTGCTGGCGCACCACACCCAACACGGTCGTCGCTGACCCCGGCGGCCAGCGCAGCGCGCCCAGAACGGCCTCGGCTGCCCGCGAGTGCGCGGACCCATCGGTCGCAAGCACGACCTTCGGGGGCTCGAATTCTGTCATCTTAGTCTCCTTCACCAATCGCTTCGGCCCGCGCGGATTGGCGGCCTGACCTCTGTGCTGGGCCACGATTGGCGCGCGGCCGGCTGCGGTCCACGCTCACGCCTTCCAGCGCCAATTGCTGGCCCCCGACGACCTGGCGGCGCAGGGAACCACAGGCCGGACAGGCTTCGCCCTCGATATAGGCCGAGCTTTCGAAGTCGCAGGACAGGCACACGACGCGACCTGGCTCTGACCGTAAGTGGAGCGTGGCGTCCGCCGCGGGCGTCCCAATGCGATACTGCTCAAACTCAGCCTCCACCTGGTGCGGGGCCATGCCGGTGAGGGCGCCAAGCGCCGCTCGGACCTGCTTAATGGGCTGGCCTTCCGCCAGGCGTGCGGCCTTGTCAATCAGGTTCTGGACACTATCAGTGGGGTACATAGCGTGCTGGTGCCCTTTCACTTGTTTTTCTGCCATCATCGCCTGGCCGATGCCCCGCCGGGGCGTCGTTTGGCGCTTGGTCCTGGACCACCCCCGTGTGCGGTGCCCGGACCCCCAACCAGCGCCGCAATCGGGCCAGCACCGGCTGCTGGCGCGAGGTCCGCTTTTCGCGTGGGTCTAGGGCCTCCCTGACAAGCCGGTCACGTTCGGCGTCCGCCAGGCGTTCCTGTAGAATGCCCTTGGCAACTTCCAACCAGATGGACACAACCATTACTCCTTTCGCTGCCACAGTCTGACGGGTGGCAGCACCGCCGAAAGCAACCGGGCGATGCCGACCCCCTGGTGGACTTCCTGTTCAGTCACGACGTTGATGTCGAGCAAACGTCCTGAGGGTCTGAAGCATGCTCCCGATAGCGCGCCCAGGCGCGCGCTCAGGGCGCGATTGAGTGAAGCGACGAACGCCTCCAGCGCCGCCGACGGGGCAGTCACAAGCACCAGCAGGTGCACCAGCGCTCCAGAGAAAGCCTCCACTCCGGCGCCAGGATTGGGCGGCCACTCATACGCGTACACGGCTAACACACGGGAGTCGTGGTCCGCCAGGGCCTGAGCGACACCGACTGCCAGGTCCCGCAGGAAGTGGCCGACAAAACCGGGTAGATGCCCCAGTTCCCCGAACTCGGTCACTTGCTGATCTGCCCTCGTCTGGGCGCGCGCCGACGCGATGGCCTGGTCATAGATGGCGTGCGCGATATCGTCCGAGCGCGATACGCGGCTGGTCTCGGTGCTCTGTTGGTCCTGGCGGTCAAGCATACGAATGGTCACGGGAAACCTACCTAGCGGGTTTGTGTTCTGACCCGCAGCGCATTAATCCTCATGCTCTCCTGTCATCAGGATACGAGACCAGGCCTATAAATCGCATCGAACCGGCTGGCGTCACGATGAAAATGCCATGAAAAGGGGGCCTCGTCGGCGCCGCCCGCTCTATTGGCGAGCTACCCAGCCCTGACCTTCCAGGGCGTGCAGGATCCGCTGGGCGGCCTCCTCGATGGACAACTCGGCGGTATTGACACGCACGTCCGGTGCTGGTGGCGGTTCGTAAGCGGCCCCGGCGCCGGGCAGCGCCACGATCTCGCCCTCCGCCGAGCGCCGCCACAGCCCCTTTGGATCACGCGCTCGGCAGACAGCGGCCGGGCAGTCCACGTGCACAATAGAACACCGGTCGATCCGGCCGCGCGCCGCCTGGCGATAGACCCGGCGCGGCGCTGTGGCAGCGATCAACACATTGACACCGTTGTCGGTCATCAGGCCGGCCAGCCATACCAGGACGCCGTAGAACCAATCGCGCTCTTGGGAGGTGTACACCGGGTCAGGCGTCAGAACGCGGCGCAGTTCATCCGAGTCAAGCAGTTGCGCTGACACGCCGCGCTCGGCCAGCAGGGAGCGCAAGGCCATTGCCAGGGTCGTCTTGCCAGATGATGGCAGCCCGGTCAGCCACACCGCAAAACCCGGCCGGCGTTCCGCGATCATGCGCTGGTCTCAGGCTCCAGGTAAGCGTTGACGCGGCCAGGGTCATAGCGTTCGAGCGTCATCACGTGCCGCGCAAAATACAGGAGCTTGCGGCGCGCGGCTTCGCCGATGGTCGGGTACCACTGCGGGCTGGCCAGCACCAGGGCCCGCCAGGCCAGCCAGGGTTGGATAACGTCCTGGAGCGCCGGGTCGGGCCGCCGGCGGAGATAACGCTCCCAGAAGTGGTCGTGCAGATCGCTTAGAGCGCCCTCCAGCTTGCCCGAGCGCTGGAGCGAAAAGAACAGGAAGTTGATCGTCAGGCAGCTCACGTCGTCGGCCGGTTCACCCCATTCGCCCCGGCTGCGGTCGAGCACGTGAAAGTCCACGCCGTACGCGAACAGCAGGTTGTAGGGATGGAAGTCGCCATGCACCTGGCTCAGCCGCTTTGCCAGCGGTTTGAGGCGCCATCGCCAGGCATTCGCCAATCCTTCAAGCTCGCGTAGAGAATCGGCTGGGGCAGGCGCGTAGTCGGCTGGGTAGCTGTCCGTCAGGCCCATGATTCCCTCGCCGTGACCAATCAGGTCCCGCAGGCGTCGCCGCCAGAGCAGCGGGTCATCGTGCTGCACAGCATGGATATCCGCCAGGTAATCGGCCAGAGCCTCGACTCGCTGCCGATCAAGGTCGGTATGCACATTCGTCTCCGCCATGCGGAGCAGGTCGGCGGCGTAGGGCTGTCCGGGGCGAAAGTCGGTGAGCAGTAGCACGTCCTGGGCGTGACCGATCGACTCCATTTCGCCCTCAGGCGTCAGGATGGCCAGGGCTACGGCACGGGTATGCCGTGGCAGTTGATTGAAGGCGTGAAAGTCCTGCCACACTTCCGCCACACGATCCGAGTCGCGCTCCCGGCCAAAGCCGTTGCGCTTCACCTGCCGCAGGACCGCTCGCTTCGGCTGGCCGTCAAGCTCGTAGTCAATCTGCAGCGGCCGGCCGTAGCCGAACGCCTTGAGGGCCTCGGCCCCAGTAGCCGACCGGCCCAGCTCGCACAGCGCTCGTACGTGCGCCTCTTGCCCCGAAAGCCGGGAGAGGAAGCGCCCAATCGCACGCGGTTCCAACTTAGCTCCCACTCTGGTCACACCCGCCTTTCTTCCTTCACCGGACCACCAGGACCGATCCGCGGGCTTGTTGCACGAGGCGCCTGGACACGCTGCCCAGCAGCCAGCCACGCACAGCGCCCAAGCCGCGAGCGCCCACGACAGTCAGGTCGATCTTCTGCGTTCGCGTATAGCGCAGGATGGCCTCGGCGGCGTTCCCGTGGACGACCCGGCCGCGGGCGCGCAGCCCGGCGGCCTTCAGGACATCCGCGGCCTCGGTCACAATCGCCTGGGCTTTCTCATCACGGTCTGTCCTTTGGCGCCTATCCCACTCAGCGATGCCGGCCAGCGACGGTCCGGGTGGGACGAGACGGGCACCGGTGGGCCACCCCGGTACCGTGATCGCTGCCAACGGCTCCGGCGTTACGACGTGCAGTACACGCAGTTCCGCGCCCGGCGGATGCGCAAAGCCGGCCAGGAATTCGACGGCTGCGCGGCTACCGGCAGAGCCATCCACAGCCAGCAGGATTCGCTTCAGTCCTAGAAAGGGCGCCCGAGCGACCAATACGGGCCAGCGAGATTGTTCGATGAGTTGGTGAGCGATCCCTCGCCGGGACCGGCCGTCATTGGGCCGGAGCTGGTTCGCGCCGATCACCATAAGATCAGGCTTCACTTGATCAGCCACACTCCGCCATTGTCTGGTGGCATCTCCCGGCAAGACCTGACACCTCACCCGCAGCCCACGCTGCTCCAGGGTAGCTCGAGCGCGAGCCTGCGCTGCCAGCAACAACCGGTGGGTGGGCAGAAGCGGTTCATTTTCAGCCGCCAAGAGCAAGACCTCCGTGCCTGCCGGTAGGGGCAGCCCGGCGACGAGTTCCACCGCGGCGGCCGAATGCACTGAGCTCTCAACGAATTGAAGGATGGTGTAGGGTGCCACTTGGCTGCCTCCCCCACTACCTTATGCCCTGGCCCCTTGATTTCGCATCGAAGAGTGCGGCCCACGGATGAAAAACGCGTGAAAACGCGCCTTGCCGCACTGCCTTGGCGGACCGCACTTGACCTGGATCAAGGCGGCCCAGCTTCATACACGCTATTGTTTATTAGGGGTCGTCGGAGAGGCGCCAGCTGGGAGGAAACCTGTATGCAGACCATCCAACTCATGGAGCAACTCGAGTTTCACGAGTCCAACCCCTACGCGCAGCCGCTGCATGTCACCGACACCGGACGAATCTTGCGCTTTATGCTCAAGCCCGGCCAGAGCATCCGCGAACATAACGCGCCGCATTCGCCCTTCTACGCCGTCATTTTGTCAGGCGAGGGACTATTCGCTGGCGGCGACGGTCAGGAAAAGCGTGTCGGGCCTGGCGCGTTGGTCGTCTTCGCGCCCGGCGAGAGCCACCAGGTACGAGCCTTGGATTCGGAGCTGGTGTTTGTCGGCTTCCTGCATGGCATTCCGCCGGACCTGCGGGGATGAAGGCGTCGATACGCCTGCGGCGAGTGTATGACCCGCCCGGCAGCGCTGACGGGCGGCTGTTTCTTGTCGAACGATTGTGGCCGCGCGGCATGCGCAAGGAGTCGCTGGCGCTGGACACCTGGCTGAAAGATATCGCGCCGAGCACCGCCCTGCGCCGCTGGTACGGGCACGATCCGCAGAAGTGGTCGGAGTTTCGGCGCCGCTACCGCCGCGAACTGGCCGCCAACCAGGCCGCCTGGCAGCCGCTGCTGGCGGCCGCGCGCCAGGGGCCGATTACCTTGTTGTACAGCGCGCGGGACACCGAGCGCAACAGCGCCGTGGTGCTCAAGTCATTCCTGGACGAGCAACTCGCAGAGCGCCGCTGAAAGCGCGGTCCTAGCTTCCCACCCGTTCCGCCACTGGCTGCGCGGGGGCGCGTGCCCGTCGCTCCGATTCCAGCTCCATACGAGCGCCGCAGTCACAGGGCCGGCCGGCGAAGCACGTGGCACAGCAGTAATGGAGCCGGGCTTGGCGTTGTGCCGACCAGGTAATCTCGGCGCCGCAGCCATCGCACCACACGGTCTCTCGATAGTGCATCGTCACCTCCCGTTACCCCACATCACGAATAGTCCCCGACCGCTTCGGGCTGATACCAGATGGCCGTGACTTCCAGGCGTTTGGCACCGCCTGGTGCAGAGCTTTCGAAGATATCGCCCACGCGTTGGCCAAGCATGGCCAAACCCACCGGCGACAGGATCGAGACCTTGAACTGCCCGATGTCGGCTTCGTGGGGCAGGACGAGCGTGCAGGTGAAGGTCTCGCCTGTGTCCAGTTCAAACAGTTGAACACTAGAATTGAGCGTGATGACATCCGGCGGCACTTCGTCAGATGGCAGCAGTCTGCGACGGTCGAGTTCGGCCTCCAACCGTTCGATATCGGCGCGCGGGCGGTTCGTGCTCCACGCAGCTTCCTCGACCAGCGCCCGCAAGTGCTTCAGGTCATGCTCGGTGACGTACACCGTCTGTGTGCTCATTCGATTCGGATCTCCTCTTGACGTATTGTTAGGCCATGCCCTGACTCTAGAGCAGGAGCCGTGAAAAACGCATCGAACGCCGCCCGGCCAGGGTGAAAAGGGAATGAAAAACACCCGCGCCCAACAACGGGCGCGGGTGCCAGGTGGATGCCGGCTGGCCTTGGTCGTCAGGCGGTCTGATCGGGACAGACCAACATATAGCCGACGCCCGGTTCAGTCACGATCAGCTTCGGATTGGCCGGGTCTATCTCCAGCTTGCGGCGCAGAAAACGCACGTAGGCGCGCAGGTAGTCCAGGTCGTTTCGGTATTCGGCGCCCCAGACAGCGCTCAACAGTTGGTCGTGCAGCATCACCTGGTTGGCGTGCGTCGCCAACTCGCGCAGCAGGTTATACTCGGTGCGGGTCAGGCGCACTTCGACGCCATCCCGGAGCACGCGGCGCCGTGCCAGCTCCAGGCGCAGCGAGCCGCACACGATCTCGGCCGCCGGCGCGGCGACAGTCTGACGCCGCGTACGCTTGAGAACGGCCCGCACACGCGCCAGGAGCTCATGCGAGCTGAAAGGTTTCGTGAGGTAGTCGTCGGTCCCGGCCTCGTAGCCGCGGAGCAGGTCGGCTTCGCGTGCCTTGGCGGTTAGCATCACGATGGGCACATCCGAGAACTCGCGTATCCGCCGGGCCACGGTGTAGCCATCCATTTCGTCCGCCAACACCAGGTCTAGTAGGACGAGATCGGGCTGCTCCAACGCGGCCATTTCGACGGCATTTTCGCCTTTGCTGGTCGTCACCACCTCAAAACGCGTGGCGGACAGCACGCGTCGCAGCAGCTGCACGAGCTTGATTTCATCTTCCACCACCAGGATCTTGCCCGCATTCACCGGTTAGGACCTTCCCCCAGCGCCGGCTCATCTCTTGGCAGCGAGAAGTGGAACGTCGTGCCCTGCCCCAACTTGCTCTCGGCCCAGATGCGGCCGCCATGCGCCTCCACGATCGCCCGGGTAATGGGCAGGCCCAACCCGGTACCGGGCACCTGGTCGCCAGTCGTCCGATGGACGCGGAAGTACTTGTCAAAGAGGGGGATGAGGTCCTCTGGCGCGATGCCGGCGCCCTGGTCGGCGATGCTGACGACGACATCGGCCGGCCGCACTTCGCCCCGCATCACGATCAGCCCGCCGTCGGGTGAATACTTGACCGCATTATCGAGAATGTTCCGCAGCACTTGCCGCAGGCGGCGTGGGTCGCACATCACGAGTGGGAAATCGTCTGGGAAATCGACCACCAGGCGATGGCTCGCGGTCTGAAGCTGGATCTCGTCAGCGACTTCCCGGGCCAGGTGCGGCAATCGCACGGGCTCCAGCTCGATGCCCAGGTGGCCGGCGTCGATCAGCGCCGAATCGAGCACTTCACTGATCATGGTCTGGACGCTATCGCACTCGCGATCGATCAAGGTCAGGAACTCGCGCTGCTCGGCGGGCGACCATTCGACCTCCTCCAGGAGCAGCGCGGTGGCATAGCCCTTAATCGCAGCCAGCGGCGTGCGCAGCTCGTGCGAGAGCGTCGCCAACGCCTCCGAGCGAGTTTGGGTGGCAGCCAGGGCCTGGGCCGGCGCGTTGGAGCGGGACTGGAACTGGGCCCACTCGAGCGCCAGCCCGATGAGAGCGCCAACTTGCTGCAACAGCGGCAGATCCGCTTCCACAAAACCGGAGTCAAGTCGCACCGATCCAAGCCAAAGCGCCCCGACGATGCTGCCGCCAGCCCTGAGGGGCACCACGACCAGGTTGTGGAGTGACAGCTCGGGCCCCAACGCTCGTGCGAGAGTTGCCCGCGTTTCTGGGCGCAGCGCTGCCAGGGCGTCCGCAATGCCCTCCGAGGTCGCGAACAGGCAGGGTGAGCGCCCCTCGCCGCAGCCAGGCAGCGCTTCGCCAGGGCTTAGTTGTAGATCGCGCATGAGCGACAAATCGTAGCCGAGAGTGGCGACCGGGAGGATGTGGCCGCCGGCCGATTGCTTTACGCCCAGCCAGCCGGCCTCGGCCGGCGGAAGCCGGCGGTTGAGGGTCTGCAGTACCGCGCCAGGCAAGTCAGCCAGACCGTCCGCCGTGCTGACCGTGCTGATCAACTCGGTGAGCACCGCCAGCGCCTGACCGGTGTGCGGCAACTCAGCTTGGCCCATGGGCATAGATTGACCAGCCACATGGACACTGTAGCGGGAACACAACAGCGTGTCAAACAAAGGCGAGGGTGTGGCCGGAGTGGCTCGGCCCCGGCCGGTTACCGAGCCAGGACGTCTACATCCCGGGCACGCTGCAGCGCTCGCTCGATCAGCGCCCGGGTGGCCTGGTAACAGCCATCGCCGCAACACGGCAGGGCATCCACCGACACGATATGTCCCGCCTGATGGTGTGGATAAGCCAGGGGATGCCGCAGTCTCCATCCATCGGCCGACATCAGCGTCGGCGTCCCGCGCACGCGATACTGTTCCTTGCCCAGCCGCCCCTCCGCCAGCACGGCCTGGCGCGCATCGCCACGGTCGACCATGTCGTTGAATTGCTCGAGGTCCAGGCCGGCTTCGGCGGCGAGTTCGCGCATGACGTCGCGCCGGCCGATGTTTCGACCTTCGGCAAAGAAGGCGCGGCGAATGCGTAGGTCAAAGTCATGGCCGATCGCCTCACCCTGCTGGTTGGCGCACCAGGCAGCTTCGAAAGCTGGCAAAGTCGTGGTAGGCCAGTCACCGCCCTTGAAGGGCGCAAAGGTGGCGTCCGCTTCCTGTAGCGCCGCCAGCCAAATCTCTGACTCCAGCTCGCGCCGGTCCGGTGGCCCGCCCCCATAGACTTCCAGTGGAAAGGCGCGCGTACGCAGCCTGATCCTTCCCGCGTACTCGGGCAGGATTTTGTGCAGGCGCACTGCCGCCACGTAGCACCACGGACAGTAGTACTCGGCCCATTCCCACAGCTCAGGGATACTTCTGTTTTCCATGCCGGTCACCTATCGGTCTCCGAGTGTCAACCCTTCAGTCTCGGCGCTCCGCTCTGGCTCCGTTCCCAGACGAGCCAGCGTCTCGGCATCGATGAGCACCTCCGCCAGCGGGAACAGGCTGTTCTCTTCCTCGACAAAGTGCTCTTCGGTCAACTGCAGGACGGTCCACATCCGGTGAATTGGATCGCGGTTCGGATCGGCCACTTCCTCAAGCAAATCGCGCACCTCGGCGTGAACCAGCGTCATCATGTCGACGGGCCGTTCGGCCACCACGGTGAGCGGCCGCATGACTTCGAAGAGGAACTTTTCCTCGCGCTGCGCGTGATCCTCGAGCGCCTCGCCCAGGAGCACGGCGCGGGCACGCAACACCTCGGCCGGCATGCCGGCCTCCAGCCAGCGCGCCATGGCCGCCATCATCGCCCGCAATAGTTGGTGCTCGACGTAGAGCCGATCTGTGATCTTCATGTCGCGCTTTCTCCGAAAACTGCACTTTCCGTCGTCCCGGTTCTCGTCGCACAGAGCGTCAGGCCCGTTCTGGCCGGACCCGCTCGGCGTCCAGGTTGAAGGCATAGTAGCCCGGACCGTTGGAAAAGTAGCGGGCGTTCTGAGCGATGTCGGCCTCAAACTCTGCGGGAACCTCGTCGAGCGGGAAGATGGCGGCCGGCGGGCAGACGGGCACACAGGCGCCGCAGTCGATGCAGGTATCCGGGTCGATGTAGAAATACGGCCAATCGGCATTGCCGGTCGGTCCCGGGACGATGCACTCGACGGGACAGACTTCCACGCACGCGCCATCGCGCGTGCACAGGCTCGTGATGACGTGCGTCATGCTTTCCTCCTCTCTGGCTTACGCTGCGACCGCCGGGGCAGCGCTTTCAGGCAAGGCGGCATACAACGTCTCAGCGGCCTGGCGCAGGGCCAGGCCAACACGGGAATTCGGGTCTAGCACGGCCGGCCGGCCCTCATCGCCACCGGCCCGCACGACCGGCTCGAGTGGCAGGGTGGCCAACAGGCGCAGGCCAATTTGCTCTGCTGCGGACCGCGAGCCGCCGCTGCCGAAGATGTCGTGCCGCTGGCCGCATCCTGGGCAATCGAAATAGCTCATGTTCTCAATGACGCCCAGCACGGGCACGCTCATCTGCTGGAACATCTTCAACCCTTTGAGCGCGTCATCCCAGGCCACCGCCTGCGGGGTTGACACGATGATGGCGCCATCCAGCGGGATGCGTTGTACCAGGGAGAGCTGCGCGTCGCCCGTGCCGGGCGGCAGGTCCACGATCATGATGTCCAGCTCGCCCCAATCCACGTCATGGAAGAACTGGCGGATCGCCTTGTCGATCATCGGCCCGCGCCAGATCACCGGGGTCTCAGCCGGTGACAGAAAGGCCATCGACATCACCTTGACGCCGTAGGCGACGGCGGGTTGGAGCCTGCCGCCGTCTGGCTTCGGCAGGGCCTGGAGGCCCAGCATCCGGGGCAGGTTCGGGCCATGAATGTCGGCGTCCACCAGCCCCACGCGCAAGCCCTGCTCAGCCAGGGCGACCGCCAGGTTGACGGCCACCGTGCTCTTGCCCACGCCCCCCTTGCCGGAGGCCACGGCCACGATATGGCGCAGTCCCGGCACCGGCTGGCGCTGCGGGACGCCCCCCGGCCGTGCGGGCGGCTGCGCGGGCTTGCCGATTTGAAGGCTGACTTGCTCCACGCCCGGCACCGCCAGCGCGGCGCGTGTGGCCGCGTCACCAATCGCGCGTTGCACGTCCGGCGGAAGGTGGCCGGTCACCAGGCCGATCCGCGCCGTTGCGCCTTCGACCAACACGCCATGCACAAGCCCAAACGAGACAATGTCACGCGAATAGCCGGGATAGCGCACGGTGCGCAGCGCGCGGAAGACGGCGTCCTTCGTGGCATCCATCAGCGCATCCCCAGTTTCGCGCGGCCGTCGGCGGAAATCATGTTCGGATTCCAGGGCGGCTGCCACACCATTTCCACACTGACCCCGGTCAATTCGGGCAACCCCTGCCAGAGCGCGGCCTCCACCGCCTCGCGAAAGGTTGCCTGCAGCGGGCACGCCATGCTGGTCAGGGTCATGGCCACGCCGACATGTCCGGTAGCGTCCGCTTGCACGCTATAGATCAGACCCAGGTCCACGATGTTCAGGCCGATCTCCGGATCAAGCACACCACGCAGCACGCTCAGGACTTGTTCTTCATCCACTTGACTGGTTCGAGACAGACCCATAGACCTCCTAGATTCGCTCATTCACAGCCTACACCGCTCAACAGGCGCTGTCCTTGATCCAGGTCAAGTGCAGTCTGTCAGACTCGGTGTGGAGCGTCAGTCACAACGCTTCGCCCTCGCTGAGCCGTGGCGCTGTGGCTGCTGCGACATCGGAAATGATGTTCATTCTTCTTGCTCAAAGTCGCCAGGTTTTCTCCCGTTGACGCGCGGGCCAAACCGCAACAGGCCAAACACCAACAGCACGGCAACAAGGGCTAGGAGCACCAACCCAGCGCCGGCGGCGAGGCCGATGGCCGCGGTCAGCCACAGCCCCGCCGCGGTGGTTAGCCCCTGAACGCTGCCTTGCTGCTGGAGGATCGCGCCAGCGCCAAGAAATCCGATCCCAGTCACGACCTGGGCCGCGACGCGCGCGGGATCCGCAGTGTCGCCAAACGCGTACAGCGATACCACCGTAAACAGTGCGGCGCCCAGGCTGACCATGCCATACGTGCGCATGCCAGCCGGCTTCCCGGCACGCGCCCTCTCGTAGCCGACGATCGAGCCAAGGACAACCGCGATGATTAGGCGCAAAGCAAGCTGAAGCCAGGTTTGCCAGGGAAGCACCGATAAGTCCATTAACCACTCCAGGTTATTCGAGCAACTGCCTGTTGACAGGCTGTCGTGCGCCGGCCGCCTCGCGTGGCCGCGAGCCACTTCGCGACACCCGGCCGTTTTGGCCCCTGGCGTAACCCTGCCCCGCAAACGTCAGCGAGGACAGATGCACCAGGTGACCAGCGACCATATGCGTCCGGCTCGAACCACAGGCTGGGCAGGGCTCACTTAGCGTCTGGACGGCCCACTCCTCCTCGCATGTCAGGCACACGGCGCGACCTGTTTCCGAGCGGACATGCAGAATCGCTTCGGTCGCCAGCGTGCCGTGCCGCTCAAGGGCGAACACGGCCTGTACCTGGTTGGGGGTAAGGCCAGTCAATTCGCCCAGTAGAACATGGATTTCTTTGATGGGCTGTCCATCCGCTAATCGGGTCGCTTTGGCGATGAGCTTCTGGACACTTTCGGTCGCGTGCATTGCATCATTTCCCATTTCGGTCACACTATTCGCCGGCAGTCTCAGGTTGGTAGAGCAGCCTCAGCACCTTAATTCGTTGTACGCCGCCGGGAATCGCCCAGGCGATGACGTCTCCAACGCGATGGCCGAGCATGGCCATGCCAACAGGCGCCAGCGCCGAGACTTTGAACAGGGCAGCATCGGCTTCCTCAGGCAAGACCAGGGTGCAGCCGAAGATGTCGCCGGTTGCGAGATCCAGGAGCTGGACGTCCGAGTTAAGCGTGATGACATCGCTTGGCACTTCCTTCGCAGTTACGGGCACACGGCGTGCCAGCTCGCGCTTCAGTTGTTCGCGCTCGGTCGCCGTGCGCACATGCTGCCGCTGAGCGTCAACGATGGCCCGCGCTAGCTCCATCAGGTCAGGATAGGTGATATAGAGCTCTTGACTGTTCATCGGATGGCACACCCGCTGCTCAGCTGGCAGTCTCATCCACGGCCGATGCGCCGTTCGCGTTTTCGGCCGCATCCGAAGGCTCCAACCGATTCGGCAAGCCATCGCGGACAATCAGCACCGATTGGTTGGCCTTGTGGACCAGCCGGCGCGAAACGCTGCCCAGCAGCCGACCGCGGAGCGAGCCCAGACCACGCGAGCCGGCAACAATCAGGTCGGCCCGGTTTACATCGGCCTCGCGCAGGATCGCGTTTGCCCCATCTCCGGTGGCGAGCCGGCCGCGCGTGGGCAAGCCGGCCTTATGCAGGATCGCCAGACCACTGGCGAGGACTTCCTGCGCGTGCTGCACGATGGCGGGCTCTAGGGTGGCGATCTCGTCCTGAGCGGCAACGGCATGCACCATCCGGGCCCCCACGGGCCAGCGCGGTGGGACAACCCTCGTGGCTGAAAGGCCTGTGATCACATGCAGGATGGTGATCTCAGCCTCGGGCGGCAGGGGTATCCGCGTCAGGAACCGGGCCGCGGCCTGGCTGTGAGATGAGCCATCGTAGGCCAATAGCACCCGGCGCACACCCGTGAAAGGAGCAAGCACCGCCAGAACCGGTGACGGTGCCTGCTCCACCACCTGGTGCGCCATCCTGTTCAGCAGGGTACCTACGTCTGACGAATTGGACTGCGCGCTCACCACTACCAGATCGGCCGCAAAGGCGCTGGCATAGGCAATCACGTGCTGAGCCGTCGGGCCTGGTATGGTCGCCCGTGTCAGGACCACCCCGTCAGGAACCAAGCGGGCTGCGGCTTGCTCCAGGGATGCGTTCAGCAAGGCGCCGAGCCTTGGCTCGGAGGTCGAGGCGACAAGTACGGCGACTTCGCTTCCACCCGCCAACGGCAGGGCGCGGACCAATTCGGCACCAGCCTGTGAGTGCACCGAACCATCCACGTAGACCACGACTTTCATGGCAGGCCGATTCCGGGGAACTATGGGCAGGTTAGGCGTTACTTGACTCGCCTGTGTCAGCATGGACTGTCTCCTTCCCTTGTTGGGCTGTCTACATCCCGGGGCAACGGCTGCTCGCTGCGTGCCGCGCGTGCAGCCGCCAGCGTACGTCGAACGACGAATTTGTAGGCCCAGGTCGAAAACCGGCTTTCCGGCCTCAGTTCCGGCAACCGTTTCAAGATAGCCACTATCGATTCGCGGGAGCTCGTCTCGGCGATCTGCTCCGCTTGTGCCGGCGGCAAGGCGGGTCCCGCTGCAACCGAGCGGCTCAGGGTGTAGAGCGCCGCCCAGTGCAAGAGAGTGCTGAGCTCGCCGACCGCGATGGCCTGGACCTCGCCGCCACTGCTGAGGTCGCGCACCCACGCCTGGCTGTTGCGCTGCGCCGCTATCCCTACGCTATTCATATGACTTCGACCTCCAACTTGCTTGTCGAGCGCGTCACGGATGATGTCGGGGTGTCCGCGCAAGCTGTCCTCGCCCGAGCGAAACCATGGCTCTACGCAGTGTTAAAGAGAGCCTCGACGAGGCGATCAATGTCGCTGCGATTCAAGGAAGAAACTGAGCGGCTACAGAGACGCGTCGCGCGCGATCGGTGTCCTCAGTGGGTTATCCCTGCCGCGTGTAGTTGGCAGTCCACCGAGCGAACTATGGGTCAGCAGCCAAGTAGATAAGTGATGCACTTCGGTAAGGCTGGCTAAGAAGTGCAACTCTGGACACGCCGCGCGGCTGAGGCGTAGGAGGCCATCTTTGGTCTCCTCGAGTACGACACAGACCAGGGGCTGCGCGTCGGCGATTACGACCAAGTCGCCGCGCCGAAAGCGAGGCGGCGTTGGGTCAAGCAGCACGGGACAGAGAGAAAGGCTGGATGGCTTCGTCGTCGTCGTCATGGGATGCCTCCCTGCCTCAACTTTAGGACATGAATAATCGAATTTGCATCGAGTACCGGGCGATCTGTATGAAAACGCCATGAAAAGTCTGAATACCCGCGACGATTAACCGGTGCGGGCGGCGGTGGGAAACGGCATAGATTGAACACGTTGTGCGGCGGGTGGCCGGCGGCCGTCTCGCGCTACGTTAGGTCTCCCTGTCACGGCACATGCTTTTCCGGACGCTGCCGGAGCGACGTACCGGTCTCAGCTTCGTTCGGGCGGCCAGGCACGAGCTATCTTCGCCGGTCCGAGGATTTCGTCAGGTAAGAAATGCCCGTGCTGTGCGACTCATCAATAGCGACATGGGCAATACCTTGCGCACGGCTTCGCCAGCCGGCGCTGACCCGTCGAGCAGACTCACACGCGTGATCAGCCATTTGAGGAAAGCGTTCGCCATGCAGACAACAACGACAATTGAAAGAAAATCGAAACAGAACCCCTTATTGGTTCTGGAGGCGTTTGGCCAGAGCATCTGGATGGACTATATCCGCCGGGGAACAATTACCTCCGGTGCGCTTCAGCACTTGATCGAAGCCGATGGCGTCAGCGGTGTTACTTCGAACCCATCGATCTTTGAGAAAGCCATTGCGAAGAGCCGTGACTATGATGCGGCCATCCGGGCATTGAGCCTGAAAGGGACATCAAGCAACAGGATCTACGAGTTGCTAACCGTAGACGATATCCGGCGAGTGGCGGATCTCTTGCGGCCGACTTACGACCGGGACCAGCGGGATGGGTTTGTCAGCCTGGAGGTGTCGCCGGCGCTGGCCCGTGACACCGACGGCACCATTGCAGAGGCCCGGCGGCTGTGGTCGCTCGTGGACCGTCCCAACGCGATGATCAAGGTGCCGGCCACGCGCGAGGGGCTGCCAGCAATTCGGCAACTCACGGGGGAAGGCATCAACGTCAATATCACGCTGCTGTTCGGTCTGCCCCGCTATCGAGAGGTGGTGGAGGCCTATATCGCCGGGCTGGAAGCCCGGGCCTCCAAGGGGCAGCGCCTGGAGAACGTTGCTTCGGTCGCCAGCTTCTTCCTCAGCCGCATTGACGTGCTTATTGACCCCATGCTGGATAAGATTGTGATGGCAGCCGGCCCTGAAGCTGCTGCTGCCGCCCGCCTGCAGGGTCAGGTCGCCATTGCCAGCGCTAAGGTCGCCTACCAGATTTACCACGACCTGTTCGGCAGTGCGCGCTTCAAGCGGCTGGCCAGCCAGGGCGCGCGCCCGCAGCGCTTGTTGTGGGCCAGCACCAGCACGAAAAATCCGGCCTATAGCGATATCAAATATGTCGAAGCCCTCATTGGCGCCGATACGATCAACACGGTCCCCCTTGAAACACTGGACGCCTATCGCGACCATGGACACCCGGAGAAAACGCTGGAACGCGGTGCGGCGGCCGCCCAGCAAGCCTTGCATAACTTGGCATCTCTGGGCATTGACCTGAATAGGGCGACACAACAACTTGAAGATGAAGGCGTGGCGGCCTTTGTTTCCGCTTTTGACCGATTGATGGTGGCACTCAACGATAAACAGGCCGCCGAGCCCCTGCCCTCTGACCAGGCAGCGGGCACCTAACTCATCCGAGCCTGCGTGCGATGACCGTCTGTGGTGAAGGGATAGAAAGGAAGGAAACGTATGGCAAAGATTGCGATCAATGGCTTGGGACGCATCGGTCGAGCCGCCCTAAAGGTCGTGCTGGACACGCCCCAACTGGAGCTCGTTGCGATCAATGATATCGCCCCGATCGACAACCTCGCCTATCTGCTGCGCTACGACACCGTCTATGGCCGATATGGCCAGGCCATTGAAACCGACGGTAACGATCTGATCATCGGCGGTAAGCGCTACCCCGCTTTCCACGAAAAAGACCCGGCGCACCTCCCCTGGGCCAAATTGGGCGTGGACATCGTGCTGGAGTGCACCGGCGTCTTCACCAAACGCGAGGACCTCTCGAAACACATTGGGGCCGGCGCGGGCTACGTTATCTTATCCGCGCCGGCCAGCGGTGGCGACGTGGACACCGTCATCCATGGTGTCAACCGTCCGGAAGGCGGCCTGCCGCGAATACTGTCATGCGCCAGCTGCACCACCAACTCGATCACGCCCGTGATTGAAGTCATCGGGCGCCGCATCGGGATCATCAAGGCCATCATGACCACGGTCCATGCCTACACCGCCTCTCAATCGCTCGTGGACGCGCCCAACAAGAAGTACCGGCGGGGCCGGGCCGCCGCCGCCAGCATAATCCCGGCGTCGACCGGGGCGGCGGTCGCGACGACCAAGGCCTTGCCCCAATACACAGGCCTATTCGATGGTGTGGCCCTGCGTGTCCCCGTGCCGGTCGGTTCCATTTCCGACATTACCCTGCTCACAGCGCGCAAGACGAGCGTCGAAGAAGTCAACCGGATCTTCATGGAAGAGGCGGCGAGTGAGCGCTATGCGGGTGTGCTTGGTGTTACCAGCGACCCGATCGTCTCGGCCGATATCGTACAGGACTCGCATGCGGCCATCGTCGACCTAGATTTGACCCGCGTGGTAGATGGCGACCTGGTGAAAGTGATGAGTTGGTATGACAACGAGTGGGGCTACACCCACCAACTGATCCGGCAGGCAACAGAGATCGCCAAGGTGCTCCAGGAGGCCGACCACCTGCGAGTCTCGCCGGCATGAGCGGGGGCAAAGGATAGAGCCGAATGCCTGACAACCTGACCATGAAGATCCTGCGGGCCCACCTGGAACGGGGCAGGCTCCAGGTGGGGCACGAAATCGCCGTGCGGGTGGATCAGACCCTGCTACAGGATGCCACCGGCACCATGGCGACACTCCAGTTTGAGGCGCTGGGCCTGGAGCGGGTGGCCGTGCCGCTGGCGGTGCAATATGTGGATCACAACATGATCCAGTTGGACTTCAAGAACCCCGACGACCACCGCTTCCTGCAGGCCTTTGACGCGCGCCATGGCATCCATTACTCCCGGCCCGGCAACGGCATCTGCCACTATGTGCATGTCGAGCGCTTTGCCCGGCCAGGCGAGGTCCTCATCGGGGCCGATAGCCATACGACCACGTCGGGCGCGGTCGGCATGATTGCGATTGGCGCCGGCGGCTTGGACGTCGCCATGTGCATGGCGGGTCAACCGTTCGAGTTTGAGACGCCCCGCGTGGTGGGCGTCGAGCTCCGGGGCGAGCTGCAACCCTGGGTACAGGCCAAGGATGTCATCTTGGAGCTTCTGCGGCGGCGCGGTGTGCGCAACGGCCTGGGCCGCATCTTCGAGTTTTACGGTGAGGGTGTGGCGACGCTGGA
>CAZCEC010000083.1:8210-27333 GCA_964497615.1 uncultured Anaerolineales bacterium | reverse complement strand
GATTCTAGCACCGAACGCAGCGCGGGCAGGCGGGGTGGCTGCAGGGGGTGCCAATTCTAATCCGCGCCCACGCGTGATCCTGATCCCAATCAGGGTCCCGTTAAATAGCCTTCCACCGCACGATTTTTGGCGGAACCACGTTGAAGCCAAGGCCAACGCCTGGGCGCGGATTAGAAACGCAACTCGGATGCCACGTCAATTTAGTTCTTGAAGGTGAATGGATGCCGCCCCCCGGCGGTGCTACAATGCGCCGCTATGACTGACTCCCACGATCACGACCCCAGCCACGCCCATCCCCACCACCACGCCCACCCGGAGAGCGACCCGGCCCGCGTCGAGTTCATCGGCGGGCGGCCCATCCTGAATGTGGCCGACCTGCCCGCCAGCCTGCGCTATTACACCGAGACGCTCGGTTTCAGCCTGAGCTGGACGTGGACCCAGCAGGCCGGGTTCTCCGCCACCAGCGCGCCGCCCACCCTGGCCCAGGTGATGCGCGGCCACGTGGTGCTGATGCTGGCCCACCAGGAGCAGGGCGGCCCCGGCATGTGGCTGTACCTCGACCTGGAGAGCGCCGCCGAAGTGGACCGGCTGCACGCCGAGTACGCCGCGCGGGGCGCCACCATCGCCGAGCCGCCCAGCGACCGGCCCTGGGGCGTGCGCGAGATGCGGGTGCAGGACCTGGACGGCCACACCCTGCGGATCGGCGGGCCGCTGCGGTATGAGCCAGCGTGATCCCCAAACCCACCCGCGCCGACCTCGAAGCCGCCAAGGACAAAACCGTCCGCGACGTGATCGCGCCGGAGCTGCGGGTGCTGTTCTGCGGCATCAATCCGGGGCTGTACACCGCCGCCATCGGCCATCACTTTGGGCGGCCGGGCAACCGCTTCTGGCCGGCGCTGCACGCGGCCGGCATCACCCCGCGCCTGCTCTCGCCCTACGACGAACGCGAGCTATTGCCGCTGGGCTACGGCATCACCAACCTCGTGCGCCGCGCCACTGCCCGCGCCGATGAGCTATCGCCGGATGAATTGGTCAGGGGAGCGCGCCGCCTGCGGGCCACGGTTAAGCGCTATGCCCCGCGCGTGCTCGCGGTGCTAGGCGTCACCGCCTACCGGCAGGCGTTCGGCCAGCCGCGCGCCGCGTTGGGCCGGCAGCCCGAGCCGCTTGCCGGGAGCGTGGTGTGGGTGCTGCCCAACCCCAGCGGGCTGAACGCGCACTTTCAGATTGCGGATCTGGCGCGGTTGTTTGGGGAAGTCAAAACCTTCGTCAACGGATGGAACGAATGAAGCAGATTCGGAAGATTCTGTTCCTTATCCGTAACATCCGCTTCATCCGTTGACGAAACCGCCGATTCTGACATTTGTCACTTGCGCGGGGCTGGCGGCTACTTAGAATGAATGCTTAGGTTGCCTTGAACGCCGCATTGCCGCTTGTAAGGGGGAATCGCCATGCCCCACAACCGCATCGTCCTGCTGTTCGCCGCCCTGGCTGCTGCGTTTGCGCTTGGCCCAGGCCCATCTCTGGCTGCCCCGCGCGCCGACGAGCCGCCGCCCGAGCGGCCCATTTACGACATTGGCTTGTTGGAGCCTTTGCCCGGCAGCCAGCCGGCGGGCGGCGGGCAAGCCTTGGCCGCCGTCAATCCCACCAGCCTCACCCCCACCAGCCGCGTCGTCTATCAGTCCTTTCGCGACAACAACTGGGAGATCTACATCACATCGCCCGACGGCGGCAGCCATCAGCGCCTGACCTATCATGCCGAGCCGGACGTGCTCCCCAGTCTTAACCGCGGCAACACCCGCATCGCCTTCGCCTCCTATCGGGATGGCGAAGCCGAAATCTACGTGATGAACGTGGACGGCTCCGGTCAGACCCGGCTGACGGCGACTGACGGCCCGAACACCCTGCCGGCCTGGTCGCCGGACGGCAGCAAGATCGCCTTCACCGCCCAGCGCGACGGCAAGGCCGAAGTCTACGTCATGAATGCCGACGGCAGCGGCCAGACGCGCCTGACCTACGACGGTGAGTACAACGCCTCGCCCGCCTGGTCGCCCGACGGCACCCAGATCGCCTTCGTCTCTTACCGCAACGGCGGCTATCGCATCTGGACCATGAACGCCAACGGCAGCGGGCAGGCACAGCGCTCCAGCCAGCCCTACAGCAACAACCCGGTCTGGTCGCCAGATGGCACGCAAATCGCTTACGACGCCGACTTTGACGGCGATGGGTGGCAGGACCTGATGGTCATGCACGCCAGCGGCGGCGCTCAGACCGTGGTACTGGACCACTGGGCAGAATCAGACCTGTGGGCCAACGGCTGGTCGCCAGACGGGCGCTACCTGCTTTTCACGTACATTGAGTTCATCTACTTTCAAGGCAATTGGTATTGGGTCGCGGCCTCTGTGAACGCCCGCGACCAGTTCACAGGCAGCATCCACGCCCTCGCGGACACCGGCCTGGACTGGAACGGCGAGTGGCAGGTCAGCGACCTGACTCCCCCGGCCGCCCAATTGCTGCCACTGGATGAGTACACTAAGGCCGGCACGCTGGTCACCTGGTCTGGGGGTGATGTAGGCGGCGCCGGCCTTGCCAGCTACGATGTGCAGTATCGCGCCCTGCCGGACCAGGGCTGGGTCAACTGGCTGCTCAACACGCCTTACGCGTCCGACACATTTGGCGGAACGCCCGGCAGCGCTTATGCCTTCCAGGTGCGGGCCCGCGACCGGGCGGGCAACACCGAAGCCTGGGCGCCCTATGCGGAAGCGCAGTCGACGTTCTACACTTGGGCCATCCACGGCCGCGTTGGCGACAACGGCGGCGCGCCGGTGGCGGGCGCCACCTTCGCGATTACGCCTGCCGCCTTTGCCGGTACGACCAGCCAGCCCGATGGCCAGTATGCGGGCTACGTGGACGGCGCTGGCCCCGCCTACACCGTGCAGTGGTCCAAGGCCGCCTATGGCACCCTACCGGCCACCACCTACCTCGGGCCGGACGATATCCACACCGACTTCATCCTGCCGCCGCCGGACAATGTGGTCCAGAACTGGGGCTTCGAATCGGGCGGGTCTGAGGCCACTGGCTGGACCTTGAGCGGCAGCCTGTCGGCCACCACCACCAGCGAGGCGCTCCATACGGGCACAGCGGGTCTGCGGCTTGGATCCGCCGGCCAGGTCGCCGAGGCGCAGAATGTGGTGGAGGGGTGCGTGGATGATTCGCAGACCTTCATCTTCGCCGGCCCCGATGGTTCGGCCCATGCTGTGTGGAGCAAGGACCAGGACGGCCTCTACGCCCGACTGCCTATGGCCGGCGCCTGGGCCGCGCCTGGGTCGCCCTCGATAGACTTCACCCAAATCGCTGGTCTGGGCGGCGCTGTGGACGCGAATGGCACCTTCCACGTCGCCTGGGCCTCCGGTTATTGGGGCAAGTACTTCCAGCACGTTCCAGGCGTGGGCTGGACCAACGGCTATGGCCTAATCTTCGGTCCCATCAACCAGGCGGAGACGGTTTCGCTCGTTCTTGCGCCCAACGGCGTTGTGCACGTCTTCATGGTGTCCCACCGGGACGAACTCGTCCATATCTATCGCACGACCGGCGGGGCGTGGCTTGGCGGGGACATCCTGGATGTCGGCGGCGCGTACAGCGGCTCGTGGCCTTTCCCCATGTCCGCCGCCGTGGATGCCCATGGCACGGTGTTTGTCGCCTGGCCGGAGGACGGCCAGATCTTCGTGCGCCGCCTGCCCGCGGGCAGCGTGTGGGGGGGCGCGCAGAACGTGTCGCAGGGGGCGGGATTTTCGAATTATCCCGTGATCCAGTTGGACCCCGCCGGGCGCGCGCACGTCGTGTGGCAGAACCTGAACAATGGGACCGCAGCCCTGTATTACACCACGCAGTCGGGCGGCGGGTGGCTGGCCGCGCAGCGCATCACGGAGCCAGCGGGGGACCTGGTGGACTTCGGATTCGCCGCCGACGGTGCCGGGCGCCTGCACGTCGCCTGGGCCGCGTCCGGCAGCAACCTTTACTATCGGCAACGCTCGGCCAGCGGACAGTGGATGGCACCACTCCCCACGCCGGTGAGCGCGCCCGCCATCACCGGGATGAGCCTGGCGCTGGATGCCGGGGACCGGCTGCATATCACCTGGTGGCACGATGCTATGCTGGGTTACTTCCTGGCGCCGGACCTCAACCGCCCCTCGCACTGGCTCGGTTGGACAGTGACTGACGACCTGAACCAGCCGGCCCAGGCGCTGGCGGTGGACGGGGTGGGCCGCGCGCACTTCCTCTGGCGCGGCGACGACTGCCTGCTGCATCACACGACTTCACCGGTCGAAGCGCAGACGGGCAGCGTCAGCGCCGCGCAGGTCGTCAACCTGGCTGGCTTGCAGTCGCCCAGCCTGTCATTCATGTATCAGCTATTGGGCGCGCCTGGCGGCGCCAACTTCCTTACCGCTTGGATTGACGACGGCGTGGAGGCAACGCCCGTCTTCACCGCCACCAGTCCTGCCGCACTGTGGACCCATGCTACCGCCGACCTCTCTGCCTGGGCGGGCGAGACCGTGACGCTGTCTGTGAGCTTGAACGTAAGCGGAGGAACGTCCTCCACCTGGGCCAATCTGGATGAGGTCACCGTTGGCTCAACCTTCCCCGATGCCGGGATTACGGCCGGCGGCGCGGCGTCCGCGATGCCTGGCGATAGTGTTGTCTTCGACTTGGTCTATGAGAACCAGGGCGGCGCCGCGTCCCACACGCCCACACTGACGCTTACCCTTCCGGCGGACTTGACTTTCGTATCGGCCAGCGCGCCGCCCGCCAGCACCAACCCGCTCATCTGGAACCTGGGCACGCTCCCGGCGCACAGCGGCCCAGCGACCATTGTCGTCACCGCTACGGTCGCGCCCACGGCCACGCGTGGCGTCGAACTGCCCCTCCTGGCGCAGATCGCTGGCACGCCAGAACTGGAGACGCTCAACAACACGTTTCAATTCATGTTATGGATTGGACAGCGGCTGTTCTTGCCGGTGACGCACCGCTAGTTATCCTGTCCGATACGACACTTCAGACGTATCGTGGATACTCGTGGTAATCGTTGCCGCACTGGGCGGCACTATGGGATGGCAGGTCCCCGAGAGGCCGCCGCCTAAGGTGGCCCGTTCAAAGCAAGATCGCGTAGGCCGTGATCGTCCAGATGAAGGTTGAATCCGCCCTCTATCCGTAGTATCCGCTTCATCCGTTGACGAAAAGACCCGCGAGCCGCAACCCCTTATGAATCGCAAACGCTGGCTGCTGCTCATCCCGCTGCTCCTCGCCCTTCTCGTGGCGGGCGCGGTGGGCTGGGCGCTCATCGGCCCTGGCCCGGAGCCGGCGGCGCTGGCCGCGCTGGAGAGCGACGCGGCGGTGCAGGTGGAAACCGGCCGGTGGCTGGTCTTCACGCCGGTGGGCGCCGCGCCGCGCGTGGGCCTGGTGCTCTACCCCGGCGCGCGCGTGGACGCGTGGGCCTATGCCCCCGCCGCGCGCGCCATCGCCGCCCAGGGGTATCTGGTCGTCATCGTGCCGATGCCGCTGCGGCTGGCGTTCTTCAATGGCAATGCCGCGCAAGCGGTCAAGGCGGCCTATCCCGAGATTGGCGCGTGGGCGGTGGGTGGGCACTCGCTGGGCGGGGTCGCGGCGGCTCAATTCGTCGACGATCACCCCGACGCGGTGCAGGGGCTGGCGCTGTGGGCGGCCTACCCGCCGGAAGGCACCGACCTGAGCGGGCGCGCCCTGGCCGTGGTCTCGGTCTATGGCACGCTGGACGGCCTGGCCACGCCCAGCGACGTGTTGGCGGCGGTCCCCCAACTGCCGCCCAGCACCCTGTGGGTGCCCATCGAGGGCGGCAATCACGCGCAGTTCGGGCGTTACGGGTCGCAATCCGGCGATAACGCGGCGGCGATCAGCCCCGAAGCCCAGCAGGCGCAAACGGTGGCCGCGACGATGGAGATGCTGGGCCGGATCAGTCTGCGCTAAACGCCCACTCGCCCTGCTTCATCAGCGGCTCCTCCACGCCGTCCTCGCAGATGCCGTAGACGTCCATCGCCGCCGAGCCGATCATAAAATCCACGTGCGCGGCGCTGGAGTTGCCGCCCGCCGCCATGAAGTCTTCGGCGCTCATCGTCTCGCCGCCCTGGAGGGTGAAGCGGTAGGCGTGGCCCAGCGCCAGATGGCTGGCGGCGTTCTCGTCATACAGCGTGTTGTAGAACAGCCGCCCGGCCCTCGCCACCGGCGACGACGCCGCCGCCAGCGCCACCTCCCCCAGCCGCGCCGCGCCCTCGTCCGTCTCCACGATCTTGCGCAGGGCGGCCTCGTTCTTCTCCGCGCTCAGGCCCGTCACGCGCCCGTCCTTGAACGTCACGCTGAAGTGCTCGATCAGGCTGCCGGCGTAGCTGAGGGGCAGGGTGGCGCGCGCCGTGCCGTCCACCCGCGCCCGGTCGGGCAGGGTGAACACTTCTTCGGTGGGCAGGTTGGGGGTGTAGGTGATGCCGTTCGCGCTCGCCAGCTCGCCGCCGTGCCAGACGTGCCCCGGCGGCAGGCCCACGCGCAGGTCGGTGCCGGGCGCCTCGAAGTGCAGGCCGGTGTAGCGCCGCGCGGTCAGGTGGCGGGCGCGGGCCGTCAGGTCGGCCACGTGCGCGTTCCAGGCCCCCACCGGGTCCGGCAGGTGCAGCCGGCAGATCTGGGCGATCAGCCGCCACAATTCGCCCACGCGCGCCTCGGGCGGCAGGTCGGGCAGGACCTTGCTGGCCCAGGCCGGCATGGGGCAACCCGCCACGCACCAGTTCATATGGTTGGCCGCAATCGCTTCCGACAGGGCCAATTGCCCGCGCGCCCGCGCCTGCTGTGCCCGCCCGGCGCGGGCCGGGTCCAGTCCCCGCATCAGGTCGGGGTCTTCGCCGGTGAGGGTCAACAGGGCATCGCCGCGGCTGGAGTACTCGCTGGTGGCCGCGCCGATCCAGGCCGGGTATTCGTCAATCGCATCGCCCGGCGCATGCTGGACGCGCAGCCGCGCCATCTGCGGGTCGTACCAGACGACGTCCACCCAGCGCGCCCCGGCGGCATAGGCGGCCTCGGCCACGGCGTGCACCAGCGGCGCGGCGGCGGGCGGGGTGTTCGGGCCAATGAACAGGCGCTGCCCCGGCCGCAGGCGCAGCCCAACGTGGACGATCAATTCGGCGTAAGCTTTGAAGTCAATCATGCGAACGATTATAACCCTGAGTCGCTCGTCAACGACACGACCCTGACGCCACGTCAAGTTCGTGCTTGTCGTCATCTAATCCGCGCCCAGCCGGTCGCTTGATTCCAAGCACGGTCCCGTTAAGAACCGTGCGGGTGCCCGCGCTTTAACGGGATCACGCCTGGGTTCAGAATCACGAGCGGGTGCGGATTAGATGACAACGCCTTTGCCCACCGTGCGCCGCAACAGCGGCTCGCGGATGGCCTTGGCGTTCAGCCGGTCCGCGCCCAGGAAGCGGACGAAGCGCGCGAAGCCGCGTCCCAGCGCTTCCGCGAAGGCCTCGTCCTTGCCCAGCGCCTTGTCCTCCAGCCACAGGCCCAGGATGACGAAGGTGTTGGTCGTCCGGTCGAGCTTGCTGTCGAAGCGCCCGACGAGCCGGTCGCCCCACAGCACCGGCAGCGCATAGTAGCCGTACTTGCGCTGGTGCTCCGGCTTGTACACCTCCCACACATAGTCAAAGCCGAACAGGTCCTTGGCCCGCCCGCGCGCGCTGACGGGATCGAGCGGGGCCAGGAAGACGGCCTCGCCGGTGGTCGTGCCGTCCAGGGGCTTCCAGGCCTTGGGCACGCGCCCGGCGCCCAGGTCGCGCAATAGCTTTTCGTCGCGGCCCAGCGCCAGTTGGGTGTGCTTCCAGCCCTCCACCCGCACCTCGATCAGCTCGCCATCGGCCAGCAGTCCGGCCAGGGTGCGCTTGAGCCCGTCGTCGAACGGCACGCCGCGCCAGTACGAGTCCGAGGTGCGCGCCATGCGCGACAGGCCGGAGAAGCTGACGTCCTTCGTGATCAGGAAGCGGTCGGTCGCGGCCTCGTCGCTCTCGCGGATCAGCTCCCCCGGGGCGACGGCCTCGGTCAGGGCGTACACGCGCTCGAAGCCCTCGCGGTGGTGGGTCATCACCTCGCCGGTGCGCCACAGGTAGTAGAGGGCCAGGGCGCTGTCCTTGCGCCCGCGGTAATTGTTGGTGCGGGTGCGGGCCGCCATCTCGAAGTCGCGGTTGCGGACAGTCTCGCGCTCGCGCAAGAGGGCCCGCATCTCCACGATGGCGTCGGCGTGCTCGCGGGCCGTGTCGCGCAGGCGCGCGTAGGATTCTCCCTCGCGCCGCATCACCACACGCCAGTGCGGCAGTTCGTCCATCGGCCGCACCGCCAGCCAGCCGCCCCAGTCGAAGAACTGGCGCTTGCGGTAGGTGGGGTCTTCCCACAGGCCGGGGGCGTAGTCGAGGACGCGGCTGTGCAGGGTCAGGTCGTGGCTGCGGGCGACGATTTGCAGCGGGTCGAGCTGAAGGTACTCCATGGCGCGCATGGCCTGGGCCGTGCCGCGCCGGCCGCGCCAGCGGCGGCCGGGCCACAAGCCCTGCTTGCCGAGGATGTAGCGGCGGGCGGTGTCGTGGTCAATGCTTAGCACATCCATTCCTGCGTATCAACCAACATGCGTCCTCCAAAGACCAGCAGCGGCTGCGGAATTGCCCTATCCTTTGAGCGCCACAACGCTGCGCTGAATGTGCCTGAGGTGCGACCGCTCGTGGTTGGCCAGCCATTGGGCATAGCTCAGCACGGTGCGCTCGATGGGCCGGCCCGCGCCGGTGACGGTGGCGGCCCGCGCCCAGGCCTTGGGCGGCAGGGGCCGCAGCACGTCCAGCAGCTCGGCGCGCTGGCGGGTGAAGGCGCGCAGCGAGGGGCGAAACTTCAGGCTGGGATAGTTCGTTTGCTTCATCCAGGTGACGGGGTTGACGGCCTTGAAGGTCGGGTGGTCTTCGGCCAGGATCGTGGCGATGGCCTGCCCCCACATGTCCGCGCACGAGCGCAGGTGGGCCAGGATGTCGTTGAGCGACCACTCGTCGGGCGCGGGGCGGGCGTGCAGTTGGGCGGGCGGCAGGCCAGCGGTGAGAGCCGCCAGGCGCGCGGGCTGCTCGTGCAACTGGGTCAGCGCCTGCTCAATGCTGAGCGCGGTATCGTACATCAGGCCGAGGCCTCCCAGCCCGGCTGGTAGCCCGTCTGCTGGCCCAGCGCCAGGCTCAACTGCGCGGCGTGCTCCTGGACGTGACGCAGGGTGTAGAGCAGCAGTTCGGCGTAGCTTACCTCGCCCCAGGCAAAGGCGCAGCGGCGCTGGGCATCCGCATCGCTCAGGGACTCAATCGCCGCCTGGCAGCGCTGGCGGCACTCGGCCAGATAGCCCAGCAGTTCTTCCTTTGTATAGACCCGCTCGGGCACGGGGCCGTGCTCGTCCTGCTCGATCAGCAGGAACGGGGCCGGGGGCACAAAGCCTTCCTCCGCACCCGTCAGGTACAGGTCCAGCCAGAACAGCGCGTGATAGGCCAGGTACCAGAACTCGGAGAACTCCGGGAAGCGGAACCACCCGCGGCCCTCCGCGGGCGGGGGCCACAGCCGGAAGCGCCACAACTCATCCGGGCAGGCGCGCATGGCATCGGCCAGCATGTCAATCGCGGCGCCAAACTGGTTCCAGGTGGCGGCCTTCCACAGCGCCGCCATTGGCGGACCCGCGCTGCCGGGCGGGGAGGCGGCAATACCATCGGATTCAGAATTGGTCATAAGGAAGTTGAATTAAAAGTTACTTTGCGCGTCCAGCAGCCCCAATTCGCGCGCCCGCCGGTCGAAGTAGCGGAACGCGAACGCCGCCACGACCGCGAACACGGCCGTGATGGCGGCCAGGATGCCGAACAACTGCGCGTTGGAGAACGCGGCCAGGGTGGGGAAGGCCGCCGCGCCCGGCCCCAGCAGCGCCCGCCGCAATAGCTCCAGCCAATAGGTCATCGGCAGCGCGAAGCCGATGGGCTGCAAGAAGCTGGGCAGGATGGTGATGGGGAAGATCGCGCCGCTGAACAGGTACAGCGCCGCCGCCACGCCCTCGCCGATGAACCACGGCTCGTTGCGGATGGTCATGGTCCACCCGCCGATGATGATGCCCATGCAGGCCAGGCACAGCACGCCCAGCGCCAGCGCCGCGCCGAACAGGGGCCAATCCGCCGCGGCCAGGTCAATCGGCACGCCGAAGAAGGCCACGCCCGCCGCCAGGGTGATGACCACCGCCAGGGTGCCGGTGACAAACCGCGCCACCGCCCGTCCAAACAGATAGAGCGGCATGTTGATGGGCGCGACGTACAGATACTTGAGCACGCGATACCGCTCGCGGTCGTCCAGGATCGAGTAGGACGCGCCCGCCATCACCGCGCCGACGTAGATGTAGAAGGTGTTGCCCAGGTAGATGTAGGCGTAGATCGGGTCGCCCGCGCCGGCCTGCGACACGGCCCGGTACATGAAGACCAGGATCAGCACGCTGGCGACCGGCTTGAGCACAGAGAAGACGAAGAACAGGAACGGGTCGGTCCAGTTGCTTTCGACTTGCCAGCCGAGCCAGGCGGCGGGAACGAATGAACGACGAAGCGAGCTTAGCATCTGGGCGCCTCCAATCCTGGGGACTCAGGGGACTCAGGGGACACAGGGGTTCGCAACACGGGGATGCTCTCCGGACTGGGGGCTCAAGGGACTCAAGGGACTCAAGGGTTGACCGCGTTGGCGGGCTGGCTTGACGCGGGCTGGTCTGCTGGCACGTTGGCGTTCTGGGGCGCCCAATCGCCGAGTTGCTCTCGCCAATCCGGCTCAGGGATGGCATAGTCAGCGGGAGCCTCGCGCACGGCAAAGGGCTGGTCGCTCGGCCCATTTCGTTCTTTCTGTACGAGGGCTTGAACCAGCCGGTCCAGAAAGTAGCTGGCGTCGCCATACTGCTTGATGTAACGAGCTAACTCATCGCCAGCCAGCAGCCCCTCGCGCTCGCAGTCTTGCAGGTAGCTGCCCAATTCGCCCAGGGAGCCGCGGGCGTGGTTGCAATAGCGAATGTAGTTGGGCAGGGTGCCCGAGCAGTAGCCCTCGGCAATGTTGCCCGGCGCGCTGATGGCGGCGCCCCGCATCTGGTTCGCCAACCGCCAATGCGCCGGCCCCATCCGCCCGGCCAACTGGCTGATCATGAAGCTCAGATCACTCGCCGCCTGCCAGGCCGCCAGGGTGCGATAACCCGGCAGCTTCTGAAAGGTCCGCGTTCCCCTGCCACCATACTGATAGCTCCCCATCCGTTGCCTCCCTTGAGTCACCTGAGTCCCCCAAGTCCCTCGGCATTTCAGGCCCTATCCCCCCACATCGGCGCCTTGCCCCTGGGTCCCCTCTGTCCCCTGAGTCCCTCGAGGCTCTCGCTAATGTATGCCCAGTCCACCTTACCCGCCCTCACGGCCCCTGAGTCCCCTCTGTCCCTTGAGTCCCCCAGGTCCCCAACCCCTCCGGCCTCACCGCCGCCGGTCCGTCAGCGTCCCCTCCCGCACCGCCTTCCGCTCCACCACCCGCAGCCACCAGCGCGCGGCGGCGACGAACAGCACCGCCAGCGCGGCCAGGATGGCAATCTCGGCGGAGACGGGCAGGAAGCCCAGGGTCGGGCCGGTCTCGAAGACGAGCTGGCGCATCGCGTCCAGCCCCAGGGTCAGCGGCAGCACCGAGGCGGCCAGGGCGACGGCGAAGCCGAAGCTGCGCACCGGGAAGTAGAAGCCGGCCAGAAAGTACACCGGCTCCTGCAGCATGTTCACCACCTGCCAGGCGTCGCGGCCAAACAGCAGGAACAGCGAGGCCATCAGCATCCCCAGGCCATAGAGGGCCGTCATCGTCAGCGCGAAGACGGCGAAGAGCTGCGCGAAGCTGAGGACGCTGAACGGCACGGCGAACAGCCAGCCGCCCAGGACGAGGATGACGGCGGCGCGCAGGGTGGTGGCGAACAGCCCGCCCAGCGCCATCCCCAGCAGGATGGCCATCATCGAGTTGGGGGCCATGATGTACAGTGCCAGGTTGCCGGTCTCCTTCTCCCAATACAGCTGGGCCGACATGCTCCACAGCACGTTCATCCAGAAAGCCGTCATCGCCCCGCCCATGACGACGAAGCCGATGTACTGCTCGGGGGCCTGCATGGCGCGATAGACGAACACGTAGCCTGCCATTGCCACAAACGGCAGGAAGGTCTCGAAGAAGATCCACGCCTTCTCGCGCTGCTGCCCGACGATGCGCGGGTAGGCGCGGGCCAGCACGGTCTTGACGAACAGGCGGGCGCCGGTGGCGCGGGGAGAACTGGTAGACGACGTGGCTGCTAGAGACATCGCGCGCTCCATTCCAGGGGACTCGGGGGACTCAAGGGCCTCAGGGGACGCCGTTCCCCGGCAGCCTTGACTTCGGACCAGGCGCCGCCTTCCCCCTTGTCCCGCTGAGTCCCCTGAGTCCCCACTGCCTTCCGTGCCTCGATCACAATCATCCTGATTCCCCTGAGTCCCCTCAGTTCCCTTGAGTCCCCCGCCCTTTATCCCCCGCTCTTCTCCGCCTCCGCCATGCTGTGCCCCACCAAATCCACGAACACGTCTTCCAGCGTCGGCTCGCGCTTTTGCAGGTTGAGCAGGTGGGCGTTGTGGGCGGTCAGCGCGGCGATCACGCCGGCCAGCGCCTCGTCGGCGTCGAGGATCAGCTCCAGTGCCGACTGCCCGTCGCCGGGCTGGTGCACCGCCTGGCGCACCCCCGGCAGCGCGTGGATGGCGCCCAGCGCGCCCGGCTCCGCGCCGTTCTCCGGCAGGGGCGTCACGTCCAGGTGGAACAGGGCCTCGCGCTGGAGGCGGCGCTTCAGGTTCGCGGGCGAGTCGCAGGCCAGCACGCGCCCGGCGTTGATGATGGCCACCCGGTCGCACAGCTCGTCGGCCTCAGCCATGTAGTGGGTGGTGAGGAGCAGGGTGCGGCTCGGCTGGGCGGCCACCCAGTCGCGCACGAACTGCCGCACCTCGCGGCTGGCGCCCACGTCCAGCCCCAGAGTCGGCTCGTCCAGGAAGATCACGTCCGGGTCGGTCAGGAAGCCGCGCACGATGTTCATCTTCTGGCGCAGGCCAGTGGAGAGATCGGACGACTTGGTGTGGGCGCGGTCCTTCAGGCCCACGATCTCCAGCAGTTCGTCAATCCGGCGCAGGGTGGTGCGCGTGTCCATGCCGTAGAACTGCCCGAACATCCACAGGTTCTCGCGCACGGTCAGCAGGCCGTAGCCGGAGCTTTCGCCGCCGCTGACCATGTTGATGCGCGGGCGGACGAGATGGGCGTGGGTCATCACGTCGTGCCCGGCCACGAAGGCGCGGCCGGTGCTGGGCGCCAGCAGGGTGGTGAGGATTTTGATGAGGGTGGTCTTGCCGGCGCCGTTGGGGCCCAGCAGTCCAAAGAACTCGCCGCGCGGCACGGCCAGGGTGACGTCGGCCAGGGCCATGCGCTCCTTAGGCTCGCTCTTCTTGCCGCCGCGCACCTTGTAGATGCGGCCGAGCGCTTCGGTGCGGATGGCGAGGTCGTCTAGCGTCGAATCCAGCATGCGATGACTCCTGCTGTAGGTGGCCGGCGGATGGAACCCTCACCGCTTCGCTACGCGGGCAAGCCCGCGCCAACCAAATGCCCAACTCTCGGCCTTCGCCGCCTTCAGCCGCTTGCTGCCAGCCCGCGAAGGCGGGCTTTGGGCTTACGTTGCGGCGGGTTTCAACCGCTGGGAATACGGCCCATTATCGCCGCAACCCGTTTACTAACCGTTGCCGGCCAGTATAGTCTATATGTTCTAATCCTGCGTTCAACAGCGGTTAGAGCGTAGGGATTCCGTAGGGTTCGCGTAGGGTTGTGGGCAAGTTACGTAATTCTATCTATGATATCTTATGCATAGAAGGGCATTTTAAAACTCTTCTTCTCCTCCTTGAGAGAGCCGGGGTCGGCGTCCCCGGCTCTCGCTATTTAAGACCTGCCGCTCTCCCTCACCCCCGCCCCCTCTCCCTCAAGGAGAGGGGAGTCAGTGCCCGGCCGCGCTGGCCAGGCTTCATTATATAATCCGCTCGACCCGATTTCCTTCTATTTCCCGCATTTCCCCTATTTCCTGGACTTCTCCCATGCCCTCCCCCCACACCACCGCCGTCCACGCCGGCCAGGCCGTCACCCGCCCCGGCGCGCCCTCCAACCCGCCCATCGTCACCGCCTCCGGCTGGAGCCACGCCGACATGGAGACGCTCGACGCCGCGCTGGGCAGCGTGGAGGCCGGGTACGTCTATTCGCGCAACGCCGCGCCAACCCAGGAAGCGTTCGAGAACGCCATGACGGCGCTGGAGCGCGGCGCGGGCGCGGCCAGCTTTAGCTCCGGCATGGCGGCCGTGCACGCCGCCCTGCATTGCGCGCTGGACGGCCAGCCGCGCAAGCTCGTCGCCGCTACCGAGCTGTATGGCGCGACGCAAACGCTCGTCAAGCAGATGCAATCGCAGTCGGCGCTGGATGTGCGCTGGGTGGACATTCGTGACACCGAGGCCGTGGCCGAGGCCCTGCACGCGCCGCCCGCGGGCGGGGCCTTGCTGTTTGAAGTCGTCTCCAACCCCCTCAGCCGCGTGGCCGATGCGCGCGCCCTGCTGGAACACGCCCACGCCACCGGTGTAAACAGCGTCATCGACTCCACCTTCACCACGCCCTATCTCATCCAGCCGCTAACCCTGGGCGCGAGCTTCGTGGCGCACTCGGCCACCAAGTACATCGGCGGGCACGGCGACGTGCTGGCGGGCGTGGTCGTCGCCGCGACCGAGGCCGGCGCGCTGGCCGTGCGCAAGACGCGCCAACTGCACGGCAGCAACCTGTCGCCCTTCGACGCCTACCTGGCCCTGCGCGGCCTGCGCACCCTGCCCCTTCGCGTCCGCGAGCAGAACCGCAATGCCCTGGGCCTGGCGCAATGGCTGGACCAGCATCCGCGCGTCGCGCACGTCCACTACCCCGGCCTGCCCGCCAACCCCGACCACGCGCTGGCGGCGGCGTTATTGCGCCCCGGCTGCTTTGGGGCCATGCTGGCCTTCGACCTTCGGGATGCGGGCCGCGCCGAAGCTTTCGCCTTCCTGGAGCGCCTGCACCTTATCCAGCGCATCGCCTCGCTGGGCGACGTGGCGACGCTGGCGAGCTACCCCGCGCACGCCTCGCACCGCGCCCTGACGCCGGAGCAGCGCCTCGCCCTCGGCATCGGCGACGGCTGCATCCGCATCTCGGCGGGGATCGAGGAGTTGGATGATTTGATCGGGGATCTGGCGCAGGCGCTGAGCTAAGAGCGCGACGAAGGACGAAGGGGGGTGGCCGCCTGACTCGCCCTCACCCCCGCCCACCCCGCTCGGCTTCGCTGCGGGGGCCATGGTCTCCCGCTGGGAGAGAGGAGTCAGTGGTCAGCGCCGCGCGCTCCCTCTCCTGGAGGGAGAGGGCTGGGGTGACCACAGTACTTTAACTCCCCTCACCCCCTCCCATAGTCCGCCCGCACCGCAATCTCCTCCTGCCCGTCGGGTGTGATGTTGAAGTGCCGCATCAGTAGGGTGCCGGCCTGCGGCTGGCTCAATTCGATGCGCCAGCCCCACTCCTCGGGCGGCGTCCCGTAGGAACCCTTCAGCCGGGTCACCCCCTCCACCGGTTCCAGGACCTGAAACACCATCAGGTCGCCGCCCGTGTGCCAGGAGTCGAACAGGGCCGCGCGCAGGGGCTGCTCGCCCACCGCCGCGGGGAAGACGATCACGCCCTCCTGCGGCGCGCCCTCGTAGGCCCAGGTGTACGTCAGGGTGACGAAGCGGCCTTGCCCCGTCGCGCGGACCTCCGCCGTGCCGTCCGAGAGCAGTTCCTTGCCTTCATAGTACAGCGTGTTCGGCCCCGCCCACGCGCCCAGCCATTTGTCCACAGCCGTCATCTTGACCTAGCCTTTCTGTTTCGCCCGCGCCCGGTTTTGCTTGGCCCAGAACTTCACGATCCTGCCGACCAGCCCCAGGGGCAGGCGCTGGTCGTGGGGGAATTGCAGGGTGCCCTTGCCCAACGCATACGGCGCGATGGCGGTTTCGAATTCGGCCACGCCCAGCGGCGCGGGGTAGAAGCCGATGTGGCGCTTGTGGGCCGAGAAGTACACCAGGTACTTGCCGCCCTGGGTGAAGGTCGGCATGCCGTAGCTGATCGTCTCTGCCGCGTCCGGCGCGGCCCTGCGCACCGCCCGCCGGAGCGATTGCAGGCGCGCCTGCACGTCCGGGGGGAAGGCGGCGATGTAGGCGTCGATGGTCTTGGGGGCGGGCGGTTTGGCAGGCATCAAAGCCACACTCCTGTTTGCTTCATCGGGCACAGAATTTTCTAATCCGCACCCAACCGTTGGTCTGAACGTCACCATGGTACCGCTAAAAACCGTGCGGTTGGCAAGCACTTAACGGAACCATGCCAGGGTTCAGAATCATGTGCGGGCGCGGATTAGATGACGACTCCCCCGCCCCATGTCAAGTTGGTCATAGCAAGCTTCGTTGTCCACCGCGTCTCGACTCACACGGCGCATCGCACTTCACCTACATGAGTTCCTTGTAGAACACCACCGTATCATGCCGCGTCGCCCCATCCGCGTTCAGCGCGTAGTTGGGGATCACGCCGCTCTCCGTCCAGCCCAGCCGCCGGTAAAGCTGCTCCGCGCCGTCGCCGCGCTTCGTGTCCAGCACCAGCAGGGTGAAGCCCGCGCCCCGCGCCTGCTCCTCCACCGCCTGCATCAACTGCGTCGCCACGCCCTGCCGCCGCGCCCGCCGGTGGACCATCAGCTTGGCGACCTCGGCCCGGTGCGGTTGGTTGGGGGCCCAGGCCGGGTGCAGCTGCACGCTGCCCACGATCCCCTCCGCGTCGCGCGCCACCAGGCAGGCGGCGCGGGCCTTCAGCGCGCCCAGGGTGTCGCGCCAGTAGTCCTCGGCCTGCTCCACGCTCAACGGCGGCAGGTAGCTCACCGCCGCGCCGGAGTCCACCGCGTCCACCAGCAATTCGGCCAGGGCGCGCACGTCGGCGGGAGAGGGGGGCGGGACGAGCGCTGCGATGGTGGCTGACGCGATCAAGCTACACCAACTTCATAAACACTTCCGGGTGCTGCTCCGCGATGCGCAGCAGCGCCTCGGCAGGACCGCTGGGCTTGCGCCGGCCCTGCTCCCAATCCTGCACCGTGCGCAGGCTCACGCCCATCAGGCCCGCAAAGGCGGCCTGGGAAAGTTTGAGCCGGGCGCGGATGCGCTGGGGCGCGGAGGGCTGTTTGAGTGTCCGCGTCCGCAGTTGAATGCGGCCAGCCTTGTAGGCCTTGATTTCACGAATGCCCGCCAGGATTTCCAAAGCAATGTCGCGCTTAGTCATTGCGAATCTCCTTCGCAACCCACCTCAGCCGCCAGGATTACCCACACGCAAGGTCACTTGTGCCGCTCAATCGCGCCAACGACACTGCCCGCGAGCCGCGCCACAGTAGCTTGCATCGAAATTGACTCAGCCCTGAAGCTGTCCGCCTGCTGGCTGACCACCCTAGCAATGCTGTCCCATGTAATCCACGCTACGCAAGAGTCTAGCATGCTCTCCAGTTGATTTAGGGTCTGCGGCGAGTCTGCTTTCCGCAAGACGCCTTCGAGTTTGGCCATGATCGCTTTGCGGATTGGCACTTGCCCCATGCCTTTCACCGCTATCGGCGGCTCGTGTCCCAGTATGAGAATCAGCAAAGGCAGGCGGTCCTTGGCTTCCCTCGCCACAACCACCAAATTCCGCGCCAATTGCTCGATTTGGAATGAGCCAGATCGTGGCCGCTTGGCTTCGATGAAAGCCAGGGTTCGATCAGTCCTGATAATTCCATCCGGATTTACCGCTATAGACTGGTGCGTGGTCGTGGCAGGACGCAGGAAGAATTGGCCCGGCAGGAATGAGACCGTTGCGTCCTCAATGCACTCGATCAGGCCGTTTCGCGCTTCGTCAGAGCCGCCAGCCAGCGCTTCTACAACGGCCCCCAGAAAGTGCCGGCGGGGCAGAAAGTCCAGACCTTGCAGCACCTCCGCTGTCAAAACGTTTTCCAGGCCCAGTCCGCCCTGCCGATAGAGACTTACCCGCTTACCTTCCCAGGAAATCTCATGAAGCAGTTGCTGAAGAATGCTCGGTCGTGGTGCGGGAGTTGTCATGTGATTAATCAATCGTCCAGCCCATACACCGCCTCCGCCAGCTCGCGCCACCACTCCCCCGGCAGGGCCGCATAGACCTCCGCCGGTTCGCGCACGGCCAGGCCCTCGACCGGCTCGGCGCGCTCCAGGGCCGGGATCAGGCGGTTCTCCGCGTGGTGCTGCGCCTGCCCCTCCACATACGCCACGCAGTGCGGCAGCCGCTTCCGGTCGAACGAGAACGCGCCGTATTCCTCCTGCCAATACACTGGCCCGCCCGGCCGGCGCAGCTTGTTGTAGCGCGCCGAGCTGACGCCCTTTACCTGGCCGATGAAGTCGGCCACCGCCAGCTTGGGCGGGATGGCGGCGACGAGATGCACATGGTCGGGCATCCCATTGAGCGCGAACACGCTCCCCTCCAGGCTGAGAGCCTTGTGCCGGATGAACTCGTACACAAACGGCGCGGCCTCGGCCGTCACCAGGGGCAGCCGGTCCTTCGTGGACCAGACGATGTGGTAATACAACTGCCAATAGGGCATGGTCGCCTCGCAGCGCGTGTGGGTGGATGGATGGCGTGATTATAGCCTGGGGCTGAGAGCGTGTAGTGTCCGCCCCGGCATCGCGCACGCCGCCCGCGCGGCGCTAAAGCGACCGCGCTACTCACCGGCGCCCGGTGGAACCGGGCTTACACACACTCGCCTGCGCCTGGCGCACGCTGGCAGCCCGTTTGAACGGGCGTCGTTACTAGCCCGGAGCCTTCAGCTCCGGGCGGGCCGCGGGCCGCGCGCAGCCCATGGCGCATGCCACCCCTCGGCATCGCACGCGCCCACCTCCCGCGCGGCGCTAAAGCGACCGCGCTACTCACCGGCGCCCGGTGGAACCGGGCT
>CAZCEC010000083.1:0-8110 GCA_964497615.1 uncultured Anaerolineales bacterium | reverse complement strand
AGCCCGTTTGAACGGGCGTCGTTACTAGCCCGGAGCCTTCAGCTCCGGGCGGGCCTCGGCCTCCAGGCGGCCAATCGACGCGCGGCCCCGCCGGATAATGCTATCCTTATCCCGTGCCCCGCCGCTACTACCTCCTGCTCGTCCTCATCGTCCTCGCGGGCGCGTTTCTGCGCCTGTCGCGGCTGAACGACGTGCCCCCCGGCCTGCACTACGACCTGGCCGCCACGGCCCTGCTGGGCAACGAGGTCGCCTTCAACGGCTATCGGCCCCTCTTCATCACCGCCTATACCGGGCATGAAGCCCTGTACTACTACTGGCTGGCGCTGTGGTTCAAGCTCATCGGCTCGTCGGTCTTCGCCCTGCGGCTGGCGGCGGCCACCCTGGGCATCCTCGCCATCCCGGCCGGGTTCTTCGCCCTGCGCGAAACCCTGCGCGGCGACGGCGAGAGCGGCCTGCCCGCCGCCGCCCTGGGCGCCGTCTTCCTGGCGACGGCCTTCTTCCATGTCGTCTTCTCGCGCTTCGGCTTCCGCGTCATCAGCGAGCCGGTGGTGCAGGCGCTGGCGGTGGGGTTCCTGGTGCGGGGTGCGTGGTCGTTGGTGCACGAGGCGGGTATTGCTTCGACGAAAGACGAACGACGAAGGACGAAGGCCGCCCAATTCGTCTATCGTCCTTCGTCCTTCGTCTGGTTTGCCCTGGCGGGCCTCTTCACCGGCCTGGCCGCCTACACCTACCTGGCCGCGCGGCTCTTGCCCGTGCCCCTGGCCGTCTTCTGGGCCGTGCTGCTGTGGGGCGCCTGGCGGCAGGACCGGCGCAGGGGCATGTCATTCCGAACCGCGCCGGTTTTGCGCGGTGAGGAATCTGTTCCCCCCGCCGCCAGCCAGTCAACAGATTTCTCCGGGCCAACCCCGCCCGTCGAAATGACAAGTTCCGGCGCGAAGGATGATCCATCGCGGTCATCCGACCTTCGTCACCTGCCCCACAGCATTTCGTGGGGTTCGTCTTTCGTCCTTCGTCCGACCTTGACTGCCTTCGGCGTGTACACCCTGTCCGCCCTGCTCGCCTTCCTCCCCCTCGGCCTGTACTTCCTCCGGCACCCGGACGACTTCCTCAACCGCGCCGGGCAGGTGACGCCCCGCGCGGGCGAGGGAGCGTTATTACTCACCGGCCTGCGCCGCGCGCTGGAGATGGTGTTCCTCAACGGCGAACCGTACGACCGCTTTAACATTCCCGGCCTGCCCCTGTTCGGCCCCGTTGTTGGCTTCTTCTTCGTCATCGGCCTGCTGGTCACGCTGCGCAGCGCGTGGCGAGCGAGTAGAGCAGCAGGGGGGCGGGTGAGCGAGCATGCTCGCTCATCCGCCCCCCTGCCCCCCAACCGGATAAGACTGGCCGCCGAGCTGATGCTCCTCGCCTGGCTGCCCGCCTTCCTCCTTCCCACCGCCCTGGCCGTCCACGACATCTTCCCCTCCAACGTCCGCGCCTTCGGGCTGATCCCGCTATTGTTCGCCTTCCCGGCGCGCGGCCTGCTGGCCTGCTATCGCTTTGTCCAGCGGCTGTGGCCCGGCCCGCTCATCCCGTATGCCTATCCCCTGGCCGTCGTCACCGTCATCGCGCTGGCGGGCACCTTCTACGCCACGGGTCGCAACTACTTCGATGTTTGGGCGCGGCTCCCTGCCCAGCCGCAGAACAACGACGCCGACCTCACCCTCATCGCCGGCTATCTCAATGCCAGCGATCTGAGCGGCACATCCATCTACGTCTCCGCCATCCACTACCGCCACCCCACCCTGGCCTATCTCGCCCGCGACTTCGACCAAATCAACTGGCTGACGGGCGGCACGTCCATCGCCCTCCCGGCCCAAGGCCCCGCGCTCTACCTGTTCGCCCGCTCCGCGTCCCCGCCGGACGAGTGGATCGCCGCCTGGGCGCCGTACCTGGACGCCGCGCCCCTGGACCCGGACGGCGTGCCGATCTTCCGAGCCTACGCCTTCCCCGCCGGGGCCGCCCCGCCCCTGCCCGCCTTCTCTCCTTTAAATGAGAACTTCGCCAACGTTATCACGCTGGCGGGCTACAACATCGTGACCAGCGCCGATCATCTGCTGGTGGATTTGCGCTGGACCGTGGAGAACCTGCCGGACGCGGGCGACTACCTGCCCTATGCCCGCCTGACTGACTCGGCCGGTGCGGTGTGGGCGCAGAGCGGCGGCTTCAGCTACCCGTCCGAGCAGTGGCAGCCCGGCGACACCCTGCTCACGCGCCTGGCCGTGCCCCTGCCCGCCGGCCTGCCCCCCGGCGGCTACGTCCTGCGCGTGGGTGTGTTCTCGGCTGGCCAGCAGGCCAGCCTGCCGCATCTCGACGCCAACGGCGGCTTCGCGGGCGAGCGCGCCGCGCTGCCACCCATCCGCCTGCCCGGCACCATGCAGGCCGGCCTCGATGCCCTGCTGGCCGAAAACACGATCACCGCGCCCCTTGCCAACACCGGCCTCGACGCCGCGCCCGCCCTGTTGGGCTACTCGCTCAACACCCCTTCGCCGCGCCAGGGCGAACGCCTGTTGCTCACGCTCTTCTGGCAGGCGCACCAAACGCCGCCCGCCGCCGCCCAGACGCTCTCCATCGCGCTCGGCGCGAGCACGTTGTACAGCGGCCCCGCCGCGCGCGGCGCGCTGCCCCTCAGCACTCTTCCTCCCGGCAGCGTGCTGGTGGACCGCTACGAAGTGTTTGTGCCCGCCGATCAGCCAGCCGCGCCCACCGAACTGAGCGTCCTCGTCCCCGGCCTCGGCGCGGCCACGCTGGCGGCGCTCGATGTGCAGGCCGTGGACCGCCGCTACGACCCGCTGCCGTTCGACGTGCCGCTGACCGCCAGCTTCGCGCCCGCCGGCCAGCCCGCCCTGTTCGCCCTGCGCGGCTACACCTTCGCACCGGTGGCCGCCGGCCAGCCCGCGACGATCACGCTGGTCTATCAAGGTGAGACGGGGACACCGGTGGACTACACCGCCTTCGTCCACGTCCTCGACGCGGCGGGCGCGCTGGTGGCCCAGCGCGACGGCGCCCCGCAGTCCGGCGCCTACCCCACCCACCTGTGGCAGCCCGGTGAGTACGTCCCCGACGAATACGCCTTCGACCTGCCCCCCGGCGCCTACACCTTCCGCTTCGGCTTCTACCACCCGGAGACCGGCCAGCGGCTCATCGTCGCGGAGACGGGGGCGGACGCGGTGGTGGTGGGGCCGGTTGGCGCGCCCTAATGTGATGTATAATGTGATGTATATTCAGGAGGCGCCCGATGGCTAAGGTACGCAAGCAAATCTACCTGGAAAAACGGCAGGACCAGCAACTCAAACGCCTCGCCGAGGCGCGCGGCGTCAGCGAGGCGGAGGTGATCCGGCAGGCGCTCGATCAGGCACATACCGGCGTCAAATCACAGCCCGTGTCGCGCGACCGATCAGCTATGGAGGCCTTAATCAAGGACGCCCTGGCGCGGCGCGAGTTGGGGATTACGGGCGAACCTTACCGGTGGAACCGCGAAGAATTGTACGAGGAACGACTGGCGCGCTACGGCCCGGACATTGAGGACGAGGCCTGACCAGCGTGGCCCACATCCTGCTGGACTCCAATGTCCTGATATACATGTTTGATCAGGGTTCCCGCGAGAAGCAGTCCCAGGCCATTCAAGTCACCAACACGCTCAGTTTTGACGGCCAAGGCTGTCTTAGCATTCAATGCCTGGCTGAATTCATGGCGGCTGCCACCCGGCGCCTGCGGCCCGTGCTGCCCGCGGCCCAAGCCCTCGTGGAGGTGGAGCGCTTCGCGAAGTCGTTCAGTGTGTTCGACCTGACCGTGTCCATCGTCCTCGAGGCCGCGCGCGGCGTGCGCGACCACCACCTGTCGTACTACGACGCGCAGCTCTGGGCCACGGCCCGCCTCAACCAGGTGCCCGTCATCTTCACCGAAGACTTCACCCCCGGCCGCAGCCTCGAATACGTCCGCTACGTCAACCCCTTCGCCGAGGATTTCGACCTGACTCAGTGGGCCTAAACTAAGAAGGGCATAAAGGGTATAAGGGGCATGAGGGGTATGAAGGGCACGCTGAGCCCCTTATACCCTTTATACCCCTTATACCCCTCATGCCCTTCCCCTGAGTCCCCTGCCCTATTCCCCCTCCGCCGCCGCCTCCAACTGCCGGTACCCCGCCTCCCCCAGCACCAGCTTGGCCTCCGGCTCGAACAGCTTATAGACCGGGACCACCGAGCCATCCGTCGAGCGGTTGCAGCTTCCGCCGTCCAGGTACATCTCGCTCCCTTCCACCAGCACCAGTTCCTGCCCATCCAGCCCCAGCGGGTGCAGCGCGCAGTAGAAGGGCTTGAAGCGCCAGGGGTGCTCGCCCTGCGCCATCCCCGCCGATTGCAGCGCGCAGTAGCGGCTCTCCGGCAGCAGGAAGATGCACGTCTGCCCGGCCGGGTGCGTGGGGTCCTCCACCACCGCCGTGCCGGTGCCGGTGCCCGCCTCGGGATAGTCCTCGTCCAGCCCTTCGTCGCCCTCGAACCACTGGCTGGCGTCGCGCCGCTCGGGCGGCAGCAGCGGCTTGATCAGGTCCTGATGCGCCAGGATGTCGTCCACCTGCCGGTGGTGAATGTACACGCCCCCGGAACAGCAATAGCTCTGGCACTCCACCAGCTCGCAGCGGCGCATGGGCCGCGCCTCCAGCAGCCCGCGGTGCACGCGCCGCCCATTGATCATCAGAGGCTCCGTATCGTCGGTGTTCATCCCGTCGCTCCTTTGCGGTTCAGAATATGAACCGAGTGTAACCCGAGGCTGAATGATTATCAAGATGCAAGTTGCCCGAAACGCGATATCATATCGGTCACTTGGAGGCGGTGCCCATGTGCGCGTCTCGGGGCGGGACGCGGCAGAGGAGAGCGGCGATGGTGAAGCGAACGTTGTGGCAGCAGCGGTGGATGTGGCTGGCGGCGCCGTGGTCGGCTTTGGGATTGGTGGCGGGCCTGCTGCTGGCCCTGCGCGGGCCGGGCGTGGCGCACGCCGCCGACTGGGTGGTGGGCGGCGTGTGCGGCGCCACCATCCAGGCCTGCATCAACAATCCGTCCATCTCCGCGGGCGATACTATCTACATCCCGGCCGGAACCTACACCGAGAGCGTGACCCTGAGCAAGAGCGTCTCGCTCAAGGGGTTTCCGGGCGGCGCGGCCACCACCATCATCCGCGCCGTCAGCGGCCAACGGGTCCTCACCATCACCGCCGCCGTGTCGCAGTCCATCACCCTGGCCGAGCTGACCCTCACCGGCGGCAGCAGCGGCATCTCGGGCGGCGGCCTCCGCAGTCTGACCAACGCGCCGGTCTTTCTCTACAGCCTCATCATCAGCGACAACACCACCGGCAACCTGGGCGGCGGCGCCTACATCTCCGCCACCGCCGTCGTCAGCAATGTCACCGCCATCAGCAACACCTCCGCCTCCAACGGCGGCGGCTTATGGGGCCTGGACCTGACGGTCAGTGACAGCACCTTCGAGCGCAACCAGTGCACCGGCTTCTGCTCGGGGGCCGGGCTGTTCGCGCAGGGCGCGCTCACGCTCAGCAACACCATCGTCCAGTCCAACACCTCGGCCTACAACGGCGGCGGGGCGGGCGGCGTGACGCGCGTGCTGGTCACCGGCGGCCTGTTCCAGAACAACACCAGCGGCAACTCCGGCTTTGGCGGCGGCGGGCTGGTGGCCTTTGGCCCGGCCGATATCAGCGGCACGCAGTTCATCAGCAACTCGGCCTACACCTACGGCGGCGCGCTGTTCGCCTGGGTCACCACTACCCTCACCAACACGATCTTTCTCAGCAACTCGGCCGTCTACACCGACGCGCGCGGCGGCGCCGCCTTCGTGGACGACGGCTTCCTCAGCATTGCCGGCGGCGAATTTGGCGGCAACACCTCCGGCAATCGCGGGGGCGCGCTGTATTCGCGCGTGCCCGCCAGCATTCTCGACACCGAGTTTCACCACAACACAGCGGCCCTGAACGGCGGGGCCGCCTGGATCCAGTCCGCCGATATCGTGGGCGGCTCGATCCACGACAACGCCTGCACCGGCAGTTGCACCGGCGGCGCGCTGGCGATCAACGCCCTGCTGTCCGTCACCGGCACCACCTTCGCGCGCAACACGGCGGAATCCAACGGCGGGGCGGTCTGGGCGCGGTCGGCGCAGGTGAGCGGCGCAGCCTTCTCCGACAACGACTGCACCGGCTTCTGCTCCGGCGCCGGCATCTGGTCCGACAGCGTGCTCACCCTCACCGATACGCTCTTTGAAGGCAACACTTCCGCCTACAACGGCGGCGCCGCGGCGGCCGTGGAACACGCCGAAGTGGTGGGCGGCCTGTTCGAGAACAACACCAGCGGCGCCGAGGGCTACGGCGGCGGCGGGATGGTGGCTTTCGGCACCGCCACCCTCAGCGGCACGGTCTTCATCAGCAACTCGGCCTACAGCTATGGCGGCGGGCTGTATAGCTGGTACACCACCACGCTCACCAACACGGTCTTTATGAGCAACACCGCCGTGCTCACCAACGGCATCGGCGGCGGGGCCACCCTGCTCCGCACCGCCAGCGTCAGCGGGGCCGAGTTCACCGGCAACCAGAGCGGCGAGACGGGCGGGCTGTACGTGGGCGGCGCGGCCGCCATCCAGGATTCGCAGTTCGCCGGCAACACCGCCACCACCTTCGGCATGGGCGGCCTGCGCGCGGCCGCTGCCATCACCCTCAGCCAGGTCAGCTTCACCGGCAACCAGGCCGTCGCCTGTGCGGGCGCGGGCCTGCTGAGCACGGCGGCGCCGGCCATGATCGTTGACAGCGAGTTCCGCGCCAATCAGGTGGTGGGGGGCGGCGGCGGGGGCGGCCTGTGTGTGTATGGCACCGGCACCCTGGTGGATACCGACGTGCTGAGCAACAGCGCCAACTTCGCCGGGGGCGCCTACCTGTTCGGCCCCACCACCATCAGCGGCGGAACGTTCCAGGGCAACACCGCACCTGGGTTCGGCGGCGGCATCTACGCCTTCAAGGGCCTCACCCTCACCCAGGCGCAACTGCTGGGCAACCAGGGGCAAAGCGGCGGCGGGATCCTGGTGGGAGGCGGCGGGGCGCTGTTGGTGAACACGCTGCTGGCGGGCAACACTGCCACCGGCGGCCAGGGCCACGCCCTCGCGGCCTACACCACCCAAACGGTCGAAATCCTGCACGCCACCATCGCCACGCCCACCGCCGCGGCGGGCAGCGCGCTCTACTTCACTGGCACCGCCCAGGCCGGCATCACCAATACCCTGCTGGCCAACTATGCCACCGGCATCGAGGCGGCGTTGGGCGCCGTGTTTGGCGACTACAACCTGTTCTCCGGCGTCGCCACACCCACCGTGGGCGTGGCCGGCGGCGCCCACAACGTCTTTGGCCCGGCGGGCTTCATCGCACCGCTGGCCGGCAACTACCACCTGGGCGAGTTCTCCGCTGCCCGCGACCGGGCCGCGCCCGGCACCGGCGTGAACGACGACTTCGACGGCGACGCGCGCCCCTACGGCCCGCAGCCCGATATCGGCTACGATGAAAACATCGATGGCTACAAGCTGCGCCTGCCGCTGGTGACCTACGCGGAGATACCGGGCCAGTAATGCCGTGACCGATGCGCCACCCGCACCGCCCCTCGCCGGGCTGATCTTCGACCTCGGCCACACCCTCATCCACACCCCGGATGGGCAAAGCTGGGCCGCCACCCTGGACCGGATGCAGGCCGACCTGCTGAGCGCCCTGGCCGACGCCGGATACGACCTGGACGGGGCCGACTTCCTGGCGCGCTTCGCCGCCCGCGTCCGCGAGTACGACGCGCAGCGCCAAAGCGACTGGGTGGAATACACCACCGGCTACCTGCTGAGCGCCACCCTGGAAGAGTTGGGCGCGCCGCCTCCCGCGCCAGACGTGCTGGCCCAGGCCGTGGCCGCCTACTATCGGTCCAGCGAGACGCGCTGGCAGCCCGTCCCCGGCCTGCACCCCACCCTGCAAGCCCTCGCCGCGCAGGGCTACAAGCTCGGCCTGATCTCCAATGCCGGCGACGCCGAGAACGTGCGCCGCCTCA
>CAZCEC010000082.1:19579-27727 GCA_964497615.1 uncultured Anaerolineales bacterium | reverse complement strand
CTCCGCCACCAGCCGCGCCTGGGCCGCCGCCTCTGCGTAGGGCAGGCCGATCCCCTTGGCCCGCGCCACTTCCGCGCACTCCGCCGCCGCCGCTTCCATCAGCGCCCGCGCCGGTGGCCGCCGCAGCAGTTCCCCGTTAGGCACGCGCAGCAGCGCCGTCAGCGGGTTGATGCCGCAGTTCACGGCCAGCTTGCCCCACAACAGCCCTTCCGCCGCCTCCGCCGGCACCGCCTGCGCCTCCAACCCCGCCTCGCGAAACAGTGCCGCCGTCCACTCCGGCGCCGCCAGATGCGTTACGCCTGCCCCGCCCGGCCTCACCCACCCCGGCCCCAGCAGCGTCGCGCCCGCCGTGGTCACTCCCAGGCGGGCGCGCGGCCCCAATAGCTCCAGGTTGCCCAGCCCATTTTGCAGCGTGACGATCACTCCCTCTGGCGCCAGGTAGTCAGCTGCGTGCGCCGCCACCCGCCCCGTCTGCCACGCCTTCACCAGCACCAGCACCAGCCCCGCCCGCGGCGCCGCCTCCCCAAGCGCCGCCACGCCCACCCGCACCGCCGGGTCCCCCTCCGCCCGAATCCCCTCCTCCCGCAGCGCCCGCAGCCCCTCCGCCCACGTCCCCACCAGCGTCACCGCTGCCGCCTTCGCCAGCCGCGCCCCAAACAGGCACGCCAGCGCCCCCGTGCCAAATATTGTGATGTTCATATAGGCCGGAAACACCAACGAAGGACGAAAGACGAAGGACGAATGGGCGGCAAGCCGGCCCTGCCCCCTGCACCACCAGGCTCATCCAGCAACCGGCAGCCGCATCGGCGTTTCGTCTTCGCTGGCGCTCGAATACACTTGGTCGTTCGTCCTCCGTCGTTCGTCCTATCCCTCAGACCGCCTCGGCTTCCAGCAGCGACAACAGCTCCCGAAACGCCTCATCTTCAATGCTGTGCATGTGCTCCGGCGCCGGGAAGCTGTGCGCCTTCACCTCCTCCAGATAGGCCGCGAACGCCCGCGCCATCTCCGCGTGGATGGTCGCATACTGCTTCACAAACTTGGGCGTAAACCCATCGAACAGCCCCAGCAGGTCGTGCGTCACCAGCACCTGCCCGTCGCACCCCGCCCCTGCCCCAATCCCAATGGTCGGGATTCCCAGCCGCTGCGTGATCAGCTCCGCCACCCGGTCCGGGATCGCCTCCAGCACCAGCGCATAACAGCCCGCCTCTTCCAGCACGTGCGCGTCGGCCACCAGTTGCCGCGCCGCCTCGGCCGTCTTGCCCTGCGTGCGGAACCCGCCCAACTGGTGCACGCTTTGCGGCGTCAGCCCAATGTGCCCCATCACCGGGATGCCCGCCGCGACGATGGCCTCGATGGTTGCGGCCACGTGCCGCCCGCCCTCCAGCTTCACCGCGTCCATGCCCGCCTCTTGCAGAAAGCGGCCCGCGTTGCGCACCGCGTCCGGCACCTCGGCCTGGTAGGACATGAATGGCATATCCCCCACCAGGTGCGCATGCCGCGCCCCCCGCGCCACTGCCTTGGCGTGGTGCAGCATGTCCTCCATCGTCACCGGCAGGGTGGTCTCGTAGCCCAGCACCACCATGCCCAGCGAATCGCCCACCAGGATCGCGTCCACCCCGGCCCGGTCCATCGCCAGGGCCGTCGGGTAATCGTACGCGGTCAGCATCGTGATGGGTTCGCCGCGCTCCTTCTTCAGGCGCAGCGTGTGTGTGGTGACTTTCTTGCGCGGTACAACCGGGGTAGCAGACATGGCTATCTTCTCCTTTGAGTAAGATGCCCGTCGCCCTGAGCCGTTCAGCCCAGGGTTGGGGGAAGGGATATGGGATTCGGCGCCGTCTCGGTCGTCGTGCGATCCGAGCAGCGAGATCATTATATACGATCTTGTCTACTTCCTCTCCCGCCCCCTGCCGCAAGCTTCTCTCAGCCGTCAATCGTCGTATATAATCACCCTCAACCTCCCATGCCAGATCCTCGCGTCACCCGCCTCGCCCACGTCCTGGTGGACTTCTCCATCGACGTCCAGCCCAATGAGCGCGTCGCCATCAGCGCGCCGACCCTGGCCGCGCCCCTGGTCGAGGCGGTCTTCCTGCGCGTCCTGGAGCGGGGCGGCTTTCCCCACTTGCTCCTGGCCCTGCCAGGCCTCGACTCGCTCTTCTTCAACCACGCCAACGACGCCCAACTCGATTACGTCTCGCCCCTCTTGCAGACCGCCTATGGTGAATTCGAGGGCCTGGTCAGCCTCAGCGCCCCCGGCAACACCCGCGAACTGTCGGGCGTGGACCCGGAGAAGCAGCGCCGCCGCGGCCAGGCCACCGCCGGCCTGACCCAAACCATCCTCCAGCGCGCCGCCGAGGGCGCTTTCAAGTGGGTGGGTGCCAACTTCCCTGTCCCTGCCCTGGCGCAGGACGCCGAGATGAGCCTGGCGGAGTATGAAGACTTTGTCTACGCCGCCTGTCATGTCGCGGGCGACGGCGACCCGGTCGCCCACTGGCTCGCTGTGCGCGCCGAGCAGCAGCGCATCGTGGATTGGCTTCTGCCGCATGACCGCGTCGAGATCCGCGGCCCCAACATCGACCTGCGCCTGGCCATCCAGGGCCGCCGCTTCATCAATGCCTCCGGCCTGCGCAACATGCCCGACGGCGAGATCTTCACCAGCCCCCTGGAAGACTCGGCCGAGGGTTGGGTGCGCTTCAGTTTTCCGGCGGTAGTCTATGGCCGCGAGGTGGAAGGGGTCGAGCTAAAGTTCGAAGCCGGCCGCGTGGTTCAGGCTTCGGCTGCCAAAAACCAAGAATTTCTGCTATCGTGCCTCGATACCGACGCTGGCGCCCGCGTGCTGGGCGAGTTCGCCATCGGCACCAATTTCGGCATCACCCGCTTTAGTCGCAACGTCCTCTTTGATGAGAAGATCGGCGGCACCATCCACCTGGCCGTCGGCGCCGGCTTCCCCGATGCCGGCGGCCACAACCAATCCGGTCTGCACTGGGACATGGTCACCGACATGCGTGACGGCGGCGAGATTTGGGTGGATGGCGACCTTATCTATCAATCAGGACACTTCACGCTATGACCCCCCTCAAGCTCATCTCCTGGAACGTCAACGGCATCCGCGCCGCCGAGAAAAAGGGCTTCGCCGATTGGCTGGCCGCGAGCGGCGGCGATGTCGTCGCCATCCAGGAGACCAAGGCCCACCCAGACCAGCTCACAGCCGCCCTTACGACTCCCGCTGGCTACCAGGCCGCCTGGGCCGCCGCCGAAAAGAAAGGCTACAGCGGCGTCGTCACCTACTCGCGCCGCGCGCCCAAGCGCACCCTTGTCGGCCTGGGCGATGCCCGCTTCGACTCGGACGGCCGCACCCTCATCAGTGAATTCGATGACCTGGTCTTCTTTAACATTTACTTTCCCAACGGCGGCCGTGGCCCGGAGTGGGTCCAGCACAAGCTGGAGTTCTACCGCTACTTCCTCAAAATCGCTCAGAAGTACATGAAGAAGGGCCGCTCCGTCGTCGTCACCGGCGACGTCAACACCTCCTACGCCGAAATTGACATCGCCCGCCCCAAGGAGAACGTCAAGAAATCCGGCTTCATGCCCGAGGAGCGCGCGGCCCTGGGCGAGTTCTTCGCCGCTGGCCTGGTGGATACCTTCCGCCACCTGTACCCGGACACGGTCAAATACACCTGGTGGGATCAGCTCACCCGCGCCCGCGAGCGCAACGTCGGCTGGCGCCTCGACTACTTCTTCGTCTCGCCCAACCTGCGCGACAAGATCGTGGACGCTGGCATCCACGACGACGTCATGGGCTCCGACCACTGCCCTATCAGTTTGATTTTGGACCTATAATCCTGCCCAATCTTTCCCCACACGGCGCGCGCCACCGCTAACCCCCACCCACCTACCCAGTCCTTCACCGCCGGAGCGGCCCCCCTATGGATTCCTCCCTTGAGTACGACAGCGAACAAGTCGTGGAGTTGTTTCGCGCCGGCCAGCTAACCGAACAGGCCCTCCGGCAGGCCCTGGCCCGCCGCCCCGCGCCTGCCGCCCGCCAGGACCTGCTCTACCTCCAGGCCACCAGCACCGCCCTCGAGTCCAGCCTCCTCGGCATGACCCTCGTCCGCGGCGGCGAGATCGTCCCCGTCATCCCCGGCGCCGAGCACTGGCCCTACGCCTCCGTCCTGGACGCCCTCCGCGATGGCTGGCGCATCATCAAGTTTCCCGAGCTGGCTTTGCTGATGGTGGAAGAGCGCACCATCGGCCTCGGCTGCGAATTCATCTTGGAAAAGTGGAGCTAAGCGCCATGCCCACCTACGACTGCCCGCCCACCCTCACCGACACCCAGGTCCTGGAGTTCTGCAAGCAGGGCTTCCTCATGCTCCCCGGCGTCGTGCCCGCCGAGATCAACGACCGCACCCTGGCCTACCTGGAGGCCCACCCTGATCCTGAGCCGGCGGGCCTGCTTGCGGAAGACTGGTTCGTCCAAAACGTCCTCGTGCCCGCGCCGGTGGCCGGCGCGGTGCGCTCCCTCCTCGGCCCGCATTTTGCCCTGCCCAACCTCATCAGCAATCACCGCGTCCAGTGCCCTGCGCCCGCCCAGCACTGGCACCGCGACGGTTACTCACAGCACACTTTCCGCCTTCACTACCTCCAGGTGTTCTACTATCCCCAGGAATGCCGCCTGGAGTCCGGCCCCACCGAGCTGCTCCCCGGCTCGCACTTCATCTACTCCCGCTCCCGTCACATGGCCCACTACGGCCAGGTGCGCGGCACCTATCACGCCGCCGCCCCGGCTGGCTCCGTCTTCCTCACCGTCTATTCCATCTGGCACCGCCGCTCCGCCTCCACTGCCCCCGGCCTGCGCAACCTGCTCAAGTACAACTATTGGCGCACCACGCCCCCCGCCCGCAACTGGCTCATCGAGCCCGGCTTCGACCCCAAGACCGCCGACTACGTCCTGGACAAGCCCCACATGCGCGAGCAGTTCCAGGACTGCCTCGACGCCGCCCAGATGTATTTTTGGCTCTCCGGTCAGGCCGATGCCTTCCACGTCATGGGCGGCCAGGGCTGGCCCGTTCCCGCCAACTTCGTTGATGGCCCCTACGGCTATCCCGGTGAGCCCACCAGCCTGCGCGACTAACCGCGCCCCGTATCCATCATCCGGCCCCTTTGCCCTGTCATTCTGAGGCCCGCCTTTGGCCGATGAATCCTGATGACCCCTGACCACCCTTATCCTGTCATTCCGAGGCCAGCCTTTGGCCGAGGAATCTGTCTCCCCTAAGGACTCCCCATGACCCCCTTCAACGGCCTCGGCCTCCACCTCGGCAGCCTCGCCCGCCTCTCCCCCGCCCAAACCCGCTCCATCAGCGCCGAGAACCCCACCGGCGCCAAAGGCCAGGGCGCTCGCGCCACCGAGGGCACCGGCGCCCACGCCGCCCGCGAGCTGGGCCTGGGCTGGAAAGTCTCGCCCTCTATCCATCTCGCCCCTGGCGAAACCCGCACCCTCGCCCTCATAGACGGCCCCGGCGCCATCCAGCACCTCTGGCTCACCACCCCCAAGACCAACTGGCGCCGTCTTTTGTTGCGCTGCTACTGGGATGGCGACCCCGCGCCCGCCGTCGAAGTGCCCGTGGGCGATTTCTTCTGCAACGGCTGGGGTCAATTCAGCCAGGTCAGCTCGCTCCCCATCGCCGCCAACCCCCACGGCGGCTTCAACAGCTATTGGGAGATGCCCTTCCGCGCCTCGGCGCGCCTCACCATCGAAAACCTGGCCCCAGAAGAAGTGACCCTCTACTATCAGGTGGACTACACCCTCACCGAGGTCGAGCCCGACCGCGCCTACTTCCACGCCCAATGGCGGCGCAGCAACCCCTTAGCCTATGGCGCCGTCCACACCCTGCTCGATGGCGTCACCGGCAGCGGCCACTACGTCGGCACCTACCTGGCCTGGGGCGTCAACAACTCCGGCTGGTGGGGCGAAGGCGAAATCAAGTTCTACCTCGACGGCGACCAGGACTTCCCCACCATCTGCGGCACCGGCACCGAGGACTACTTCGGCGGCGCCTGGAACTTCGACGTCCCCGGCCAGGGCTACACCCCCTTCCTCACGCCCTTCCTCGGCCTGTGCCAGGTGCTCCGGCCCGACGGCCTCTACCAGTCCCAGCAGCGCTTTGGCCTGTACCGCTGGCACATCATGGACCCCATCCGCTTCACCAGCGATCTGCGCGTCACCCTCCAGGCCCTCGGCTGGCGCTCCGGCGGCCGCTACCTTCCCCTCCAGGACGACATCGCCTCCACCGCCTTCTACTACCTGGACCGCACCGCCAGCGCCCGCCTTGCGCCTCCCTCGGCCGATGTCCTGGAAGTGATCTGACCTGTCCCGGCTAACCCCGCCGCAGCCACCTCGGCAGCATCGTCAGCGGCGCCGCGATCAGCCCAATCACCAGGAACATCGCTCCCAGGCTCACGCCCAGGTAGCTCCCCAGCGACGCCCCGGGCTCCAGTACCGAGTTCTCCGGGTTGCCCGGCTCGTAATACACCTCCACGCGCCGCCCCACCGGGTAGCGCCCGGTCTCTTCCTCGGCTCGTCGGCGGCTGCTGTAACTGTTCTGCCCAAACCGCACCCGGTCATTCTCATATTCCAGCCCGTCCACCGTGTATTCGTAGTCAATCTGCGGCACATACGAGTCGCCCTCTTCGTCAAACTGCTCATCAATGTCCGACCGCACCACTCGGCCCTCCACCGTTGGCCACGCCTCGCTCGCCCGCGCATTCGTCAGCACCCCCCAGCCCCAGATCCCCAGCCCGATCCCCACCCCGCCAAAGACGACCAGAAACAACAGCGCCGTGCCGCACCCCGAACACCCGCCCAGCAGCCCGCCCGCGCTCCGACCGCCCACATTCACTTGCATGTCCGTCTCCTATGTCCATGGTCGTTCCCGCCCGGCGTGCGGCCCGAATTCTACTGCCGTCGGCGCACTCTCCCCACGTCACTTCACCCCGCGCCGTCCCCGCCGTCCCATGCGCTCATCGCCCTTAGCCGACCGCCGGCCGCTTCCGCAGGGCGCAACTTAATCTTCGCCGTTCGGCGTTAGTTGTTGTTCAGGGGCAAATCAAAAACAAACTCGCTGCCGCGCCCGGGCGCCGATTCCACCCGGATGTGCCCCCCATGCGCCTCCACCGCCAGCCGGCAGAACGCCAGTCCCAGCCCGGTCCCCTTCCGCAGCGGCGTCCCGTTCGGCTCCGTCACCTGCACGAACTTCTCAAAGATGCGCTGGTGAAACTCGGCCGGGATGCCCTGCCCATTGTCGCGCACTTTCACCGCCACCGTCTGGCCCTTGCGCTCTGCCGCCACCTCGATGGTGCCGCCCGGCTCCGTATACTTGAAGGCGTTGCTCAGCAGGTTATCAATCACCCGGCCGATCAACGACAGATCGGCCAGCACGGTGGGCAGCTCCGCCGGGGCGCGCAGGCTCAGCGTCTTCTGTTCTTTCTCCGCCTGCGAGCGGTAGCTCTCCACCTTGTCGCTCAGCAGGGTGGGCAGGTAGATCGGCGCCAGCACCGGCCGCAGCTCCCCCGCCTCGAACTTGCCCACGTTCAGTAAGTCGTCAATCATCCCCGTCATGCGCTGCCCGGCCGCCTTCGCCCCGGAGAGGAACCGCGGCGGCGCGTCCGGGTAGGCCGGGTTGTTCAGCGTTTTGCTGATCAGGTCCAGGTTGGCCGTCAGCGCCGTCAGCGGACTGCGCAGGTCGTGCACGATCATGCGCGTCAGGTCGTCCCGCAGCCCCTCCGCCTGCCGCAGGTCGCTGTAGGCGCTTTCTAGTTCGCGCGTCCGGCTTTGGATCAGCCGGTCGGCCCGGTTCACAATCACCAGCAGCGCCATGAACAGCCCCCCCAGGCTCAGCGCCGCCAGCGCCAGCCCGCTGCCGCGCGAGAGCGTTAGCGCCCGCGTCAGCTCTGGCGCTTCGCGCAGCGCCACCAGCACCCCAATTGGCGCGTCTCCCTCCCCCGCCCCGGCGGCATAGAATGGCGCGTACACCTCCACCACGTGCACGTTGCCCGAGGGCGTGTATTCGCCCGTGTTGCCGCCCGGCTCGATGAACTCCACGTCCGTCTGCCCGGCCAGCGACGCGCGAAAGCCCTCCGCGTCTGGCGGCGGGA
>CAZCEC010000082.1:0-19569 GCA_964497615.1 uncultured Anaerolineales bacterium | reverse complement strand
CGCGGCCACGATGTTGGTGTAGATGTTCATCCCGGTGGCGTCGTACAGCGATACGGCATTCAGTCCCTGCATGCTGCTCAGGGCCCAGTTCACTGTCTCGCGCAGCCCGGCCTCCGGGTCCACGTCGTGCAGCGCCTCCGCCGTCGTCACCTCCGGCATCCGCTCGGCCAGCAGTGTCCCCAGGTGCTCGCTCAAGTTGACCGTGCCGTCCCCCAACTGCCGCGCCAGGTTTTGATACACCAGGCTGGCGTACAACTGCGCGGCGACCAGCGCCAGCCCGGCCGTCACGATCAGGCTGGTCGCGCCGTAGTAACGCGTCAGCCGGAACATCCGCACCTGCTCGTACGACCGCCACAATGCAAAGCTGGCGATCAGGAAGCCCGCCAGCAGCAGCACGTGATACACCCACCACGCCGCGTGCCACAGCTCGAACCGGAACATGCTCACCGTGGCTGTCGCGAACCACCCCGCCTCGAACGCCATCAGCGCATCCAGGAAGTTGTGGCTGCCACGGTAGTTGAACGTGTGCCGCACGCCCGCCGCCACCCAGATGCCCAGCGTCAACAGGAACACCAGGTCCGCCAGCCGCGGCGAAATCCGCAGCGCCAGCAGGTCCGATAGCAAGCCCGGCGACGTGATCACCACCGCCAGGTACACCACATACACCAGGATAATGCCGCCCGCCATCAGCCGCAGGAAGCGCGGGCTGGGATGGTTGGGCGCCAGGCTGCTGACCAGGAAGATGACCCCGCCCCCAAACAGAGTCAGCCATGCGCTCCACGTAATCGCCGGGTGGAACTGGGTCAGGATGGCGCCCGGCGTTGTGGCCCCGTGGATCAGGAACACCGCCCCCATCCAGGCGTAGGCCGCCGCCAGCAGCAGGTGCCGCGGCAGCGCCGTTTGGCCCACCGAGATGATGACGAACAACGACACCACCGCGGCCGCGAAGGTTGTGAAGGTGACGATGTAGAAGTGGAACAGGGGCGCGGCCAACACCACGTCGGCCTCGGGAAAGACCGACCATAGCCCGAGCAGCAGCGCGGGCAGCACCAGGGCGAGATAGACGCCGAGCCGCTTCATGCGCGTGGATGATAGCCTGTCCGGCTATTGTAACCCCTCCCGCCTCAAACGCAAATCTATCCTAAACCCGCCGCATCAGGTCGGGGCGTGCCCTTTGCGCCGAGGAATCTTCTAGCCTCCAGAAGAAAAAACGCCCCCGGCTGACCGGGGGCGTCTCCACCTCACGTGCTCCTCGACCAGGACTCGAACCTGGAACCCATCGGTTAACAGCCGATTGCTCTGCCGATTGAGCTATCGAGGAAGGCAGCCGGGATTATAACGGCCGCCTCCAGGGGTGTCAAGGAAAGTTGCCTTCGCTGTGCTCACCACATATAATCCCACCCAGGCTTATGTGCGAGCTTGCTCCCGAATTCCTGGTCAATGGCGCGGCGAATCTGCCCGGCGGCGCCTCCCGGCGCATCCTGCCCTGGATCATCGTCGGCACCGCCGGCCTGGCCCTCACCGCCTGGCTGCTCAACACCCCCGAGGGCCTGCTCGGCAAGGCCGATGCCGTCGGCTACGCCATCTGCCACCGCATCGCCGGCCGCTCATTCTCCATCGGCGGCCGCCAGTTCCCCCTCTGCGCCCGCTGCACCGGCATCTACCTCGGCGTGCTGGTGGGCCTGGTGACCATGTTCTTCCTCGGCCGCGGCCGGGCGGGCGGCCTCCCCCGCCGCCCCATCCTCATCGCGCTGCTGGGCTTCATCGCCCTCATGGGCGTGGATGGCCTCAACTCCTACGCCCACTTCTTCCCCGGCGTGCCCACCCTGTACGAATCCCAGAACTGGCTGCGCCTCGTCACCGGCGCCCTCAACGGCCTCGCCCTGGCCGGCATCCTCTACCCCATCCTCAACCAGACCTTGTGGGTCAACTGGACCGACCGCTCCGTCCTGGGCCGCTGGCGCGAGCTGGCGTTGCTCGTGGGCGGGGCTGGACTCGTCGTCGCGCTCGTCCTCAGCGGCAATCCCATCGTGATCTATCCGCTGGCCCTGCTCAGCGCCCTCGGCGTCGTCGTCATCCTGATGGCCCTCAACACCACCATCTTCCTGGTCGTCAGCCGCCGCGAGAACACCGCCGCCTCCTGGCGCGGCGCCGTGCTGCCCTTGCTGGCCGGCTTTGCCCTCGCCATCCTCCAGATCGCCGCGGTGGATGCCGCGCGCTACGCGGTCTTTCAAAATTGGGGCGGTTTTCCACTGCCTGGATAGCCAGTACCCCATTCCGTTCGGCGGCCGCTTGCGGTACTATGGGAAGGGAGGTAGCTCAACATGGATGTCATCATTAATGTCCTCAGCGCCTTTGGCCTTTCCGGCAGCGCCGGCCTCAACGCCTACCTGCCCCTGCTGGTGGTTTCGCTGGCGGCGCGCTTCACTAATGTCATCACCCTCAAAGCGCCCTGGGATGTGCTGGAGAGTTGGTGGGTCATCGGCGTTCTGACGGTCCTGCTTGTCATCGAGTTCTTCGCCGACAAGGCCCCGGCCGTCAACCACCTCAACGACGCCATCCAGACCTTTGTGCGCCCCACCGCCGGCGCCATCGTCTTCGCCGCCAGCACCGGCGTGGCCGATCTGCACCCCGTCCTGGCCGTCATCCTGGGCCTGCTGGTTGCCGGCAGCGTCCACGCCGCCAAGAGCGTCGTCTTCCGCCCCGCTGTCACCGCCACCACGGCCGGCGCCGCCAACCCCGTCGTTGGCCTGGCCGAGGACATCACCGCCCTCACCGTCTCGGTCCTGGCGGTCGTCCTGCCCGTGCTCATCTCCGCCATCATCGTCCTGCTCACGGCCCTGGTGGTCTATCTGCTCTACCGTCGCGCCACTCGTTCAAGCCGGTCGGCCCCGGCCGGCTGAGCGCTTTCAGGAGAATGCCATGTCCAACTATCCGCCTTCGTATCCACCTCCCTATCAGCCCGTCCCGGTCCAGAATAGCACCACGGCCATCATCAGCCTCATCGCCGGTATCTTGGGCCTCACCGCCTTCCCTGGCCTCGGCAGCATCATCGCCGTCATCACCGGCCACATGGCCAAGGGCGAAATCGCCCGCAGCGGCGGCACGCTGGGCGGCGGCGGCGCTGCCACTTTCGGCCTCATCCTCGGCTACATCGGCATCGTGCTGATGGTGCTCGGTATCTGCGGCTTCATCCTGGTCTTCGCCGGCTTCTGCACCCTGCCGTTCCTGGTACCCAGCGAATTCAACAGCCTGTTGCTGCGCATCGTTTGAGGCTGGCACCGTCCGCTATTCATCCAATCCAATCACTTCATTTAGGAGAACGCCATGAATAACCAGATGGGAATGCCCCCCGCCGCACCCAAGAAGAGCAACAACACCATGATTATCGTCGTCGTCGCCGTCCTGGTGTTGTGCTGCTGCTGCGTGGCCATCGCCGCCCCCGTGCTGTGGAGCTGCGGCGACATGTTTATGGGCACCGCCTCCGAGTGCGCGCCCCTGTTCTAGAGCGCTTCCCGCCGCGCTGATCCGGTTCTTGGAGGTAACGGACGCCGCTGGCCCCATGCCAGCCGCGTCCGTTGCCTCCGTTATGCCATCGCTTGCAGTTCGCCCCGCGCCGCCAGCGCTTGTAACTCGCTCAGCGCTGCCCGCGCTGCCCTCCGCTCCTCCTGGGTGAGGGGCAGGGCGCTAAACTCATCCTCGTCCAGCACAAACTCTTTACCCCCCGGCTGCCGGAAGTAGTCCAGAGCCAGGTCCACCGCCCGCACCACCAGGCCCGTCCCGTCGGCCCGGTCCTCCACTTCTGCCGGCCGCGTCACGTTGCAGTACCAGCCCTTGAACGCGCCATCCGCCCCGTTGTAAATCGCGAACACGTTGTACCAGCGGTCGGTGAAGAAATACTCCACGAACCGGTCGCCCGGCGTCAGCGTCACATACCCCAGCGCCAACGGCCCGCGCGTCAGCGTCGCCTCCAGCACCACCCGCGTCTTCGTCCGCTCCACCACCACCCCCTCATACGCGATCACCACCTCGCGCGCCAGGTTCAGCTTCTCGACCGTAACCCGCTCACTCATCCCACACCACCACCTGCACCGCCTCCGGTCCCAGCGTCAGTCCCAGCCGCTCCCCCACCCCCGGCAGCGCCTCCCCCGCCGGAAACTCCATCGTCAATTCGGCCTCGCCCGCTTGGACTACCACCACGTTCCTCCCGCCCCGGAAGGACTTCTCCTTCACCGTCCCCACGATCTGCGCCGTCTCGGCCTCCGCCATGCGCGCCCCCTCCGGCCGCACAATCACTTGCGCCCTTTCCCCAACCGCCTGCGCGCCATCCACCCACAGCTCCCCCGCGGGCGTCACCGCCCGCAGGCGCCCGTCTCTCTGCTCCAGCCGCGCCGGCAGGATGTTCTTGTGCCCCAAGAACTCCGCCACGAACCGCGACCCTGGCCGTGCGTACACTTCTGCCGGCGTCCCCGCCTGCACCGCCCGCCCCGCCCGCAGGATGAGCACTCGGTCGGCCAGCGCAAAGGCCTCCTCCTGGTCGTGCGTCACGTAAATTGCCGTCTGCCCCAGCCCCCGCAGGATGGCGTGCAGTTCGTCCAGCAGCCGCTCGCGTAGCGCCCGGTCCAGCGCCCCCAGCGGCTCATCCAGCATCAGCAGCCTTGGGCGCGGCGCCAGCGCGCGGGCCAGCGCCACCCGCTGCTGCTCGCCGCCCGAAAGCGTGTCCACCGCGCGCCCCTCGAACCCCGCCAGCCCCACCAATGCCAGCGCCGCTCGCACCCCTGCCGCCACCTCTTCCCGCGCCTGCCCCTGCATCCGCAGTCCAAAGCCCACGTTGCGCGCCACGTTCAAATGCGGAAACAGCGCGTAGTCCTGGAACATCAGCCCAAAGCCCCGCTGGTGCACCGGCGTCCCCAGTAGCGATTCACCCGCCCACCGGATGTCGCCTTTATCCGGCGTCTCCAGCCCCGCGATCAGCGCCAGCAGCGTGCTCTTGCCGCTGCCACTCGGCCCCAGCAGCGCCAGCACCTCCCCCTCGGCCAGCGTGAACGACACTTCGTCCACCGCCCGCTGGCCTTCATACGCTTTGCTCACCCCCGCCACCGCCAACGCCCGCATATGCCTCCTGCCTCGCCCGTCCGCCCTCTGACTTCTGACCTTCGACCTCTAGTCTCAGAACTCCCCCACGTCGCCCACCCTCAGCCGCTCAATCGCCAATATCCCCGCCCCGCACACCCCCATCAAGATCGTGCTCAGCGCCAGCGCCTGCCCATAGTTCAGCGCCCCCGGCATCCCTATCAGCCGATAGATCACCACCGGCGCCGTGGGCGTCTCCGGCCGCGCAATCAACGCCGTCGCCCCAAACTCCCCCAGCGAGATCATGAACGCAAACGTCGCCGCCACGATCACCGCCCGCCCCGCCAGCGGCAAATCCACCTCCCGCCACACCCGTCCCGGCGACGCTCCCAGCACCCGCGCCGCCTGCCTCAGCCGCAGCCGGATGCTCCGCAGCGCCGGCAGCAGGCTCCGCATCACGAACGGCAGCGCCACCAGCGTGTGCGCCAGCGGCAGCAGCACCGGCGAGGCGCGCAGGTCCAGCGGCGGCGTGTCCAGCGCCACGATGAACCCCAGCCCCAGCGTCACCGCGCTCGTCCCCAGCGGCAGCATCATCACCGCATCCACTGCCGTACCCCAGTCCCCACTCCCCCATCTCCAATCCCTAATTCCTCGTCTAGCCTGCCCCCCTGCCCCCCTGCCTCCCGCCTCCTGCCTTCCGCCTCCTGCCTTCAGCACTCCGCCTTCCGTCGTCGGTCGTCCGTCGTCGGTCGTCGTCTGCCTTTCGTCCTTCGTCTTTCGTCCTTCGTCTTTCGTCCCGCGCCGGTCGTCCCCCGTCCCCCGTCCTCCGTCCTTCGTCTTCCGTCTTTCGTCGCCAGCCACCGCCCACGCCGCCGGCAGCCCCAACCCCAGCGCCAGCACCACCGTCAGCCCCGCCGTCCGCAGCGAGTTCGCCATCGCCGCGCTCGGCGGCACATAGAAGAAGTCATTGCGCCGGTTGACCCACAACTCCTGGTAATACGCCAGCGTCAGCCCGCGCTCCACCGGCCCGGCCTGCCCGCGCTCCGCCTCCAGCCGTGCCACCGACCGCACCGCCAGCGCCGCCATCGGCCCCACCAGCAGTGCCACCAACAGCCCAATCAGCAGCCCCGCACCAACCTTCTCGCGCCTCGTACGCAAGGGCCGCCGCGTATCCCGCCCCGCCCGCAGATTCAGCGGCACCGTCAGCCGCCGCGAGAGCCCCGCATAAGCCGCCGTCAGCCCCAGCGTGCAGCCCAATTGCACCAGCGCCAGCACCGCCGCCACTGGCAGGTTGAACAGGTTGATGGTCTGCCGGTAGATTTCGGTCTCCAGCGTCGCGAACCGCGGCCCACCCAGCACCAGGATCACCCCAAAGCTGGTGAAGTCAAAGATGAAGACCAGCAGCGCCGCCGCGCCAATCGCCGGCATCAGCAGCGGCAGCGTCACCATGCGGAACGCCGTCCACCGGCTGGCCCCCAGCATCCGCGCCGCCGCGCCCAGCTTCGGGTCCAGCCGCGACCAGAAGTCCCCCACCAGCCGCAGCACGATGGTCGTGTTGTAGAAGACGTGCGCCAGCACGATGGCCCCCAGGCTGTTGGTCAGGCTCAGCGGCGGTGTGTCCAGCCCCAGCGCCCACATCAGCCCAAGGTTCACCCAGCCGCGCGGCCCCAACAGCGCATTGAACCCCGCCGCTGCCACAAGCGTTGGCAGCACGAACGGTATGGCCGTCAGCGCCCGCAGCAGCCCCTGCCCCGGAAACCGGTAGCGCGCCAGCAGGTACGCGCCCGGCAGCCCCACTGCCAGCGTCGCCGCCGTCGAGAGGGCCGCCTGCCACACCGTCCACCCAAACACCCCCCGCAGCGCGCTGGACCCCGCCACCTCCCTCACCGCCCCCCACAGCCCGGCTTCCGCCCGCGCCGCGCTCGCCCGCAGGATTTCCGCCAGCGGGAAAAAGTAGAACACCGCCAGGAACACCGCCGCCGGAACCAACAGCCAGGCGCGTGAAACGCCTCCCGCCTTCATCCTTCATCCTTCATAACTCATCCTTCTACCGCAGCACCGCTTCCGTCCACGCCTCCACCCACTTCTCCCGGTTCTCCGCGATGGCCTCCGGGCTTACGTACGCCGGCTCGTCCGGCACCGCCAGGTACTTCACGAACGTCTCGTCCAGCGGCGCTTTTGGGTTCACCGGGAACACGAACATCTGCAGCGGCAGGTCCTGCTGAAAGCGCGGCCCCAGCATGAAGTCCACCCATGCCTCCGCCAGGTCGCGGTTCGCCGTCCCCCGCAAGATGCCCACGAACTCGATCTGCCGGAAGCAGCTCCCCGTGCCCGTCACCGCCGCGGTCGGCGCGTCGTCCAGCGGCGTCTCCGCGTAGATTACCTCGAACGGCGGGCTGGACCCGTACGACACCACGATTGGCCGTGGCCCCTTCCCCGACGACCCGCTGAACTCGGTGTAGTAGGCCGTCTCCCAGTCATTCACCACCAGCACATCGTTCGCCCTCAGGTCGCGCCAATAGTCCAGATAGCCCGGGTCGCCAAAGTGCCCCACCGTCGCCAGCAAAAACGCCAGCCCCGGCGACGAGTTGGCCGGGTTCTCCACCACCGTCAGCCCTGCATACTCCGGCTTCACCAGGTCCTCCAGGTTCCCCGGCGGCGCGATCCCGGCCGCCTCGAAGTACGCCTTGTCGTAGTTCAGGCACACATCCCCATAGTCCACCGGCAGCGCGCCGTGCGCTGCATCCAGCTCGAACTCATCCGGGATATCGGCCAGCACCGGCGACTCATACGCCTCGAAGATGTCCTCCCGCAGCGCCCGGCTCAACAGCGTGTTATCCACCCCGTACAGCACATCCGCCAGCGGATTGCCCCGCGCCAGGATCGCCTTGCCCAGCGTCTCGCCCGCATCCCCCGACTTAAGGAACTGCACCGTCGCGTTATGCGCCCCCTCGAACTCCGCCTTCACCTCATCGCTGATCGCAAACGAGTCATGCGTCATCACCGTCAGCGTCCGCGGCCCGCTGGGCGTCGCCGTGCCGCCCCCCGCCAGCCCGCACGCCGTCAGCCCGGCCAGCGCCGCCATCACCGCGCCCACTGCCAACACTCCCCCCCGCGGCCCAATCTCCCCGCGCCGCCCCCCCCCCCGCCTCGTTCCTCGCCGCAACCTCAGCTTCATCTCACCCTCTCCTCGATCCGCTCCCCTCACTGCACTCCTCCATCCTTCCCCTTCTTCGTCCATCCTTCCTTTTCGTCGTCCATCCTTCGTCCTTCGTCCTTCGTCGTCCGTCGTCCCCCCTTCATCCTTCATCCTTCCCCGCCCACCACACACGCCACCACCCCTTCCCTCACCCGCACCATCCCCCGCTCGCCCGCCAGCACATTGCTGATCCCCAGCGTGCTCCCGAACGGCAGCGTCCCCTCCATCAACGGATACTCCAGCCCCTGTGTCGTCACCCCGTGCGCGTCGCCGCCCAGCGCGATGAGCGACACCGTGTCGCCCGGCCGCCCCTCGATGCGCGTCTCCCCCTGCACCAGGTACACCTGCTGCGCGCCGTCCAACAGCCGCACCCGCGCCGCGCGAAAGTCCGGGTGCGCCAGCAGCAGCAAATTCGCCAGCGTCTGGTCCCACCGCCCTCCCAGCCCGCCCAGAATCACCACTTCGCCCGCGCCCTCGTCCAGCGCCAGCCGCAGCGCCAGCTCCAGATCCGTCTCGTCCTTGCGCGCCGGGTAGCGCCGCACCGGCACCCCGCTCGCCTCCAGCCGCGCCGTGTCGGCCGGCTCCACCGAGTCCAAGTCGCCCACCAGCACGTCCGGCGTCAGGCCCAGCGCCTCCAGGTGGCGCAGGCCTCCGTCTGCTGCAATCAGCCGGTCGCCCGGCCGCAGGCTGGCGCGCGCCGAGGCCGGATCGCTTAAGGGTCCGTTCGCAAAGATGATGGCCCGCTGGGCGGGCCCCCTCAGGGGGGGAGAAGAAAAAACACCCTGGGGGAGGGTGTTGGTCATAGCGCTTCCCTCCGCCGGCATTACCCGTCAGGTTCCTACGGTCGGCCCCGTAGCCGCTTGCCGCGGGCAGGAGCCCTCTCAGCCCGGTTTCACCGAGCTCCCGTCAGAAATGATCGTTCTGGCGGGCATTGTAGGCCCCCCTCGGGCTCCTGTCAATGTCTTCCGTCCCGTAATAATTCAGATTGACCTTCCAAAAAAAACATGGTATCCTGCCGCGCACTCCGAGGTCCGTCGTCTGTTCCGATGTCCGCCGTTATGCAGCGCCTGTAAACCGATTTCGCCAGCCACCGCTCAGGTCCTGGCGATTTTTTGTTTACCCGCGCTGCCTGCGTCGGCCACTGGACGGCAATTCCGCGGCCTCGCTCGTTCAGATGGGGTAAAGAAGGAGGCCCCAGCCACATGAGCACTCGCATATTGGGTACGGTTAAGTGGTTCAGCCGCGTCAAGGGCTACGGCTTCATCAGCCCCGACAGCGGCGAAAAGGACGTCTTCGTCCACTTCTCCGCCATCAACGGCGACGGCTACCGCAACCTTGAGGAGGGCCAGCGGGTGGAGTTCTCCATCGAGGACTCGCCCAAGGGGCCCCAGGCCGCCGACGTCGTGGACCTGTCCAAGCAGGAAGAAACCGACGCGGGCGAAATGGACCTGCCCGCCGCCGAAGCGGAAGAGACGGCCTGACGTCACCGCCGATCACCCCAGCCCCGGCCCGTAGCGGCCGGGGCTTTTTATTTGCCCGCGCCATGCTATAATGCCGCCATGCGCTGCGCATACCAGTTCCATCCCCCCCGGTAACTCTCCACCCGCGCCCACCCTGCGCGTGCCCCGCCGCCTCTGGCCGGACGACGTTGTTCGCCGTATCCGTCTTCCATCCGTGCCAAGAGGTGGTCTATGTCTGCCTTGAGTCCAACAACCGAATCTGATTCGCCTACGCCGCGCAGCCGCCTCGGTCGTCTTCGCCGCGCCCTGCGCCGCCCGGTTGGCTTCATCCTGCTCCTCCTTGCCGTCGAGTTCCTCGACGAGCTTGCCTTTGGCGTCGGCGAGGCCGCCTGGCCCCTCATCCGCGACGACCTCGGCCTCACCTATCTCCAGATCGGCCTGCTGCAAGGCGTGCCCGGCATCGTCTCCAGCTTCGTCGAGCCGGTCCTGGGCATCCTGGGCGACACCTGGAAGCGCTGGGTCCTGATCGTGGGCGGCGGTCTGTGCTTCGCCCTCGCCATGACTCTCACCGGTCTGGCACCCGGCTTCGCCTTCCTCCTGGCCGCCACCGTCCTTTTCTACCCGGCCTCGGGCGCCTTCGTCAGCCTTTCCCAGGCCACCCTCATGGACCACGACCCCGCCCGCCACGAGCACCTCATGGCCCGCTGGACCCTGGCCGGCTCCATCGGCGTCGTCGCGGGCCCGTTCCTTCTGGGCCTTGGCCTCGCCCTCGGCCTCGGCTGGCGCGGGGTCTACTTTGTCCTCGCCGCCCTCGCCTTCGGCCTCGCCCTCGTCGTCTGGCGCCGCCTGCGGCCTGCTGCGCACCATGCTTCCCCCGTCCCTGATGACGCTGTTACTGGGGCAGGGGGCCGTTTTGCCCAGCTCCGCCTCGGCTTCCGCGCCGCCTTCGCCGCTCTCCGCCGCCGCGAAGTGCTCCGCTGGCTCATCCTGCTCGACTTCAGCGACTTCATGCTCGACGTCCTGTTGGGCTTCCTCGCCCTCTACTTCGTAGATGTTGTCGGCGTCTCCCCCTTCTGGGCCGGTGTCGCCGTCGCCGTCTGGTCAGCCGTCGGCCTTCTGGGCGACGCCCTCCTCATCCCTCTGCTCGAACGGGTGCGCGGCCTCGTCTATCTGCGCTTCAGCGCCGCCCTCATGCTGGTGCTCTTCGCCGCCTTCCTGCTCCTGCCTGGCTTCTGGGTCAAGCTCGTGCTCCTCGCCCTCATGGGCCTGTTTAACTCGGGCTGGTATGCCATCCTTGCGGGTCAGCTCTACACCGCCATGCCCGGCCAGTCCGGCACCGCCATGGCTGTCGGCTCGATCTTTGGCCTCCTGGGCAGCGCCGTCGTCGCCCTCCTGGGCCTCGTCGCCGAAGTCGCCGGCCTGCCCGTGACCATGTGGCTCCTCATGTTGGGGCCTATTGCCCTCCTCATTGGCCTCCCGCGCCGCCTCGCCCCGGTAGCTGCCTCTGCCGAGGACTAATGTCGCCCTCCCCTGACTGAGCCCGCCGGGCAACCCCGTTACTCCGAGGTGCTTCTCTGCCGGCGCTGAGTGGCGGGGTTGCCCGGCAATCGTGGCCCAGTCATTCCCCGCCTGTTTTTGCCACGGCACCTTGGCCCAGTCATTCCGAGGCCGTTCTTGCCGAGGAATCTGACCCGCCCTCGGTTCTCTGGATGGCCATCCTGCCGAAGATGACCAACGCCCAATCTGCTACATCCGTTACAAAATCCGTTGCCATTTGCTTGACAAATAGTTCATTTGTTCTATAATCAGCTCATGGGCCACTCCTTCCCCTCCATCCCACGGGTCCCGCATTTCAATCACCATAATTTTATGTCAAATAATGCCGGATATGCCGGATATACTAGCCATTAGAAGGGGGGGGTACCATGGACTCGCTCGCCAAGCTCTCCCTCCTCGCCCCCGAAATGGGCCTCGAGCCCGCCGAAGAAGCGCGCCTAGCCCCACCGCCCTCCGCACTCATGCCCGAGTCCGGCTCCCCTGTGAGCCTTTCCATTGGGGTTGGGGGGCCAGGCTCCCCCGTGGGCTTTTCCACGCGGGCGGAGGGGGCCGCCCCCTGCGGCCACTCCCCCCACGAGCTGCGCCGCGCCTTTGACCGCAGCGCCGCCATCACCGCCGCCGGTACCACGCCCGACGTCCTCACGCGCGGCGCGCCCGACCCCGCCTCCAGCCTGGAGCGCAAGAAGTCCTCTCTGGGCATCCATCACGCCGCCATGCCCGGCGGCCAAAAGATGGCCCTCCTCAAAACCCTGCTCACCTCTGCCTGCGAGCGCGACTGCTACTACTGCCCCTTCCGCGCCCGCCGCAACTTCCGCCGCGCCACCTTCAAGCCCGACGAGATGGCCGCGGTCTTCACCCAGCTAGCCCAATCGCGCGTCGCCGATGGCCTGTTCCTATCCTCCGGCGTCGCGGGCGGCGGCGTCCGCACCCAGGATCGTTTGATCGACACGATTGACATTCTCCGCCGCAAGCACGCCTTCCAGGGCTACGTCCACCTCAAGCTCATGCCCGGCGTCGAGCGCGACCAGCTCTACCGCTCCATGCAGTTGGCCGACCGTGTCTCCATCAACCTGGAGGCCCCCAACACCGCCCGCCTCGGCAAGCTCGCCCCCGGCAAGGTCTTCCTCGAAGAACTGCTTCAGCCCCTCAAGTGGGCCGATGAGATCCGCCGCACCGAGCTGCCCCGCGGCACGCAGCATGGCCGCTGGCCCTCCACCGTCACCCAGTTTGTCGTCGGCGCCGTCGGCGAGGACGATCTCGAAATCCTCACCACCAGCGCCTATCTCATCCGCCAACTGCGCCTCCAGCGCGTCTACTACTCCGCCTTCAGCCCCGTCACCGACACGCCCCTGGAGCACCACGCCCCGGAGAACCCCTGGCGCGAGCACCGCCTCTACCAGGCCTCCTTCCTCCTGCGCGACTACGGCTTCGACCTCGAAGACCTGCCCTTCACCCCCGCTGGCCGCCTGCCCCTGGAAGTGGACCCCAAGCTTGGCTGGGCCGACCTCAACCTGCGCCACCAACCCATCGAGCTTAACCGCGCCGACCGCCCCAGCCTCCTCCGCGTCCCCGGCATTGGCCCCAAGAGCGCCGATCAGATCATCACCGCCCGCCGCCAGGGCCGCCTCCGCGACCTGGGCGACCTTCAGCGCCTCGGCATCAACGCCCTCCGCGCCGCCCCCTATATCCTCCTCGCCGGCCGCCAGCCCGCCTACCAGGCCCGCCTCTTCTAGTTGTAAACCACCCGATCCGTTTGTCATTCCGAGGCGGTTTCTGCCGAGGAATCTTGGTTCTGTCAGGCGCCTTAGGCCGTTCTCATCACTTTCAGGTACACTAATGCAATTATGGCCACCCCCCTCCCAATGCTGCCGCGCCGCCAGTCCCCGCGCCGCTCTCGCCTTCGCGCCTGGCGCTTCACCCTGATCGCGGCGCACGCTGCCCTGATTCTGGCCTGTGCCGCGTCCACGGCCGTCGCTCCCACCCCGGATGCCACTTCGCCTATTACCGTCTCAACCCTAACTGCCTCGTCCCCGTCCGATGTCCCTTCGCCGACGGCCAGCGCCGCCGACGCCACAGCCGCCCCCGGCGCAACGGCCAGCGCGGCGGCCATCCTCGAGGCCACTAACGTCGTCTACGCCGATGCCCTGGACAGCGGTTGGAACGACTGGTCGTGGGGCATCACGGATAACCTGGCCGCCTCATCGCCCGTTCACGCCGGCACCGCCAGCCTCTCCGTCACCTATGACGATGCCTGGAGCGGCCTCAAGCTCGCCCGCCTGGATGCCCTGACAGCGTCCGCCTACGACACCCTGCGCTTCTACATCCACGGCGGCTCATCCGGCGGCCAGACCGTCAACATCTTCCTCGAAGGCCCCGGCGCCACCGACGACAGCCAGACCATCAACCCCGCCGCCAATACGTGGACCCTGGTGGAGATTCCCCTCAGCGCCATCGGCGCTCCCACAGCCATCGAGTCCATCGTCTGGTTCAACAGCACCGACGGCAGCCAGCCCGTCTTCTACCTGGACGACATCAGCCTCTTCCACTCCGGTGCGCCCACGCCCACCCCCCCGCCGCCCAGCGCCGGGCCCGCCCTCAGCGTGGACGCGGCCGACCTGGGCTACGCCATCAGCCCCTACATCTACGGCCTGAACTTCGCCGACCCGCAACTCGCCGCCGATCTCGATCTGCCCGTCAACCGCTGGGGCGGCAACGCCACCACCCGCTACAACTACCTGCTCGATATCTCCAACCGCGCCAGCGACTGGTTCTTCGAGAACATCCCCAACGACAACGCCAACCCCGAGGACCTGCCCGCTGGCTCCTCCAGCGACCACTTCATCCAAGACAACCTCGACACCGGCACAGAAACCCTGCTCACCATTCCGATGATTGGCTTCATGCCGAAAGGTCCGCGTGAAAGGATCTGCGGCTTTAGCGTCACCAAATATGGCGCGCAGCAATCCGTTGACCCCTACGCCTCCGATTGCGGCAACGGCCTGCACCCCGACGGCACGCCCATCACCGGCAACGATCCGCTGGACACCAGCTTCGCCATCGACCCCGCCTTCGTCACCGGCTGGATGCAGCACCTCATGTCCACCTTCGGCGAAGACGGCGTCCGCTTCTACAACCTCGACAACGAGCCCATGCTGTGGAACCACACCCACCGCGACGTCCACCCCGCCCCCGCCAGCTACGACGAACTGCGCGACCTCACCTACGCTTACGCCGCCGCCATCAAGGCCGCCGACCCCGACGCCCAGACTTTGGGACCGGTTTTGTGGGGCTGGACCGCCTACTTCTACTCCGCCCTGGACGTGGCTGGCGGCGGCAACTGGTGGGACCTGCCGCTGGACCGGCTGGCCCACGGCAATCAGCCCTTCATCGAATGGTACCTGGAGCAGATGGCGGACTACGAGAGCGACCACGGGGTACGCATTCTCGACTACCTGGACCTGCACTTCTACCCGCAGAGCTATGGCCCCTTCGACGGCGCGGGCAACAGCGCCACCCAAGCCCTTCGCCTGCGTTCCACCCGCGCCCTGTGGGACCCGACCTACCAAGACGAGAGCTGGATCGACGAGCCGGTGATGCTCATCCCGCGCATGCGCGACTGGGTGGACGACTTCTACCCCGGCACCAAGCTGGCGATCACCGAGTACCATTGGGGCGCCCTCAACCACATCAACGGGGCGGTGACGCAGGCCGACATCCTGGGCATCTTCGGGCGCGAAGGGCTGGGGCTGGCGACGCTGTGGGCGCCGCCTGGGCGCAATGAGCCGGGGGCCTACGCCTTCCGGATGTACCGCAACTACGACGGGGCGGACGGGCGGTTCGGGGACCAGAGCGTGGCAGCGGCCAGCAGCGACCAGGCGCAGCTATCTATCTACGCGGCGCGGCGGAGCGCGGACGGGGCCGTGACGGTGATGGTGATCAACAAGAGCCTGACGACGGCCCTGACCAGCGCGCTGACCCTGACGGGCTACACCCCGGCGGGGACGGCGGAGGTGTACCGCTACAGCGCCGCCAACCTGGGGGCCATCCAGCACCTGCCGGCCCAGGGCGTGACCGCCACCGGCTTCACCGCCACCTATCCGCCGCAGTCCATCACCTTGTTCGTCCTGACCTCCGGCGTGCCCCTCACCCCGCGCGCCTATCTCCCCAACCTCTTCGGCAACTAGAGTCTGCCTCCCACACTTCATCCTTCACAATTCATCCTTCATCCTTCCCATGCCCCCTCTCCCCTCCTACACCCGCTTCGGCGGCCGCCATCCCGAGACTGCCGCGCTCGCCAACTGCCTCGCCGCCGTGGGCGTTCAGGCGCCGCACACCGGCCAGCCCTACACCGAAGCCCTGCTCCTCGGCCTGGGCGGCGGCCTGGGCGCCGGCTACATCCTCTGGGAATTTCAGGAGCACCACGCCCGCGTGCTCGTCCTGGGCTGGCAAAGCAACTGGCAGTACCCGGTCAAGTTTCTGGAAACGGCCTGCCAGCGCATTGGCGCCACCGTCCTCGTCCACGAGACCGGCAGCCGCGCCGTTGCCCTCCGGCATTTGCAGGAGGCCCTCGCGGCCGGCACGCCGCCCCTGGCCTGGGTGGACCGCGCCCACATGCCCTATCTCCAGCTCCCCGAGGTCCTCAAGGGTCACCTCGGCCATCTCGTCGCCGTGGCCGGTCACTCCGGCGATTCGTTCCTTGTTGACGATCTTGCCCTTGCGCCCTTTCGCGTCACCGCCGCCGATCTGGCCGCCGCCCGCGCCCGCATCGTTTCCTACAGCAACCGCCTCCTCATCCCCGTCCCCGTCGAGGCGCCCGACCTGCCGGCCTCCCTGCTGGACGGGCTGCGCGACTGCGCCCTCAACCTGCTGGCGAAATCCGATTCCTTTGCCCTGCCCACCTTCCAGAAGTGGGCCAAGATGATGACCGACAAGAAGAACAAGAAGGGCTGGCCCGTCCTCTTCGCCAGCCCGCGCGGCTTGTACGGCATGCTCCAATCCGTCTTTGAGGGCATCGAGCTCGACGGTACCGGCGGCGGCGGCATGCGCGGCCTGTTTGCCGATTGCCTTCAGGAAGCCGCGCCCCTCCTCAACCGCCCCGGCCTCCTGCCCCTCGCGGACCGCTATCGTTCCCTGGCCGAGCGTTGGACCGTCCTCGCCGAAGCCGCCTTGCCCGACCGCGTGCCCGCCTTCCGCCAGGCAAAGTCCCTGTTGCGCCGCAAGCACGACCGCCTCCAGGCCGAGGGCGAGGCCGCCGTGGATGGCGTCCGGGCCCTCACCGCCGAATTGCAGGCCCTCCACGGCGAGTTGAACCAGGCCTTCCCCCTCGATGCCCTCCAGACCCAGATGCTCTTCACCGATCTGAGCGACCGGCTCCATGCCCTCTACGCCGCCGAGGTCGATGCCGCCCGCGCCCTGGCGGAAGCCGTCGCCTGATTCCTCAACCGGGTTATACTGCCCCCATACTCTTGGTCTCAATCCCGCGCCCCCCAACCCTCACTCACTTCCAAAGGCCCGCCCTGACCGCTCCCGCGCCCGCGCCCGCCGAAACCGTCTTCCGGCCCCCACTCAGCGTTTGGGCCTATTTCGCCCTCACCTGGCTTCTTGGCTGGTGGCTGGTCTTCGACGCCCTGCACCAGCGCCTCTTCGGCGACTACATCCGCCTGGCCGGTCAGCTCGGCCCGTGGGCCGGCCTGGCGCAGGCCGCTGGTCTCGACCCGCAGCGCCTCAGCCTCCCTTTCCTGGCTGTCGGCTTTGGTCTCATCAGCGCCAGCTTTGGCGTCTACTGGCGTCGCAGCTGGGGCTATGGCGCCGCCCTCGTCCTGTCCGCCCTGTCTCTGCTCTACCTGGGTTTCGGCACGCCCGTCGCCCTGCTGTCGCTCATCCTGCTCCTCCTCCCTGCCACCCGCCGCTACATTGTTGACTGAGTTGTCTTCCGCTCCCGCCCCTGGCCATCTCGTCCTCTGCGGCGGCAACGAGTTCCGCCGCGACTGCGACCCTATGGACCGCGCCCTCCTCGAAGTCGCTGGTCCTCATGCCAGCCTCGTAATCCTGCCTACCGCGGCCACCAACGAGAACCCCTATGTCGCGGGTGAGAACGGCATCCGCCACTTCTCGCGCCTCGGCGCGCGTGTGGACAAGGCCATGATCACCGACCGCGCCGCCGCCGACAACTTGGAATTGATCGTTCCCATCGAGCAGCACAACGTGGTTTACTTCACCGGCGGCGATCCAATCTTCCTGGCCGAGACGCTCCGCGGCAGCCAGCTTTGGGATGTCGTGACCGCCATCCATCAGCGCGGCGGCCTCATCGCGGGATCAAGCGCCGGCGCGATGGTCCTGGGTGAGCAGTTGTGGCGTTTCGATGGCTGGATTCCCGGTCTGGGTCTTGCCCCCGGCCTCGCCGTCCTGCCCCACCACGCCACCCTTTCCGCCCGCTGGAATGCGCCCGCCATGGCCCTCAGCCTCCCCGCTCACGTCGCCCTCGTCGGCATTGACGAGGCCACGGCCCTCTTGCTGCCCGAGGGCCGCGTCATCGGCGCCGGCCTCGTCACCGTCTATACCCCCGCCGGCCCTCAAGCTTACGAGCCCGGCACAATCCTCCCGCCCCTCGCGCCCCGCCTCGCATAGCGCCGCCCGAATCAAAAAAGGCGGCGACCAGAGTCGCCGCCGTTTACCTTGTTGACCCGACTTACGTGTTAGCCTCCGCCTCCGCCAATCTCAATCTCAAAAACACCCACGGCGCGCCCCCCAGCGCCCAAAACACTACCAGCGCGTAACGCACATACCGAAACACCATCTCCAGCCACTGCGGGTCGTTGGGAAACACCAGCGCCAGCCCGCGCCAGAACACCAGAATCCCCGCCACCCCAATCACATACCGCAGGATACGCTTCGCCCACGGGCCTTTGGCGTCAAAGCGTGCCCAGCGCGTCGCGGCCGCCAGCCCTGCTCCCAGTCCGAACAGCATCCCCGCCGATGCCACCGGCGCCTCCGGACTGCGCGGATCAATCGGCGGCGCTTCCAGTTCTGGCGCCGAATTCGCGGCCGCATTCACCGCCCACTCCGCCGGGTCGGGCGTGCCGCCCGTCACTGCCAGCGTCCCCAGCGCCGCTGCCAGGAACAGCACCGATACCCCAAACGCCAGCCCCACCTGCGCGCCGAACCCCAATCGTGCCAGCCAGGCCGTCGCCAGTTCCTCCCAGCGCAGGAACGCCCACAGCGCCGCCGCCCCCAGCACCCAGCCGCCCAGCACATCGGTCGGAAAGTGCATCCCCAGGAACACGCGCGAAAACGAGATCAATAGAATCAGCGCACCGGCCAATCCCCAGGTCAGCGCCCGCCGGTGGTGCCGGGCTTGCTGCGCCAGGTAGCCCCACACACCCAGCCCCACCTGCGCATGCGCCGACGGCAGCCCATAGCTCGTCTCCACCGACAGCGCCTCCACCCGCGCGTCAACCCAGTAGGGCCGTGGATGCCCAACCAGCACCTTGGCGATATCGTTGAGCGCCTTCGACGCCAGCAGCAGCACCGCCAGCCGCCTCCCCAATCTCGCATCCCAGGCCCAATACAGCGCCGGCATCAACAGCAGAAAGAACTCCTCCGTGCCCAGGAACGAGGCCGCCGCCATGATCGGCGTCAGCCCCATTGCGCCTTGCAGCCACACGATCAGATCGTTGCCCCACTGCCACACAGCGTCCATGCGCCCTCCTGCTGATTTCGGGAGATTACCGGGGCAATTCTAGCCCATGTGCCTCCAGCAGCGCCTGGTCGTTCAGCAGCGCCGCCGTGGCCCCATCCGCCACGATGCGCCCCTTGTCCATGATCACCATGCGGGGGAACAGCTCGCGCACAAACAGCAAATCGTGGGTGGAGGCCAGCACCGTCTGCGGCAGCTCGCGCAGCAGGTTGATGATGCCCCTCCGCGCGCGCGGGTCCAGCCCGGCCGTCGGCTCGTCCAGCACCAGCAGTTGTGCGTCCATCGAAAGCACCGTCGCAATCGCGATCCGCTTCTTCTCGCCCACGCTCAGGTGGTGCGACACGCGTTCCGCGAACTCGCCCATCCCCACTGCCTTCAGCGCTGCCTCCACCCGCTGGCGCACCTCGGCCGCTGGCAGCCCCATATGCAGCGGGCCGAAGGCCACGTCCTCGTACACCGTCGGCGAAAAGAGTTGGTCGTCCGGGTCCTGGAACACCAGCCCCACCGCCGCCCGTACCTGCCCCAGGTTTGTCCGGCCCATAGGGGGCCTTTGGCTCAGCGAACTCGACGGATGACCGTTATCC
>CAZCEC010000081.1:0-28119 GCA_964497615.1 uncultured Anaerolineales bacterium | reverse complement strand
CGTTTTGGCCGGCGGTTAGAAACCGCGCCTACCAACTGCCCGAAGTCGGCCTTCGCCGACTATGGGTTGTGCTTAAGGGCCGCCCCCGGTCTGCGGTCGCGTGCCTTCTGCATTGTGCCTTCCTTCGTCCTTCGTCTCTCGTCGTCGGTCGTCGGATTGGCCTACCAGTCCACCACGCTCCCATCAGCGGGGTGGTAATACTCGCCGCCCAACTCCTCGCGGTATTCGACAGTGCGGCGGACGGCGTCTTCGTTGATCTTGAAGCCCAGGCCGGGGCCGGTGGGCAGGGGCACGTGGCCGTCAATCACCTGCCAGTCGGTTTCCAGCAGACCCGCGCCCAGGGCGGCATCCACCTGCTCCTGGATGAGGAAGTTGGGCACGGCGGCATCCACCTGGAGGCAGGCGGCGAAGGCGACGGGACCGATGGCGCAGTGCGGGGCGACGTGGATGTAGTAGGTCTCGGCCATGTTGGCGATCTTCTTAAGCTCGCTGATGCCGCCCGCGTGCGAGGCGTCGGGCTGGACGTAGGCGGCGGCCTGCAGCTCGAAGACGCGCCGGAACTCCCAACGCGAGAGCAGGCGCTCGCCGGTGGCGATGGGCATGGGCACGTGGTCGGTCACCTGCTTGAGGGCCTCCACGTTCTCCTGCGGCACCGGCTCCTCCACGAACATCGGGCGCATGTCCTTGATCTGGTGGCAGACTTCAATCGCCATGGCGGGGGTGAACTGGCCGTGGAAGTCGAAGGCGATCTCGGCGTCGGGGCCCACCCATTCGCGCATCAGGTAGGCGCGCCGGACGAACTGGTCCACATAGGCGGGCGACTCGTGGCCGCGCCAGTGGCCGCGCGGGCCGCTCTTGAAGGCGTTGTGGCCCATCGTCTGGAGCCACTCCAGGCGCTGGCGCGCGAGGTCGAGCGTGGCCGGGTCCAGGTCCAGGATGCCCCAATGGGCGTAGACGCGGATGCGGTCGCGCACCGCGCCGCCGAGAAGTTGATAGACCGGGACGTTGAAGTAGTGGCCGGCGAGGTCCCACAGGGCCTGGTCCAGCCCGGCCAGGGCGGACATGACGACAGAGCCGCCGCGAAAGAAGGCGGAGCGGTAGATCTGCTGCCAGTGGTGCTCGATGCGCAGCGGGTCGCGGCCGATGAGGTACTCGGCCATCTCGTCCACGGCGGCGCTGGTGGAGCGGGGCTTGCCTTCCAGGGTGGTTTCCCCCCACCCCACCAGGCCCGCATCGGTGGAGACTTTGACGAGGCGGATGCGCGGGTGCGGAAAGAATTGTTCGATGAGGGTGATTTTCATAGGGCTAGAGCGATCGCTCGTAACGGGCGCGGCGGCCTATGGTAATGAAACCCAACCCGGCGTAGGCCTGAAAGGCGCCAGGATTGTTGGTGTGGACGAGCAGCTCGGCGCACGGCGCGCCAGCCGCCTGCATGCGCCGCAACGACTCGACCATGAGGGCTGAGGCCAGCCCGCGCCGGCGCGCTTCCGGAACGACGCCAATCTGCCACACGTAGCCGCCCGGCGGGCTGCCGGTCAGGTCGATGGTGCCAATGACGAAGCCCAGCGGCGCGTCGCCAGCGTACGCCAAGAGCGTCCACTCTGGCCGGAGGTCGTTGCCGGTCACGTGGCCAATCCATTCCGCCGCGCTCCAGCCGGGGAAGCCCGGCCGCTCGCGGAAGGCCGCGTGATAGGCCTGAAAGAATTGCCCGGCCACCTCCGGCTGCCACGTCGTGAGCGTCACGCCCTCCGGCAGGGGCCGGTCTGGCAAGGGCTGTTGAAGGTCGCGGCGCATCACGAGTTCATCAAACACGGACTCAAAGCCGTGGGCCAGGTACAGGCGATGCGCTGGCTCGGTGAGTGATTCGGTAGCGACGCGCAGGAGCCGCTGGCCGGCGGCGCCTGCCGTAAGCAGCGCCTGGGCCTGGGCCTGGCTCCAGCACATCAGGTACGCGCCGAGGCCCTGGCGGCGGAGGTCTGGCCGAACACTGCCGGCGAGCGTGGCCCGCTGCATGGCCCCGTCGCCATCCAGGTGGACCGTGGCGCAAGCGGCCAGGCGCTGCTCAGGATCGAAGGCGCCGATCCCGGCTCCGGGCGCGTCCGGAAAGAAGCGCTCCTGGAGGCTATCGGGCTGAAACAGAAAAGGCAGGCCGCCGTCGGCCCGGAGGCAGACGCGGGCGAGGTCAACCAGCGCCGCCAGGTGACGGCGGTCAATGACGCGCCAGGTCAAGCCGGCCACACTGGGCGGGGCGGGGTTGATGGCTGAAGTCTCGATCACGGTCTATTCGGGATTAAGCAAGCGGGCAGGCAGTGGTGGAGCGCTTACCGGCCGACGGTGCTGGCAAAGGACGTGACGAGGAAACGCCAGGCGGGCAGCAGCGCGCCCGCGCCGATGAGCAGGCCGAGGGCCAGCAGGGCGGCCGGTAATAACAGGGCGTGATAGAGCTTGCGCCCGCGCGCGGTGGCCTTGTTGAGCCACAGCGCCACGGTGGTAATGAGCATCAGGAGGGCCAGCACCACCAGCGCCACCGGCACGATGGCGTACCACGTGAGCGAGCCGGGCAGCCCAATCCACGTAATGGGCGCGCCGGCCTCCAGCACCGGGACGACCAGCAGCGGGAAGGCCACGCCCAGCGCCAGCACCCCCAGCCCAAAGAGCACCGCAATCCACGGCGCGGCGTTGGGCAGGATGGAGCCGGCCTGCGACAGGTCCGGCGGCGCGGTGGGCATGGGCGGCAGGCTGGTAGGGATTTCGGTGGGGATCTCGCTGGGGAAGGCTGGCATCTCCAGCCCGTCGTCCTTCTTGCCGAACAAGGCGGCCAGCGGGAAGACGATCAGGGTGGAGAGCAGGACCAGGGTGGCGAGCGAGAGGAAGGCCAGCCACACGAGGGTCTGCGTGCGCTGGGCGCGCAGGTCGTTCAGCAGGCCGCGCACCGGCATCTCCACCACGTCGGGCGGGATGACGAAATCAAGCTCGGGGGTTTCCTCGACGCAGCCCGTATCCAGCTCGAGGCCGGGCGTCTCCCAGAAGTCTTCCACCATCTCCGTGGCGCAGTCGCCCGCCGCCGGATAGACGCCGTGGCCGGCGTTGATGAAGACCAGGTTGGCCGCCTGGTTGAAGGAGGCGGCCGCCAGCTCGCCGTTGTGGCGCTGGGTGTAGGGGTCAAAGTTGCCGTTGAGGATCAGCGCGGGCACGGTGCTGCTGATGATGGGCTGGGCGGCGAGGGGCAGGATGGAGCGCACGCGCCACGACTGGCACAGCTCGAAGGCGGACTGGACGAGGGCGGCCTGGTACTGCACCTGGCGGCGCAGGTTGCTCACATCGGGCGGGCCAAGCTGGGCGGCGCCGTCCTCGGCGCACACGGCAGACCAGTAGGCGCCGGGGGCGAAGCTGGGGTCGAAGGCGACCGACGAGATGAACGACTCCAGCGGGCCATATTGCCCGTCGGCGATACGCTGGAGCAGCTCGGGCATCAGGGTCAGCGCGTCGGTGCGGGCCAGCAGTTGCAGCAGATAGCCCGTCAGGGCGTCGCCGGTGAGGGTGAGCGGGTGCGCCGCGCCGGTGTAGGGGTCCACCAGGGTGAGGCTGGCCGGGCGGCTGTTGAGCCGGTCAACGGTATTGACCACTTCGCGCTCCAACTGGCGGTGCCAGACGTTGCAGCGCGGCAGGGCGGCGCAGGCGGCGAAGAACTCGTCCAGCGCGAAGCTGGCGGTGGCCGGCCCGTCGGTGAGCAGGTTGTTGAGCGGGGTGTGGGGGCCGTCGAGCACCGCGCCGCGCACGCCCTCCGGGAACTGGCGGACGGTGTTGAGCACCACGCGGGCGCCGTAGCCGCGGGCGTACAGGTTCATCTGGCCGAAGCCCAGCGCGCGGCGCAGGTCTTCCAGGTCGGCGGCGGCCTCCAGGGTGTTATAGGCGGAGAGATTGACGCCGCCCAGCACCAGGCGCTCGCGGCAAGCCAGGGCAGCGGCGTTGTAGGCCTGGCCGGCGGCGGCCGGGTCCAGCGGGTGGGCGTATTGCTCCAGGACGACGGCCTCCACCTCGGGGCAGAAGAGCGACGGCTGGGAGAAGCCCGCGCCGCGCGGGTCGTAGACCACGAGGTCGCGCAGATCGCGCATGGGGTGGCTGAGGAGCGCGGCGGCCTGCGTGGCGATGGCGCCCTGGCCGGGGTGCTCGGGCACAAAGACGACCGGCTCCGGCGGGGGATCGAAGGTGAGCGAGCGGATGAGCACGACGGCCAGCCGCAGGGTGAGCGAGTCGGGCATGCCGTGCTCTTCGGGCACCACCAGCCAGCCGCACACCAGGGTCTCGCCGGCCACTTCGGCCTCGGGCAGGTCGAACCAGCAGGTCTCCGGCTCGAAGCGCGGCAGGGCGTCTTGGGCATGGGGGAGGGCGGCCGGCCGCGGCGGCGGGGCAGCGAGGACGCCGAAGGGGGCGGCCAGCACGGCGGCCAGCGCGAGCGTCAGGGTGAGGCGCGGGAGTGAATGGGACAAGATCAGGTCTCTGCCACGAATGGCACGAATTTCACGAAGGGTCACGAAGCTGCCTGTGGGGTGGAGGGCACGGCCAACGCCTACGACGTGGGGGCGATTGTGGAACGGAATGGGCAGAATGGCAAGCGGGCGATTTACGGAGTCGGGCGTTTTGGGTTACACTGGACCGCCAAACCAGTTTTGTCATCACCTGGCCCCAGCGCGGCGCGCTGGGGCCGCCTTATAAGGAGAAGCTTGCCATGCGGGTGCAACCGTCCGTCGAAGATCTGATCCAATTGACTCACCTGAACCCGTTCGAGCGGTTCGCCGACGGCCGCCCCAAGGTGCCCGACGACCTGCTGGAACGGATGAAGGAAGTGACCACGGAGGAGGCCTGGGGCACGCTGCTGCACGCGGGCTATCCGCGCCAGTTCGAGCCCAACTGGCGCGAGACGCACCCCGGCACCATCACGGTGGGGCGCGCGGTGACGGCCCAGTTCCTGCCGCACCGGCCAGACTATCACGACGTGGTGCAGCAGACGGGCGTGGGCGAGGGGCGCGGCAGCGCGGGCGGGCAGAACTCGTGGATCATCGAGAGCTTGCAGTTGAACGACGTGATGGTGGTGGACATCTTTGGCAAGGTGAAGGACGGCACGGTGGTGGGCGACAACCTGGGCACGGCGGTGGCGCGCCGCACCCGCGCCGGGGCGGTGATTGACGGCGGCGTGCGCGACTACCAGGGCCTGATCCAGCTTAATCACGTCAACATCTACATGCGCGGGATGGACCCGACCGGCATCGCCGATGTGACCCTGGCCGGGCTGAACATCCCCATCCGCATCGGGGCGACGACGGTGCTGCCAGGGGACGTGGTGCTGGGGACGCCGACGGGGGTGCTGTTCATCCCGCCGCACCTGGCGCAGAAGGTGGTGGAGGAGAGCGAGGACATCCGCGTGCGCGACGAGTTCGGCAAGAGCCGGCTGGCGGAGGGCATCTACACGTCAGGCGAGATTGACTCGGCCTGGAACGACACCATCAAGGCGGATTTTGAGAATTGGAAGGTGAATCGGAAGAAGTAGCGCGTGGGCGGGTGAGCGTGTGCGAGGGACGACCGGCGACCGCAAGCGTGTGTAAGTGGAAAGTGTGTAAGTGAGGGAATGACGTAGTAGCGACTTTAGTCGCACCCGGCTGGACCTATCGGCGGGCGGCGACTGAAGTCGCTACTACAGGGGCAGCGCTGCGCTTAATGCCGGGAGCGCACGGGCATGGCGCTCGTCGCAGTTCAATCCATCCTATGCGATGCGCTGTCACCTTGAGCGCGAACGCAGGCGATAGGCGGAAACAGCGTGGCGGCGCGCGAAAGGTATCGTTGACGGTGCGCCGATGAGACTGCGATATGTTTCGCGCGCGGCGCGGGCGGGAGGCACAGACGGGTGGGGACGCGCTCAACATGACAGTGACTATTCCGATGTTACATCTTCGACATGCCACGCTCACGGTCAGGCTAAAGCTTACTTCGGCTGTGATGGCAAGCTCTTGATCTCTTCAATCAACCGATCGATTTGTCCCGCTATCTCGACAAACGCTACTCCCCAGTTGTTGTCAAGGGACAACTCTTGCAGGTTGTTAGTTGGCCCGAATAGATATGAAAGCTCATCCGTGTTTCGAAGTCGTCCTGCCTTTAGTTCGTCAACATGCCGGCTAAGTTCGCGCTTTAACTCGTCGCTGCTTTGGCTACTGTACACCTCAACATCGCTTTTCTCGACGTAAGCGATAGTCTGCTCAAGGAGGCGTCGTAGTTCGGAATACACCGATGACGCCGAAGACGTGTGCGGGGCGGTCATGGCCGCGCATTATGCGCAAGGTGGGGACAATTGGCGAGTCGGGGTCATGACATTTGCGGCGCGCCGGGCGGGGTACGCGCTCCGGCAGCAAATGTCATGACCCTCAACGGCGCAGGAATCAGGTTCGCGCGGCGGCGCGGCGCCGGCCCACAACATAGCCCACATTCAACAGACCCAGCCCGGCGAACAGGAGCCACGGCAGCGGCAGGTTGGGGGCGCGGGCTTCGAGGGCCGCCAGGCGGGCCTGGAGCGACTCGTTCTCCGCGTGCAGGGCCTGGATAGCGGCCAGCGCCACACCGTCGGCATCCAGGGTGGTGATGCTGGTGTCGTCGGCGCCCAGGCCAAAGGCGGCGCGGAAGTCCTGCGCCGTGGGGCCGAGGTGGCGCACGCTCTCCGGCTCGGCGCGGTACTGCCAGGTGTAGAGCGGCAAGGCGGCCAGGGCGTCGAGGATGCGGGCCGGGTCCACGGGCGCGAAGGCCGTCTTGAGATCGCGGTCGGAGGCGTTGGTCCAGGCGCCGCCCTGGGTGAGGCGAGCGCCGTTGCTCATGAACAGCAGATTGGTGGCATCGTCCGGCAGGATCGCGAGGTGATTGGTCCCGTCGTTGTAGATGTTGAAGACGTTGTTCGTGCCGCCGGCCGCGAGGTCCCAATAGGTCTTGCCGTTTTGATGAAGCCGGAGGCGCACGTACTCGTTGCCGGTGACGGTCTGGGAGATGTAGACCTGCGGAAAGTTGTTGTTGCCGCTGGAGGCGACGTGCAGTTGGCCGCCGGGCGCGTTGGTGCCCAGGCCCACGCCGCCGCTGGCGCGGACCAGGAACTGGTTGTTGGCGGTGGAAGCAAAGCTCGTGCCATCGGCCCAGACGAATGTGTTCGCGTGGCTGGCCGAGGCGGCCACGCCCGCTGCCAGGGTGCCGGTGAGCGTGGCGGTGTTGTTGAAGCCGCCGGGGATGGCGCTGTAGGCGCCGCCCGCGAAGTTGCCGCTGCCGCCCGCGACGACGGCGCGCTCGCCGGTGACGGAGTTGCCGAAGCCGCCGCCGGCAGTGGCATATTCGCCGCTGGCGAGGTTCGCGTAGCCGCCGCCAATCGCGGCAAAGCTGGCGGAGGCCGTATTGCCGTCGCCGCCGCCAATCGCAGCAAAGCTGGCGGAGGCCTCGTTTTCCAGGCCGCCGCCGATGACGGTGTGTGCGCTGGAGGCCGTGTTGTCCTCGCCGCCACCCACAAAGGAATGATCGCCCGTGGCGTCGTTTTGGTCACCGCCGGCCACAGTCGCATTGTCGCCGGAGGCGGTGTTGAGGTCGCCGCCGCCCACGAAGGCCCAGTTGTTCAGCGCCTGATTGTTGTCGCCGCCGGCCACCGCCGCGTACAGGCCGTCGGCGGTGTTTTGGAAGCCGCCGCTCACGACGGTGTAATTGTCGGAGGCGGTGTTGCGAATCCCGCCGCCGACCGTGGACCAGGTGCCGGAGGCGGTGTTGGTGATGCCGCCGCCGACGGTGGCATACGAGCCGAAGGCGCGGTTGTCGAAGCCGCCGCCCACGGCGGCATAGTTGCCGATGGCGGTGTTCGAGAAGCCTCCGCCGACCCAGCCCCAGTCGCCGCTGGCGCGGTTGTTTTCGCCCCCGCCGATGGCGCCCGCATGGCCGCTCGCGAGATTGCGGAAGCCGCCGCCGACGGTCGCATAGTACGCGCCCGCCGCGTTCATGGCGCCGCCGCCGACCGCGGCATATTCGCTGCTGAAGGTGACGGTATTGAAATAACCGCCAGCGATGACGCCGCGGCCGGCGGCCACGGTGTTGCTGTAGCCGCCGCTGACGGTCGCATAGTAGTTTATGGCGCGGTTGCCCTCGCCGCCGCCGACGACGGCGTAGCTGTGGTCCACGGTGTTGCCCTCGCCGCCGCCGATGACGGCGCTGCCGGCAGAACTAATCGTGTTGGCGTATCCCCCACCAATGACCGAGTAGGCGCCCGAGATGGTGTTGGCATCGCCGGACCGGCCGCCGCCGCCGATGACGGAGCCGGAGAAGCTGGATGAGATGCTGTTGCCCGCCCAGCCGCCGATGAGGTTGGGGCTGGTGGCGTTGGGCTGGGTGTATAGGCCGGGCAGTGAGAGCGCCAGCGGCGCGGCGGTGAGCGGCTGGCGCGGGAGGAGCGGGGTGTAGGCGCCGCCGCTGGCGCCGGGCCGCACGGCGATCTCCAGCCAGCGCCCCTCGCCGGTGAAGGCGCCCGCGCCAAAGTCCAGCCTGACGGTGAAGTAGCCGTCCGTCACGGCCACGTCGTCCACGGCCAGCGGGCCGGCCACAAGCGCGCCGCCCGAGTCCGCGTCATACAGGTTGAATTCAAAGTCGTAGTCGCCGGTGGCCGGGGAACCGCCGTCGTTGAGGCGGCCCTGGTAGGTGAAGGCGGTGCCGGCAATGACGCCCCCCGGCGCGGCGGGCAGGCGGGCGGCCGCGTGGGCGCGCGCGCGGCCCGCCCCAAGCAGCAGGGCCAGCACAGCCATCACGGTGAGCGTGGTGCGCCAGTTGTTCATGGTTCCTCCTATGGGATGCGGCGAACGACGGACTGATCACTGGGCGCAGCCGCGTGGGCCGCGCCTCCAGCGAGGCAATGCCAAAGGGGAGATTGAGCAATCGGCCGGCAGCGCGGGGCCGACGGGGCAGGTGAAACCAGGCGCTACCGGCCCGTGCGGCGCGGCACAGGCCGGAAGCAGGGGCGGGCGCGCCCCGGGCGAGGACCAGCCAGCCCGGAACGAGGGCGCGCCGCCCGCGGGAACGGATGCCGGACTAGTTCGCGACCATAACGTGCTTGGTGATCTGGTAATCGCCCATGGCCTCGGCGCTCATGTCCTTGCCGAAGCCAGACTGCTTGAAGCCGCCGTGCGGCACCTCGGAGGCCAGCGGCAGGTGGTCGTTGATCCAGACCGTGCCGAACTCAAGCTGGGCGGAAAGGCGCATGGCGCGGCCCACGTCCCTGGTGAAGACGCTGGCGGCCAGCCCGTAGAGCACGTCGTTGCCCAGGCGCAGCGCCTCCGGCTCGCTCTCGAACTCGCTGACGGTGATGACGGGGCCAAAGACTTCGCTCTGGATGATTTCGGAATCTTGCGCCGCGCCGGTGATGACGGTGGGTGAATAGTAGTAGCCGCGCTCGAAGCCGCCCGGCACGCCGCCGCCGGTGAGCACCCGCGCGCCCGCGCCGCGCGCGCGGTCCACGAAGCCGGCCACGCGCTGGCGCTGGGTCTCGGAGATGAGGGGGCCCATCTGGACGCCGTCGGCGAAGGGGTCGCCCACCTGGATGCCTTCCATCGCGGCCACCAGGGCGTCGGTCACCTGGCCCACGCGCCCCTGCTCGACGTAGACGCGGGTGGCGGCGGTGCAGTCCTGCCCGGTGTTCATGATGGCGGCGAAGCTGGCCTTGGCGGCGACCAACTCAACGTCGGCATCGTCGAAGACGATGAAGGGGGCCTTGCCGCCCAGTTCCAGGTGGACACGCTTGAGGGTGTCGGCGGCGGTGCGCATGACCTTCTTGCCGGTGCCAGTGGAGCCGGTGAGGCTGATCATGCGCACGTCGGGGTGCTCCACCAGGGCCTGGCCGGCGTCGTTGCCGCCGGTGATGACGTTGAGCACGCCCGGCGGCAGGCCGGCCTTTTCGCTTAGCTCGGCCAGCATGAGGGTGGTGAGCGGGGTGCCGGGGGCGGGCTTGAGGACGACGGTGCAGCCGGCGGCCAGCGCGGGGCCGAGCTTCCAAATCGCCATCATTACGGGATAGTTCCAGGGGGCGATCTGCCCGACGACGCCGACCGGCTCGCGGCGGAAGATGGAGGTGTAGCCGGCCATGTATTCGCCCGCGTGCGAGCCGTGCACGTCGCGGGCGGCGGCGGCGAAGAAGCGCAGGTTGTCGATGGCGAAGGGCACGTCGCCGCCCAGGCTGAGGAAGGCGTAGGGCTTGCCGGTGTTCTCGCTCTCCACGCGGGCCAGGTTTTCGGACTCGGCTTCCATCAGGTCGGCCAGCTTCCACAGAATCCTGGAGCGCTCGGCGGGGGTCTTGCGCGACCAGCGGCCATCGTAGAAGGCCGTGCGGGCGGCCTGCACGGCGGCGTCCACATCGGCGCGGGAGGCGTCCACGACTTCGGCGATGGTCTCGCCGGTAGCGGGGTTCTCGATGGGCATGGTCTGGCCGCCGTGCGAGTCCGTCCAAGCGCCGTTGATCCACAGACGATGCGTATTCATGAGCAGCTCCTTGAGTTAGGCGACGACGGACGACGGACAACCGGCGACCGCCGGGCGCGAGGCGCGACAACCTGACCATGCGTTGGCAGTGATTGTCCGGAGACACCCTCCTGGCCGCACAGTGTCACCTTGAGCGCGAACGCAGACGATAGGCGGAAACGGCCAGGCGGCGCGCGAAAGGTATCGGTGAGGGTGCGCCGATGAATCGATGATTTACTTCGCGCGCGGAGAGGGCGGGGGGGCGAGGCCAACATTGCCGCGCATTATGCGCAAGGTTGGGAAAATTCGCGAGTCGGGGTCATGACATCTGCGGCGCGCCCGGCGGGGTGCGCATCCCGGCGGCAAATGCCATGACCCCAACCGCAGGTGGATCAGGCTCGCGCGGCGGCGCGGCGGCGGCCCACGAAGTAGCCCACGTTCAGCAGGCCCAGCCCGGCGAAGAGCAGCCACGGCAGCGGCACGTTGGGCGCGTGGGCCTCCAGCGCGGCCAGGCGGGCCTGGAGCGACTCGTTCTCCGCGTGCAGGGCCTGGATAGCGGCCAGCGCGACGCCGTCGGCGTCGAGGGTGGTGATGCTGGTGTCGTCGGCGCCCAGGCCGAAGGCGGCGCGGAAGTCCTGCGCCGTGGGGCCGAGGTGGCGCACGGAATCCGGCTCGGCGCGGTACTGCCAGGTGTAGAGCGGCAGCGCGGCCAGGGCGTCCAGAATCGAAGCGGAGTCCACGGGCGCGAAGGCGGTCTTGAGATCACGGTCGGAGTTGTTGGTCCAGATGCCGCCAATGGTGAGGTGCGCGCCGTTGCTCATCAGCATCAGGTCGGTGGCGTCGGTAGGCGTGAGGGAGAGGATGTTCGCGCCGCTGCCGGTGGTGCCGCTATAGATGTTGAAGACGTTGTTGGTCCCCCCGGCAGCGATGTCCCAGAAGGTGCTCTTGCCGTTCTGGTGCAAGCGCAGGCGCGCGAACTGGTTGCCGGTGACGGTCTGCGAGATGTAGACCTGGGGGACGCTGACGCCGCCGCTGGAGGCGACGTGCAGTTGACCGTCGGGGGAGTTGGTGCCCAGGCCCACCCCGCCGCTGGCGCGGACGAGGAACTGGTTGCTGGCGGTGGAGGAGAAGATTCCGCCGGTGCCGTCGGCCCAGACGAAGGCGCCCTGGTGCACGGCATAGGCTTCGCTGCCGGCGGCCAGCGTGTTCGTCATGGTCGCCCGGTTGTTGGAGCCACCGGGGATGGCGGCCCTGAGACCCGAGGCGACGTTGGCAGCGCCGCCGCCCACCGCCGCGCCGCTGCCGCTGGCGAGGTTGCCCTGCCCGCCCGCCACTGTCGCCTCCTCGCCACTGGCAGTGTTGCTGTCACCACCCCCGACCGTGGCTTCCTGGCCGCTGGCAGAATTGCCGCTACCGCCGCCCACCGTGGCAGCGACGTGCGCGGCCAGGTTGTTGACGCCGCCACCCACCGCGGCGAAGAAGGCATCGGCGGTGTTGGATTGGCCACCGCTGACGGTCGCGCTATTGAAGCCAGCACTGTTGTTGTAGCCGCCGGCTACCGTGGCATGGTTGCCCCCGGCGTCGTTGATGCGGCCGCCGCCCACCACGGCGTAACTGGCCGCGGCTAAGTTCGCGTCGCCGCCGCCGATGGCGGCAAAAAGGGCCGCGGCGGTGACGGTGTTGGCGCTGCCGCCCGCGATGACAGCCCAATCGCCGCTGAGGGTGTTGGCTTGCCCGCCGCCGATGAAGCCATAGTCGGCGGTGGTGGTGATGGTGTTGTCGCCGCCGCCCGCGATGGCGGCGGCGGTGGCGGCGGCCAAGTTGGTGTCGCCGCCGCCCACGGCGCTATAGAAGCCCCCGGCGCTGTTGTTCAAGCCGCCCGCGATGGCGCCGGCAAAGCCCTCGACCAGGTTGTTCTGGCCGCCGCCCACGGTGGCTTCGTTACCTTCGGCCGTGTTCTCATAACCGCCGCCCACCGTAGCGTTGATGCCGCTGGCGGTGTTGTATTCGCCGCCGCCGACGGTGGAGCCCGAGGGGATGGGTTCGCCGGAGGGGGCCTGGAGGTTGATGTTCGGCCCGGCCTGGTTGCCGCGCCCGCCGCCCACGGTGCTGTAATTGCTCAGCACACCGTTGCCGTTGCCGTTGGCCGCGCCGCCGCCGCCGATGGTGGCCCCCACGATGGTGGGCTGCACGAAATTGCCGGCCCAGCCGCCGATGACGTTGGGGCTGGTAGCGTTGGGCTGCGTGTACAGGCCGGGCAGGGAGAGGGCCAACGGGGCGGCGCTGAGGGGCTGGCGCGGAGCGAGCGGGGTGAAGGCTCCGGCGCTCGCGCCCGGGCGCACAGCGATCTCCAGCCAGCGCGCTTCGCCCGTGAAGGCGTCGTCGCCAAAGTCCACGCTGGCCGTGAACAGGCCGCCGGCCACAGTCACGTCATTGGCCTGCACCACGTCCGGATGCAGGTTGCCGTTGGCGGCTGCATCGTAAAGCTTGAACTCGAAATCATATACGCCATTCGCGGGCTCACCGCCATCATTGAGGCGGCCCTGGTAGGTGAAGGCAGTGCCGGCCACCGACCCGCCCAAGGGGGCGGCGGGCTGGGCGGGCGGCGCGGCGGCCCCGGCCCCGCTGGCGAGGGCCAGCAGGCTGGCGAGGGCGGCGATGAGCAGACGGCGCAGCGATGTCATGGGGCCTCCTATTGATTCAGCAGAGCTCGGCGGCTGAAACGCCTCCGGAGTAGAGAAGGTCGCCTCGCGCGCGCGAGGCCTTTAGATTGTGGTCGAGATCAGCGGGCAGCGCCGCCAGCGTGACAGCGCAAATGGGTCAGGTCAGGACGACGTCCTGACGGGCCCGGTGAGGCGGCGCATTATGCTGGAGGTTGGGGGAATTGGCGAGTCGGGCGGGCGTCAATCCACGCCCAGCCGGCGCGATTCGATCAGCGCGGCGGCGGTGCGGAGGACGTCGTTGTAGTCTTTGAGCGTGGGCGCGATCTCGGCGACGGCGTGGAGCAGACCGGTGCCTTTGCGCAGTTTGTAGCGGGGGTGCGGGATGTCCTTGAGCTTGAGGCGCTGGCCCTTGCTGTCCGGGGCGATGCTGGTGAAGGCGGCGCTGGCGGCGTAGCCCTCGATGTCGCGCGCGGCGTCGCCGAGGGCGGTCTCCACCTCCACCTGCGTCAGATCGTCCTTATTGCCCACCACCACAAAGCAAATCTTGCCGCCCGCGAGGCGGAAGGCGAACGACTGGCCGGGCAGGCCGCGCAGGCGCTCCTCGGCGGTCTTGGCCAGGCGCTGATAGACGACGTCGGTGTTGTTGTGGCCCAGGTGCGCGTTGAGGCCGCTGAGGTTGCGCACGTTGGCTTCGACGTAGTAGGCGCGGGTGTCCGGGTTCTGGCGCACATACTCCAGCGCGTTGCGGACGGTGGGTAAACGATGTCTTGCGCCCTGGAAGCCGGTCACCACGTCGCGGGCCTCGACGAAGGCGCGCACGTCCTTGTCATACAGGGCCAGGGCTTCGGCGCGGGTGAGCTTGCCGAAGGACAGGCTGACGGCGGCGCGGATGAACTCTTCCTTCTGCTGTTCGGCGGAGGCCAGGTAGGCCACGGAGGCGGCGCCCACGCTGCTGTACTTGAGCACCTGGTCGTAGGCGTACTCCCAGCCCTTGTCCCACGCCCAGCGGACGAGGGTGGTCATCTCGATGCCGGCGGACCAGGCCAGCTTGACCAGGGTGCTGGTGGTGGTGGTGTTGGCGTCGTCCTTGCTCTGCGCGCCTTCGGTGGAGGGCTGGGTGTAGAGCGGCTCGGGCGCGGAGAACTCGCCGGCCTGCTTCTTGCGGGCCTCCACCAGTTGGTCGGCGGCGCTGATGACGTCGTCCGCGCCGGAGGCCTCCGGCAGGGCCTGGGCCAGCGCCCAGATGAGGCCGGTGCCGGACTTGCCGCTGTACTTGATGTGCGGGATATCGGCGATGGCGAGGCGCTTGTTGCGGGCGTAGGGGGCGATGCTCAGGAAGGTGTAGCTGCTGGCGTAGGCCGCGTTCTCTTCGTCGGCGGCTTGGAGCGCGGCGGCGATGCTGGCGGCGGTGAGGCTGCCCTGCTGGCCGACGATGACAAAGCTGACTTCGTCGCCGCCATGCCGGAAGGCGTGCACCTCGCCGGGCAGGCGGCGCAGGTGGCGCTCGGCGGTTTGTGCCAACTGGCGATAGACGAGGTTGGCGCCGCTGGTGCCCAGGTGGGCGTTCAGGCCGCCCAGGTTGCGCACGTCGGCCTCGACGTAGAAGGCGGCGGCGCTGGAATTGGCGCGGACGTAGTTGAGGGCGTTGTTGAGCGTGGGGACGCGATGGGCAGCGCCCGCGAAGCCCGTCACCTCGTCAATGGCCTCCAGGTCGCGCTGGACTTCCTGCCGGTAGAGGGCCTCGGCGGCGGCGCGGTCCATCTGGCCCTGGCTGCGGGTGATGACGGCCTGGATGAAGGCTTCCTTGTGCTCGGCGATGGAGCCGGTGAAGCCCGGCAGGGACTCGGTCTCTTCTTCTTCTTCGCTTCGTTCGCTTTCTTTTTCTGTTTCACCCAGGGCATAGGCCCAGCCGCGGTCCCAGGCCCAGGCCAGCAGGGTGCCCAGGGCGATGCCGGCCGAGGCGGCCAGGCCGACCACCTCGCCGACGAGCATGGGCTGAGGGCCGCCGGGCGCGGCGCTGGGCTGGGGCACGCGCTGGCCCTGCGCGGCCAGGGCGCCGAGGCGGTCGGCTTCGGCTTCGAGGGATGCCATCCGACCCCCCTCATCCCCCCACCCCTTCTCCCCCCGGAGCGGGTGGGAGAAGGGGAGTCGCTGCACCGGCGCACCGGGCGCTACTCCCCCTTCCCTCTTAGGGAAGGGGGTTGGGGGGATAGGTTGGTTGCCGGCCCGCTGCTGCAGCACATGCGTCAGCTCGTGGCCGAGGAGCTGCTGGCCGGCGGACGTGTGCGGGCGCAGCTCGCCGGGGGCGAAGGCGATGTGGCTGCCCTGAGTGACGGCCCGCGCGCCCAGCGAGGCCACCGCGGGCGACTCGGAGACGCGCACGCCGGAGAGGTCGGCATCGAAGGCGCGCTGCATCGGGCCGGCGACGGATTTGGGCAGGGGCTGGCCGCCGGTGGGCGCGGGCAGGGTTGGGCGGTCGTGATCCAGCAAGCGCTGGACGGCGCGGTTGCCGTAGGCGCGCTGGAGGCGGAGGAGGTCGCGGGGGTGGAGGGCGGACGGAGGACGATGGACCGCGTCGCGAGACGAAGGACCAACGACGAAGGACGACGGGAGGCGTGAACCGTGGTCGGTGAAGCGCGCGCGGCGCGGGGCGGCGGGGAGGGAGAAGCGGCTCACGCGCGGGTCAGCGAATCGGCACAGTGAGATTCCTCACCCGCACAAGGCTTGCGCCAGTTCCAGCGGGCTGAGGCGGGTTCGGAATGACATTGAAACCGCCGCACAAGGCTTGCGCCAGTTCCAGCGGGCTGAGGCGGGTTCGGAATGACATTGAAACCGCCGCACAAGGCTTGCGCCAGTTCCGGCGGGCTGAGGCGGGTTCGGAATGACATTGAAACCGCCGCACAAGGCTTACGCCAGTTCCAGCGGGCTGAGGCGGGTTCGGGATGACAATGATCTCGCGTTGATCGTCAATCAACGGAGCACGCGACACCTGCCAGTTGGCACCTGAGACTCGACACACGACACCTGGCCCTCGACACGCGCCACCTGGCACTTGGCACCCGACACCCTACGCCGCCCAGCCAAGGCCTAGCCGCTCCAGGGTCTCGGGCGTGGGGTTGCCGGTGGCCTTGTCCCAGCCGGCCAGGGTGTAGTAGGCGTCCTGGGCGTAGTCCATTTCTGCCTGGGTGAGGGCGACATTGGCAGTGGGGCCGCTGCCGGCCAGGTTCTTGAAGAACTTCTTGGGCAGCTTGTCCTGCTGGCGGTTGAGGCCCTCGCGGGCGTTGAAGACGCGCAGCATGTTCAGGCGGCGCTCGCCCACCAGCATCAGCTCGTCCACGTCGAAGTCATCCCAGCCGGTGATGGCGCGCACCAGGTCCACCGTCTCGACCGGGCCGTAGAGCGTCCAGGCCGGGCCCCACACGAACTGGCACAGATCGGCGGAGTCCAGGAACGAATAGAACTTCTGCGACTGGAGCGCGAAGTGGACCTTGGCGTCGTCGAGCGAGCGCGGGGCCAGGGTGCGCTCCACGCCCAGGAGCTTAAGGCGGCCCATGTACAGGTCGGAGGCGCCCTCCTCCACCATCGGGTCGTGCTCGGAGGATTGGTGATCGGCGCCGAAGGGGTTGACGGCGTAGATCAGGCCGAGGGAGCGCTTGGCCTGCGGCATGTGGGCGGGGGCTTCGGCGCCCTTGACGGTGATCAGGTTGTCGTGGCCCTTCTCCAGGCGGTTGGCGGCGTGGCGCGAGCCTTCGGCCAGGATGTTGCCGAAGCCCTCGCGGCGGGCCAGCATCTCGGTGGCGCGCACCATGGCGGCGGCGTCGCCGAACTTGAGCGGGAAGCCAACTTCGTCGTCGGTGAGCAGGCCCTGTTCGTAGCATTCCATGGCCCAGGCGATGGTGGCGCCCGCGCCGATGGTGTCCAGCCCGTATTCGTTGCACAGCTTGTTGGCGTAGGCCACGGCGTTCAGGTCGTCCACGCCGCAGTAGGAGCCGAAGGTGGACAGGGTTTCGTACTCGGGGCCGCCGTGCTTGCGCTCGACGGGGCGGCCCTGCCACTCGGTCTCCACCACACGCTTGCAGTGGACGGTGCAGGCGTAGCAGGTGTCGCGCTCCTTGAGGATGGTCTCGGTCATCACCTCGCCGGAGATGGGGTCGCAGCCCTCGAACTGGCCTTCGTTGTAGTTGCGGGTGGGCAGGGTGCCGGTGGCGTTCTGGAAGCTGACGACGCCGGCCGTGCCGTGGTCCTTGAGGCTGACCATGTCGGGGTTGGTGTCGAGCACGGCCGGGCCGATTTTGGCCAGCGCATTCAGCTTCTTGGCATCGGCGACGGGCAGGCGCTTGCTCTTGCCGCGCACGACGACGGCCTTCAGGTTCTTGCTGCCCATGACGGCGCCTATGCCGGTGCGGCCGGCGGCGCGGTTGGCCATGTTGATGACGGCGGCCAGGCGCGAGAGCTTCTCGCCGGAGGGGCCGCACTGGGCGATCTCGATCTTGTCGTCGCCCAGCTCGGCTTTGAGAATGGCATCCACTTCGGAGGTGGTTTTGCCCCACAAGTGGGCGGCGTCGCGCAGTTCGAAGGATGGCTCGGCGCCGACGCCGTCGCTGGTGAGCCACAGATAGACGGGCCTGGGCGAGCGGCCGGTGATCACGACGCCGTCGAAGCCGGCGAACTTCAGTTCGGCGGGGAAGAAGCCGCCCATCTGGCTGTCGCCGATGCCGTCCACCAGGGGCGAGCGGGCGTTGAGGGTGGCGCGGCTCTGGCCGGAGATGGCGGCGCCGGTGAGAGGCGAGAGCATGAGGGTGAGGATGTTGCCGGGGCCGAGGGCCTCGGCGCCGGGCTGCATCTTGGTGAGCAGGTAATACATGCCCATGGCCGAGCCGCCCAGGTAGGTGCGGTAGAAGGATTCGGGCGGGTTCTCGACGGTGAGTGCGCCCGTGGTGAGGTTGACGTGCAGGATGCGGCCAGCGTAACCGTTGGGCATGGGGGATTCCTTGGGGGGTCAGTCTTTCATCAACGGATCAAGCGGATACGGCGGATGGATAAAGAAGATCGGGCGGACACAAATTAGATTGTACCGGGGAGGGCGAGGGGAGTCAAAGTCCGCGGCGAGGCTGGGTGCATTCGCCAACTATGGCAGGCTTGTGCCTGGCGGTTGAAACCGCGGCAACAACGGCCCGAAACCGGCCTGCGCGGGTTGGCCGGATGGCGACGCCGGTTCCAGCCGGCTGAGGCGGGTTCGGGATGGCGTAGTCCGGCCCTTTACGGGCCGGCCCGCGGCCGTAACCCCCAAAGGGGGCGCTTCGCAGAGGCCGCGCCTACGGTTATCCCGACCAACTCATCTGACGCGGCACCAGACTCTACTCGCCCAGTTCGCGCTTATCCAGCCAGGCGCTGAGCCAACCGATGAGGAGCATGATGAAGATGACCAGGCCGGCCAGCACCGCGCCGAGGGCGATGCAGACGATGCCCAGCGCCGCGGCGCTGCCGCCATAGAAGAACCAGATCAGGCCGCCGCCCACCACGAACAGGAGGGCGAAGAAGCCCAGCAGCAGGTTGCGGTCGGTACGTTCGCGGTGGCTGCGCATGGGGCCATTGTACTACCCGGCAGTCTGGTATAATGCCGCCCACACCGCTTGTCACCTTGCCGCAGCCATGGAAACTCGCACCCGCACCATTGCCAAGTTGATCAAGCAGGCCGAGCACTTCATTGACCACCGCGATTGGGACGAAGCCGCGGTGCGCTGCTACCAGATTCTGGCGCTGGACTGCGACAACGTGGACGCCCAGCAAAAGCTGCGGCTGATCTACCTCCAGCGCGAGCTGGTCGAGGATATGCGCCAGGCCGTCACGCGGCTGGCCGACCCCGACGATGCCAGTCCGCACCAATACCGGCGCAGGCTGGCATTTTCGTACCGGGTGCTCTCGCGCTGGGAGGGCTGGCTGCAGGACGACGAGCAGCCGCCGGTGGACGAGCTGGAAGAGGTGGCGCAGATTCTCAACGCCGCCTACCTGCACGGCGACGAGCACGAACTGCTGGACGCCTGGAACGGCTACGTGAAGGCCTGCGACCTGCACACCGGCCGGCGGCGCGCGGTGCAGTGGTGGATGGCCAAGCAGTATGCCCAGCGCGGCTTCTTCGCCGACGCGGCCGAAGTGCTGACCGAGATGATCGCGCGCACGCCCGACGACCTGGATGCGCGCTACGTGCTGGCCGAGATGCGCTGGTGGCGCGACCACGCGGACTGCATCGCCTGGCTGGCCTAAGACAGACGGAAGACGAACGACGAAGGACGAAGCGCGGCGCCCGGCAGGGCGCTTTTGTTTTCCACCCGCGTGGCTGGCGGTTGAAACCGCGCCTGCCAAATTCCCGAAGTCGGCCTGCGCCGACTGGCTGGACTGGACGCTGGACGCATGCCGGATGCCGCGTCAGATGACCTGGTTGGGATAACCGTAGGCGCGGCCTCTGCGAAGCGCCCCCTTTGGGGGTTACGGCCGCGGGCCGGCCCGTAAAGGGCCGGACTACGCGCTTGTGCCTGCACCAGCCGCCGAAGGGCGGCTTCGGGCTTTTGTTGGCGCGATTTGAACCGCCGCCGCCACCCCCGCCGAATGTCATCGGTAACTGGTGATGTTGGTCCGAATTGACCTATCCATGGATTTGGTGGTAGAATGCATTTTAGGTTTGACTAATAATCGGATTAGAATTATCGAATTTAGGCGGCGGTTACGCCGCCAACGAGCAAATTCATGGACCCTTTGACGACCTTGGCTGTTCTCATCCTGGGCGCTGCCCTGCTGGCGGCGGTGTTGTGGCCGCGGCATGGCCTGGCGGACCGCTGGCGCCGCCGCCGCGCCCTCGGCGCCCGCATCCGCGCCGAGAACGCTCTCAAGCACCTGTACTCCACCGCCTGGCAGGGGCGCACCCCCACGCTCCAGTCGCTGGCGGGCGCGCTGTCGCTGCCCCACCCCGCCGCCGTGCGGCTGGTGGAGCAGTTGGCGCGGCAGGGCTGGGTGACGGCGCGCGAGGGCGGGCTGCATCTGACGGCCGAGGGCGAGCGCTACGCCATTGACGTGGTGCGAGCGCACCGGCTGTGGGAACGCTATCTGGTGGACGAGGCGCGCATGCCCCTGGAGGCCGTGCACGCCGAGGCCGAGCGCCGCGAGCACGACCGCCCGGCGGGCGCGATGCAGGCGCTGGACGCCGCCCTGGGCCACCCGCTGGTGGACCCGCATGGCGACCCCATCCCCACGGCGGGCGGCTTCGTGGCGGAGCACGTCGAAACGCCCCTCACCGACTGGCCCGCCAACGTCCCAGCGCGGATTACGCACCTGGAGGACGAGCCGGCCCTGCTCTACAGCCAGATCGTGGCCGAGGGGCTGCGGCCGGGCCAGGCGGTGCGCGTGCTGGAGGCCAACGCGCAGCGCATCGTGCTGTCGGACGGCGAGCAGGTGCACACCCTGGCGCCGGTGGTGGCGGGCAATGTGTTCGTCACGCGGGCCGAGGAGGCGCGGCCCGCGCCCAAGACCACGCGCCTGTCGCAATTGCGCCAGGGGCAGGCAGCGCACATTGAGTCGCTCGATCAGTCCTTGCAGGGGCTGACGCGGCGGCGGCTGCTGGACCTGGGCGTGACGCCGGGCACGGCCGTCACGGCGGAGATGAACAGCCTGTTCGGCGACCCGCGCGCCTACCGCGTGCGCGGCACGCTCATCGCGCTGCGCCGCAACCAGGCCGATCAAGTAACCATCCGGGACATTCGCCCGGCGAAGGAGTCGTTGGCATGACGGATTGTGAAAGCTGCCCGGCCCACACGGCCATGGCGCAGATGGGGCTGAAACTGGAAAACTTCGACCGGGTGGTGGCGCTGGCCGGCAACCCCAACACCGGCAAGTCCACCGTGTTCAACGCGCTGACGGGCCTGCGGCAGCACACCGGCAACTGGCCGGGCAAGACCGTCACGCGCGCCGAGGGCGGCTACGAGTTCGCCGGGGTGCGCTACAAACTGGTGGACCTGCCGGGGTCGTACTCGCTGCTCTCGGCCTCGGAAGACGAGCAGATCGCCCGCGACTTCATCCTGTTCGGCCAGCCGGACTGCACGGTGGTGGTGACCGACGCCACGGTGCTGGAGCGCAACCTGAACCTGGTGCTGCAAGTGCTGGAGATCAGCGACCGGGTGGTGGTGTGCGTGAACCTGATGGACGAGGCCAAGCGCAAGGGCATTGAAGTAGATACGCGCAGCCTGGCGCGCGACCTGGGCGTGCCCGCCATCGCCTGCGCCGCCCGCAGCGGCGAGGGCCTGCGCGACCTGCTGGGCGCCATTGCCGACGTGATCGAGGGCAAGATTGCCACCACCCCGCACCGCACGCGCGGCGACGGCGAGTTTCAGCGCGCTGTGACGCAGCTCCTGCCGCTGATCGAGCAGGCGGCGCCCGGATTGCCGAATGCGCGCTGGGTGGCGATGCGGCTGCTGGACGGCGACCTGCGCGTGCGGCAGGCGCTGGAAAGCGGCGAATTGCAGAACATTGTGGCCCGGCAGCGCGAGGCCACCAGCCGTTTTAGCCGCAAGATGGCGCTCCAGGGGGCCCAATGAGCGCCGAAACCACGACCCAAACGCAAGCCGTGGAAACACTCTTGGCCCAGGCCGACGCCCTGCGGCGCGGGCTGAGCGGGGGCTTCCGCGACCAGATGGTGCAGGCGCTGTACACCGACGCGGAGGCGATTGCGCGGCGCAACGTGCGCCCGGCGGGCAAGCGCGGCTGGGACTGGGACCAATGGCTGGACCGGCTGGTGACCTCGCCCATCTTTGGCCTGCCCATTATGCTGGTGCTGCTGGCGGTGGTGTTCTGGCTCACCATCCAGGGCGCGAACGTGCCCTCGGCCATGATCGCCAATGCGCTGTTCTGGGTCGAGGACCAGATGGCGGCCCTGTTCACGGCAGTGGGCATCCCGTGGTGGATCACAGGCTTCATCTGGCACGGGACGTACCGCGGGCTGGCCTGGGTGGTGGCGGTGATGCTGCCGCCGATGGCGATCTTCTTCCCGTGCTTCACCATCCTGGAAGACCTGGGCTACCTGCCGCGCGTGGCCTTCAACCTGGACTGGCTGTTCAAGAAGGCCGGGGCGCACGGCAAGCAGTCGCTGACGATGACGATGGGCTACGGCTGCAACGCGGCGGGCATCATCGCCACGCGCATCATCGACAGCCCGCGCGAGCGCCTGATCGCCATCCTGACCAACAACTTCGCGCCGTGCAACGGCCGCTTCCCCACCCTGATCCTGCTGGCGACGGTGTTCGTGGCCGCCGCCTTCCCGCCCGCGTTCGCGTCGGTGGTGGCGGCCGGCTCGGTGGTGATGGTGGTGGTGCTGGGGGTGCTGTTCACGCTGGTGGTGTCGGCCATCCTGTCGCGCACGGTGCTCAAGGGCGAGGCCTCCGCCTTCACCCTGGAACTGCCGCCCTACCGCCGGCCCAACATCAGCCGCATCCTGTACACCTCGCTGATTGACCGGACCCTGTTCGTGCTGTGGCGCGCCATCCAGACCGCCGCGCCGGCCGGGGCCATCATCTGGGTGCTGGGGAATGTGATCGTGGGCGGGCAGTCGCTGGCGCTGTGGACGGCCAATGGGCTGGACCCGCTGGGCGTGGCGATTGGGCTGGATGGGGTGATCCTGCTGGCCTACATCATCGCCATCCCGGCTAACGAGATCGTGGTGCCGACGATGCTGATGGTGTATATGGGCGTTGGGATGATGACGGACACGCCCTCGTACGACGCGCTGCGCAGCCTGCTGGTGGGGCAGCACGGCTGGACGATGCTGACGGCGGTGAACCTGATGCTGTTCGCGCTGCTGCACAACCCGTGCGCGACCACGATCATGACGATGTGGAAGGAGACGCGCAGCCTGAAGTGGACGACGCTGGGCGCGCTGATGCCGCTGGGGATTGCCTTCGCGGTGTGCTTTGCGACGGCAACGGTGGCGCGGGCGCTGGGGTGGGTGTAGCCGGCAGGGTGATGTCATTCCGAAGGCCGCCGCTCTTGCGGCCTGAGGAATCTGCGCGCCGGTGGGCCAGCAGATTCCTCGGCGCACCCCACCACAGACCGGTGGGGCAGGCAACCCGCGCCTCGGAATGACATGCCAAGCGGGAGAGCACAGTGCCCCCGGACAGGTGCGCCACGGGGTAATTGGGTGTCCTTGATCGTTGCTCAAACGCGTAGTCTGCGGTAAAACTAGCGGATGCCCCCGGCCCCCTACAATGGCGTCATTGACCGCTACCGGGACTATCTGCGCCTGCCGGCCGGGGCCGCGCCCGTAACCCTGCTCGAAGGCAACACCCCCCTCATCCCCGCGCCACGGCTGGGCGCGGAACTCGGCTGCGAGCTGTATCTCAAATTCGAAGGGCTCAATCCAACCGGTTCGTTCAAGGACCGGGGGATGACGATGGCGATGACGGCGGCAGTGGCGGCGGGCGCGCGGGCGGTGATGTGCGCCTCGACCGGCAACACGGCGGCCTCGGCGGCGGCGTATGCGGCGCGGGCCGGGCTGGCGTGCTTTGTGCTCATCCCGCAGGGCAAGGTGGCGGCCGGCAAGCTGGCCGGGGCGCGGGCCTATGGGGCGCGGGTGGTGCAGATAGACGGCTCGTTCGACGATGCGCTGAGCCTGGTGCGGACGGTGACCGACCGGGCCGCGCACGAGGGCCGCCCCATCGCGCTGGTGAATTCGGTGAACCCGCACCGGATCGAGGGGCAGAAGACGGCGGCGTTCGAGATCGTGGACGCGCTGGGCCGCGCGCCCGACTGGCTGGCGCTGCCGGTGGGCAACGCCGGCAACATCACCGCCTACTGGCAGGGCTTCACCGAGTATCACGCCGCGGGCCGGGCAGGCAGCTTGCCCAAGCTGCTGGGGGCGCAGGCGGCGGGCGCGGCGCCGCTGGTGCTGGGCCACCCGGTAGACCATCCCGAGACGGTGGCGACGGCCATCCGCATTGGGCGGCCGGCGCGGGGGGAGGAAGCGCTGACGGCGGCGGAGCAATCCGGCGGGCGCATGGTGGCGGTGAGCGACGCCTTGATCCTGGACATGCAGGCGCGGCTGGCGAGCGAGGGGGTGTGGTGCGAGCCGGCCTCGGCCACGGGCGCGGCGGGGCTGCTGAGGGAAGTGCAGGCCGGGCGGCTGGACGTGCGCGGCCAAACGGTCGTGGCCGTCATCACCGGGCACGGGCTGAAGGACCCGGAGGTGGCGCCGGGGGGCGAGGGGGTGCGGATTGAGGCGCGGGTGGAGGCGCTGGAGGCGTTGGTTAATCAGGAAAGGGCCTAAGGGGTATAAAGGGTATAAGGGGCGGCACTACCCTTTAGGCCCCTTATGCCCTTTATACCCTTTTCCCAGAAGGCAGCTATGACCGACCAACCTTCCCCCCAAGAGCGCCGGATGAACCTGGCCCGCCGCATCGGCAGCGGGTATGCGGCCAACCGCAAGGCGGCGGTGGTGATGGTGAGCGGCTCGACTGGGCGCGGGACGGCAGACAAGTATTCGGACCTGGAACTGGATGTGTACTGGCGCGAGCCGCCCACGGCCGACGAGCGGCGGGCGGCGGCGCTGGCCTGCGGGGCCGAGGCGGTGGAGTGCTTCCCTTATGAGGAGCGCGAATGGGCGGAAGAGATCACCATCGAGGGGTTCACGGTGGGCACCAGCACCTTCCTGGTGAGCACCATGGAGCGCTACATCGCCGAGGTGTGCGTGGAGGGCAAGCCCGACCCGCTGGCGCAGATGCGGCTGTACGCGGTGCAGCACGCGCAGGTGCTGTTCGGGGACGAGCACCTGGTCAACGACTGGCGGGCGCGCATCGCCGACTATCCCCCCGCCCTGGCGCACGCGGTGCTGCGGCAGAATTTGGACTTCGAGGGCTTTGGGCACGCCGAGGATGCGCTGGCGGCGCGCGACGATGTGGTGCTGCTGTATGACACGCTGGGCAAGGTGGCGCGGCAGGCGCTGGGGGCGCTGCTGGCGGTGAACGGCCTCTATCTGCCCAACCCCGATTTCAAGCGCGTGGACGAGTTGATCGCCGAGATGCAGCATAAGCCGCCGGACCTGCTCGCGCGCCTGAAGAGCGCCTACCGCCTGCCGCCGGTGGAGGGGGTGGCGGTGATGCATGCGCTGGCGATGGAGGTGCTGGAACTGGTGGACCGGCACGTGCCGGGCTTCCCGACCTGGCGGTACAAGGACCGGCTGAAGCAGCGGCGGGCGGTGTGGGGGTGAAGGAAAGGATGAAGGATGAATTATGAAGGATGAAAATAGACGTGTCGGTGGCTGATCGTTGCTTCATCCATGTCACGTTGGCCCACGGGGCGGCTTCGCACAGCGCGTGACAACGCGCCGGGGCGTGTGCGCGAGGCGGCGCGCGAAATGTATCATCGAGTGATCGACGAGGCCCCTCGCGCGCGGAGGGGGTGGAGGCGCCGGCTGGTTGGCGTTCGCGCTCGGGGCGACAGTGTGACCGGTGGTGAATCGAGGAAGATCATTGTCACGTTGAGCGCGGCTCCGACCGCCGGGGCGTGTGCGCGAGGCGGCGCGCGAAACGTATCATTGATTGATCGACGAGGCCCCTCGCGCGGGGAGGGGGTGGAGGCGCCGGCTTGTTGGCGTTCGCGCTCGGGGCGACAAGGAAACTGATGGGGCGGCAATGCAAGGACTTCATCGCCGCCACTGCCTGGCGCGGGCGGACGGTTGGGCTGTCGTGTAGTGCGCCCTCACGCGTGATTCTGAACCCGAGCATGGTTCCGTTAAGGACCGTGCGGACAACAGCCTTTTAGCAGGGCCCTGATTGGACACAAGACCATGGTCGGGAGCGGATTAGATTTTGCGCTCACGCCAATCTCCCCGAGACAGCGAGACAACCCATGCGAAAAGTGACCGTATCCGTCCCCGCCAGCACGGCGAACTTGGGCGCGGGGTTCGACTGCCTGGCGCTGGCGCTGAACTTGCGCAACGTGGTGGAACTGTGGGACACCGGCCGGGGCAGCGGGCTGGAGATTGACGTGGAGGGCGAGGGCGAGGAGCGCCTGCCCCTGGACGCTTCCAACCTGATCTACCGGGCGGCGGAGCGCGTATTCGCGGCGGTGGGGCGGCGGCCGGGCGGATTGTTGCGGCTGCACGCCGTCAACGGCATCCCGCTGGGGTCGGGGCTGGGGAGTTCGGCGGCCAGCGTGGTGGGCGGGCTGGCGGCGGCCAATGCCCTGGTGGACGGCAAGCTCTCGCGCGAGGCGCTGCTGCGGATGGCGTATGAGCTGGAAGGCCATCCCGACAACGCGGCGGCGGCGCTGTTTGGCGGGCTGACCCTGGTGAGCGCGGCGGGCGAGGAGTTGATGGTGCGCGCCCTGCCCGCGCCCGCCATGCGGGTGAGCGTGTGCCTGCCGGACCTGCGGCTCTCCACTGCCGAGGCGCGGGCGGCGCTGCCGGCGCAGGTGCCGCTGGCGGATGCGGTGTTCAACCTGGGACGGGCGTTGTTCACGGTCCAGGCGCTGACGACGAACGACGAGGCGCTGCTAAGCTGGGCGGTGGCGGACCGGCTGCACCAGCCGTACCGGCAGAAGCTGATCCCCGGCTACGCGACGGTGGCGGCGGAGGCGCGCAAGGCGGGGGCGCTGGCGGTGGCGCTGTCGGGCGCGGGGCCGTCCATGGTGGCGTTCGCCAGCGCGCGCCACGCGGAGATTGCGGCGGCGATGCAGGCGGCGTTTGAGGTGAATGGCTTGCGGTCGCGGACGTTCGTGCTGCCGGTGGACCGGCAGGGGGTGCAGATTGGGGTGATCGAAGGATGAAGTGTGAAGGATGAATTATGAAGGATGAAGGATGAAGAAAAACTTGGAGCGGACGGCCGGGCACAGGGGGCCAACAAAGGATGAAAGTCACGACCCCATGGGGATGAATTGTGAAGGATGAAGGAGCTCTCGGAATGGATGGTCCACAGCGGCAGGGCCAGGGAGGGCCGGAGAAGGAACGGCGGGAGCCGGTAGACTTGCGGGAGCGGACAAAGGGGCTGGCGCTGCGGGTGATACGGCTGGCGGCGTCGCTGCCGGGGCGCGGGGCGGGCGAGGTGATCGGCAAGCAGATTTTGCGGTCGGGCACGTCAGTCGGGGCGCACTATCGCGAGGCACACCGGGCCAAGTCCGGGCCGGACTTCATCAACAAGATGCAGGGCGCGCTGCAAGAACTGGATGAGACCGCCTATTGGCTGGAACTGCTGGAGGAAAGCAAGGTGATGCCGGCGGAGAAGTTGGGCGACTTGCGGGCCGAAGTCGAAGAACTCATTGCCATCTTCGTGACTATCGTGAAGAAGGTCAAAGCCCGCTGAGGATTCTGGACAGTGCAAGGCCTCGCAATGACGGCGAGGTCTTTTTCATCCTTCATCCTTCATCCTTCTTACTTATTGAATGCGCTTGAGCTCTTGCTCGCGCGCCACAATGATGTTGCGGTCCTCGCGCAGGATTTGCTCCAGGCGCTGGTGGAGGCGGGCCGCGCCGGGGTGCGACTTCATCCACTCTTCCAGCTTGCGGCGGTTGCCGCCGGCCAAATTGAGCTGGCGCGCCTCCCAGCCGCGGTGCGCAAAGACGATGTTGGGCGTGCGCGGCTGCGGCTGATCGAACACCGCCCGCAGCTTGGCCCACAACAGCTTGACTTCCTTGATCGCGTCCTCACGCTTCAATTCCTTGTCGCGCAGGCGGTTCATCTGCTGGCGCAGGTCGTCGAACTGCTCGGTGGCGCGGCGGACGTCGTCCTGCAGGCGGCGCAGGTCGCTGTCGGGCTTGTTGTCGCGGGCCGATAGGCGCACGTCCTCCGAGTCGGCCCAGGACTGCACATCCGCTTCGGTGGCGAACTTGACGTTGCCCAGTTGGCTGAACCAGGCGGGCGGGATGAACTTGGTGACCGTTCTGCGTTCATTGGGATAAAGCCCCGCCGCCA
>CAZCEC010000080.1:10727-28129 GCA_964497615.1 uncultured Anaerolineales bacterium | reverse complement strand
CCGCCGCCGCCTGGCCGCCGTAGGAGCGCGTTGCACGCGCGATCCCCGCCTTCTGCCACCTGCCTACCGCCTCCCGCCTTCGGCCCGCCCGCCGCCGCCTGGCCGCCGCAGGAGCGCGTTGCACGCGCGATCCCCGCCTTCTGCCACCTGCCTACCGCCTCCGCCTTCTGCCTCCCGCCTTCGGCCCGCCCGCCGCCGCCTGGCCGCCGTAGGAGCGCGTTGCACGCGCGATCCCCGCCTTCTGCCACCTGCCTACCGCCTCCCGCCTTCGGCCCGCCCGCCGCCGCCTGGCCGCCGCAGGAGCGCGTTGCACGCGCGATCCCCGCCTTCTGCCACCTGCCTACCGCCTCCGCCTTCTGCCTCCCGCCTTCGGCCCGCCCGCCGCCGCCTGGCCGCCGTAGGAGCGCGTTGCACGCGCGATCCCCGCCTTCTGACCTCCGACTTCTGACTTCCGACCTCCGACCTCCCACCCCCTACTGCCCCTGCGTTTCCGGCGGCATATTGGGCGTCCCCGGCCCATAGTTGAACACCGCCCGCCACGGCTGGTAGTGCGTCAGCATCGGGCCTTCGCCCGTGTTCACCTGCACCCCATCGCGCGTGATCGTCCGCACCACGCTCACGTCTGCGCCCTCGGCGGCATAGTCCACCTGCTTCACCACCCCCGCCGCCAGAGTCGCATCTTCCTCATACAGCGGCTCCGGGGCCGGCACCACGTTCTGCACATTCGGCGCCCCCACCGTCACCTGCCGCCCATCGCTCGTAGACCAGAAGCGCCACGTGATCCGCCCCGCCGCCCGGTTCACTTCCACTTCCATCAGCAGCCACGCTGACAGGTCGTTGGTGAACTTGAAGTCCACCAGCGGCGCGTACACTGTCGCATCCAGCCCCGGCCCGCGCCAGGCCGTGCCGCGCTCATAGTAGCCCACCCGGTACGCGTGCGAATACCGCTCCACAATCGGGAACCCGCCAAAATACGCCGCCCGGAACACCGTCGTGCTCACCTGGCACACCCCGCCCCCCACCCCGCGGATGGTGCGCCCGCCGTAGATGATCAGCGCTTCGGAGAAGCCTGTGTCCAGGCTCACATCTCCCAGGTGCTCCACGAACGAGAACGTCTCGCCCGGCCCCACCAACACTCCCTGGAACCGCAGCGCCGCCACTTCGATGTTGTTCACGCGCTCGGCAGTCGAGCCAGAGAAATCGGTGAACTGCTCGCTCACCAGTTCGCGGATGCCCAACTGCTCGGCCGTCGCCGTGCCCGGCACTTCCGGCGGCGTGATCGTCAGCGCCAGTTGCACGCTGTGCTCGCCCCGCGCCAGCGCCGCGTGGATGGCGGCCACGGTCGCCTCCACGTCCAACACCCGAGCATCCTGCGAGTCTTCCAGGATCACCAATTGCCGCGCCTCGTCGTTGAACAGGAACTTCGCGTCGCGAGGCTCCCGGCGCAGCGGCTCGGCCAGCGGTGTGATATAGCCGCGCAGAGCGTTGTCGTTCACGCCCACTTCGTAGTGCGCGGCGTTCGGCCCGTCGCTCACCCGCCGCACTTCCAGCATGTCGCCCAGCGCCGCCGGCTCAATCGTCCACGGCCCCGGGTCGCCCGCCAGCGGCGCAGCAATGTTGATGACCAGCGGCGCGCTCACAATCGCCTGCGCCGCCGCGGCCTGCGCCGAGGCATCCAGCACCAGCGGCGGCGTATGTATAAACACCAGGGGGATTTGCGCGCTGCCCAGCCCCAGCAGCACCGGCTTCACCGCGCCCGCCGTCGCCACCACGTCCAGTTGCCGCCCGATCTGCCCCGGCGTCGTCGTGATGGTGGTGCCCTCCGCCGTCAACTGCGCCTCCACCACCGGCACGTACCACACCGGCGCCACCGCCTGCAAATACACCAGGGTCTGCTGCTCGTCGTACACCGCCACCGGCGAAAGCTGCACCCCGCCGTACCACGCCTGGAACGTCCCGGCCATGTCGGCCAGCAGGTTGCCCGTCCGGCCCACCTCGTACGCGGCATTCACCGTTCGTGCCAGGTCCATCGTCAGCCCCAACTGCCCCGGCGTGGCCGTAAACGATTGGTCCCCGGCGGTAAAGGTAATGGCCGCCTGTCCCGGATAGTTGAACACGCCCGACAGCGCCGCCGCCGCCTCGGCCGGCGTCTTCCCGGAGAGGTCCACCCCCCAGGCGCTCACCCCCGGATAGATCACGTCGCGGTAGCGCCATCCAAAACCGGCCGTCAGCATGATCGCCACGGCCAGCGTCACCGCGCTCATAAACGCCACGCTGATGCCCAACCGCCCCGCCCACACCAGGATAGAAACCGGCGGCAGCGGGCGCATCGGCATCGTCGGGATCGGAGTCGTCGTCTGCATAGTCCTCATTATACGTATCCTGGCCTGTTGCACATGCCCAGCGCCGCCAATGCGCACGCTCCCCGCGTACACACTTTCACACCTCCACACCACCCTTCCGCCGATAACGCCGTCGCGCCATCGCCCGGCTGCCCTGGCCGCGTAATTCGTCCCGGCCGTCCCTGCGTAGCCGCGGGGTTCATCCCCGCGTCCGCCGGTAGTACCGCCGCGCCTTCGCCCGGTTGCCGCAGTCGCGCATATCGCACCAGCGCCGGCTGCGGTTCTTCGTCAGGTCCAGAAACAGCCACCCGCACCCATCGGCATCCGCGCACTGCCCCACGCGCTCCAGCAATTCGGGCGTGCTCAACAAATCTGCCGCCGACACCGCCGCCGGGTGCACCACCGCCTCCAGCGTCGTCGGCTCCGCCCAGGCCAGCCTATGCCCCGCCGGTCTGGTCTCCAGGCGCACTTCCCCCAGCGCCGCCCCCAGCGCACCGTTAATGATCTCAACGTCCCCGCCCGCTGGCAGGTTCCCGTGCAAATGCGCCACAAACGTCCGGTAAATGGCCTCGCGCAGCTTCAGCGCCTGTCTGAGCGCGGCGCTCGCCTTCCCCGGCCGCCGGGCCGCCTCCGCCCCCAGGCTCGCCGCCCCCGCGGGCGTCACCGCCCCCGCCGCCTCCGCCCACCTCAGCAGATCAGCATAGCTGTTCAGAAATTCCCGCGGCTGGGCGCTGGCGTGGTCGCCCACCGTGTTGGAAAATTCTAGGCACAACGGCCGGCCGCGCAGATCGAGGGGCATTCCGGAGGGCAAAGCAATGTTCATGCCAATGTCCTGACCGCCAAAACCCCGGGCATCGGGCTCCTGGCCCGTGTAGAAGCGCGTTGCACGCGCGATCCACGGCTGCGTTTGACGCGCATCAGGCCGGCAAGCATTGGCATACGCTTCTCAGACGGTGCCCGTTGACAGGCCAAGGGAGCCATGTTAGGCTATCACCACCAAAAAGCATTATAGCAGGTTATATCCCCGGAGACCCGTCATGGCCCACGATCAGTCGCCACTTCCCACCACCACCCGCGTCCTCGACGCCATCCGCGACGCCCGCGCCCGCCTGGAGGCCGTCATCGCCGCCCACGACGAAGCCGCCCTCACCCGCCCCGGACCGGAGGGCTGGTCCTTCAAGGATCACTTGGCGCATCTCACCGCCTGGCGGCGCATGGTGTTGGGCTATCTGGACGGTCAGCCCCAGCCCGTGGGGCTGGGCCTCGACCCGGCCGTGACCGCCGAGGGCGAGGAGGCCATCAACGCCGCTCTGCACCAGCGCGACCAGTCCAAACCCTGGCCCCAGGTGCTGGCCGAGTTCCGCCAGGTGTATGACGAGCTTGCGGCCCGCCTCGCCGCCTACACCGAGGCCGACTGGCAGCGCCCCTACCCCCTCACCCCCGCCACCGGTCGCCCCCGCCTCGACAATATCGAGGGCAACACCTTCTGGCACGACGACGAACACCTGGGCTGGGTCACGCCCTGGCTCTAATGGAAGATCCCCGGCAGCCACGCCACCGGCGGGAGCGTATTCACATACCACGCGGTCAGCATTAGCGCGCTCGTCGCCGTAATCGTCTGCGTGGGCGCGCCCCCATGCGACCAATGGTCAAATGCCCAGGTGCCCTGGAGTTCCGGCGCCGCCAGCGTCCGCGCCGCCCCCACCTGCACCGTCAGCTCGAAGGGCGTTTGGTGCGCTTCGCCCGCCACCACCAGTGGCAGGTCAAATGGCTCCGTCGTCAACTGCCACACCACCGCCTCCGGCCACAGCGGCGCGCAGGCGCTGTTCGCCAGCCCGCCCGTGTCGTGGACGGTCAGGCACAGTTCCAGCCACGTATTGTCGCCGTGATCCGGCCAGACGAAACTGCCCTCCGCGCCGCTGGTGGGGGGCAGCGCATTCAGATGCACGTGTTCCTGGTGATGCATCAGCATCGACCACTGCAATTGTGCCCCGCTCAACGCCCCGTCCTCGACATCCGTGCCCGCGCCCGTGAACGTCACCACCTGCCCCACCGCAAACTCCGCGCCGCTCGCCGGGGCAAGGATTTCAGCCACCGGCGCATGGTTGCCGGGCGTGATCGTCGCCTGCGCGGCCGCGCTCTCGCCCAGCGTGTCGGTCACGGTGAGCACCGCCGTGTACGTTCCAGCCACGGTGTACGTGTGCGCCACGCTCACCCCCTCGCCCGCTTCCCCATCCCCAAACGCCCACTGGTAGCTCAGGGGTTGCCCGTCCGGGTCGGACGACCCCGCCGCCGAGAAGTCCACCGTTAGCGGCGCGGCCCCGTGTTTCGGGTTGGCGCTCAGCACGGCGGCCGGCGGCCGGTTGCCGTCCGCCGCGTACCGGATCCGGTGCACCGCACTCCCAAAGCCCCCCACCGTCAGATAATACAGGTTGCCGTCCGGCCCCTGCGCCACCTGCACCGGGCCGGCCAGCGCGTCCTGCGGCAGTTGCGCAAAGTCGCTCACGGTCACGTCCTCCCCCTCGAACCGCAGCGCCTTGATCCAGTTGACGGCATAGTCCGCCACGAACAGCGCCCCCTGGTACTCAGCCGGAAATGCCGCCCCCGTATAGAACTCGCCCAGGATGATCGACCCGGAGTACGTGGGCACATGCTCATACGCCCAGACCGGCGGCGTCACCGCGCCGCTCCCCCATGCGTAGACGGACTGGCACGCGGCCTGCGTCTGCGGCGCCGTGGCATACGCCCCCTGCTGCCCGGCCGCCTCGTAACACGGCCAGCCAAAGTTCAGGCCGCGCCCCACGTTTAGCTCCTCCCAGACGTTCCAGCCCACGTCCCCCACCATCAAGTCGCCGGTGCCGGGCTGGAAGGCAAAACGATACGGATTGCGCAGCCCCAGCATGAACACTCGCGAGCGGTTGCTCGCCAGGTTACCATCGTGGAAGGGATTGTTGGGATACCCCAGGCCGGTCGCCGGGTCGAGCCGCAGCACCTTGCCCGCCAGGCTGTCCACGTCCAGGCTGCGCAGCGCCCGCGGGTCAGGATACGGTACCGTCGCCCCATCGCCATGCCCCACATACAGCGCGCCGTCCGGCCCAAAGCGCACCATCCCCGTCGTGTGCGCCGGGCTGTCCACCGGCAGGCAGTCCGCCACCGGCTCGCCCGCCGTCTCGCACCCTGCCGGCGGGTAGGGCGAAACTTGCTCGCTCGACGAGTCCCACGCGCCCATGTTCGCCAGGGTACTGTTCGTCCCCAGCAGCACCACCTCACTGCCCGGCAGCGCCAGGTTGGGGTTGTTCGGATCGGCCGTCACCCGGATCAGGCGGCTGGCGCGCGCGCCCTCGCCGTCCGGCGACGAAGCCGAGTTGGTCGCTGGCAGGTCAGGCGGATCGTAGACGAAGAAGAGATAGACGTAGGGGGACGACTCAAAATCGGGGTGCAGGGCCATCCCATTCAGGCCCCGGTCGGTCCACTGATTGACCTGAACCGAGATATCCACGAACGGATCGGGCAGCAGGGCCCCGTTCTGGTAGATGAGCACACGCCCATCCTTGGTGCTGAGGAACAGCCGCCCATCGGGCGCCCAGGCCATGTTCGTCGCCAGCGGCATTCCGCTCAGCAGGGTTTCATCCACAAACCCCGGCGGCAGGTCCACCGCGGGCGCGTGGTGCCCGGCGCGCAGTGCCCCGCCGTCCCGCGCCGCCCCAGCCGGTGTCCATCCCCCCAGCCCCAGCCACAAGGCCGCCGCCAGCGCGGCGCGCGCCAGCCCGCGCCCGCCTCGTACCCTCGTCAACTCCCGCCCACGCTGCGGCCGTTCTCGCGCCGCCCTCCGGCCTCGGCCAAGGGCCTCATTCCCAGCCGGTCGTCAGCGTGCCCTGGCTGTTGCGCCAGCCCGGCATCCAGGCCAGCGCCACCAGTTGCACGTTGATGTTCGTCTTGCGCGGCTTGATCGAGAGCGTGTCCAGCGGCTCGGTCAGCGCGCTGGACCCATCGCCCAGTTCGTCCAGTTCCTGCTTGAACTCCGCTTCCAGCGCCTTCAGCCGCGCCTGGTGCGCTTCCACCGTCTCCGCCGCGCGGGCCACGTCCTCCTGCGCCTTGGCCGACCGGCTCACGCCGCGCGCCGCCGTCGTCGCGCGGCCCACCGTCGAAGCGCTGACGGCCTTGCGCCCCACAAACGCCCCCAGCAGCGTCGTCCCAAACGAGATGGCGGTCTGCACCTTCTGCTGGCTGGCCTCGGCCTTCTCGCGTTCCACCGCCTGCTGCGCCATCCGCACCCGCTCCTGCAGCGTTGCGATCTTGGGCGCGTACTTCTGCCGCAGCTTCTCCGCCGCCGCGTCGCGCGCCTCGTGCGCCGCCTCCTGCAACCGGATGCGGAAGTCGCGCTCGCTCTCCTCCGGCGCGGACACCAGCTTCAGCCGCGGGCTGTACAGCAGGTCCAGTGTCTGCGCCGCAAACAGCCAGGCCACCAGGTCCTTGCTCCAGGCCGCATAGCTGCGCGGCTTGAGGGCGGCTGGTGGCAGTTCCCCAAAGGCCAGCCCCTCCGCGGGCGCCCGGCTCAAATCGTCTGACTTGAGGCCGGATAGATAGCCATCCGCCCAGTTCACCGGGATCACCGCCTCCGTGATCGGCGTGACGGCACACAGGTCCCGCATCACGTCCACCCGCGTCTTGCTGTCCACGAAGTTGATGCGCACCAGCCCCACCAACGCCGGGTAATATCGCAGCGCCGTCCCGGCTGGCGCGTTGGCATGCGCCGGCACAAAGAGCTGCGGAATCTCTGCGGGCACCACCGGGCGCGCTGTTGCCGCCGCTGGCGCCGGGGCTGCCGGCGGGGTTGCCACCGCAGGCGTCTCCACGGGCTGGGCAGCGGCGGCGTCTGGTGCCTCAGGTGCCGCAGGTGCCGCAGCCGCCACGGCCGGTGCTGCCACCGTTGCGCTCGGCGCCGTCTCCACGCTCGCCGGGGCCGCCGCCGGTTGCGCCGGGGGCGCGGCCGGAGCCGCCTGACCGTCGCGGATTGGGTCCATCAGCGTCTTGATCTGCGCCCGCGTCAGCGGGCCGCGCAGGTACGACATCACCCACCGCGTCTGGAAGATCACGGCCTCGTCCTCGTGGACGTTGTTCATCAGGAACACGCGATTGCCCAGGCCCGCCAGGGTCTGCTCCATGGCCTGCCGGTCAAACCGGCTGCCGGCGCTGGCAGCCGCGCCCTCCAGGCCCTCCAGCACCCGCGCCTTGTCGCGCTCCGTCTGCAAGCGGCCAATCAGCCAGGTGCCCGTGTTCGACAGGCCCTTGTAGTCCAGGTCCACCGGGTTCTGCGTCGCCAGCACCACGCCCAGGCCGTAGGCCCGCGCCTGCTTCAGCAGGGTCAGCAGCGGCGCCTTGGACGGCGGGTTAGCCACCGGCGGGAAGTAACCAAAGATTTCGTCCATGTACAGGATGGCGCGCAGGCTGGTCGTCCCCGACCGGGTGCGCATCCACCCCAGCACCTGGTTCAGCAGCAGCGAGACGAAGAACATCCGCTCCCGGTCGCCCAGGTGGGCAATGGAAAGGATCGCCAGGCGCGGCTTGCCCGCCGGGGTATACAGCATCTGGTCAATGTCCAGCGGCGTGCCTTCCAGCCAGGCCGCAAAGCCCGGCGAGGCCAGCAGGTTGTTCAGCGCCATCACCAGCCCAAAGCGCTCCTTGCCAGGGTAGAACGTTTCCAGGTCCAGCACCCCAATCTGGCTCACCGGCGGCGACTGCACCTGCCCGATGATGGCCGCCAGATCCAGGTCCTGCCCCTTGCGCCAGGCGGTGTCAAAGATGGTGGACAGCAGGATGTGCTCGCGGCTCTGGATCGGGTCGGCCTCAATACCCACCATGCCCAGCAGGCTCGCCACCGTGGTGTTGATCCGGTCCCGCAGCAGTTCCGCGTCCTCCAGCATCTCCGGCGGCGGCGCGGCCAGCGACTTGAGGATCGAAACCGGCAGCCCGGCGGTGCTGCCCGGCGTGTACACCAGCACCTCGGCCGCGTCGCGCAGCCGCTGGATGCGCTGCCCATCCTGGCCCCACTCCGCCAGCCCGTTCCGCCACAGGTCGGCCTGCTGGGCGGCATACTCGGCCGAGGTCAGCCCCTTTTTGCGCGCGTCGTCCTCGTTCACCCACGGCGCAAAGTCCTCCCCGCGCAGCGCCGGAAAGGTCAGCATCAGGTTGGTCAGGTCGCCCTTGGGGTCAATCAGCAGCGCCGGGATGCCGTCGATGGCGGCCTCCTCCAACATCGCCAGGCACAGCCCGGTCTTGCCGCTGCCCGTCATGCCCACGCACACCGCGTGGGTCACCAGGTCTTTGGAGTCATACAGGATCAGGTCATCGCTGCGGGACTGCTGGGCCAGGTCGTAGCGCCGCCCCAGGTAAAACACCCCCAGCTTCTCGTAATCGCTCATGTTGCCCTCCACAGGCTCGTTGCCGCGCATTATAGATGAGGCCCGCCTACTGCCCAGCCTCCGCCCACACCCGCTCCCACTCGGCAAAGTACGCCAGCGCAATGCCCGGGTGATGGATGATCAGCACATTCTCGTCGTTGTTGTTCTCGGCGTTATTGGAGAAGTTGTACGACCCCGTCACCACCACGGCGCGGTCCACGATGAAGACCTTGTGGTGCAGGTTGTAACGGTTGCCATCCTGGCGCACGTAGTCGGCCAGCCCGCCCTCGGTCAGCAGTTGCCACGCCTGCTCGGCCCCGGCCGCAATCTGCCGCGTCTCAAACACCCCGCGCACATCCACACCCTCCGCCGCCTTGTCCAGCAGCACTCCGGCCAGGTCGGCGCGCGTGAACGCAAACGCCATGAAGTAGATGCTGTCGTCGGCCGTCTCCAGCACCGCCCGGATGCCGGCCGCTGCGCCGTCATCCGGCGAGAAGTAGTTCTCCAGACGCGTGCCGTCCAGTGTCACCTCCGGGTGCGGCGTGTCCTTGGGCGAAGTCCGCCCAAAGATGCCGTCGGTGAACATCTCCTCGAACTCCGTGGTGTAATTCTCCGCCAGCAGCGTCGACCGCAGATATACGAAATTGTTGTTGTTGCGGTAGGCGTCGTTGCGGGTGAAGTTCATCGAGCCGGTCCACACCGCGGCCCCATCCACCACCACAAACTTGTCGTGCATGAGGTCTTCCCGGTTGTCGGCCGCCACCGGCACGCCCGCCGCCCTCAGCCGCTGGATTGGCGCCTCCGCCAGCGAGTCGCTGTCTGTCACCACGCGCACCCGCACGCCGCGCGTGTGCGCGGCCAGCACTGTTTCCGCCAGCGGCTCCAGGTCAAATTCGTAAATGGCAATGTCAACCGTCTGCTTCGCCTCCGCGATGGTCGCCGCCACCGCGTCCGGGATGCCGCCGGTAGGCGCGTCCAGGCTGGCCGTCAGCTCGGGCTGCGTAAAGTACACCCGGTACCAGGCGTCGGCGGTTTCCGTTGGCAGCCGGGGCGTGCGCGTGACCGGCGGCTCGTCCACAAACAACTCCGGCCGCACCAGGTACACCAGCCCAATCATCAGCAGCATCACCAGGCCGACGAAGAATTGCGGTCCGAATTGGCGCGGCCACCATCTAGGAAACACGCCGCCTCCGCTAGCTCAGCGCCAGGCTGGCGAGGAACGCCTCGTGCAGCGGCCCGTTGCTCGCCGCCACCGCCGCCTCCCCCAGTTTCCACGGCGCGCCGGCCGGCGTTGTCACCGTCCCGCCCGCCTCCCGGATGATCAGCGCCGCCGCCGCCACATCCCACGGCAGCAGGTGCAGATGAAAGTAAGCGTCCAGCCACCCGCCGCCCACATAGGCCAGCGACAGCGCCGCGCTGCCCGTCGCCCGCACCGTCCGGCATGCCGCCGCCACGCGCGTCACGCCTGCCAAGGTCCGCCCGCGCAACTCCGGGTCGCGCGCCCAATCCACCCCCACCAGCGCCTCGGCCAGGTCGTCCGTCGCGCTCACCCGCGCCGGCCGCGCCTTCCCCGCGCCCCGCTGCACCCACGCCCCTTGGCCCCGCTCCGCGAAGAACATCTCCCGCCGCTGCGGATCATACAGCGCCCCCACCTGCACTTCCCCGCCCTGCGCCATCGCCACCGACACTGAGAAGATCGGGAAGCGCCGCGAGTAGTTCGTCGTCCCGTCCAGCGGGTCCACCACCCACAGCGGCGTGGGGCTGGTCAGGTCCAGGTCGTGCCGCCCCTCCTCCGCCAGGATATCGTGCCCGGGAAAGTCCGCCTGGATGCGCTCGACAATCACCGCCTGCGCCGCCAGGTCCGCGTCCGTCACAATATCGCGCAGCCCCTTGTAGTTCACCTCGCGCGTCCTCGGCAGCCGCCGCCGCAGCAGTTCCCCCGCCTCGCGGGCTGCGCTCAGTGCCGTCCGCAGCGCTGGCGATGGATTCGCCAATCCCGTCTTAAGCGTCATAGTCTTCCATTCACTCGCATCCTCCCTTGGGCTCCCCGCCGAGTATACTCCAACCCCTCCGTCCCCTCGTCACCATCCGCCTCGCGTCACCACTACCTTACGCCTCCCGTTTCCTGCACATCTCAACGCCTCTCTGCGGATTACCTCCCCCACCAGTCGTCCTTCGTCTGCCGTCTTTCGTCATGCATCGCCTCCAGTCGTACCTCGCCCGTCGTCTGCCGCCCCGCAATCACCTCCAACGCCCAATCCGCTTCATCCGCTTCATAATCCGTTGCCACCGCCTTTGGTCGCCCCCATTCTTCGTCCTTCGTCCTTCGTCCTTCGTCCTTCATCCTTCATCCTTTATGATATTATTCCTCCGTGCACCCCGTCCTGGCCCAGTTCGGCCCGATCACGCTCTACACCTACACGATCCTCATAGACCTCGGCCTGGCCGTGGCCCTGGCCGCCCTCTACCTGCGCGCCCCCGCCGGCCGCGCCGCCCGCTGGCTCGATGCCGGCCTGGCTGCCGCCGTCGGCGGCTTCTTCGGCGCCCGTCTCGTCTATGTCGTCGCCCACGGCGACTTCTACTTCCCCAACCTGGATGAAATCTTCCAGGTGTGGCGCGGCGGCCTCGCCTGGGCCGGCGCCGTCGGCGGGGCCGCGCTCTTCGCCTGGCTCTACAGCCTCCGCCGCCGCGAGCCTTTGGCCCCCATCGTGGATGCCATCGCCTGGCCGATTGTCCTCCTGGGCCTCTTCGGCTGGGGCGGCTGCCTCGCCGCCGGCTGCGCCTATGGCTACGAGGTCGTCCCCGGCCAACTGCCAGCCCTGCTCACCACCACCGCCCCAGACCTGTTCGGCCTCAGCGTCCTCCGCTTCGCCACTCAACTTATGGGCATAGTCTGGAGCCTGCTTTCGCTCCTGTTCTTGTGGAGCGTCCAGCGCGGCTCCGCCACGCGCTGGCCGGCCGGCGCCCTCGGCGCTTACGCCCTCGGCCTCGTGGCGCTGGGCATCTTTGGCCTCAGCTTCACCCGCGGCGACCCCGCCCCCATGCTCGCCGGCTTCCGGCTCGACTCCCTGGGCAGCGCCCTCGTTCTGCTATCGGCGACCTTCGCCTGGGCCATCACCGTCATGCGCCCGCCCGCCCCGGCCCGCCTTCAAGCGTCTGAACCTTCCACAAGCTCTTCTGCCGCTGCCAGCGATCTCGAATCCCCTGGCGAAGCATCCCCTGAGGCCCCTTAGTCCCCTAGACCCGTCAGGCCCCTTCCTCCCCATGACCCTCCTCCGCCTCGGACTCGCCCAAATCAAAACCCGCCTGGGCGACCTGCGCGCCAACCGCGACCATCACCTGGCCTACATTGAGCAGGCCGCCCAGCAGGGCGTGCAGTTGCTGGTCTTCCCCGAGCTCTCCCTCAGCGGCTACGTCCTCCAGGACCTCGTGCCCACCATGGTCCTGCGCCCCACCCGCGAAGACCCCATCTTCGGCCCCCTGCTCGATGCCTCGCGCCGGCTGGACCTCGTCGTCGGCTTCGTGGACGAGGACTCGCGCCACCGCTTCTACATCTCCGCCGCCTACCTCTCGCAGGGCGAGGTCGTCCACATCCACCACAAGGTCTACCTGCCCACCTACGGCCTATTCGACGAGGGCCGCTTCTTTGCCTGGGGCGACTCCATCCGCGCCTTCGACACCCGCTTTGGCCGCGTCGGCATCCTCATCTGCGAGGACTTCTGGCACGCCTCCCCGCCCTACCTGCTCTGGCTCGACGGCGCCGACCTGATGCTCTTCATGTCCGCCTCGCCCGGCCGCGGCATCACCCACGGCGACAAGCTCGAAAGCGCCTGGTGGGTCGAGCACATCAACCGCGCCTATGCCAGCCTGTTCACCAGCTACGTCGCCCACACCAACCGCGTCGGCTTCGAGGATGGCCTGCACTTCTGGGGCGGCGCCACCGTCTTCGACCCCAACGGCGGCCTCGTCGCCCAGGGCCCCTACCAGGAAGAAGCCCTCACCATCGCCGACCTGGACCTTGATCAACTGCACCGCACCCGCGCCCGCCTGCCCCTCCTGCGCGACGAGCGCCACGCCCTTGTCCGCCGCGAAATCGAGCGCATCACCGGCGGCGACAACGGCACCCGAGATAAAGGATGAATGTTGAACGCTGAGGGATGAAGCCCACACCGCCACTTGCCCGCCTTCCTTCGTCTTTCGTCTTCCGTCCTTCGTCAATGCCCTGATCGCCATGGATACCTCCAGCCGCCTCGACATTAACACGACCCTCACCCGCCGCATCCTCGTCCACTTCCTGCGCGACGAGATCCGGCGCACCGGCCTCACCCAGGCCGTGCTCGGTCTGTCCGGCGGCATCGACTCCGCCCTGTCCTGCTTCCTCGCCGCCGAAGCCCTCGGCCCCGAGAACGTGCTGGCCGTGCGCATGCCCTATGCCGCCTCATCCCCCGCTTCCCTGGCCGATGCCCAGTTGGTGATCGACCAGACCGGCGTGCGCTCTGAGACTTACGAGATCACCGCCATGGTGCGCCCCCTGCTCGACACCCTGCCCCCCGGCGCCGAGAAGCGTGCCGGCAACATCATGGCCCGCGCCCGCATGATCGTCCTGTACGACCGCAGCGCCGCCGAAGGCGCCCTCGTCGTCGGCACCGGCAACAAGACCGAACTCCTGCTCGGCTACACCACCCTCTACGGCGACTCCGCCTCCGCCCTCAATCCCCTCGGCGACCTGTACAAGACCCAGGTCCGCCAGTTGGCCCGCGACATGGGCCTGCCCCAGCCCGTCCTGGACAAAGCCCCCTCCGCCGACCTCTGGCAGGACCAGACCGACGAAGGCGAGCTAGGCTTCACCTACGCCCGGGTGGACCAGTTGCTCTACCTGCTGGTGGACCAGCGCTACCGCCCCGAGGAGTGCGTCGCCCTCGGCTTCGAGCCGGCCTTCGTCTCCCAGGTGCTCGACCGCATCCGCCGCAACCAGTTCAAGCGCATGCTCCCCATCATCGCCAAGCTCAGCAATCGCACCGTCGGCTACGACTTCCTCTACCTGCGCGACTGGGGCACCTGAGACGCCCGAGGGCCAGGCGCCGCCGGTTGCGCCCGCCGCCCGAACCTCCCTCCCCAAGCACCAGCCCGTGAACCGCCTGCTCCGCCACCTGCCTGCCCTCGGCCACCGCAACTACCGCCTGCTCTGGGTCGGCCAGCTCATCTCCTTCACCGGCTCCATGATGCAGAATGCCGCCATCCTGTGGCACGTCTCGCTGCTGGTCGCGCCGGAGCACAAGGCCATCGCCCTCGGGTTGGTGGGTCTGGTGCGTGTCATCCCGATCATTGTCTTCTCCATCTTCGGCGGTGTCGTGGCCGATGCCATCAACCGCCGCAAATTGCTGCTCGTCACCCAATCCACCATGACCCTCACCGCCCTGGCCCTGGCGGTGCTGTCCTTCTATGGTCTCACAACCGCCTGGCCCCTGTTCGTGCTCACCGCCCTCACAGCCATCGCCGGGGCCTTCGATAACCCCGCCCGCCAATCCCTGATCCCCAACCTGGTGCCGCGCGATCACCTGCCCAATGCCATCAGCCTCAACAGCATCATGTTCGAGTTGGCCGCCGTCTGGGGCCCGGCGCTGGGCGGCTGGCTCGTCGCCACCGTGGATATTGGCTGGGTGTACACCGTCAACGCCGCCTCCTTCGTGGCCGTCATCATTGCCCTCTGGCGCATGCGCGGCGTGCCCTCCACCGCTGGCGGCCGCCAGCAGATCTCCCTGGCCGCCGCCGTTGAAGGTCTGCGCTTCGTCTTCCGCGCCCCCCTCATTCGTTCCACCATGCTCCTCGACTTTGTGGCCAACTTCTTCGCCACCGCCACCGCCCTCATGCCCATCTTCGCCCAGGACATCCTGCGCGTCGGCGCTCAGGGCTATGGCCTGCTCTTCGCCGCGCCGTCGGTTGGCGCCATGGCCGCCAGCCTGATGATGCTCCGCCAAACCGAGCGCATCGCCCGCCGCGGCCAGGTCCTCATCTGGTCGGTCATCATCTACTGCCTGGCTGCGGTCGGCTTCGGCCTGTCGCGCGCCTTCTGGCTCAGCTTCGCCTGCCTGGCCCTCTTCGGCGCCGCCGATATGGTCAGCACCATCCTGCGCAATCTCATCCGCCAGCTCACCACCCCCGACCACCTGCGCGGGCGCATGACCAGCGTCAACATGATCTTCTTCCAGGGCGGCCCGCAGTTGGGCGAGTTGGAGGCCGGCGTGGTGGCGAACTTCTTCGGCGCCCCCATCTCCGTCGTCAGCGGCGGCCTGGCCGCCCTCCTGTCAACCCTGTGGATCAACCACACCACGCCTTCCCTTCGCCAGCACCGCCGCGATGACCCCGCCCTCGCCCTCCAATCCCAGCCCCTGCCCGCCGACTAGTGGATCTAGTCATGGAAGGCCTCGTCTCCCTCCTCGACCCCGCGCACGACGCTCTCACCCGCGCCCTGTGGTCCGAGCTCGAATCGGCGCTGGGCCTGCGCGGCATCTGGGTCACCCCTTATCCCCACTTCTCCTACCAGATCGCCCCCCGCTACGATCCCTCCATCCGCGCCATCGCCCGCACCCTGGCCGCCGCCGTGCCCTTCGAGATCCGTACCGGCGGCCTGGCCCTCTTCACCGTGCCCGCGCCTGTGCTCTACCTGCCCATCGTCCGCACCGCCGCACTCTCGGCCTGGCACGCCCGCCTCTGGCATGCCGCCCTGCCCGCCGCCCAATCGCCCGTCCCCTACTATCACCCCGATCATTGGATGCCCCACATCACCCTGGCCCATGGCGACCTCACGCCCGCCCTGGCCGCCGAGGCCGTTCGCCTGCTCGCCGGCCGCGAATTCAACTGGACCATCCGCATCGACAACCTGAGCTTTATCGGCCTGATGGGCGAGGCGCAGACCCTGCTATGGCAATTGCCCCTTCAGCCGTCCGGGCCAAACATCACCCCGCCCTCCGCCGATTAGCACTAGCCTAGCGGCGCGCCCTCCCCCTAAACTAACACTGCGCGGCTCAACCCATCCCTGGGGGTGTTCCTGTGTTCAACTCAACCCGGCGGCGCCCCGGCCTGATGTTGGCCCTTCTGCTGGCCCCGCTCCTGCTTCGCGCCCCAGCCGCGGCCTCGGCTTCCCTGCCCTCCTTCACCGTGTCGGTCCGCAGCGCCTTCCTGCGCGCCGCGCCCAGCCTCGCCGCCGCCCGCGTCTATTCCGTCTTTCAAGGTCAGGTCTTCCCCGTCAGCGGCCGCACCGAGGGCGACGCCTGGCTGCGCCTGGAGGTCGGCGGCCCGCTAGGCTCGGCCTGGGTGCTGGCCGCCTACGGCACCGTGCAGGGCAGCCTAGCTGTCGTGCCCCTGGTGGCCCCTCCCGCGGACCTCGCGCCCACAGCCCTCCCCGCGCCAGCCGCCACCGGCGAAGCCCCGCCCAGCCCTTGGCCCGATACGCCCGCCGCCCGCTTCACCCTCAGCCTCCCCAGCGCCTTTGGCCGCGCCGCGCCCAGCCTCAGCGCCTCCCGCGTGGCCTCCCTCTTCAACGGCCGGACCTATCCGGTCCGCGCCCGCCTGCCGGATAGCTCATGGCTGCGGCTCGATGTCTCTGGTGTTCCGGTCGTCTGGATTCCGGCCAGCTTCGGGTCTGTCTCGGGCAGCCTCGCCAGCGTACCGGTCGAGTCGCCCGCCCCCGGCCCGGCGCCTGCCGGCACACCGCCGGCCCCCACCCTGCCCCCCGCGGCAGACGTCATCCGCCTTGGCTCCCGCGCCCCGTCCATCTATCAGCTTGGCCTTCAGCTTGGCAACAACCCGCGCGCCTTCACCCGCGTCGGCGACTGCAACTCAGCCGCGCCCGATTTCCTCGGCGCGTTCGACAACCCCCTCGTCTATCGCCTCGCCGGTCCGTTTGCGCCCTTGCAGGAAGTGGTGGATCACTTTGCCGGCTCATTCGCCCGCCCCAGCCAGGCCGCCTCCGCCGGCTTCAGCGCCGCCGCCATCCTGGACCCCGCCTGGGCCAACCCCCGCGTGTGCCAGCCCGGCGAAACCCCCCTGGCCTGCGAATACCGGCTGGTCCGGCCCAGCGTCGCCCTCATCGGCCTGGGCACCAACAGCGCCTGGCAGCGCGATGCCGATTTCGAGCTGAGCCTGCGCGCTATCATTCAGTTCTTGCTCGACCGGGGAGTCGTGCCCATCCTCAGCACCAAGGCCGACGACCTCGAAGGCGGCGACCGTTTCAACCTCATCGTTATCCGCCTTGCCGCCGAGTACGATCTGCCCTTGTGGGACTTCGCCCGTGCCGCCCGCGCCCTGCCCGGCCACGGCCTCGGCGCCGACCGCTACCACCTCACCTGGGGCCCGCAGGTCTTCGACGACCCTCAGCACATCACCACCGGCTGGCAGGCGCGCAACCTCGGCGCCCTCCAGGCCCTGGACCTCGTCTGGCGTGCCGTCCGCTAGCCCCGCCCAGGCCTCGCCCCAACCCCTCCCAGCGATGTCATCCCGAGGCCCGCGCCCGTCGCCTTCATTGTCATTCCGAGGCCCGCCTTTGGCCGAGGAATCTGTCCCAGCCCCCGCATCGCATGCGTCCGCCCCAACCCCTCCCAGCGATGTCATTCCGAGGCCCGCCTTTGGCCGAGGAATCTGTCCCAGCCCCCGCATCGCA
>CAZCEC010000080.1:0-10627 GCA_964497615.1 uncultured Anaerolineales bacterium | reverse complement strand
CTCCCAGCGATGTCATTCCGAGGCCCGCCTTTGGCCGAGGAATCTGTCCCAGCCCAGACGCCAGTGCGGCATCTCGTTCTCGCCCAGCCAGCGCCTAATTGGCCCTGGCCCCTCGCAGCGCCTCCTCCCGCGCCGTCCGCAGAAACGCCATGAAATTCTCCACCGGCGTTTCGCCATACACCGCATCCGCCGTCGAATGGATGTGCGCGTACCCATCCACCGCCCGCACCATCTGCCGGGTCGCGTCCTCAACCTCCGCCACGCTGCCCTTCACCAGCAGGATCAGGCTCACATTCCCTTTCGTGCAGATCGCCGGATCCAGCCTGCGCCGGGCCTCCGCCAGGTCGTTGTTGCCCTCCGGCGGCGGCGAAACCGTCTCGATCACGTCCGCGCCCAGCCGGTTGAAGTAGCCGCGCTCGATCAACTCCCGCGTCTTGCCGCAGTTGTGATACCAGAACAGCCCGCCGTGCGCGTGCGCGTGCGCGGCCATCCGCGGCAGGTACGCCAGGTCGTAGCGCTCATACCACTTGGGCGAAATAAGCTCCAGGCCGAAACTGCCTTCGCTCATGAAGTCGATGCCTTCCTGCATCGCGATCTCATTCACCCGCATGGTCCCTTCGATAATGGCTTCGACACACGCCGCATACGCCTCGGGATAGTCCAGCGGCAGGTAGAACATATCCTCCTGGCTGATGCGGCCCGACAGCCACCCCACCTGCGGGTGCCCGTTCACGATCACCCCCTCCTCGCCGATGCGCTCCCGCCACTGCCGGTAGTATTGGCGAATTTCCGGGTCGCGCTCCTCCACCCGCCGCAGCCGCGCGATCAGGCCGTGGATGCCCGCTTCATCCGTCACCAGGGGCTGCGCGTCAACATCCGCCCCATACAGCGGCAAATGCAGATCGATCATGAACATCGGCTCGTAGTCCAGCGCCCGCGCCACGCGAATCTCGTCCGCCACCGGGTCGTGGCTGACGGGCAGGTGCAGCGCCCGCAGGGTCTTCTCCAGCAGTTCCGGCTTCGGCAGGAAGGGCGAGACGACCGGCGCGGCGTCCGGCACGCGCCGCACATAGTCCAGGAAGCGTTGGCGAGGTGTGTTCATGGAGGGAGCATCCTTTTTCGCATCATCCTACTGCATATCAAGCGGCAATTGCACACACCTCCCCGCCAATACTGTGATTGTCAGGTACGACAATGAAGGGCTGAATGGTCAGGTTCTGCCTCCCTCAGAATGCCTGGGACACCGTTCACGGCCCGCCCCATGCAGCCTCGGTCCGCTATCGCTTTGACACCCAGCTTCCCCTGTGCCACAATCAATCCAATGCTCAGGGTTATCTCCGCGCCCTCAGCGCTCTCTGCGGTTAGCTCAGTCATAATCGGAATCGCCCCATGAAGCGTGCCGTCAGCATCAGCCTCGGCTCCTCCAAGCGTGATAAGGCCGTCGAGGTCGAACTCCTCGGCCAGCGCGTCTCCATCGAGCGCATCGGCGCCGACGGCGACATGGAAAAGGCCGCCCGCCTCTACCAGGAACTCGACGGCAAAGTGGATGCCTTCGGCGTGGGCGGCGCCGACCTCGGCCTGATGGTGGCCGACAAGTGGTACCCCCTCCACTCCGTCAAGCCCATGGTCCGCTTCGTCAAGCTCACCCCCCTGGTGGACGGCACCGGCCTGAAGAACACCCTCGAAAAGCACGTCGCCCCCTTTATGGACGCTCACATTGGCGCCGACCTCCACCCCAAGCGTGTGATGATGACCGGCGGCGCCGACCGCTGGGGCATGACGCGCTCCTTTATTGACGCCGGCTACGAGGCCGTCTTCTGCGACCTGATGTTCGGCCTGGGCATCCCCATCCCCCTGCGCTCCCCCGATACGGTCAAGCGCCTGGCCGCACTGGTCATGCCCATCGCCGGCCGCCTGCCGTTCGACTGGGTCTACCCCACTGGCGAGAAGCAGGAGAAGCGCACCCCCAAGTACGGACAGTGGTACGCCTGGGCCACCGTCATCGCCGGCGATTGCCACTACATCAAGCGCTTCATGCCCGACCGCCTCGATGGGAAGACCATCTGCACCAACACCACCACCCGCGAGGACGTTGACGCCTTCCGCGCTGCCGGCGTGCGCCACCTCGTCACCACCACCCCCGTCATGGAGGGCCGCTCCTTTGGCACCAATATGCTCGAAGCCGCCCTCATCGCCGTCAGCGGCCAGCGCCGCGTCCTCACCCAGCCCGAACTCGAAGCCATGATCAACCAACTGGGATTTGAACCCAGCCTGCAAACCCTGAACCCAAGGGCCTAAAGGGCATAAGGGGAAGACCCGCCCATTGTGCCCTTTATGCCCCTTATACCCCTTTACCCATCAACTCACGGAGCCTCTCCCCCATGCCCCCCCTCCTCGACGCCGTCATCACCGCTGGCGGCATCCCCCAGCCGGATGAGCCCCTCTACCCCCTCACCCAGGGCAAGAACAAGGCCCTGCTCCCCATTGGCGGCCGGCCCATGGTGCAGTGGATCGTGGATGCCCTCAACGGCGCGGACTGCATCCGCAGCCTCGTCGTCGTGGGCCTATCCCCCGAGGACGCGCATCTCGTCTCGGCCAAGCCCCTCAGCTACGTGCCCAACCAGGGCTCGATGATTGGCAACGCGGTCGGCGGCGTCAAGGACGTGCTGGCCCGCGACCCCGCCGCCACGCACGCCCTCCTCGTCTCCTCCGATATCCCCACCATCACTCCCCCCATCGTGGCCTGGGCCGTGGAGACCGGCCTGGCCGGCGACCAGGACATTTGCTACTCCATCGTGCCCGCCGAGGCGATGGAGCGCCGCTTCCCCGGTTCGCGCCGCAGCTTCTTCCGCCTCAAGGAAGGGCGCTTCACCGGCAGCGACATGAACCTGTTCCGCACCTCCATGGTCCACAACATCCACCCCGGCTGGCGCGCCATCGTGGATGCCCGCAAGAACGTCCTCAAGCAGGCCAGCCTGATCGGCTTCGACACGCTCTTCCTGTTTGCCCTCGGCCAGCTCACCATCGCCCGCGCCGAGCGCGCCGCCCAGCGCGGCCTGGGCATGCGCGGCCGGGCCGTCATCTGCCCCCACGCCGAGATGGGCATGGACGTGGACAAGCCGCACCAATATGAGCTGGTCAAGCGCGAACTGGAAGCGCGCGGCGTGCCCGCATGAGCCCCTCCAGCCCGTGGGCCCAGCGCCTGCTCGCCCTCGACAAGCACTACTCGCTCAAGCTCCGCTACGCCGAAAAGCCCGGCCCCCTCCGCCGCCTCGCCATCTTCCTCGCCCACTCCGGCGATAGCTGGTTCTGGGGCCTGGGCCTGGTGCTCGTCTGGGCCTTTGGCCCGCCCGCATGGGACACTCTCGCCCCGCGCCTGCTGGTGAGCATCGCCGTCCTGGCCGTCCTGGTCTTTCTCGTCAAGCGCCGCTTCCGCCGCCAGCGCCCCCAGGGCGAGTGGGGCGCCCTCTACCGCAAGACCGACCCGCACTCTTTCCCCTCCGGCCACGCCGCCCGCATGGTCATGCTGCTCATCGTCTGCGCCGCCTGGGGCCCCGCCTGGCTCGCCTGGCTCCTCCTCCCCTGGGCCCCCCTCGTCGCCCTCGCCCGCGTCGCCATGGGCGTCCACTACCTCTCGGATGTGATTGGGGGGGCGCTGCTCGGCCTCGTCGTCGCCCTGCTCCTCATCGCCTTCTGGTAGTCCAACACCTCCTCCAGCACTGGCAGCATCTGCGTCACTCGCCGCGCCCGGATCACCCAGTCCCACAGCGGCTCGAACTTCTTCCACCCGCCCGCGTACGCCATGTGCCGCAGCCGCTCCACCGCATTCGCCTTCGTGCCCGCCCCCCGCCAGATGTTCCCCCACCGGTAGAAGTCGCGGTACGCCCGCCAGTAGCCCGCCTCCAGCACCTCCGGTGTCAACCGCCTCGGCCGGAACACCACATGCCGCGTGTCGTACTCGTCCCAATTGCTGTGCACCACGCGCCCCTGCGCCTGCATCCGCTCGTACAGCGCTGTGCCCGGATACGGCGTCAGGATGTGAAACGTCGCCGTCTCGATCCCCTGCCCCACCGCCCACTCCACCGTCCGGTCGAACACGCTCTCGTCGTCGTCATCCATCCCAAACACAAAACTCCCATTCACCATCACCCCCTGGTCGTGCAGCCGCCGGATCGCCGCCGTGAAGTCACGGTTCAGGTTCTGCGTCTTGTGGTGCTCCTTCAAATTCGCCGTGCTGATCGTCTCAAAGCCCACGAACAGGCTCCTCAGCCCCGCCCTCGCCGCCTTTTCCAGCAGCCGCGGCGCCAGCACCGACCGCACCGTCCCCGCCGCCTGCCACAGCCGCCCCATCCCCCGCATCCCCTCGAACAATTCCCCCGCGAAGCGCGCATTCCCAAACAGGTGATCGTCCAGAAAGTACAGGTGCCGCCCCGGCAGCCGCTCGATCTCCGCGAGCGCCGCGTCCACCGTCTGCGTGTAGAAGCTCTGCCCGCCCTTGAAGAACGCATCCTTGTAGCAGAAGTCGCAAGCGTGTGGGCAGCCCCGTGACACCACGATGGAGTTGGGCACCAGATACAGGTTCCGCTTGATCAGGTCGCGCCGGATGGGCGGCAGCCCCAGCAGCGTCCGCACCTGGCTCGTGTAGCGCGCCCTCGGCCGCCCCGCCCGGTAGTCCTTCAAGAACTCCGGCCAGATATCCTCCCCCGGCCCAATGAAGATCGTGTCCGCGTGCGCGGCGGCCTCCTCCGGCAAGGACGTGACGTGCAACCCGCCCAGGCACACATGCGCCCCCCGCTTCCGGTAATGGTCCGCCAGCGCATACGCCCGAAACGCCGACGTGATGTAGACCTGGATGACGACTAAATCCGGCTCGTCATCCAACCGCAGGTGCTCCACGTGCTCGTCCTGCAAGTCCACCTCATCGTCCGCGTCCAGGTACCCCGCCAGCGTCGCCAGCCCCAGCGGCGGAAACAGGTGATACTTGATCGGCCGCCAGAACGGGCTTGTCGCCTCCGTCAGCGCCGGGAGAATCATCTTGACTTTCATATCAAGACTACCTCTTTCTCTTTCTTTTTCTCTTTCTCTTTCAGCAAAACGCTGATCCCCACACACACCACCATCCCCGCCAAGTCCGCCGCCAAGTCGCCGCCATCCACCGTCCGCACCCGCGACAAGCCTTGCGCCGCTTCCTCCAGCGCCGCCAGCGCGAACAGGATTCCCACCGCCGTCACCGCCGCCGCGCGCTCACTCAGCCCCGGCCATCGCCTCAGCCACCCATGCAGCAGAAACGCCACCAGCCCAAACATCGCAAAGTGCAGCGCCTTATCCAGCCCCGGCACGCGCAGCAGCCACAGCGGCAGCGCATCCACGTACGCCGCCACGCTCACAACCACCACCATCGCCACTTGCGGCCAAAGCAGCCATCGCCAGCGGCCCGCCCCCTCGCGCCGCACGATCAGCCCAAACGCCGCCGCGCCCACCCCGGCCCCCAGCGCCGCTCCTGCCAGCACATCTGTCGGATAGTGGTGCCCCTGGTACACCCGGCTCACGCTCACCAGCACCGCCCCCGCCAGCGCCGGCCACCCCGCCCTCCGCCCCAGTCCCAACCCCAACACCGTCGCCGTCGCAAATGCCGCCATCGCGTGCCCGCTGGGGAACGAAGGAAAGTTCGGCGCCGGCTCGATCAGCCGCACGCCCTCCGGCCGCGCCCGCAAGGCCACATACTGCGTTGCCAGCGTCAGCGCCAGCCCCACGGCCAGCGCCCCCAACAGCGCCCACCCCAGCCGCCGCATCCGCTCCTCCCCGCGCCGCCAGCCTGCCGCCGCCAGCACCACCCCCGCCGCCGGACACAGCCCCAGCCCCACGGTGCCGATGACGGGCATCACCGCATCCAGCCCCGCGCTTGCCCATCCCTGATTGATCCACGCTAACAGCGCCTCGTCCATGTCACTCCTTCGGGATCAAGCAGCACGAATCCGCCGCCCTGGCCCATCCCTCGAGCCAGTCGTCCTTCGCCCCCTTTATGCGATTAGCCTTTCAGATTGACGTTGTCTGGCAGCGCCGCGCCGACCCAGTCCCTGCCGCGCCCGTCAGCCAGGCCCCCTATCTCAGCTCATGCCGCGCTCTGTTCAGGCCCTGCCATTGCCGCGCGGTGAAACAGCCACGCCGACGCGCCGAACAGCGCCACAAAGAATCCGTTGAGGATAAAAAGCTCCAGCGGCCCGCTGTACGGGCGGCCCATTCCGCCAATGATGGCAATCGCGGCCACCGCCGCCTGGGCCAGCGCTGTGGCGACCAGCGCACGGGCCATCCCGCGCGGCCTGAAGCGGCCAAGAACGGCGCCGATGATCCCGACGGCCAGCACGCCAAAGTACATCGCGTTGGCGCGGTCGCCATCGGCGCCGATGATGCCCACGCCCAGGCTCAGCCAGATCAGTAGCACCGCCGCCATCACCGCGGCTCCGGCCGCCAGTGTGTAAGTGAAGTTGCCGGTCTTCATCGTTTCTCCTGAGTAGAGGGATGCGCCAGCCGCCATTCGGCCCGCATCGCCTGCGGATGAATGCACAGCGGCTCTGGCGTCAGCGGCCGCACCCGCCGCGCCAGCGCGCACAGCCGCCGGTGCAGCCGCGCGTGCCGCTCCGTCCACCGCAGCCCAAACGCCTCTCGCAGCCGTGGCGGCGTCAGCCCCACGCTGACAAAGCTCCCTAGCCGCACCGCCGGCCCCAGCGGCATGGGCGCGAACAGCGCCCCCACGATCTCCCGCGCCTGCCTCCCCACCGTCAGCACATCGCTGTTCAGCATCGCATCCATGTATGTCTCGAAGTCGTCATACGTGGGCGGCATCAGTTCCGGCGGCACCCCCATCGCCCGCCCCAGCCGCCGCCCCGAGTTGTAATAGGCCTGCTTCTCCGACCGCATCAGCGGCCGCACCAGGTGCTCATGCGTCACCAGCACCGAGTCGATCAGCGTCGCCAGCACCCACAGTTGCAGCAGCGGATCATCCCCCCGGTACGGCGTGCCCGCCAAATACGGCCCAACGTCCTCCCTCAGCGTCCCCTGCACCCGCGCATGGCAGCGCCGCGTGTGCGCCACCGCCTGCCGCGCCTGCCCGTGCGGCTCGAAGTTCAGCGCCGTCATCACCCCCACCGTGCGGAACAGCCGCCCCAGTGGCTTCGCGCGAAAGTCGCTGTGCTCTGCCACCCCCGCTGCAACCAACGGATGCGCCAATTCCAGCAGCAGCGCCCGCGGCCCGGAGAGCACCATCAACCCCTCGCGGTTAATGCGCCAAAACACCGAGTCAGGCGAAAACAGCCGGTCCGCTTTCAGGTCGCTTCGCAAGTTGGTTCCCATCACCTTGATTCTATCGCACCCCGCGGCCCGTTTCCGCCCCTTCCGCCTCCAATACGATCCTCGCCGCATTTGCCCCCAAGCTTATCCACTTCGCCTCGCCGCCTCCACCCCCCAGGCCCACCCTCCCGCGCACCCAGGTGCTTGACAGGCTGCCCACCCTCGCTGAGGATTGCCGCATGAATCCCCATCCCCTGGTCAGGCAGCTTCGCTTTACCCGCGGCGAATTCCGGCGCGCCCTCCAGGGCCTCACCGAGGCGGATGCCCAACGCCGTTTCCTGCCCATGAACTGCATCAGTTGGAACGTGGGCCATCTGGCCTGGCAGGAGCAGAACTACTTCCTGATCTACGGGCAGGGGGTGACCCTGCGACCCGACATCCACAAGCACTTCGTTTCGGGCGCGCCCGCCAGCACCCCGCCGCTGGCGGAGATGCTCGCCGCCTGGCACGCCATCACCGCGGCCGCCGACCCCTGGCTCGACACCCTCACCGTCAAGCTGCTCCAGTCGCCCTACCTCAAGGCGGACGGAACGCCCTCGCAGCGCCTGTATGGCAACCTGCTCCAGCGCGTCATCTATCACTACTGGTATCACACCGGCGAGAACATGGCCATCCGCCAGAACCTGGGACACGCCAAACTGCCGCAGTTCGTCGGCAGCCTCGACAGCAAGGCCTCCTACACCCCCGAATAGCGCGCCATGCTCACGCTCCTCCTCGTCGAAGACAACCCCCGCCTCCAATCCGCCCTGCGCGCCGGCCTCGAAGCCACCGGCGAAGTCGCCGTCGTCCACGCCTGCGCCGCGGGCGAGGACGCCCTGGCCTACTGCCTCGCCCAAACCCCCGGCGAGCCCGCCTGGCCCCAGGCTGCCCTGCTCGATGTGCAGTTGGCCGGCCCCCTCAACGGTGTCGCCGCCGCCGCCCTCCTGCGCCGCGAGTTCCCGCGCTTCCCCGTCGTCTTCTACTCCATCCAGGACGACGACGCCTACTACCGCGACTTTCGCGAGGCCGGCATCCTCAGCCACTACGCCTACGTCCGCAAAAGCAACTACCTGCTCCCGCCCATGATCGTCCCGCTCCTGCGCGACGCCGTCGCGGGCCGCAGCTTCATCGACCCCGACATCGAAAGCCGCGTCCAGGCCGTCCGCCACAAGGACGAGCAATCCCCCTTCGCCCTGCTGGAGCCCAACGAGCAGGCCGTCGCCCGCATGCTGGCCCAGGGCCTCACCAACGAACAGATCGCCGCGCGCTGCGGCTTCCGCGACAAGCGCACCATCAGCCGCACCAACGGCCAAATCTATGCCGCCTGGGGCCTGGCCGACACCGCCACCGACGAGAAAGTCGCCCGCACCCGCGCCGCCCTCATCGCCCTCACCGGCCGCATGCTCGTCTGGGACGAGACCGGCACCGCCCGCACCCTCAACCAGCACGGCCAATGGGTTGCCTGGTCGAAAGTTGAACCGTGAAGGACTCAGTGCTTCATCCTTCATAATTCATCCTTCATCCTTCCCGTGACCAGCCTCCCCCTCCTCGACTTCTCCGCCCTCGCCGTCTCCCTCTTCAACGCCGCCCTCATGCTCTGGCTGGGCCTCACCATCGGCCTCAATGCCGAGCGCACCCCTCCGGTCCCCGGCCAGCGCGCCCGGCCTGCCTGGGGCACTGCCCTCATCACCCTCAGCCTGCTGCTCGGCGGCGTCTTCTTCATCAGCCACAGCGCCCTGCTGGTGCTGGACCTGCACGTCCTCACCCGCGGCCTCAACTTCTGGTGGCAGGTAGGCTGGTGGCCGGTGCTGGCCCTGCCCGTCGCCTGGTACATCCTGGTCTTGTGGTACTCCGGCTATTGGGACGACCACAACACCGCCCTCCACCGCCGCCACCGCCGCTGGCTGCCCCTCACCGCCCTGGCCGTCGCCGCCCTGGTGCTGCTGGTACTGTTCGCCAACCCCTTGCCCAGCCTCGGCGGCGTCGCCTCGCCCGCGCCCCTCAGCCTCGGGGGCGTGCCCGCCCTCATCCTCGCCTATCCCATCTACATCATCGGCTGCCTCGGCCTGGCCCTCGATGCCCTGCTGCGTCCCGGCCCCACCGGCCGCGTGCTGGGCGGCGAGGCCCGCCGCCGCGCCCGCCCCTGGCTGGCCGCTGGTTCCGCCCTGCTGCTCGTCGTCAGCCTGCTCGTCACCTGGGTCATGCTCTGGTTCGTCACCCGGCTGGCCCGCGCCCCCGGCCAGCCGCTCATCCTCGATAGCGCGACCGTCGCCACCATCGGCTGGTTCGACCTCGCCATCGCCGCCCTCATCGCCCTCGCCATCCTGCTGCTCGGCCAGGCCCTCGTCGCCTACGAAGTCTTCACCGGCAACACCCTCCCGCGCCGCGGCCTGCTCCGCTTCTGGCGCAACGCCATCCTGCTCTCCGCCGGCTATGCCCTCGTCGCCGCCCTCAGCCTCACGCTCGCCATCCGCCCCATCTACATCGTCCTGCTCAGCCTCGCCCTGCTGGCCGTCTCCTACGCCCTCTTCAGTTGGCGCGCCTACGCCGACCGCGAGCGCCAGATGCTCCAACTGCGCCCCTTCGTCCTCAGTCAGCAGTTGTACGAGCACTTAAGAGAGCAGGCCCAGTCCGGTGAGGCGCCATCTCAAGCCGCCGCGCTGGCCCTGGCCCCTGAGGCCCCGGGCCCATCCTCCGCCTCTGCCATCACCGCCACCTTCCACGCCCTCTGCCGCGATGTCCTCGGCGCGCGCCTCGCCTACCTCATCCCCCTCGGCGCCTCCGCCCCCCTCGCCGGCCCGCCCCTCACTTACGGTGAAACTGTCTCCCCCCCTCCCTGGCCAGACAGCAAGCCTGGGCACACCCACTCGCCCCACTCCCCCCTTCCCTGGCAGGGAAGGGGGGTTGGGGGGGTTAGGTCAACCCTCCCCTCCCCCTCCGCCCCCCTCCTCGAACTCGACCCCGCCGAATTCGGCGGCGCCCACCTCGCCCTGCCCCTCTGGACCGCCCCCTCCCCTTCCGGCACCCCCAGCCTCATGGGCCTGCTCCTCCTCGGCGAGAAGACCGACGGCGGCCTCTACGCCCAGGAAGAGATTGACCTCGCCCGCGCCGCCGGTGAGCGCCTGATCGACGCCCTCCTCAGCGCCGAACTGGCCCGCCGTCTCCTGCTCCTCCAGCGCCAGCGCCTCGCCGAAACCCACATCGCCGACCAGCGCACCCGCCGCGTCCTCCACGACGACGTCCTCCCCCTCCTCCACGCCGCCCTCCTCGCCCTGCACACCCCCACACTCCCACACCCCCA
>CAZCEC010000079.1:0-28378 GCA_964497615.1 uncultured Anaerolineales bacterium | reverse complement strand
ATCCGCCCATCTTACCTTGGGCCTGCCGAAACGAATTTAGATGCAATTGCCCTGAAGGCGGACGGCACAGGGGCTGAACAACGGTTATACTTAGCGTGCCCGTTGCGATCCCCTAAACTGCGCGAAACGCGGGCCCTGGACCGTGCACGATATTCCGCTCTTGATCAATATTGCCGTGGCCCTCGTGGTCGCCTTTGTGGGCGGCTTCCTGGTGCGGCGCATCGGCCTACCCCCCATCGTGGGCTATCTGCTGGCCGGTGTAGTGATCGGCCCCTTCACCCCCGGATTTGTCGGCGATATTGACACGATCAGCCAGCTGGCGGAGCTGGGCGTGATCTTTCTCATGTTTGGGGTGGGGATTCACTTCTCGCTGCGTGACCTGTGGCAGGTGCGCGACATCGCCATCCCGGGCGCGCTGGGGCAGATGGCGCTGGCGACGGGGTTGGGGTTTGGGCTGAGCCAATTGTGGGGCTGGTCGGTTGGCGCGGGGCTGGTGCTGGGGCTGGCGATTTCGATTGCGAGCACGGTGGTGCTGCTGCGCGGGCTGATGGACAACGGGCTGCTGGACACGCGCCACGGGCGCGTGGCGGTGGGCTGGCTGGTGCTGGAAGACTTGGCGACAGTGCTGATTCTGGTGATCCTCCCGGCGCTGGCGGTCAGCGAGGCGGGCTTCGACTGGGCCGGGCTGGGGCTGACGGTGCTGAAGGTGGCGCTGTTCACCGGGCTGATGCTGTTTGTGGGGGGGCGGCTGGTGCCGTGGCTGCTGCTGCGGATTGTGCGGACGCGGTCGCGGGAGTTGTTCATCCTGAGCATCCTGGCGCTGGCGCTGGGGACGGCGCTGGGGGCGGCGGAGTTCTTTGGGGTGTCGCTGGCGCTGGGGGCGTTCCTGGCGGGGGTGGTGGTGAGCGAATCGCCGGTGAGCCATCAGGTCAGCGCGGACCTGGTGCCATTCCGCGAGGCGTTCGCGGTGCTGTTTTTTGTGTCGGTGGGGATGCTGGTGAACCCGGTGTACTTGTGGGCGAATGCCTGGCAGGTGCTGGCGCTGACGGTGCTGATTGTGGTGGGCAAGGCGCTGATTGGGGCGGGGTTGGGGTTCTTGTTCCCGCACCCAGCGCGGACAGGGCTGGTGGTGGGCGCGGGGCTGAGCCAGATTGGCGAGTTTTCGTTTATTGTGGGACAGGCCGGGCTGGCGCTGGGGCTGCTGAATCGCGATCAGTACTCACTGATCCTGGCAGGGGCGCTGCTCTCGATCACGGTTAATCCGTTGATGTTCCGGCTGATTGACCCGGCGGAGAAGTGGCTGAAGACGCGGACAGGGCTGTGGGCGCGGCTGAACCGGCATGGGCCGGCGGCGCTGCCGGCGGGGCACGATCTGGAGGGGCATGTGGTGGTGGTGGGCTGGGGGCGGGTGGGACATCACATCGTGGACGTGCTGGGGTACGTGGGCGCGCCGCGGCTGGTGGTGGAGGCGGATGCGAACCGGGTGGAGGAATTGCGCAAACGGGGCGTGCCGACGTTGTTTGGGGATGCGGCCGAGTCGGAGATCATCAGCCATGCGCGGCTGGCGCACGCGCGCGCGTTGGTGGTGACGCTGCCGGATGAGGCGGCGACGCAGGTGGTGGTGGGGGCGGCGCGGGCGGCGGCGCCGGAGTTGCCGATCATCGCGCGGGCAGGCACGCAGGCAGGGGTGAACGTGCTGGCGCGGCTGGGGGCGACGGACGTGATCCACCCGGAACTGGAGGGCGGGCTGGAGATCGTGCGCAGCACCCTGCTGCGGCTAGGCTATCCCTTGAGCCAGGTGAGCCAGTATGCGGATGTGGTGCGGAGCGAGCACTACGACATTGCTATCTCAACGCCGGACGAGCACCGGGTCTTGCAGCAGTTGATGGCGGCGGCGGAGGGGATCGAACTGACGTGGGTGCAGTTGGATGAGGGCAGCCCGCTGGTGGGGCAGAGCCTGGCGGGGGCGGACCTGCGGGCGCGGACGGGCGCGTCGGTGATCGCGCTGATGCGGGGCGGGCGCTTGCAGGCTAACCCCAAGTCGCAGACAGTGTTTGAGGCGGGGGACCGGGTGGGGCTGATTGGGACGGAGGAGCAAGTGGAGGCGGCGAGGAGGGAAATAGGGGAGATAGAGGAAATGAGAAAAATAGGGGAAAAGGGGGACTCGGGGTCGGAAAAACCTTTGCCACGAATTAGCCCGAATTAGCACGAATTATCCCCTAAATTCTCGTATTACATTCGGCGCGCGGCGCTTGTGACAGCCGTCACTAACGGGGCGGGCGGCGGCGCATTACCCTGTTGGCGCTTGAGCATATGCGGATACGCGCATATGCGGGCGGGTGGAGTGCCGACATGAATATCCCCAATCTCGACGAACTGAACCGGCTGCACGCGGACCTGTGCTCGGCGGTGGCCGACCCCACGCGCATCCTGCTGATCTATGCGCTGCACGAGCAGCCGCGCACGGTGAACGACCTGGCGAGCGTCATCGGCGCCAGCCAGTCGGCCACGTCGCGGCATCTGCGCGTGTTGCGGGTGCGCGGGCTGGTGCGGACCACACGGCTGGGGCCGAGCGTGGAGTACCGGTTGGGTGATGCGCGGCTGATCGAGGCGCTGGACCTGTTGCGGCAGATCCTGCGGGACACCGTGTCGCGCAGCGCCGAACTGCTGGACGAAGGCCTGAGCGCCATATGAACCGGGCGCTGGTCATCCGACTGCTAGGGTTGGCGGCCACCGTGGCGGTGATTGCCGTGCCGGTGGCGTTCTTCTGGCCGCGGGCGGCGGCGGGGGCCGATGACCCGTGGGCGCCGGTGCCAGCCACGGCGGTGCACACTAGCCATGCCGACATCGTGACGGGGCCGTTTGCGACCGGGCAGGAAGTGACGCGGGCGTGCCTGGACTGCCACCCGGACGCGGCCAGCCAGGTGATGGGAACGACGCACTGGACCTGGGAGAGCGAGCCGGTGCAGTTGCCGGGGCGCGAGGGCTTGGTGACCATCGGCAAGAAGAACCAGATCAACAACTTCTGCATTGGCATCCAGGGCAACTGGAACAAGTGCACCTCCTGCCATGCCGGGTATGACTGGGTGGACGCGGCCTACGACTTCACCAACGCGAACAATGTAGACTGCCTGGCCTGCCATGCCGACACGGCGCTGTATGCCAAGGGCAACTATGGCAACCCGGCCGAGGGTGTGGACCTGACGGCGGCGGCGCAGAGCGTGCGCGCGCCGACACGCGAGAACTGCGGGTCGTGCCACTTCAACGGCGGCGGCGGCAACGGGGTGAAGCACGGCGACCTGGACGAGAGCCTGTACTTCCCCGGCGACAGCCTGGACGTGCACATGGGCCTAAACGACTTTCTATGCACCGACTGTCACCTGACGCGCGACCACCAGATCAAGGGTAGCGCCGTCTCGGTGACGGTGGGCGACGAGAACTTGGTGCGCTGCACCGACTGCCACGCCACCGACCTGCACACCGACGCGCGGCTGACGGCGCACCTGGACAGCGTGGCGTGCCAGACGTGCCACATCCCCGCCATCGCGCTGGAAGACCCGACTAAGGTGACGTGGGACTGGTCCACCGCCGGGCAGGACCGGCCGGACGATCACTTCACGTACTTGAAGATCAAGGGCGACTTCCTGTATGAGAGCAACTACCAGCCGGTGTACCGGTGGGACAACGGCACGCTGGCGGAGCGCTACCTGCTGGGCGACGTGATTGACCCGAACCAGCCGACGTTCATCAACCGGCCGGCGGGCGACATCAGCGACCCGACGGCCCTGATCTCGCCCTTCAAACTGCACGTGGCCAAGCAGCCCTACGATGCGGTCTACAACTACCTGCTCCAGCCGGTGACGGCGGGCGAGGGCGGGTTCTGGACGACGTTTGACTGGGACTCGGCGATGGAGATGGCGGAGCAGTTCACGGGGTTGGAGTACAGCGGGGAGCTGGGCTTCGCGGAGACGTGGATGTACTGGCGAACGAGCCACATGGTGCAGCCGGCGCAGAACGCCTTGCAATGCAACGACTGCCACGGGGAAGGCGGGCGGATGGACTGGGCGGCGCTGGGCTATCCGGGCGACCCGATGGCGTGGGGGGGACGGTAGGGCGCGCGTGAGCGTGTGGGCGTGTGAGCATGTGCGGTCTTCGACGACGGACGACGGACGACGAAGGATGAAGGGCGTGAAACGTGATGCGTGAGACGTGACACGTGAAAATTGACACGTGAAACGGACCACGGACCAGGAAGGGCAGCGGACGAATGTGGACCAAGAGGCGCGGACGATGGGCGGGGATGGCCGCGGGGGCAGCGGGGCTGGCCTTGGCGCTGGCGGCGGCGGGGCAGGCGGGGGCGTTGCCGCTGGCCGCGACGCCGGAGAAGCAGGTGTCGCCGCTGCACCCGTCATTCGCGCTGCTGGATGCGGCGGGGCTGAATGTGCTTGACTCGGGCGGGCCGGTCTCGGCGCGGGAGACGTGCGGGCAATGCCACGACACGGCCTACATTGAAGCGTACAACCTGCACGCCGGGCGGGCCGAGCCGGGCGCGGCGGAGACGTGGGCGGGAGCTTCGGGGCTCGCGGGGGATTGGGACCCGCTGAACTACACCTACGACGCGGACGGGCAGGCGCTGGGGAGCGCCGATGCCGACTGCCTTCTGTGCCACCTGAGTGAGCCGGACAACGAGGCGCGGCTGAGGGCGATTGCGGCGGGGCGGCGGGCGTGGGCCAACACGGCGGCCCTAAGCGCCACGGGGATTGTGGCAGCGGATGAGGGCGGGTGGACGTGGAATGCGGCGGCGTTTGATGCCGAGGGACTGCTGAAGCCGGAGTATGTGAGCGTGCAGGACCCGGCGAACCTCAACTGCGCCCAGTGCCACGACGCGGCGCATACGACGGACACCGGCGCGGTGGTGGCGGATACGTGCGAGATTGACGAGGGGGTGGCGGCCACGACCGGGCAGGTGTATGCGGGCGAAAAGCTAGCGGACTCGGGGACGAATTTGGCGGGCAAGGCAGAACTGACGCGGGCCTGGGACGCGCACGCCGAGCGCGGCTTGCAGTGCACCGACTGCCACTATGCGCTGAACAATCCAGCCCATGCCGGGCAGACGAAGACGGACAGCCCGGACTATTTGAGCTATGACCCGCGCGGGTTAGAGGTGGGCGAGTTCCTGAGCCAGCCCAACCACCAACTGGCGCTGTCGTCGGGCGCGCCGGAGGGACTGGCGACGTGCGCGGCCTGCCATGATGCGAGGGCGGCGCACACCTCGCTGCCGTATGAAGAGCGCCACATGAGCGCCGTGGCGTGCGAGACCTGCCACACGCCGCAACTGTATGCGCCCGCCATCCAGAGCTATGACTGGACGGTGCTGACGGCGGAGGGCCAGCCGCGCCAGGAGTGCCGGGGCGTGGCGGCGAGCGTGGACGGCGGAGCGACTGGGCCGGGGGCGGCGCTGGTGACGGGCTATGCGCCGGTGCTGCTGCCGAGCGGCGAGGGCGGGGCGCTGTCGCCCTTCAACCTGGTGACGGCCTGGTACTGGGTTTACACCGACGCCAAGGGGCAGGCGCAGCCGGTGCCGCTGGACGAACTGGAAGCGGCCCTGCTAGCCGACGGCGGTTATGCGCCGGAGGTGGCGCGGGCATTGGACGCAAATGCGAACGGCGTGGTGGATGCCGACGAACTGGTGCTGGACACGCCGGAGAAACAGGCGGTGGTGGCGGGGCTGTTAGCGGCGCGCGGGCTGGCCGAAGCGCGGATCGAGGGTGCAGTGCGGCCGTATGCCATCAGCCACGGGACGGCGGGGGGCGATTGGGCGACGGCGGAGTGCGCCGCCTGCCACGACGACGCCTCGCGGCTGGCGCAGCCGATGCTGCTGGCAGCGGCCGGGCCGAGCGGGGTGACGCCGGCCTTCGTGGACGGGGGCGGGGCGGTAGACACGGGGCAGATCGTCACGGATGCGACGGGGGCGGTGTACTACGAGCCGAACACGGACGCGGCGGGCGTGTATGTGTTTGGGCACGACCGGGTGGGGTGGATTGACGGGCTGGGCCTGCTGGCATTCGTGGGCGTGCTGCTGGGCGTGACGGCGCACGGCGGGCTGAGGTTCTACACCTCGCTGAGGCAGCCGAAGCACGCGCCCGCGCTCAAGCGCGTGTACATGTACGCGGTGTACGAGCGCTTCTGGCATTGGCTGCAGACGGCCGCCATCGTGCTGCTGCTGTTTACCGGCCTCATCATCCACCGGCCGGACGTGTTTGGGCTGTTCAGCTTCAGGCACGTGGTGGCGGTGCACAACGTGCTGGCGGCGGTGCTGGTGATCAACGCGGCGCTGTCGCTGTTCTATCACCTGGCGAGCGGGGAGATCCGGCAGTACCTGCCGCGGCCGTATGGGTTCTTTGATCAGGCCATCGTGCAGGCCAAGTTCTACCTGCGCGGCATCTTCCAGCGCGAGGCGCACCCGTTCGCGAAGACGCGCGAAAAGAAGCTCAACCCGCTCCAGCAGGTGACGTACTTTGGCATCCTGAATGTGCTGCTGCCGCTGCAGGTGATCACCGGCGCGCTGATGTGGGGGGCGCAGCGCTGGCCGCAGTACGCAGAGCCGCTGGGCGGGCTGCCGGTGCTGGCGCCGGTGCACAGCCTGGTGGCGTGGCTGTTCGCGGCCTTCATCGTGGCGCATGTGTATTTGACGACGACCGGGCACGCCGCGCTGGCGGGGGTGCGGGCGATGATGGATGGGTGGGATGAGGTGGTGGCAGCGGATTTGGTAGCGGATGTAGCGGATGGCGCCGAGATATCCCGCGGGGATGTCTCGACAGGAGACAAGGAAGGATTGGCATATGACGACGTTGACGCAGGCACAGGCGGGGAGACGGCCCCTCGGGGCGTCTCTACGAGCGCTGCTGACTAGGCGAGTGGAGCGGGCGCACGCCAACCCGTACCTGGGCGGGGCGATCCTGGGGGTGGTGCTCTTCCTGGCATTCTTCCTGACCGGCAACGGGCTGGGGGCGTCGGGGGCGTTGAACCGGATCGTGGTGTGGGTGGAGGATTTGGTGTGGCCGGGGCACATTGACCGGGTGGCCTACCTGCTGAAGATGGCGGGCGGCGCGAAGAACGCGCTGGACGACTGGATTGTATTTATGACGATTGGCACGCTGCTGGGCGGGTTCGCTTCCGGCTGGTGGCACGGGCGGCTGCGGATCGAGACCGGCAAGGGTCCGCGCCTGAGCAACCGGCAGCGGTGGTTCGTGGCCTTCCTGGGCGGCGGCATCATGGGCTACGGGGCGCGGCTGGCGCGCGGGTGCACGTCGGGGCAGGCGCTCTCGGGCGGGGCGGTGCTGAGCGCGGGGAGTTGGGCGTTCATGATGGCGGTGTTCGCCGGGGCGTATGCGCTGGCGTGGTTTGTGAGGAAGTTGTGGAATTGAAAGGCAATTGAGATGGCGCCTTTTCCGTTGAACTTAGCTGAGTTGCTGGGCCACTATGGGCAGTATGTGGTATATCTGCTCATTGGGGTGGGGTTTGGGTGGGCGCTGGAGATTTCGGGGTTCGCGGATTCGCCGCGGCTGGCGGCCCAATTCTATTTCAAGGACCTGACGGTGCTGAAGGTGATGTTCACCGCCATCGTGGTGGCGATGGTGCTGATCTTCGGCGCGGCGGGGCTGGGGCTGCTGGACTACAACGTCATCTGGGTCAACCCGACGTATTTGTGGCCCGGCATCGTGGGCGGGCTGATCATGGGCGTGGGCTTTATCGTGGGCGGGTTCTGCCCCGGCACGTCGCTGGTCTCGGCGGCGACGGGGCGGCTGGACGGCATCTTCTTCACGCTGGGCGGGCTGTTCGGCATCTTTGCCTTTGGCGAGACGGTGGGGCTGTTCGAGGACTGGTGGAACAGCAGCTACCTGGGGCGGTTCACGCTGCCGGACTGGCTGGGACTGGACACGGGCGTGGTAGTGGTGCTGGTGGTGCTGATGGCGCTGTTCATGTTCTGGGGCGGCGAGCAGTTGGAGCGCATCATTGGGGGCAAGGACTTGAGGAAGGCGCCGCGCGGGCGCTACGTGGGCGCGGGCGCGCTGGTGGTGGGGGCGCTGGCGGTGGCCTTCATCGGCCAGCCGACGGCGGCGGACAAGTGGGCGGGGCTGGCCCCCACCAAGGAACCAGCCCTGGCGGCGCGCGAGATCCAGGTGCATCCGGGCGAGGTGCTCGCGTCGCAGGCCGATCAGCGGCTGAACGTGGTGCTGCTGGATGTGCGCGGCGAGAGCGACTACAACCTGTTCCACCTGTGGGGGGCGCGGCACACGCCGCTGGAGACCGTGGACGTGCTGGTGCCGGAGTTGCTGCTGGAGCCGGCGGCCAACACCGTGTATGTGGTGATGAGCAACGACGAGGCCGCGGCGACGGAAGCCTACAAGCTGCTGACGGCGGAGAGCGTGCCGAATGTATATGTGCTGGAAGGCGGGGTGAACCGCTGGCTGAGCATCTTCGCGGCGGAGGAGCCGGGCATCGCGCCGACGCCGACGCCGCTGATGGCGGACCAACTGCGCTACACGTTCCCGGCGGCGCTGGGCGACCGATACGCGGCGGCGAAGCCGAACCCGCATGAGTGGGAGTTGGAGTACACGCCGAAGATCAAGCTCCAGCAGAAGCGCGGGCCGACGAGCGGAGGGTGTGGGTAGAACCTTCCCCACGAATTGCACGAATTTCACGAAAGGACGGTCTCTAGCCGCACAGGACGTGGGGGGGCGCGGAGAGAGGGAAAAGAGGCGGCTCGCTACGGCGGGCCGTTTCTCTTCCTGGGCGTTTCCGAGCCGAGTGTCACAGCCGCCCCCTTTTGGGCATGTGGTTTAATGCCCAGAGAGGAGGCCTGTGACAAGCGTTCCCCTACCCGATGCAGTTTGGAGCCGCGCCGCGCCGAGCGACCCGGCTACCCCTAGCACTCCCCATCCTGACCGGCCGGCGGAAGAGGCGCATCTGCGCGCGACGCTGGCGACGCTCGAACGGCGCATTGACGAGGTCGGCAATAAGGAAATCCAAGGCTTTAACACCTGGGACACGGTGGCGCTGCACCGCGCCTACGTGGCGATGTATGCGAACCTGAAGGCGGCGCGGAAGCAGGTGTATTTTGGCCGGCTGGATTTCACGGTGGACGGGGCCGCGCCGGAGAGCCATTACCTGGGCAAGTGGGGGTTCGACGACGGCGGGCGCATCGTGGTGGTGGACTGGCGCGCGCCGGTGGCGCGGCTGTTCTCGCGGCGGCGCCCAGGGGCGAGCGCGTACGACAGCCCGGATGGGCGGGTGGGCGTGACCCTGCACCTCAAGCGGCAGTACCAGGTGCGGGGGACCGAACTGGTGAGCCTGCACGACGAGTACGATACGCGCCCGCTGCCGGCGGGGGAGGCGCGGCCGCGCGTGGTGGATCCGGATTCGTTCCTGCGCGAAATCCTGTCCGGGCGCGGCGGCGCGCAAATGCTGGACATCGTCGCCACGATCCAGGAGCACCAGGATGATTTGATCCGCGCGGACCCCAGGCAGGTGCTGGTGGTGCAGGGCGTGGCCGGCAGCGGCAAGACCTCCATCGCGCTGCACCGGGTGGCGTACCTGCTCTATCCCGGCAACAAGACCGGCATTGACGGGGCGCGGTGCATCATCTTCGGGCCGAACCAGTTGTTCCTGGGCTACATCGGCAACGTGCTGCCGGAACTGGGCGTGGCCGAACTGGCGCAGACGACGCTGGACGCGTGGGCGGTGGAGCGCGTGGGGCTGGCGGGATGGACCCTGACGGATGAGACGCAAGTATTGCTGCTGGGGGCGGCGGTTGAAACCGCGGCAACCAAAATCCCAAAGCCCGCCTCCGCGGGCTATAGCAGTGTGCGGACCGGGGTAAATGAAGCGGCGCGGCGCAAGGCGGTGGCGCGGAGCCGGTTGAAGGCGTCTTTGAAGATGGGGCAGGTACTGGAGAACTTTGTGAACTGGCAGCGGGCGCGGTTCGCGCCGCCGACGGACGGGCTGACCTTTGAACGGGTGGGGCCGCTGAAGGTGACGGTGGCAGTGGCGCGCGACCGGCTGGTGGAGATGCACCGGGTGTTGGGGGGCGTGCCCCTGGCGCGGCACCGCGAGCGCGTGGCGGAATTGCTGCTGGATGACTTGATGAAGGGCTATGCGGCGGCGGTCAAGGCGTATATTGACGGAATGACGGAGGAGGGCGAGCGGCTGCAGCGGCGGCGGCAGACCCTGCACGAGGAGGCGGCGCGGCTGGCGGAGTACGCGGCGCTGGCCGAGCAGGAGCCGGACGCGGACCTGCACGAGGCCGCGACGGCGGCGGCGCTGGCGCGGGGGGCACAGGCCCTGCGCGAGTTCGCGGCATTCATGGCGCGGCAAGGCGAGCGGCTGGTGCTGCGGGCGGACCGGCTGAGGGACGAGGACAGGCAGGGGAAGGACCGGAAGGACGTTGAGCTTGCGCTGGGTGAAGCGGCGAGGGCGGCGCTCGACCGGATGTGGCCAAGGCTAGAACCGGCGGCGGGCTACCTGCAACTGCTGGGGGACGTGCATTTGCTGGCGCGGGTGGGGCGAGGGGTGATGGGGGCGGATGAGCTGGAGTTGTTGTATCGGGGGGAGGCGCAAGCGGGGGACGCAAGGTCACGACCCCATGTGGGTCCAGACACCATGCGTGACTCATGGGCCTCGGGGGAAGACGGGGGCAACACGCTGGATGTGAGCGATTTGCCGGCGGTGTGTTATCTGCACATGCTGATGGAGGGGGTGCCGGCGCCGCTGTATGACCATATCGTGGTGGATGAGGCGCAGGACGTGGCGCCGCTGTACTATGCGGCGCTGCGGCGGCTGTCGCGCAACGGGTCGCTGACGCTGCTGGGCGATCTGGCGCAGGGGGTGTATGGGTATCGCGGGCTGGCGGTGTGGGACGAGGCGCGAGAGGTGTTCGCGGGCCTGCCGTACACCTATGTGGAGGCGGCCGAAAGCTACCGGAGCACGTTCGAGATCATCACCTTCGCCAACCGGATGCTGGAATTGCTGGCGCCGGAGGGGCGGGCGGCGCGGCTGGCGAAGCCGTTCGAGCGGCATGGGGCGCCGGTGCGGCTGCACGAACTGGCGCGGAAAAATGAATTGGCGCCGAGGCTGGCGGAGGCGGTGCGGGCGTTGCAGGGTGAAGGCTACGCCAACATCGCTGTGATCGCCAAGACGAGGGCGCAGGGGAGGGCGCTGAGCGAGGCGCTGCGGGCGGAGGGGGTGGAGGCGAGGCTGGTAGGCGCCGCTGAAGACGCGGCGCTGGGCGAGGCCGAGGAGGTGTACGCGGGCGGGGTGGTCGTCATCCCGGTGCACCTGGCCAAGGGCATGGAGTTTGAGGCGGTGCTGCTAGCGGGGGCGGAGGCGGCCAATTACCCGGCCACGGAATTCGAGGGGCGGCTGCTATATGTGGCGGTGACGCGCGCGCTGCACCGGCTAGAGATCTTCAGCGTGGGCGAGGCGAATGCGTATCTGGCGCTGGCGAACGAAGGATGAAGGACCTTCGGGGATGAAAAAGCCTTTGATGACCCGCTTGGGTTGACCGCAGGCGGGAGGCGGCCCCTGTAGTATGGACTACGCACCAGCGCAACGGACGCAGTAAAATCGGCGGTGAGCATCGGGACTGGCGCTGAGGCGTGCGCCGTGGACGCGGAGGAGGGCTGGCCATGAGGCTGGATCGGATGGGGAAGGGGTTGATTGTGGCGGTGCTGGCATTAAGTGCCTGCGAAGTGCCAACGGTCGGCGTGCCGCCGACCAGCACGCTGGCGCCGCCGCCGACGGACACGGCCCCGCCGCCCACGGCGACTGACACAAGCGTGCCGCCAACGGCGACCGAGACGCCCGTGCCGCCGACGGACACGCCCGCGCCCACCGACACACCGGACGTCCTGCCGGCCGATCCGGTACGGATTACATTTAAGGCCGCGGACGGGACGGACCTGGTGGGCTATTACTACCCGGCGGCGGTGGAGAATGCGCCGCTGGTGGTACTGATGCACATGGCCGGCGACAACCAACAGCGCTGGGTGAGCGTGGGGCTGGTGCCGTGGCTGCAAAACCGCGGGCTGCCGGGGACGGCCGAGGGGTTTGACGCACTCTACCCGGCTATGCCAGTTGGGCGCTCGTATGCGGTGTTCACCTTCGACTTCCGGAGCCACGGCGAAAGCGCCGCCGCGCCGATTACAGACCTGAGCCAACTGCTCGACGATGCGCGGGCGGGGGTGGACACGGCCCGCAGCCAGCCGGGGGTGGACCCGAACCGCGTGGGGCTGGCGGGGTCCAGCATTGGGGCGGATGCGGCGGTGGATGTGTGCGGGGACGGGTGCCTGGCGGCGCTGTCGTTCTCGCCGGGGAGCTATTTGGGGCAGGTGTACAGCGATACGGTGCAGATGCTGGACCAGCGCGGCATCCCAGCCTGGTGTTTGGCGGCCACGGGCGACCGCGAGGCCGACCCGACCTGCGCCTCGGCCGCGGGCACGCACTACCGGAGCGTGAGCTTTGAGGGCAACGACCACGGCACCAATCTCATCCAGCCCGGGCAGGTGCCGGAGATCGGGCCGATCCTGCTGGAATGGCTGGAGACGTGGAACGGGTGACGGGCAGAACAAAGCGAGATTATAATCGCCCGTTATGCTGCGCCGCGTAATCGACCGGTGGGAGCCGCCGCTGGGGGATTTGGAGGGCGACTATCGCCGCCACTTTTTGGCGGGCGACGTAGGGTTGATGCGCGTGGCCGTGGCGCTGGGCGTCGTGTCGCTGATCCTGTACATCGGGGCGGACTACTACTTCTTCCGGCTGAGCGCCCTGTTCGCCGGGCTGGCGACCGGCCGGCTGCTGCTGATGGCGGGGATGATCGTCCTGGTGCGGCGGCTGCGCCGGGAGGCTCAGCCCGCGCGGGTGGACAAACTGGTGTTCATCAGCACCCTGTGTTTCACGGCGCTGGCGACGGTCAATTTTGCCAGCCGGCCGGCCACGGTGTGGCAGGCCGACGTCTTTGGGGTGCTGGCGGTGTTCATGTTCTATACGTTGACGCCGCAGCCGCTGCTCTATCGCGGGTTGAGCGGGGGCATCTACACGGCGGCCATGCTGGGGGTGATGGTGCTGACGCGCGACGGGCTGACGCAGGTGGAACGCGTGGGGACGGTGGCGGGGCTGCTGGGCGCCAACGTGATCGGGGCGCTGGTGTCGATCCAACTGAACAACTACCGGCGGCAGCAGTATCGCGCGCTGTGGGAGGAGCAGCGCGCGCGTCAGTTCCTGGAGCACCTGGCGACCACGGACAGCCTGACGGGGGTGATGAACCGGCGCAGCTTCATCGAGGCGGCGGAGAACGAGGTGCAGCGCTTCCGGCGCTATGGGCGGCAGTTTGCGGTCATCATCATAGACCTGGACTTCTTCAAGCGCATTAACGACACGCACGGCCACCTGGCCGGCGACCGGGCGCTGCTGGCGTTCACGGCGCTGGTGCGGCGGACGCAGCGGGCCACCGACTTGTTTGGGCGGCTGGGCGGGGAGGAATTTGGCCTGCTGCTGCCGGAGACGTGCCTGGCCGACGCGGCCGCGGTGGCGGAGCGGCTGCGGGCCGACTGCGAGGCGAACGTGATCGAGGTAGACGGCGCCCAGGTGCGCCTGACCTTGAGCGCGGGCGTGGCGGCCGTTACCCGGGAGGATGCCAGCCTGGACGACCTGATGCGCCGGGCCGATACGGCGCTCTACCGGGCGAAAGACGGCGAGCGCAACCGGGTGGAAGTGGCCGGGCCGGCGCCCGCGAAGGAAGGGCAGCCGCAGGCCTAACGGCGAAAGCGCTTCCAGTGGGGGTCGGTGCGGGTGCGGTGAATCTTGGGCAGGCGCTGCTGTTGGGCCAGCAGGCGGCGGTAGGCGCCGGTGAAGGCGCGGCGCTGCGCGGGGTGGACGTTCTGCACTTGGCGGCGGAAGGCCTGGAGCCACTGTTCGGGCGAGATGTCGCTGGCGCGCCGGTCTCGCTCGAAGCGGTGGGCGACAAAGTCCTGAAAGGGGGCGCGCCAGGGCGGGGCGAGCAGGGGTTGGGCGCGGCGCTGACAGCGGAGCAGGACGCTGTCCACGCTGGGCGGGGGGTCAAAGTCTGAGCGTTGAAAGTTGTGCAACACGGCGGCCTCCCACCAAGGGTAGTGCAGTAGCGCCACGAGTGAATTGCTGGTGGCGCGCGGGCACCACTTCTGGGCAGCTTCGCGCTGGACGATAAGGTAGCAGTCGTCCGGCGGCTGGGGGGCCTCCAGCAGTTTGTGGAGGATGGCGCTGGTATGCCGGTAGGGGAGATTGGCGAAAACTTTGAAGGGCGCGGGGGGCAGGGGGCGGGTCAGGCAGTCGCCCTGAACGAGGGTGAAGCGAGGGTCGGGGCCGAAATGCGCGTGCAGATGACGGCATAGGCGCGGGTCAATCTCGACGGCGATGACGCGGGCGGCGGCGCGGAGCAGGGCGGCGGTGAGCGCGCCCCGGCCGGGGCCAATTTCCAGAACCGTGTCGTGTTGGGAAAGCGAAGAGGCTCGGACGAGCCGGTCAACCAGCCGCCGATTGCATAGGAAGTGCTGTGAGAGGGGCGCCCGCCTGGGTAAGTCCATGGCGGCGGCGGGCGACGAAGGCGAAGCAGCAACTCATAAGGCCGATTGTACACCCGGCCAGCCGGGTTGTCGATTCCGGCCCTCCCCGTTCGTAGTTAAGGCAGACCCACCCCGGCGCGACCGCGCCCTTGACCCATAGGAGGCTGAGATGCGTTATATGCTGATGGTTTACGAATCCGAGGATGCACCCGAGACGCCGCCCACGCCGGAGGAGATCGCGGCATCGTATGCGGCGCACGGGGCGTATTACGGTGAGTTGGCCGAGCGCGGGATTGTGCAGGTGGCGGAGCGGCTGCGCCCGACGAGCACGGCCACGACCGTGCGGGTGAAGGACGGCAAGCGGCTGGTGACGGATGGGCCGTTTGCGGAGACGAAGGAGCGGCTGGGGGGCATCAACATCTTCGAGTGCAAGGACCTGGACGAGGCGATTGAGCTGGCGGCGCGCTTCCCGACGGTGGCGGCCGGGCATGGGTGCATGGAGATCCGGCCGATCTGGGAGGCGAGCGCGGAGGAGATGCAGATGATGGGGGCGGAGGAAGGATGAAGGATGAAGGATGAAGCGCGGGAGGCGTGAGACGTGATACGTGGAACTTGATACTTGGAACGGACCGCGGACAACGTACCAGGACGAATGACTGACGCCAGGGCGGCTGTCGAGCGGGTGTTTGTGGAAGAGCACGGGCGCGTGCTGGCGACGCTGATCGCCACGTTCGACGACTTTGACGTGGCCGAGACGGCGGTGCAGGAGGCGCTGGTGGTGGCGCTGGAGCGCTGGCCTGCGGCGGGCGTGCCGCCCAACCCGGCCGGGTGGATCGTGACCACGGCGCGGCGCAAGGCGATTGACCGGCTGCGGCGGGAGAAGGTGCTGGCGCACAAGCTGGCCGAGCTGGAGGCCGAGGCCGGGCAGGGGGCGCGCAGCAGGGCGGGCAGCGAAGCGGACGACGCCATGGATGAAATTCCCGACGAGCGGCTGAAGCTGATCTTCACCTGCTGCCACCCGGCGCTGCCGCTGGAGGCGCAGGTGCCGCTGACCCTGCGGACGCTCGGCGGGCTGAGCACGGGGGCCATCGCGCGGGCGTTCCTGGTGCCGGAGGCGACGATGGCGCAGCGGCTGGTGCGGGCCAAGCGCAAGATCAAGGAAGCCCGCATCCCCTACCGCGTGCCCCCGGCTGAGGCGCTGCCGGAGCGGCTGGAAGCGGTGCTGGCGGTGCTGTACCTTATCTTTAATGAAGGCTATGTGGTCACCGAGGGGGACGACCTGATGCGGGCCGGCCTGTGCGCCGAGGCCATCCGGCTGGGGCGCGTGCTGGTGGAGCGGTTGCGGGCGGATGCGGTGGGGCCGCCGCTGGCGGAGGCGCGCGGGCTGCTGGCGCTGATGCTGCTGCATCACTCGCGGCGGCGGGCGCGGCTGGATGCGATGGGCGAGTTTGTGTCGCTGGACGACCAGGACCGAGGCCGGTGGGACGCGGCGCTGATCGAGGAGGGGACGACGCTGCTGGAGGAAGCGTTGAGCCAGCGGCGGCCGGGGCCGTACCAAATTCAAGCGGCCATCAGCGCGCTGCACGCGCAGGCGCCCAGCGCGGGGGAGACAGACTGGCTGCAAATCGCGGCGTTGTACGGCGAACTGGAGCGGCGGCATCCCTCGCCGGTGGTGGGGCTGAACCGGGCCGTGGCGGTGGGGATGGCCTATGGGCCGGAGGAGGGGCTGCGGGTGCTGGAGGCGTTGGGGGCCGATGGGGAACTGGAGGCCTATCAGCCCTACCACGCCGCGCGGGCGGATTTGCTGAGGCGGGCAGGGCGAACGGAGGACGCGCGCTGGGCGCTGGCCCGCGCGCTGGACCTGGCCGGCAATGAAGTGGAGCGGCGCCACTTGCGGCGGCGGCTGGCCGAACTGCCGGCGGAGGAGGACAACGATGAGCGACAGCCTGGACAAGGCCAATGAGTCGTTTGTGCGCAACCTGGAATCCAAAACCGGCAAGACCGTGGCGCAGTGGGCGGCGCTGGCCCGCAAGCTGGGGGACAAGCATGGGGTGATCCTCAAGGCGCTGAAGGAGAAGCACGGGCTGAGCCACGGCTACGCCAACTTCGTGGCGCTGGCGGCGCTGAAGGCGGGGGCGCCGGCCGGCGACGACGATCTGCTGGCGGCGCAGTACGCGGGCGAGAAGGCCAAGCTCAAGCCGATCTACGACAAGCTCGCCAAGGCGGTGCAGGGCTTTGGGGGCGACGTGGCATTTGCGCCGAAGAAGGCGTATGTGAGCCTGAGGCGCAACAAGCAATTCGCCTGCATCCAGCCCTCGACGGCGACGCGGGTGGATGTGGGTATCAACCTGAAGGGCGAACCGCCGGGTGGGCGGCTGGAACTGTCGGGCAGCTTCAACACGATGTTCACGCACCGGGTGCGGGTGGAGGGCGCGGGGGAGGTGGATAAGGAACTAATCGGCTGGCTCAGAGACGCATACGAACGAGCGTAGGGCGGACGAAGGACGAAGGACGAAGGATGAAGGATGAAAACCTACAGGGTCTTCTCCGCGTACTCCGCGCACTCAGCGGTGCGTAGGGGCGTGCGTTTGGCGGGTTGACGGCGGCGGCGGAAGCGCTTACGCTTCGCCGCATGGTTGAGCAGACTCCCACTTCGAGACAAGAGATATTGGCTCTGCTGGGCGGGCAGCGATTGGCGCGGCGGCCGGCGTTCTCCGGGCTGATCAGCCTGACGCTGGAGGGGTTGGAGGCCGAGGGGCTGAGGCTGAGCGGCATCTACCGCGACGCGGGCCGGCTGGCGCGGGCGGCGGCGAGCACGCCGAGGCTGACGGGGTTGGAGAGCGCGGTGCTGCCGGGTGACCTGTGCGTGGAGGCCGAGGCGCTGGGGGCGACGGTGGACTTTCGCGCGGACGAGACGCCGCCGGGACTGCCGCGGCTGGCGCAGGCGGTGGCCGAATCGCCGGAAGAGTTCCGGGTGGCGAGGGGCGGGCCGGTGACGAGGCGCGGGCGGCTGCCGCTGGTGGGTGAGGCGTTGGGCCGGCTGCGGGGTGAGGTGGGCGAAGGGACGGCCATCGGCGCATTCATTCCGGGGCCGCTGACCCTGGCGATGCACGTGGTGGACATCGGGCCGTTGTTGCTGGCGGTGGCCGAGGCGCCCGAGGCGGTGGCGGATTTGCTGGACCGGCTGAACCCGGTGCTGGCCGAGGTGGGGCGCTTCTATCTCGACCGCGGGGCGGACTTCCTGACGGTGCACGAGATGGGCGGGTCGCCGGGGTTCATCGGGCCGCGGCCGTTTGAGTCGATTCTGCTGCCACGGCTGCGGGCGCTGATGGCAGCGCTGCCGGGGCCGCGGGTGCTGAGCGTGTGCGGGCGCACCAATCGCGGCATCGCACTGCTGGCGGCGGCTGGGGCCGAGGCGTTGAGCGTGGACCAGACCAACGACCTGGCGCGGTCGCGCGAGGCGCTGGGGCCGGGGCCGCTGCTGTTTGGGAACCTGGACCCGGTGGGGGTGCTGGCCGAGGGCGACGAGGCGGGGGTGCGGGCGGCGGCGGATGACGCGATGGCGGCGGGGGCGGATGCGCTGTGGCCGGGGTGCGATCTGTGGCCGGCGACGCCGCTGGGGAATTTGAGGGCGTTGGCGGAGGCGGGGAAGAGCGCACCGGCGCCTAGGCAAGGAACAGATTCCTCGGCAAAGATCGCCTCGGGATGACAGGATTGGCAGGGCAAGGTTCAGATTCCTCGGCAGAAACCGCCTCGGAATGACAGGATTGGCGGGGTAGGTGGCGGGGTGGGTGAATGGAGGTGCGGGCGGTGAGGGGTGCCGACCGCGCCTCTGCCTTTAAGGTTGGCGGCGGTGCGCCGTCATGGGCAGGCCGTGGCTGGTGCGCAGGACGAAGACCGGCCGCGGCTGGACGGGGTGGCCGGGGACGAGGCGGAAGGAATAGCGCTGGGCGATGGCGGCCAGCACCAGGTGGGCTTCGGTGAGGGCGAACTGGTTGCCGATGCACTGGCGCGGGCCGGCGCCAAAGGGCAGGTAGGCGAAGGGGTGGCGGCCGGCGCTGCGCTCGGGGGTAAAGCGGTCGGGGTCGAAGCGCTCGGGGTGGTCCCAGAAGCGCGCGTCGCGGTGGACGTTGTTGATGACCAGGGTGATGCTGGCGTTGGCGGGCAGGGCGTAGCCGCCGATGACGTCGGCTTCCACCTGCTGGCGGGCGATGCCCCAGGCGGGCGGGTAGAGGCGCAGGGTTTCATCCACCACGCGGCGGGTGAAGGGGAGGTGGGCAGGTCGGCGATGAGGGGGGCGCGGCCGGCGAGGACAGAGTCCAGTTCGGCGTGGAGTTGGCTTTCGACCTCCGGGTGCTGGGAGAGCAGGTAGAAGGCCCAGCCCAGGGTGACAGCGGTGGTCTCGTGGCCGGCAAACATCATCACCAGGACTTCGTTGCGCAGGGTGGCGTCGCTCATGGCTTCGCCGGTGTCGGCGTCGCGGGCGGCCATCATCATGCCCAGCAGGTCGTTGTGCTCCTGGGCGCTGGCGCGCCGGGCGCGGATGATGGCGTAGATCTTGTCGTCCAGGGCGCGGTGGGTGCGCGTGTACAGGCGGTTGGCGCGGGTAGGCACCCAGGCGGGCGGCTGGAACGGGTTGCCCATGCGGTAATTCAGGATCTCGCTCATGTCGGTGAAGGCCTGGCCGAGGGCGCTTTCCTCGCCGTGCAGATCCACGCTGAAGAGGGCCTGGCCGGCGACGCGCAGGGCAATGGCCATCATGGCCTGGTCGAGGGCGATCGGCTGACCATCGGGCTGCGCATCCCATTCTGACAGGGCGGACTGGGCGGCCTCGGCCATCAGGCCCCCAAAGCCGGCGATGCGCTGGCGGTGGAAGGCGGGCTGCATCAGGCGGCGGCGGCTGAGCCAGTCGTCGCCGTCGGTGGTGAACAGGCTGTCGTGCAGGAACAGGCGGACGATGTTGTTGAGGAACTCGTTGCGGCGGTAGTTCTTGTTGTGGTCCTGGAGGATGTATTTGAAGTGGTCGGGATGGGAGAAGGCGAAGGTATCCTGGCCGAGGAAGGTGATGCGGACGATGTCGCCGAAGTCGCGGAGGGCGGCGCGGTACAGACCGAGCTGGTCGCGGCGGTAGTCGTTGAGGCTGCCGAGGATGAATTGGCCGCGCGGGCCGGGGGGCAGGGCAGGGCGGGCGCGGGCGGCGGGGAGGGTGGCGTGCGACATGGTGTGCTCCAGCGGGAGACCGCTACGGGTGTGTGATGGAATTCACGAGGAATTATAGCGTAGAGGAGGGGAGATGTCAGGATAGGGCTGGCGAATGGCCCCTACACTGCGTTCCGGGGTGCTTCGCAGAATTCGCGTCTGGAGGCCTACGGCCACCGCGTCCCTGTAGAGGGACGCAGGAGGATTGGCCGCCGCGGGACGAAGCCGCTCGGCCTACAGCCTTGTTAGGGCACAGGCCTGAGTGTGGACCGGCGGCGGACGAAGAACACGCCGAGGATGAGGACCAGTAGCGACAGCGGGCAGAACGTGCCGCTGACGCAGATCGCGCTGAAGCGGCCAATGAGGGTGAGCATGCCGCCGTCTTCATTGATGCGGGGGACGCTGAGGCCGCTTTCGTCCACGCAGGTGACGGAGAGGGTTTGCTCGCCGGGCTCGTTGTAGGTGGCGCGGTACCACTCGCTCTCAAGCTGGGAGCCGGGCGGGCACATCAACTCCGCCACCCAGCCGGGGCTGTGCGTGGGGGCGGTGAAGGCCAGGATGAATCCCAGGAAGAGGCCGACGACCGCGGCGACGCCGAGCAGGACGAGTTGGAGCGGGACCTGGAGGAGGAAGAAGTTCTTCATGGCCCCCTATTGTATGCCTGTTTCTTTTTCTCTTTCTCTTTCTTTCATATGGGAGTATGTTAGGCGCGGACGGGCGGTGAGCGGAGGCGGGTATGTCCACGAATTTGCTGGCGGGTGTGCCGCTGTTTGCGACGGTGCCGCGCGAGGAATTGGAGCGGTTGGCGCAGGCCCTGCAGCCGCGCCAGGCGGCGGCCGGGATGGTGCTGTTCAGCGAAGGTGAGTGCGGCGAGCACTTCTACGTGCTGGTTTCGGGCCGCGTCGAGGTGATCAAGGCGCTGGGCACGCCGGAGGAGGTGCTGCTGGGCGAGCGCGGCGCGGGGCAGTTCGTCGGCGAGATGAGCCTGCTGAACCGCGATGGGCGGCGGACGGCAACGGTGCGCGTGGCGGAGACGGCCGAACTGTTGGAGATGCGGCGGGCGGACTTTGACGAACTGCTCAGCCGCTATCCGGTGCTGGGGTACGAGATGGTGCGGCTGATGAGCACGCGGCTGGCGGCGCACGAGAACCAGGCCATCGCCGACCTGCGCGAGAAGAACGCCCAACTCCAGGCGGCCTACGACTCGCTGCGGGCAGCGCAGGCGCAGATCATCGAGAAGGAACGGCTGGACCGCGAGCTGCAACTGGCGCACGACATCCAGATGGGGATCCTGCCGCAGTATCTTCCGGTTGTGGCGGGCTACGACTTTGGGGCGCGGACGCAGCCGGCGCGGGCGGTGGGCGGCGACCTGTTTGACTTCCTGTGGCTGGAGGGGAAGGCATTGAGTCTGGTGGTGGGGGACGTGGCGGGCAAGGGGATGCCGGCCGCGATCTTCATGGCGCAGACCCTGGCGCTGCTGCGGGCGGAGTGCCGCAAAGAAGCCTCGCCCGCGGAGGTGCTGCGGCGGGTGAACGCGCATCTGCTGCACATGAACCGGGCCGAGCTGTTTGTGACGGCGCTGCTGGCGCGGCTGGAACTGGACACGGGCCGGCTGGTGTATGCGCGCGCCGGGCACGAGGTGCCGCTGCTGGCGGCGCCCGGCGAGGCGGCAGTGGCCCTGCCGCGCAGCCGGGGGCAGCCGCTGGCGGTGTTCGACGACGTGGAGTTGGATGAGGTGGAGTTGGAATTGCCGCCAGGAGCCGCGCTGGTGATCTTTACCGACGGCATCAATGATGCACGCTCACCGGAGGGGGAGACCTTTGGCGCGGCGCGGCTGCGCGAGGCGGTGGGGTGGGAGGCGGCGGCGGAGGGCGGGGCGCAGGCGCTGTGCGACCGGCTGATGGCGCGCACGAAGGCGTTTCAGGGCGCTGCGCCGCAGCACGATGACATTACGCTGGTGGCGGTGGTGCGGGAACCGCGAGGGAAATAAGGGAAGTCGGGGGAAATACAGGAAATTGGGCGCGGGAGGGGCGGTCGCTCACACGATCGCCTCTCCCGCGCATTGCGTTATTCCCCCAACAAGGCGGCGAGGCGGGGGAGGGGGAGGCCGGTGGCCGACTGGAAGAAGTGGTAGGCGGGGCTGAGGGCGGGTAGCTGCTGCCGCATGAGGGCCTGCGCGCCGGGGCGGCGGCCGGTGGCGTGGTCGCCCGCGGCGAGGGTGGCGAGGACCTCGTGGAAGCGGCGGGCACAGGCCACGATCTCGAACCACTCGATCTCCTGGATGGGCGCGCCCGCATGGCGTTCGTAGGTGGCGAGGTATTGCTCGCGGGCGCCGGAGGCGGCGAACATCCGGACCAGCAGCAGGGTCCAGGCGAGGTCGAAGCGAGGGTCGGTGACGCCGATGGCGGTCCAGTCAATCACGGCGGCCGAGCCATCCGGGCGGAGCAGGATGTTGCCGGGATGGAAGTCGCGGTGGACGACGGCGGGGGCGGGGCAGGGCACACGGTCGCGGCGGGCGGCCAGCCAGTCCACGACCGGCTCCAGGCCGGTGCCGGGGGAATTTCCCACGGTGCGGCGCGCGTCGGCCAGCCAGGTATCTACAAAGGCGTAAGGTGAATCGGGTTGGCTGGCGGACCAGTGCTGTGCGGCATCGGGGCTAAAGCGGCCGACGAATGGGCGCCAGTCTAGGCGGTGCAGCGCGACGAACAGGCGGCCGAACAGGTCCAGCAGGGGCGCGGCCTCGGCGCGGGGCGCGTGCTCGAGGCGGCCCCACATCACTTCTCCCTCAATCCGTTCGATGAGCATAAAGGGCCGGCCCAGCGGACTGCCGGGGTCGGCAGCGTGGAGGGCGCGGGGCACGGGATAGCCGGCTCGGGCGAGCAGTTGGAGGCCGGCGAATTCGTGTTGAGTTTTGCCGTGGGCGTGTTCACCGGCGTGGAGGCGGAGGATGAGGGGCTCGACGCGGGGCTGGGCGGCTTCGGTGAAGGCGAGATCGAAGGCGTAAAGCTCGCTCTCCCAGCCGGAGGTGAGGGAGGTCAAGGGACCTACGGCGAGGCCAGCGCGCTCTGGGAAGGCGAGGGTGAGGGCGGCTTGGAGCTGGGCGCGGAGGTCAGTGCTCAAAGGGCAAGACTTCCAGCAGGCCGCGCAGGTCGGGGTACTGGTAGGTGGGGTGGAGGGCGGGGTCGTACAGATGCCGGGCGCGGCGGTTGGACCAGTAGCAGGGGAGGCCGGCGGCGAGCGCGCCGTGCGTGTCGCTCATCGAGCCGGAGACGTGCAGGACTTCTTCAGGGGCGAGGCGGTGGGCCTGAAGGGGCAGGGCGTAGATGGCGGGGTGCGGCTTGTAGACGCCGGCCTGATCGCCCGCGTAGATGCCGGCCATGGGCACGGGCAGGCGGGCGGCCAGGGCGCGGAGATTGTCTTCGTCGCCGTTGGAGAGCAGGGCGAGGGGATAGCCGCGCTGGTGGAGGGCAGAGAGGACTTCGGCGGTCTCGGGCCAGGGGTCGAGGGTGTCCCAGACGGCGAGGAGGGCCTCGCGCTCGAGGTCGGGGCAGGCCAGGCCGGCATCGGCCAGGGTGACATCCAGGGCGCGGCGGAGGACGGTGCGGCTGAGGACGCGGCCCTGGCCGAGCGAGTTGCTGATGAGGTAGTAGGTGAGTTGATGGGTGTGCCAGGTGCTGATCAGGCGGTGGGCGGCTGCCAGGTCCTGGCCGGTGGCGCGGGCGAGGTGCGGGCCGAGGCTGGTGTCGAGGTCAAAGAGGGCGGTGTAGACGTCGAGGGTGATGAGACGGTAGGGGGGCATCAGGGGAATTGTAAAGGATGAAGGCTGAATTATGAAGGTCACGACCCCATGGGGATGAATAGCGATAGGCGGACGGCGGATCGAGTGTCTGGCGGGCCAGTCGTTGCTCCAGGCGGTTGGGTCATGTCAAGCTGGACATGTCACCTGCGCGGGGCGCCGCAGTGGGCGCACTGGCGCATTTCGGGGTGGAGCTGCTGGCCGCAGTAGCGGCAGGCGGCGGGGGAGTGCTTGTGGCCGCAGTGGGGGCAGAAGGCGAAGCGGGCGTCGCTGGTCTGGCCGCAGTGCTGGCAGGCGGCCAGGGCGGGGGCGGGCTGGGTGTGGGGGGCGGCCGGCGGCGTGGCGGCCGGGCGCGCGGCGGCGGGGGCGGTGGGCTGGGGCCAGGGGGGCGAGGGCGGCGCGGCCGGGGCGCGGCGGTCGAAGGCGTCTGAGATCAGCTTGCCGATGAGGAAAGCGGGGAAGATCCAGCCGAAGCCAAAGCCCCAGTCGCCGCCGGTGTCGCAGTCCATGCGCACCTCCTTGAGGATGAGTATAGGGGCGCGCGGGGCGGGATGGGTGAAATGGGGCAGTCAGAAAGCTGACGGGAGGCGGAAGGCGGATGAAGGATAAATGACGAGAGATGGCGGCGTGAAAAGTGAGGTGTGAGGCGGGACGACCGACGACCGAACGCGGGGGTCGCGGGGCAGACGAAGGATGAACCTCCAATGCAGGGGCAGGCGCCGACGGACGACGGAGGAAGAGGGCAGGGGCGCGCGGGCGCGGCGCGTGGAAAAGCCTCGCTGTGTAATGGTCCAGGGCGGCCTGGCGGATGAGGCATGCCAGGTGGCTGGCGGTGAGTCATCGGGCCAGCGGGAGGCGCGTCGCCGGAGAGTGCGTTGGGTGCGAGCCCGGCGTCACTCCGGGGAGAGTGCGCGGGAAGCAATCCGGGTCGGCGTCTCGGGCCGTCAGAGTGCGCCAGCGGCCACGACCCTGGGGCACAGGAGGCTTTTCCAGGTGCTTTAACAATAGGGCAGATGCAAGGCAGCGTCAACCAACGGCAACCTTAAAAAGATTCCTAGTGTTGCATCACCGATAAAGATGGTGTACTTTGTAGCTTAGGGTTGGTATCGCGGGGGGCGGCGCAGGGCGCTGCTCGTGGTGGGCCGAAACGGGTCCGGTTGCGTAGCGAAAGGACGGCCCATGCGCCGCCAGACGATCCTGACCTTCCTCTCCGCGCTCGTCATCCTCACGCAGTTGGCGCAGCCGCTAGGCATGGCGCCCGCGGCGGCGGCCCCCCCCAGCCAGCGCCGCGCGGTCCCGCGCCCGGCCCCGGAGCCGGCTGCGCTGGCCCGGCCAGCGTGGACGCGGCCCACCATCGAGCCGCAGGCCCCGGCGCCCGAGCCAACTCCCCCCACTGATCTGGGCCTACCGGCTGAGCCCGCCGGGCCAGGATTGCCCCCCTTCGGCATTGGCAACAACAACTACGGCCAATCGTATAACGATGTCGGCAACCCTGAGGATCATCCCGGGCGGCACTTCGCCGGGCCGGTGAACCTGATCAACGGCAACCTGTTCCTCACCGTCGGCGATCACTTCTTTCCCGCCCAGGGCCTATCGGTGCAGTTTGCCCGGAGCTATAACAGCCGCGATCCGATCTCGGGCACGCTGGGGCTGGGCTGGACGCACTCGTACAACACGGCGGTGATCCAGGGCGTGGGGTTGACGGTCACGGCCGGGCTCACGGCCACCATCCGCAACGGCGACGGCTCGCAGCACACCTATACCTATGACGGCTCGGAGTGGGATAACCCGCCGGGCTACTACCACACCCTGACGCACAACGCCGCTGGGGACAACTGGGTGCGGACGCACAAGAATGGGGTGGTGGAGATCTTCGACAGCGCGGGGCATCTGCAAGTCATCGCCGACCGCAACGGGAACACGGTGGATTTGTTCTATGACGGCAGCAACCGCCTGGTGCAGGTGCTGGATTCTTCGGGCACGCGCTCGCTGATTTTTAACAACAACATTGTCAGCGGGACGATTGAGTCCATCGTGGACCCGCTGGGGCGGGCGACCACTTACACATATGACAGCCTGGGGCGGTTGACGCAGGTGGGCTACCCGGAAGGGACCACGGCCACCTACACCTATGACGGCCTGAACCGGCTGATCGCGGTGAACGACCCGCGCCTGGCGCCGGATATGGGGCCGACGCAGGTGGGCTACCACGGGTCTGGGCATACGCAAGTGATCACGGATGCGCTGGGCAGCCCGACGTTGTTTTCATATGGCTCGTCACAAACTGTCTGGCAGACGCCGGGCGGCGGGCAGCACGTCATCGCGTTCGATTCGCTGGCGAACGTGGTGGCGGACAACACCGTAGTGGGCATTCTGGGGCCGGTGGGGCAGCAATGGGTGTACAGCCCGACCACGGTGCTCCCGATCCAAAAGACGGACGCTAACGGGCTGATCACGCAATACGAATACGACGCGAACGGCAACCTGACGCGGCTGGTGAGCCCGTCGGGGACGGAGACGCGCTACGACTACGATCTGGTCCACAACAACATCGTCTCGACCACCGACGCGGGCGGGCAGGTGACGCAGTACTTCTACGACGGCAACGGGAACCTGACCCAGGAACTCAAGCCGGCCACCGCGCCGGTGGTGTACGCCGTGGACACCAACGGCAACCTGCTGGGCGTGACCAACGGCGGCGGCGTCACCACCTACACCTACGATGAATTTGGCAACCTGCTGACGGTGGTGGACCCGGCCGGCAATGAGACGACGAACGAGTACGACGAGGTGGGGCGGCCCATCACCACCACCGACCCGGGCGGATTCGCGACGGTATACGAGTACGATGCCGCCGACCGGCTGGTGCGGGTGACGGACCCGCTCTCGGGAACGATCGAGTATGAGTACGACGCCTACAGCAACCTGACGCGCCTGACAGACCAGGACGGCGGCGTCATCACGCAGACGTACAACAGCCTGAACCGGCTGACGAGCGTGACCGACAACGTGGGCAATGCCGTGTCGTACCAGTGGGACCTCGCGGGACGGCTGGTGCTGCGGACTGACGCCACCGCCCTGACGACCACCTATACCTATGACGGGGCCAGCCGCCTGGTGAGCCGTAACTACAGCGACGGGCGGCAGGACACCTTCCTCTATGACCCGGGCGGGCGGCTGACCGCGCACAGCAACGGCACGGCCTCGACCAACACGGGCTACGACACCGAGGGCCGGCCGGTGACAGTGACGGTGAACGCGCTCGGCTTCGACGCGCCGGTGACGGCCGTGTACGCGTATGACGCACGCGGCAACCGCACCAGCGCCACGCTGACCGACAGCGGCGGGGCCACCTCGCTGACGACCTACGAGTACGACGCGGCCGGGCGGCTGGTGCAGACGACAGACAACGCGGGGCGGGTGTGGACGACGACCTACGACGCGGCGGGGCGGCGCGCCACCCGCACCCTGCCCGACAACAGCCACGAGGAATACACCTACGACTCGCGCGGCAACCTTCTCAGCGTGGAGCACTACGACCCCGGCAACGGGCTGGTGCGGAGCTTCAACTATACCTACGACTCGCGCGGCAGCGTGACCAGCGAGCTGGACGGCAGCCAGACGGCGGCGTATCAGTATGACGCGCTGGGCCGGATGACGGTGGCGAACACGCCGCAGGGGCCGATCAGCTATGCTTACAGCCAGACCGGGATGCGCACGGCCATCACCGGGCCGGGCGGACTGAACACGACCTACACCTACGATGCCGCCGGGCGGCTGACGGCCACCAACGACCGGACGTATGTGTACGATGCCATGGGCCGGCGCGTGGCAGCGACCGGGCCGGACGGCGAGAGTACCTTCACCTACGACGGCGATCTGCGGCTGGTGCAGGCCGACACCCCGGGCGGGATACTGTCGTTTGAGTATGACTCGCTGGGCCGGCTGATCCGCCGAACGGGCGGCGCGGCGCCGGAGGGGCTGTTCCTGAACGGGCCGCGCGGGCTGGAAGCGGAGCTGACGCCGAACGGCGAGTTCTCGCGCACGTACACGATTGACATCGAGATTGTGGCGCTGAGGCTGGTGAGCGTGGGCCCGCTGGAAGTGGCCGACCTGCACTATGACGGCCGCGGGCGTGTGCGCTGGGTGACGAACGGGCTGGGCGACACGATTGCCGAGTACGACACCGACCCGTCCGGCGGGCTGGATTCGTTCTACAACCCCATCCGGCTGAGCGGCGCGTACTTCTTCCCCGAGCTGAACCTGTACCTGATTGGCGACGGGCTGTTCTGGGACCCGGTGACGGGCGTGTTCCTATGCCGCTTCTGGCCGTGGTCGTTCTGGCCGTTTGGGCCGTTCAGCGCGTGGCGGCCGATCTTCCGGTTCTGGCCGTGGCAGTGGCTGTGGCCGCGGCCGTGGGGCTGGGCCTGGCCGCGGCCGTGGGCGTTCCTGTGGCCGTGGCCGGGCGCCTGGGTGCGGCCATGGGTGATCTGGCCGCTGTGGCCGTGGCCCACCCAGCCGTGGTGGCCGTGGTGGTGGTGGTGGCCGTGGTGGTGGTGGCCGTGGTGGGGCCACTGGTGGCATTGGGGCTGGTGGGTGTGGTGGCACGGCTGGTGGTGGTGGCCGTGGTGGGGGCACTGGTGGTGGTGGCATTGGTGGTGGCCGTGGTGGTGGTGGTCCCCATGCTGGTGGATGTGGTGGATCTGGTGGTGGCCGTGGTGGTGGGGCTGGTGGTGGCATTGGTGGTGGTGGCGCCGGTGGTGGTGGGGCTGGTGGTGGTGGCGGT
>CAZCEC010000078.1:0-28485 GCA_964497615.1 uncultured Anaerolineales bacterium | reverse complement strand
GGGTGGCACGGTACTGCTGAGAACCGGTGGCTATGTTACCCCGTAAAATGACACTGACTGACCTCTACCTGGCGCTCAACCGGCGCTTGTATGCCTACGCCTATCGCCTGCTGGGCGAGGTGGCCGAAGCTGAGGATATTGTGAGTGAAGCATTTCGGCGGCTAATGACGGCCCAGCACCACGGGCATGGCCCCACCAATCACGCCTCCGCTTATCTCTATCGTTCGGTGCACAACTTGGCCGCCGATCACTGGCGGCGGCGCGGTCCCAGGCTGGTGCCGCTCGATGACACGCTGGCCGCCGGCTGGGACAGCGATCCTGCCGAGGCCCACCCAGACGCCGCGGCGGCCCGCCAGGCGTTGTGGCGCCTCACCCCCGAACAGCGGCAAGTGGTGCTGCTCAAGTTTTTTGACGGATTGGACAACGCCGCCATTGCCGTGGTGCTGGACAAGCCAGTCGGCGCCGTCAAATCGCTCCAGCATCGCGCCCTGGCGGCGCTGCAGCGCCTGATGGCAGCCGAAGCCTGCCAAGGAGAAGAGCTTCCATGACTGACGTGGCCGAACGACTAGACGCCGTGGTTGCCGGGCAGGCCCAACCCGATCCTGAAACAGCGGCGCTGCTGGCGAGCCTGACGGCGCTGGAACCCCTGCGCGCGACCCCGCCCCGCACCCCCGCCGCCGAACAGGCTGGCCTGCGCCGCCTGCTGGCCGAAGCCCGCGTCCTCCCGGCCGTATCCGCCGCGCCCCAGCCGCGTCTTACTGGCTGGTGGAACCGGATGCGACCAGGAGTGTTGCCCATGCCAAAGCTAATTGCCCTCAGTGTAGTTCTCAGCCTGTTGCTTGCGGGCACTGGCGGCGCGGCCTATGCCGCGCAGGACAGCCTGCCCACCGAGCCGCTGTACCCAGTCAAGTTGGCGACCGAAGACCTGCGCCTGAGCCTGACGCCCGGCGCCCAGGATCGGCTGGCGCTGCTGCTCGGACTGATTGAGACACGTACCGAGGAAATGGTCCAACTCACCGAACTGGGCGAGTTGACGCCGCTCCGCACCGCGGACCGCTTGCAGACCCACCTCGCCGAGTGCCTGCAGCTCGCCGCGGCGCAAGGCAACGCGCAGATGGCCGGTGATCTCGACCGCATCCGCGACCGGTTGATGACCCAAACCCGGCTGATGGAAAACGCCCACGCCCACGCGCCAGCGGATGCGGCGCTGGGGGAGGGCCTGCGCGCGATGCAGCAGACCCAGGCCATGGTTGAGTTTGGCCTGCAGGAGCCGCAGCGCTTCCGGGAGCAAGTTGGCGCGGGCCGCAATCAAGACCCAGCCGGCCTCAACGCCACGCCCGGGGCAGGGCCAGGCCCGGGCCCCCAAGATTGGGCGCCTGCCGGACCAAGCAGCACCCCGGGCACGGGGCCAGGGCCGGGTCCTCAGTACCGACCCGTAGTTGATCCCACGCAAGGCGTGCCTGGCAGCCCATCTGATTCGCAGCCGCCCGGCCCGGCCGGTCCGTCCGGCGATCCGCCTGGCCCAGCGGCCACGCCCGACCCTGCCCACAATGGCCGCGACAGCAGCTACGGCCGTCACCAAGAACAGAACCAGGCCGAGACGGGGCACAACGACCGGTAGCGCGCCGTCGACGCAGCCAGCCGGGCCACGGCAGCTGGCCCGGCTGGCCCCACGCCCGTTCGCAAAACCTACACCAACTGCCAGCGGCGCAAATGCACCGGCAAAGCATCCAGCGGCACGGCCTTTGCCTTGGCCTCCAATTCGTCCGCCGTCTCGGGTGTCACCGCCGCGCGCAACTCAGTGAGCCAGCGGCCCAGCCGGTGCTGGGTGTGCCGTTCGGTCGCCGGGTGATGGCGAATTAGGAACAGCAACTCTAACGCCTCGTGCTTGTCGGCACCTGCCAGCAGCACGGCCCGCTCCACCAGCACATCCAGAATGAGCGGCGTCGATCCCGTTTCACCCGCCGCATACAGCGCCTCGCCCAGCCAGCGGCGGGCTGCCTCCAGTTCGCCGGCCTGGGTTTCCACCTCGGCCAACGCCCGCAGGGCCCGGGCCGTGTAGGGCAGGTCGCCCATCTGCCGGTTGGCGGCCAGGCTCATCTGAAACCGGGCGCGGGCCAGGGTCAGGTCGCCCTCGGCCGCTGCCAGCCGGCCCAGCCCATAGGCGGCCCGCGCTTGCAGAGCCGCATCGCCCGCAGCCTCGGCCAGCGCTAGCGCCTGGTTCAGGTGCCGCTCCGCCGTCTGCGACAGCCCCTCCAGCTCGCACGCCCCGGCTGTGGCAATCAGGGCGCGGGCCGCGCCGACGGGGTCATTGGCTTCCATCAACGGCGCCACACACGCTTCCAGGGCCTGGGCCGGCTGATCAAGCTCGCCATGTTCGGCCTGCGCCTCAATCAGGTAGTAGGCCGCCAACGCCCGCAGGCGGGCATTACCTAACTCCTGCGCCAAGTCAAGCGCATGCCGCAGATGCGCCCCGGCCTTGGCCCGAAAACCCTGCCGGTGCGCCGCAAGGCCCAAACCTAACAGGGGCTCGATCATCTCCGCCCGCTCGTCCAAAATGTGCAGCGCCGCCAGGATATGCTCAAAGCAGCCAATCGCCTCGACGAGCCGGCCTTGCCGGCGCTTGAAACAGCCCAGCGCCCCCCAGGCCCGCGCCGCCGCGAGTTGACGCGCGTGGCCGTCCTCGCCGGCCGCCGGCTCGAGGATCCCCAGCAGTTGGGTGAAACAGTGCTCGCCTTGCGCGAGCAGGTTCAACCGGTCAAACATCTGGTGCAGCCCAGGCAAGGCCGGCAGAACCACCTCCACCGCCCGATGGGCAATGGCCCAGGCGCACGCCTGGCGGATATTGTCCAAATCAACCCGCAGGCGCGCCCCGGCCCGCTGGGTGCCTGCCCCCGCGGCCAGCGCCCTGGCTTGCTGAGTCACCTCGGCCAGGTAGTGCCGGGCGTGCCGCTCATGCAGCGCGGCGGCTTCGGCCGCATCGCCGGCCAATTGTTCAGCCGCGTACTGGCGCACGAGCCGGGGGAGCCCAAACCGGCCCGGCGCAGGCCGCAGCAGCAGCGACTTCTCAGCGAGAGCCGCCAGTTGGGTCGCATCGGCGCCAGTCACCGCCCGCCCTGCCGCCAGCCCGAACTCGCCGGCCAGCACCGTCGTCCGGCGCAGGATGGCCTGCTCCACGGGCGATAGCTCCGCCCAGACCCGGTCCAGGGCGGCCCGCAAGCTGCGATGGTGGGGCGGCACATCCTGATAACTCGTCCTCAGCAGGTCCAGGTCGCTTTCCAGCGCGCTGGCCAGGTCCGCGCACGATACATTACGCGCAGCGGCGGCAGCCAGCTCGATTGCCAGCGGCAAGCCTTCCACCAGTTGGCAGATGCGCGCAATCGCCCGCCGCTCGCCGCCATCATGCGCGAGACCCAGGCGGTTCCGGTGCGCCAGAAACAACTGCACCGCGGCGAAACCCTCGGCCTGGTCCAACTCGGAGGCGGTGGGATAGTTCAACCCCTGCAAATTGAACACGCACGCTGCCTGGTAAGTCAACTGCTCATTGGCCGTGACAATCACCTTCAACCCGGGCGCGCGCTCCAGCAGTTCCGGCAGCCGCCCGTTGTCGGCCGCCTGGTGCAGGCTGTCCAGGATTAACAGGGCGGTCAGCGGGTGGAAAAAATAGGCCAATTGCCGCCACGGATCGCCGGGCGCGCGCAGCTGCAGCCCTAGCACCTGCGCAATGTTTTGTGCCAACTCCCCCTCGCACCCGGCCTCGTTGGTATCTACAAACCAAACGCCATCCGGGAACAGGCCCGCGTTGTCGCCCGCCGTTCGCAGCGCCAGCCGGGTGCTGCCGGCGCCGGGCAGCCCCACCAGGGTGAGGAGGCGGCAGGTCGAATTGCGCAGGCAGGCGGCCAGCCGCGCCAGCTCCGCTTCGCGCCCAAAGAAAAAGCCCAGCGGCGCCGGCAGATTGCCGGGCCGGAGCGTGGGCGCCTCAGCCAGTGGCGCCGCTGTTTCGCTTTCCCCCACCTCGGGCGCCTGGCCCAGATGGCCCGACCGGATGGCTTCGTAGAGCACCGTTGTCTCCGCCTCCGGCGCCACGCCCAATTCGTCCCCCAGCACCCGCCGGCAGGCCTCGAATTGGGCCAGCGCCGCCGCGCGCCGCTTGGTGAGCGCCAACAGCCGCATACAGCGCCGGTGGCCGCTCTCTTCCAGCGGTGCTTCGCTCACGTGCCGCCGGGCAAACTCCAGCGCGCGCTCAAGTTCCCCTCGCTCGGCATAAGCATCCGCCAGGGTCTCCACCGCCGCCAGGTAATCGCCCAAGTGCTGCTCGCGCCGCATTGCAATCCATTCGCGCAGCAGTTGGTCAGCTTCGAAATGCAGGTCGGCCAGGAAGGGCCCGCCATACAAATCTACGGCAGACTGCAAGCTCGCCAGGCAGGCCGGGCAATCCGCCGTGGTCCGGGGGGAGTGGTCGTGCAGGCGCGCAAAATCGATCGCCGTTCGGAAAGCGCTGACATCCAGCCAGTGGGGGCTGGCCGCATTGAATTGCAGGGTTTGGTTAGTGACGAAGAGATAGGCCGGCTGCGCCGGCTCATCGGCCAGGGCGCTGCGCACGCCGTGCAAGGCCTGGCGCAGGTTGGTGCGGGCGTGGCCGGCCGGCCGCTCCGGCCAGAACAGCTCAGCCAGCGCCTCGCGCGAGTGCTCGCGCTGGGATTCCACGACCAGATAAGCCAGCAGCGCGCGCTCGGGCTGAGTGCGCAGCAACGCCGTCAGATCGAACTCGCCTAACTGTGCGCGATACGCCCCCAACAACCACAACCGTAACACTTGGGTTTGCTTCCCCGCTTTCACGCAGCGTTCACGCCGCCATCACGCTGCCCGCACGGGCCGATTACACCTGTTCTTGATAATAAAGACATATCCAGCGCGGCGCTACTGCACAATGTCAGCCCGCGACACTAACAATCCGCAGGCTTTAGGGCACTGGTGCGCAGGCGATGAGAAATCTCTCCGTGCTGTCACGTTCCAAGCATTATCGGGCGTTCATGCTGCGCATGTGGAACGACAAATCAGACCACCATTGGCGGTATTTGCTGGAGGACGTAGGCACCTGCCAGCGCTACCCGTTCGACACGCTGGCCGACCTGTGCGTCTATCTCACCATGATTGAAGAAGGTCAGGCCGCTGCCTTGCCCCGGTTGCCCTCTCAGCCCAGAGAGTGACCGCGGCCGGTGCGGCCTGGCCTGGTTCTGCCGGCCTAAGCCAGGAGGAAGGCCATGAAAAAGCATCTGCGTCTCACGTATCTCGTTACCCTCACCGTCGCCATCAGCCTGGCCATCGGCCCGGCCATCGCCGATGACGGCCAAATGTTCCGGCGCAACATCTCGGACTTGCCCGACGGCGAGACCGAGTACGCCGCTATTCACATGCTGGACTTCTACGTCCCAGCCCAAGGATCGGACGGCACCCTGCTCACCGACGGCATCGTGTACTACGACGCCGCCGGCCTGCCGGTTGCCACGCGGCAATACGCCAAACCGCTGATTGCCGCCTATAACGACGAGCCGGAGACCGAGGCGGCAGCCGGGTTCCTCAACCTGATGGATCCCGGCGACCTGGGCGGCATCGGCGCGGGCGGCGTCACGTTCGGCGAACGCGATGCCTTCACCGCCATTTCGCTCGACGACGGGGCCACCTGGAAGAAGACCAACCTGTCGCGCTCGTCCGACCTGTCGTCGTTCCGCCTGGCCAACGGCCACGATTATCCGGGCGATGTGCATGCCGTGGCCCACGCGGCCGTCGGCAACAACATCCTCGTCGCCTGGCTGAGCAAGTACTGCGACGGCGGCACGCCCCTGTACACCCTGGAAGACGAGGTGGTCGAGACCCTGCAGACCACCTACGGTCTGCCGCCGGTCTACGTGCGCGACCTGTTCAACGTGGCCGGCTCGCAAGGCTCGGTGGATTACACCCTGCAGGGCCACCCGGAGATCGGCGAGATCCCCTATAGCTGCGTGTGGGCTGCGCGCGGCCAGGTGGTCTACGACGACACCAATACTCTGACGGATGTGGTCTGGGCCAAGCCGGAACGGCTGACCTCCGGCCGGCGCGACGCCAACGTGCTGGCGATTGACGGCGCCAACACCGCCGGCTTTGTGCTGGTGTGGCAGGAAGACCCCGAGGGCCTGCGCCCCGGCCAGGGCCTGGGGCCGGGCGAAGGCTGGAGCGGCGCCATCGTCAACCAAAAGACCGACATGTGGTACTCCTACATCAGTTGGGACCACTTCGATGTGGTGGCGCTGGATGATGGCACTACGCTGACACTGGATGAGTACCTGGACCAGTACCCCGACGGCACCATCCCCAAGGTCGCCGTACCGATGGCCATGCCGGTCCGCCTGACCGACAACGACCTGTGCAAGGCCGACCCCAAGTACGACAGCAACGGCGAGCTGCTCAGCCCCTACTGCTACTACGACTTTGACACTGATACCCAGTATGAGGGCGCCAACCCCGCCGCCGACTACTGCGCTGAGAGCGTCTCGTGGACGAACCCGGGCGGCACCACCCTGAACGTGTGCCGCACCGAGGATGGCCGCACCCTGACCGGCCGCACTGGCGCCTCGCGCACCCGGCTCAACCTCAAGCCCTACACCCGCCTGGACGGCACGACCAGCGCCTGGGTGGTGATGGCTTATGAGGAGACCAAGGGCCTCGGCTACACCGAGGACGAAGAGAACGACATCGACCCGATCGACATCGGCAAGAACGTCTGGTACCACAGCTTCGACATGTTCGCGCCTGACCTGGTGGCGCAGGGCGGCATGCTCAACCAGCCTGAGATCGACCGCGAGACCGGCGTCTTCTACCCGCTGGAGCTGGATGAGTTCGGGTACGAGTTCTACCGCACGGAGATTGCCCGGCGCTTCGCCCTCACCACTCAGACCGGGGCCATGGCGATGGACTCGACCTCGAAGATCAGCGCCCTGCTAATCTTCAAGCAGGGCATCATCAACCAGGGCGGGCCCGCCGATATCTTCCTGCGGCGGCTGGTGCTGCCGGACGGCTTTGACCCCACCACCGACAACCCGTACGCCTACGCCAACATGACCTGCACCAACTGGGCGCTGACCGATGGTTCCAACCCCAACTACGTGCAGGGGCTGTGCCTGGACCCGGCCATCAACGCCTCTGGTACCACCATCGTGACCTGCGACAACGGCACCAGCGGCGAGGCCTGCGCCGACACCTTCCCCTGGGATGGCGGCACGTCCGACTTCCCCAAGGTGGATGAATGGCTCCAGACGCCCGACAACCTGGACGACCAATCGTGGGATAACCCCTTCGACGTGGCCAAGGGCCACCGGGGCTTCCTCGACGGCGACTTCATCATGTTGATGTATGCCTGGTCGCCCAACTGGAAAGCCAACACGGTCGGTAATGACCACTACAACCTGTACGTGCGGCGCTCGTTCGACGGCGGCCTGACCTGGACCACCACCCCGGCCGCGTTGGGCGGCGCCGGCACCACCACCTGCGAGTGGTACGGCCTGGGCGGCGACGCCACCGAGACCTGCACCACCTACGCCGCGGGTGAGTTCGAGCAGGCCCGCAACGTCTCGCAGTTGGTGGGCAACAAGATCACCATCCTCGACCCGCGCTACACGCCCTCCGGGTCGCTCAAGCTGTACCCCGTCATTCGCACCGACTTCCTGACCGACAACGGTCTACCGATGACGGAGGCCCTGCCCTACGAGGACGACGCGGCGCGTGACCGGTCCATGTTCTTCATCGTCTACGAGACCGGCGACAATACCACCGTCACCGAGGGCGAGGCCGTGCCGCTCGACTTGTTCTACAGCCGCGGCTATGCCTACGGCGACGAGTACGACTTCATCGAAGTCTATAAGGACAAGGACGGCGACGGCACCGCGGAACTGGTGGAGGAATGGGACTGGCTGGAGAACAAGCAGGACGATCTCTCCGGCGAGGCCGGCGTCACCACGAATCCGGGCGCCACGTTCTTCTACGCGGTGTGGAACCAGTGGCAGGAGCCTGAGCCGGAAGTCATCGAGAACTCCGACGCCATCTTCCGGCGGGTGATGTACCTGGACGACACGGATACCCTGCCCACGGCCAGCCTGCTCTACTGCAGCCACACCGCAGTCAGTTCGACGAGCGGTGACGTGCTGACCTTCGCCGCCACCGGCCGCGACACCGACCACCTGGGCCTCGGTACGCTGACGTTCGAATGGTCCTCCAGCCTGGATGGCGTGCTCGGCACGCAGCCGGTGCTGGTGGTGCCCGTGACCGACCTCAGCCTGGGCGCGCACACGCTCAGCTTTGAGGTGCAGGACGACGAAGGCAACTGGAGCAACCCCGTGACGGCGCCACTGCTGGTGGCCGAGTACATCTACCGGACGCTGCTTCCGCTGTTGGGGCGCTAAGCCCAGCGGAGGCACTGGAGGCCGGGCGAGGCGGGCGCCTCGCCCGGCCCAGAGGGAGCATGCAGCCATGACGGCTCACCGGCAGCGCTCGTTCCAGCGCCTGGCCGCCCGGCTCATCGCGGTGGCCAGCCTGCTGCTGATGGGCGCCGTGAGCCGCACCCAAGCCGCCGGCCTGCCGCACCACCTGTCCGCCATCGCCTTGGAGGCCGCCTGGGACAGCGTGGGCGATCAGCTCGGGGCCGAATACGGCTACGCCGTCAGCGGCGCCGGCGATGTGAATGGCGACGGCTTTGCGGATGTGCTGGTGGGCGCGCGCCGCTACGATGCTGGCCTGTATCGAGAAGGCATCGCGCTAGTCTTCCACGGCTCGCCGGGCGGGGTATCCGCCGCGCCGGCCTGGACCGCCAGCGGCGGCGACCGGGCCGGCCTGTTTGGCGGGGCCGTCGCCGCGGCCGGCGATGTGAATGGCGACGGTTACGACGACGTGATCGTGGGTGCGCCCAACCGCACAAACCTTCAGGACGACCGGAGCGGTGCCGCTTACGTGTTTCACGGCAGCGCCCAGGGCCTCGGCCTCCAGCCCGCCTGGACGGCCTATGGCTGCGCGACGGGTGAGGCCTTTGGCGCCGCCGTCGGCGGCGCGGGCGACCTGAATGCCGATGGCTTCGACGACGTGATCGTCGGCGCCCCCTGGTATGACACCGGCCCAGACGCGCCCGGCGCCGTGTCTGTCTACTACGGATCCGAGGCCGGCCTCAGCCAGCAGCCCTGGTCGGCTGCTGGCCTGGCGGGCAGCGACCAGTTCGGCGCTGCCGTCAGCGGCGCGGGCGACCTGAATGCCGATGGCTTCGACGACATCATCGTCGGCGCGCCTCAATCGGACCAGCCCTACGCCGAGGGCGGCGCGGTGCACGTGTACCTCGGCGGCGGCGCCGGATTGGCCCCCACGAGCGCCCTCACCGTGACCGGCAGCGCCGCCGGCGCCACGTTTGGCGCGGCCGTCAGCGGCGCCGGCGACGTCAATGGCGATGGCTTCGACGACGTGATCGTGGGCGCGCCCTCCCAGCCCGGCACGGCGGAGGCGGAGGGCGCGGTCTTTGTCTTGTGGGGCGCGGCCGGCGGCCTGCGCGGCGACGCCGCGCGCCTGGACGGCGGGCAGTCCTACAGCCAGTTTGGGGCGTCCGTGACCGGTGGCGATCTGAACCACGACGGTTTCAGCGATCTGCTGGTAGGCGCGCCGCGCTATGACGGTGACCAGCGCTACGAAGGCCGCGTGCTGGTCTTCCTGGGCACGGCCTCTGGCCCAGCGGGCTGGCCCCAGTGGCTGGCCGAGGGCAACAAGGCCGAAGCCGACTTTGGCCGCGCCGTGGCCGCGGTCGGTGATGTGGACGGCGACGGCTTTGGCGACTTTGCCGCGGGCGCGCCGCTCTTCCGGCAGGACGAGCTGATTGTTGGCCGCGCCTGCGCCTTTTTGGGCCGGGCAGCGGCGGTGGCGACTGTGCGCCTTTATCTGCCCGCTATCTCGGGCGGGCTGATTACGGAGTGACGCCGATGAGCGAGCGAGACCGATCGTCGCGTGGCTCAGTTCGTTTGCTCTCGTTTGGTGTGCCAGTGATGGTGTTGGCGCTGTTCACCGGTGTTTACATCAAGACCAGCGGTCAGCTTTCGCCTGGGCGCCTCTCGAACTTGCAGCGCACCGGCGAGCCCCTGGGCGGCTTCAGTACCCACGCTCAGTTCGAGCACAACTGCCAGCACTGCCACGCGCCCGTTCACTGCGTCAGCGACACGCATTGCCAGGACTGCCACCAGGATGTGGCCGAACAGCGGGCCCAGGCCGCCGGCCTGCACGGCCGTCTGCCCAATGTCACCCGCTGCCAGGCCTGCCACATCGAGCACCAGGGCGCCAACGCCGATATCACCCGCTTTGCCTTTGCCAACGTCAACCACGAGAGCCTCAGCGGGTTCAGCCTCGATCATCACCTGGTGGACTATGCCGGCGCACCCATGCACTGTGACTCGTGCCACACCCAGGAGCGCATCCTGGATGAAACCCTCGACTGCCTGACCTGCCATGCCGAGGCCGACCACGACTTCCTGGCCGAGCACGTCGCCGTGTATGGCGGCGATTGCCTGGCCTGCCACGACGGCGTGGACCGCCTGGAGGGCTTCACTCACGATCAGGTCTATCCGCTGGATGGCGCGCATGCCGACGCGCCCTGCGCCGACTGTCACAGCGAGTATGTCTTTGCGGGCACGCCTCGCGACTGCGCCGCCTGCCACTCCGAGCCGGACCTCCATGCCGGCCAGTTTGGACAAGACTGCGAGCGCTGCCACGGCGCCCTGGCCTGGACGCCAGCGCTCATGACGCAGCACACGTTTGTGCTGGAGCACGGCGGGGCCGGCACCCTGGCATGCCAGACATGCCACCCGGAGACCTTCGCCCGCGTCACCTGTTACGGCTGCCACGACCACATGCCGGCCGACACCGAGGCCGCGCACCTGGCGCAGCAATGGGCCGGCCGGCAGGAGGTCGACACCTGCCAGGCCTGCCACCCCACTGGGGCCGCTGGCGAAGCCGCCCTCTCCGCCGAAGTTGTGCCGCCAGCGCCAGACACGCCCACGCCGGCTGTGCCAAACCTGACGGCAGGCAACCCGGCCGGCGTGCGCCACCAATCCAACTTTGCGGGAACCGGCAGCGCGAACACCGGCCTCAACGCGGGGGGCGGTTCCGCCAGCAATGCCGGCGCTGAAGGGGGCGGAAACAATCAAGGGGGACGGTAGCGGCTGCGGAATGTGTTTGCTCTAGCGGCTGGCCATCAGCGGACTCCGCTCCAGCCGTTGAACGGAGGTGAGCAATGAAGAAGCTCATCTGGATCACATTACTGGGATGCGCCCTGGTGCTAACGGCCGCCACGGCCGCCGCCTGGCTCCTTGCTGCAAACTACCCCTTCCAGCCGGGTGATGCGCTATATCCGGTGCAGTGGTGGGCCGAGCAGGCCTGGCTGCGCAGCACGCCCGAGCCTGGCGATCAGGCCGACCTGGCCCTGGTGCTGGCCGAGCGCCGCCTGGGCGACCTGGCGGCCGCTGATTCGCCGGCCGCCATCGAACTGGCAGCGGAGAGCTTCGACCTGGCGTTCGCGCAGGCAGTCAATGCCATTGGCCAGGCGGCCGCCGCCGACCAACCGGCCCTCTTGGCCGCCTTCACCGCGCTCGTGGACCGGGCCGATCTGGTGCTGAGCGCCTTCGACCTCGAGACTGCTCCGCCCGCGGTGGCCGCCCTATCGGCAAAACTGGCCGCCCTGCAGTCCGCCAAGACGAGCACAGAGGTGGCCGCCATCACAGCGGGCGCCGCCATCCCGCCGGTGCCCGTGCCGTTTCTCACCACCCAGGTGGACCACAGTGCCTTTCCGCTCACCGGCGGCCACGCCGCGGTGGGCTGCGCGCGTTGTCACCCCAGCGGCGCCTACGCGGGCGAGGATGCGCGCTGCAGCGCCTGCCACCGCCCGCCGGGTGAGGTTATCTATTTGGAGAGCCTGACCAATGCTACCGCGCAGGTGGTCGAGGTCGGCCTGACCCAAATCTATCTCAACCACTTCCCGGGCGAGTGTTCCGACTGCCACACCACCGCCGATTGGGACGCGTTTGATTTCGATCATGTCCTGGCTGTTGAGTGCCGCTCCTGCCATGGGCGCGATGTGCCCGCCCAGGACCCGGCCGCCGCCTTTGAAGCAGAAGGGCATGGCCGGCGGGCCGCCGAACCGGCGCGCCTCGGCCACTACCCGGGCGACTGCGGCCTATGTCACACCAGCACCGTTGCCTGGACCGAGGCAAGTTTCGACCACGCCGCCACAACCGCGACCTGCGAAAGCTGCCACCTCAGCGAGGCGCCCTTCGCCCACTATCCCCAGACCTGCGCTTCCTGCCACAATGATGTAACCGACTGGTCCAACGCCACCCTGCATGTGGGCCCCACCGTCTGCAGCGACTGCCACCTGGCCGAAGCGCCCGCCGCGCACTACCCCGGCGATTGTTGGTCGTGCCACACCACGAAGGCCTGGTCGCCGGCCTGGTACGTCCACACCGGCCGCGCCGACTGCGCGACGTGCCATGCCGCTGACCGCCCAGCGGATCATCCCCTGGAGGCGTGCGGCGACTGCCACACGGAGGCAGCCTGGGACGATGCCGCCGCGGCGCATGTGGACCCATTGGCCTGTGCCGAGTGTCACGCCTACCAGCAGCCTGCCGCGCACTATGGCGCGGCCTGCGAAAACTGCCACCGCTCAGAAGCCTGGCTGCCTGCCGATTTCAACCACGCTGGTTACGCCGATTGCCAGTCCTGCCATACAGCCGCCGCCAATCACTACACCGGCCAGTGCTCAATTTGCCACTCCACACAGGCCTGGACGGGCGCCACCGCGCACGGCCCCGGCTCGAACTGCCTGGCCTGCCACACGGATGAGGCGCCAAACAGCCACTACCCCAGCCAGTGCGCCAACTGCCACGCCACCAATGCCTGGCTCCCGGCAACCTTCAGCCATGTGGCGTTGACGGACTGCCAGAGCTGCCATGCCCGGCCCGCCGACCACTGGGCCGGCCAATGCTCGGGCTGTCACACAACCGCCGGCTGGCTCCCCGCCGCCTTTGACCACACCGGCTTCACCGATTGCCAGGTGTGCCACGCGGCGCCAGACGGCCACTGGGCCGGCCAGTGCAGCGCCTGCCACATGGTCTACGACTGGCTGCCGTCCATCTTCACCCACACCGCTGCCATGGCCGATACATGCGCCACCTGCCACGCCGCGCCCGCGGGCCACTGGCCGGGCGAGTGCAGCGATTGCCACCCCTCCACCAGCGCCTGGTCCGAAGTCGTGTTCGACCACGTCACTTACACGGACTGCAAGGCCTGTCACGTCCGGCCCGCCAACCACGCCCACGGGCAGTGCTCGCGCTGCCACACCACCACCAATTGGATTGTGCCGATGCCCACGCCCACGGGGACTGCCCTGCCAACAGCCACCCCGTCCGCCTCACCGGAGGCCACGCAGACTCTGCCGCCGACCCTCACCCCCTGGCCGACCGACACGCCCTTGCCCACCCTTACGCCCTGGCCGACCGACACACCCTTGCCCACCAACGCCGAGCCAGCCGATCTGCCCCCGCCCACCCTTACACCGCGGCCAACTGACACGCCCTTGCCCACCAACACCGAGCCAGCCGACCTGGCCCTGCCGACACTCACCTCCTAGCCGGCCGGCCGACCCGACGAACGGTAAAAGCACGCCAGCGGCAGTGCTACAATACGGGCCGTCATAGTCCAGCCGCCGCCTATGAGGCACGCGACGGCGGTCCAACTCGTCGCCGGCCGCGCGACCTGGCTGCCCGGCCTGTCCAATTCACGGCCTTCCCCAAGCACGCCGCCAACGCGAGGCTTATCGGCTCATCCCGAACCCATGCCACTTCTGGCCACACAGCTTCTCCGGCGGTTTCCTTATTCGCGACACGCCAGCGCCGCCGTCCTGTCGCGCGGGCGCGCTTATCACCGGAATGGCCGGGTCAGGGAGATATCGCTGGAGGACGACCAAACAGCCATCTGCCAGGTGTCGGGCGACACTGGTGAATACGAGGTCGAAATTCAGGCCGACGCGGTCCCTGGAGGGCTGTCGTTTGACTGCGACTGCCCCCATGCCGCGGATGGCAACTTCTGCAAGCACATGTACGCGGCCGCGCTGGCGCTCACCGACTTCCTTGATGAAGACGGTTTTGACGAACTCGACTTTGATGAAGACGCCGGTTTCTTCATCCCCGACCAGGCCTGGACCTACACCCGCCTGCCCCCGGCCCCGCCTAAGGCGCCGGCTCGCCGGAACTGGCAGCAGCAACTGGCCCAGGTGCTGGCCCCGGAATCAAGCCGGTTGAGCGCCGCGCGGGGGTCGCGCTACGTCGGGCTCGCGATACTCGAACGAGCGGATTACTTCACCTATGGCTACGGCTCGTCCATGGCCGGCGGCGAGACGTACAAGCTAACCCCCTACACGATCCCTGCCTCGGCCTGGCCCGAACTCACGACCGGCGATGCCGACCTGGGCCCGCAAGCCGTCAACGCCTTGCTGGAGACCAAGCGCAAGTGGATCCAGCATGGTCATTCGCTCACCCGGGCGGCCAACCCCGCCGGCTGCCTCAATCTCGATCCCGACGCTGTTGCGCTCCTCAATGTCATTGTCAATTCCCAGAACCCGTACTACGGCCAGGGTTTGGACACCCTGCCGATGCTGCTGCGCCTGCTGTCCAAATTCGACCTGCCCGTTTTTCTAGGGAATACGCACCGGCACAAGATCGAACAACGCCTGCGCATCTGGCCGCACCCTGTAGCAGTCACCGTTGACCTGCGCCGGTCCAAGGCCGGGTTGAGCCTGCTGCCGGGCATTGACCGCGCCGGGGAGTTTGTGCCGATCACAAGCCGGCCCACCGTCATCGCCCGGCGCCCGCCTTGGGCCACCTTGGGCGATGTGGTCACGCAACTGCGCGACCCGGAGGCGCTCGGCCTGTTGGAGGCCCTCCCGCTGGACATTCCCGCGGCGGGAGTCGAGTCCTTCCGCGAACAGTATTTCGCGGCGCTGGCACAACAACTGCCTTTGCGCGACGGAGCCGTCCAGTGGCAAGAGGTGCAGGCGGCCCCGATCCCGCGCCTGTATTTGCGCGACGACAAGACCAGCCGCCTGTGCGCGGAGCTGCGCTTTGGCTATGGCGGCCACGAAGTGCTGCCGCAGAAGACCGTACCGCCCTTCACCGTGGCCACCATCCCGGACACTTGGGACCTCGTCCGGATCCACCGGCAAAGCGAGGCAGAAGCGGACCGGCTGCTGAGCCTGGCGGGTCCAACTTACGGCCTCAAACGCGGCGAGATCCGGCAGCCCTACGGCACTTTCGCGCTGCGGGCCCGCGTTCATCCGTTTGACTTCCTCCTGCATCTGGTGCCGCGGCTGGCCGCGGCTGGCTTTGAAATCTACGGCGAAGAGCGGCTCAAGCTGGGCAAGATCAACCGCAACACGCCCAGCCTGCGCGTCTCCATCACCTCCGGCCTGGATTGGTTCGATCTGAAAACGGTGGTTGAGTTTGGCGACCAGCAAATCTCGCTGCATGAAGTTCGCAAGGCGCTCCAGAGGGGCGAACGCTTCGTCAAGCTGGCGGACGGCTCAGCCGGACAGATCCCGGAAGCGTGGCTGAACCAGTATCGGCACCTCTGGAAGCTGGCCGATGAGACGCCGGACGGCTTCCGCGTCAGGGACGCGCACCTGGCGCTGCTCGACCCGCTGTTGGAGGCAGCCCCGGAGATCAAGCTTCCGCCCGACTGGCAGGAACGCCGCAACCGCCTGCGCAGCTTCGAGCGCATCACGCCGCAACCCGTGGCCGAAAACTTCAGCGGCGAACTGCGTCCTTATCAGCGGCATGGTGTTGACTGGCTGCAATTTCTGCATGATTTCCGGTTTGGCGGCATCCTGGCTGATGACATGGGCCTGGGCAAGACCATCCAGGTGTTGGCCTTCCTGCAATTGCTAAAGGAGCGCGCGCCACGGCGCGGCGCGGCCGCTTCGCTGCTGGTGGTCCCCAAGAGCTTGATTGCCAACTGGCAGCGCGAAGCCGAGCGGTTCGCGCCTGCCCTGCGCTGCCTGCCCTACCTGGGCCAGGTGCGCCGCAAGGACACCGCCAGCTTTAAGGGTTGGGACATTGTGCTGACGACCTATGGCACCCTGCTGCGCGACATCGGCAGCCTGCGCCGCTATCGGTTCCACTACGTCATCCTGGACGAATCGCAGGCGATCAAGAACCCTATCTCGAAAAGCGCCAAGGCGGCGCGCCTGCTGGAGGCCGAGCACCGCCTGGCCTTGACAGGCACGCCGGTCGAAAACAACACCCTGGAGTTGTGGTCGCAATTCGCCTATCTCAATCCGGGACTGCTGGGGAGCCTGGATTTCTTCCGGCGCGAGTTTGCCAACCCCATCGAGAGCCAGGGGGACGAAGCGGCCGCCGCCACCCTGCGCCGGCTCGTTTACCCGTTCATCCTGCGCCGCACCAAGGCGCAGGTCGCACCCGAGCTGCCGCCGCGGGCCGAACGCATCCTCTACACGGACCTGGCCCCCGCCCAGGCCAAACTGTACGCGCTGACCCGTGATCGCTATCGGGCTGAACTGCTCGGCCTGATTGAGAATCAGGGCCTGAACGACGCGCGCTTCAAGATCCTGGAAGGCCTGCTGCGGCTGCGCCAAATTGCCCTGCATCCACGGCTGGTGGAAGGCAGCTACCGGGGCGGGGCGCCCAAGCTGGAGATCCTGCTGGAAACGCTGGAGACCCTGCGCTCCGAAAACCACAAAGTGCTGGTGTTCTCGCAATTTGTGAGTATGCTGAAGCTCGTCAAGCGGGAACTGGACGCGCGCCGGTTGAAGTACGTCTACCTCGACGGGCAGACCGCCAAACGCCAGGCGCGCGTTGACTTGTTCCAGAGCGACCCGGCCTATCCTTTTTTCTTGATCAGCTTGAAAGCCGGCGGCGTCGGCTTGAACCTGACGGCGGCCGACTATGTCGTTCACCTCGACCCGTGGTGGAACCCGGCCGTTGAGATGCAAGCCAGCGACCGCGCCCATCGCATTGGGCAGGACAAGCCCGTCTTCATCTATAAGCTGATCGCACGCAACACGGTCGAGGAAAAGATTCTGCAACTGCAGGAGAAGAAGCGGGCGCTCGTGAACAGCCTGGTCACGACCGAGGCGAGTTTCTTCAAGTCGCTCACGCAGGCTGAGGTCAGCCAGTTGTTTGAGTAAACATGCTGGAGGTGACGCCGATGAGACCTCTCCCCCCCCCGAACCGGACTGCCTCGCTGAATGCCAACGGCCTCAACGACCTGCGCCAGGCCACGGCGCTGGAGCTCACCCTCGTGCTCCTCGGCCTGGCCTGGCTGGTGGCCCTGGCCGCCATCGGCTACCGGGGCGATCTGCGCGGGCTGGGGGTGGCGGCGCTGCTGCTCACGGGCGCCGGTCTTACCATATGGGTGCGCCAGCGGCGGCTGTCCGCGGCGCTGATGCTGCTGGTGGTGACGGGGCTGGGCGCCATCGCCGCCCACAAGGCGCTGTTTCCCGAAAGCCCCTCCCAGTTTCTCTTTCCGGTCGTCGTCGTCAGCGGCAGTTTGCTGGTGTCGGGCGCGGGCGTGTATGGCATCGCGGCCCTCGCCAGCCTGCTGTGCGTGCTCGTCGCGCGGTTGAATGGCTTTGGCTGGCTCGACCAGACCCAGGTCACCTTTCCCGTGTTTCTGAATGGGCTCACCGCCTTTGCGGCCTGGCTCGGGTCGCGCCAGATGCACGTGGCGCTGGCCTGGATGGAGAGCAGCTACACCCGGTCGCTAGACCTGCTGGACCAACTCCGCGACGAGCAGATGCGGCTGGCGAGCACCGTCAAGATGCTCGAAGACGCCTACTACCGCATCACCAAGCTCAACTCGGCGCTGAACGAGGCTCGCAGCGCCGCCGAGACCGCGCGCCGGCTGAAGGCCGAGTTCGCCGCCAACATCAGCCACGAGCTGCGCACCCCGCTCAACCTGGTAATTGGCTTCAGTGAGACGATGGCCAACGCGCCCGAGACCTACGCCGGGGTGCAATGGACCCCCACCCTGCGCGGCGACGTGGAACACATCTACCGCAGCAGCCGCTACCTTTCGGCCCTGATCGACGACATCCTCGATCTCTCCGCGCTGGAAGTCAATCAGTTGGGGCTGAACTTTGAGCTGGCCGCGCTGCCCCAGGTGGTGGAGGACTCGCTGGCCGTCATCGCCGATCTGTACCGCGCTAAACACCTGTATCTGAACGTGGATGTCGAGCCGCGTCTGCCGCTGGTGCGGATGGACCCCACCCGCATCCGCCAGGTGATGCTCAACCTGCTGACGAATGCCATCCGCTTCACGCCGGCCGGCGGCGTGACGGTGCGGGTGGCGGCGGCGGAGCGCGAATTGATCGTCTCGGTGGCCGATACCGGCATCGGCATCGCCGCGGCCGACATCCCGCGCGTGTTCGAGGAGTTCGGGCAGGTGGACGGTTCGACGACTCGCGCGCACGAGGGCACCGGCCTGGGCGTGCCGCTGAGCAAGCGGCTGGTGGAGCTGCACGGCGGGCGCATGTGGCTGGAGAGCCGGCCGCGCGTGGGCACCACCTTCTTCTTTACCCTGCCGGCCCGGCCCGACGCGGGCCGGGCAGCGCCAGGCGTAAACGGCCAGCGCCCAGCCGCGGCCGTGCCGGAGGCCGATGGCCGCCGGACGCTGGTAGTGCTCGAGCCGGACCCGGTGCTGCTGCGAGCCATGCGCCGCCACCTGAGCGGTTACGACGTGATCGCCGCCGGCGGCGCCGCCGAGCTGGATGCGCTGGTGGCCCGCGCGCAGCCGGCGGCCGTGGTCATCGACCAGCCGGCCCAAGCCGCGCCAGCCCTGCCCGACCTGCCGCCCGACCTGCCCGTGGTCCAGGTGTCGTTGGCCGGTAGCCTCAGCCGCGCCCGCCGGCTGGGCATCGCGAGCTACCTGCTCAAGCCGGTCTCGCGCGAAGACCTGTTGAGCGCCATCGACACGCTGGCGGCTCAACCGCGGGACGTGCTGGTGGTGGATGACGACGAGGAATTGGTGGAATTGCTGTGCCGGATGCTGCAGTCGTTTCAGCGGGACTACCGGGTGAGCAAGGCCTTCAGCGGGGAAGACGCCCTGGCCCACATGCGCCGCCAGCGGCCCGGCCTGGTGCTGCTCGACCTGGAACTGCCCAGCAAGAGCGGGCTGGAGGTGCTGGCCGAGATGCAGCGCGACGCGCTGCTGAAGGCGCTGCCGGTGATCGTCATCAGCGCCCAAAGCCCGGAGACGCCCGAGGCCGAGGCCGGCCTGCAGATGGTGGTGTCGCGCGGCGCACCGGCCTCGGCCGGCGAAACCCTGGCCTGCCTCAAGCCCCTGCTCGACGGTCTGCCCCGGCGCGATCTGCCGAGCGCCGCAGCCCCGCGAGCGCCGCGAGCAGTTCCAGACGCTCAACCGGTTTCTTGAGGTAGGCGTACGCGCCCAGAGATAGGGCCAACTCCGGTTCCTTGAGCACCGAGCACACGATCACAGGGATGAGAGCCGTGGCCTCGTCGGCCTTGAGCGTGCGCAGGATTTGCCAGCCGTCAACGTGCGGCATCATCACATCCAGCAGGATAATGTCGGGCCGGTCGTGCGCGGCCTGCTGCTGGGCCTCGGCGCCGCCATGGGCATGCAGCACCTCGTAGGCATGCGCCGCCAGGTAGCGGTCGATGAGTTGATGGATGGCCTGGTTGTCGTCAATGACCAGGACGCGCGGCACGGCAGCGCGCGGAAGCTGCGCCTCAATCCGGCCGGCGCCGCCGGGCAGGACCGCGGCCCGCAGCGCCCCGCCCTGCTGCTCCAGCAGCAATTGGCTCATTTGCCAATCGGGCGCCTCCGGGTCGGGGGTCAGGGCCGGGCTGGCCAGGCACAGCACCGTATGGCGGTCGCCGGCTGAGGCCGTCAAGTCCACGCGGTAGCCCACGAGCAGAACGGACCGCAGCAGATACACCAGCGCCTGGCGCACGAGGGTGGCATCCACCCACACCGCGGGCAGGTCCGGCGGGAGCTCTACGTACAGGTTGGCCACCGGACCGCCCAGGAGCGGCTCCAGGGTCGCCAGGGCATCGTCCACCAGGCTCCGCACGTCGTAGGCGGCGCCCATGAACTGCCACTGGCTGAGCTCCTTGCGGAGCGCTTCCAATTCCACCGCCTGGGGTGGCGCGCCCGGCGGCGCGGCCTCCGCCGGAGCGTGGAAATCGGCCAGCACAGCCGTCACGGCGTCGAGGCCCTTGTGCAGCTCACGCTGAAGCTGGCGCAGGCTGATGCCCAGCTCATGCTCCACCTGCCCCAGGCTCATGCCCTGCACATAGCGGCTGCGCAGGGCCAGGTAGCTGCGCCACTCTGGCGCGCTGCGGGCCAGGTCGGGCGGCGGGCGCAGGGCCTCGATGGCCTGCTTGACGATGGCGCGCAGCCGCTGGGCGCGGCTGTTTTGACCGTTTCCGTCGGGCGGGGCCAGCCAGGCCGCCAGCGGGTGGGCGGCCAAATAGGCTGGATCGTAGAGGTGCTCTAAGACGTCCTTGACTTGCTTGCGCAGCGCCGCATCGGGGGCCATGAGGCTTAGGCCGGTTGGCGCGGTTTTGGCGCGAGCTTGGCGGACATAGGCGCGGGTTTTAGCAAATAATGATCCTTGGACCCGTATTTTACCATCGGCCCGGTCGCAGTCTTTGCCAAGGAAGGAAGGAGAAGAGACCATGACCCCTACAGTTCGGAGCAAGCCCGCTTATCTGGCGCTCACGCTGATCACGGTGTTGGCGCTCAGCCTGGCGGCCTGCACCACCCCCACGGCGGCGCCCACCACAGCGCCGCAGCCCACCCAGCCGCCGGCCGCCACCAGCGCGCCCCAGCCCACCGACGCGCCCGCCGCCGAAGAAGTGGAACTGCACCTGGCCTGGTGGGGCTCACAAACCCGCCACGACCGCACCATTGCCGTGATTGATATGTTCATGGCCGAACACCCCAACATCAAGATCACCTACGAGTTCTCCAGCTTCGGCGACTATTGGCCTTTGCTGGCCACCAAAGCCGCCGCCGGCCAACTGCCCGACGTCATGCAGCAGGACTACGCCTACTTCCTGCAGTACGTCAACGATGGCCTGATCGTCCCGCTGGATCCCTACATCGCCGACGGCACCATCGACACCTCCAACATCGACCCGGCCACCATGGCCGGCGGCGAGGTCAACGGCCAGTTGTACGCCCTCAACCTGGGCACCAACTCGCAGTCGTGGGCCATCGACCTGGACCTGTTCGAGCAGGCCGGCGTGGCCGTGCCCGACCCGGATTGGACCTGGGAGGACTTCGAACGCGTCAGCACTGAGATCCACGACGCGCTCGGCATTTACGGCAATGCCGGCGGCATGGAAAACCCGCAGGTCATCAACTGCATGTTCCTGTCGCTAGGCTTGGGGCTATACTCCGACAGCGGCCAGGGGCTGGGCTTCACCGACGACCAGCCGCTGATCGACTACTTCTCCGCGATGGTGCGGATGCAGGAATCGGGGGCGATGGTGAGCCGCGAGGACCAGGTGGCCAACCAGTACACCTTGGAAAACAATCCCTTCGTGACGAGCGAGTCCGCGATGTACTTCGCGCACACCAACCAGCTCACCGGCCTGTGGAATGCCGCGGGCGAGGCGCGCCGCATCAAGCTGCTGCCCGTGCCGCGGGCCACCGGCGCCACCCAGTCGGCCAATTACTTCAAGCCGTCCATGTTCTTCTCCATCTCGGCCCACTCCGAGCACCCGGTCGAAGCGGCGATGTTCATCGACTTCTTCACCAACTCGATTGAGGCGAACGAGATCCTGGCCGCCGAGCGCGGCGTGCCGATCTCGTCGGCCGTGCAGGCGGCGCTGCTGCCCTCGCTGCCGGCGGCCCAGGTGGAAGTGTTCAGCTTCCTGGAGAACCTGGAAGTCAGCCCCATCCGCCCGCCGGACCCCGGCAAGCACAATGAGCTGATGACCAACGTCTTCACCCCGCTGGTCGTGGACCAGATCATGTACGGGCAGATCACGCCGGAGGAGGGCGTGGCGCTGTTCCGCGACGAAGCCACCTCCTTGCTGGCCTCACAGTAACGCCTGGCGCGCCGCGCGACGGCGCGCGTCGGACACGGACTGCCGCCTGGGGAGGACGCTTCCCGGGCGGCAGTCCGCCGGTAGTATGCGCCATGAGATGAGGTGACCATGAGCACAACGGCCGAGCCGGGCACCGCAGGAATGGCCGTTGGCCAGGCGGCGCAGCAGTCGGCCGCCCGGCTGCGGTTGCGCCCAAGCTACCGGCAGCGCGACAATTGGGCCGGCTACTTGATGATCTCGCCGTGGCTGATCGGCTTTTTTGTCTTTACGCTGATCCCCATCGTCGCCTCGCTCGTCCTGGCCTTCACCGATTACCGGCTGACCGCCGCCCCGCAATGGATCGCGCTCGACAACTTCGAGCGCATGTTCTTCTCCGACCCGCGCTATTGGAAATCGGTACGCGCGACGTTCTTCTACGTGTTCACGGCGGTGCCGCTGCGCCTGGCCTTTGCCCTGGCCGTGGCGCTGCTGCTCAACAACTACCGGCGGCTCACCAGCGCCTATCGGGCGGCGTTCTATGCGCCGTCCATCGTCGGCGCCAGCGTGGCCGTCGCCATCATGTGGCGGCAAATCTTCGGCTCGGACGGCCTGTTCAATGCGGTGCTGGGGTTCTTCGGCATCCCCGGCGCCACCTGGATCGGCCGGCCCGAAACCGCCATCTGGACCATCATCCTGTTGGCGATCTGGCAGTTCGGGTCGCCGATGCTCATCTTCCTGGCTGGTCTGCGGCAGATCCCGAGCGAGCTTTACGAGGCGGCCTCGATCGACGGCGGCAGCGAGTTTGCCAAGTTCGTCAACATCACCCTGCCCATGCTCACGCCCGTCATCTTCTTCAACCTCGTGCTTCAGATGATCAGCGGCTTCATGGTCTTCACCCAGGCGCTGCTCATCACCAACGGCGGCCCGCTGGACACGACCCTGTTCTACGCGCTCTACCTGTACCAGCGCGCTTTTGGCACGTTCCAAATGGGCTATGGCTCGGCTATGGCCTGGGTGCTGCTGCTGATCATTGCCGTCTTCACGGCGCTGACGTTCAAATTCTCATCCTATTGGGTATTCTACGAAGACAAGGCGGAATAACCCGATGGCGACCCAATCTCTCACCCCTCGCGAGTTCTTCAACCGCAAGCAGCGCTCTCGCCTGCGCGACCTGGCATATCACTTCACTGTCGGCGGCCTGTGCCTGATCATGTTCTATCCCATCCTGTGGCTGTTCGCCAGCTCGCTCAAGGCCCCGGATGAAATCTGGACCAACGTGACGTCTCTCATTCCCTCCCGGCTGGCGTGGGAAAACTACGTCGAGGGCTGGCGCGGGTTCGGCGGCGTGACCTTTGCGACCTTCTTCCGCAATTCGTTCTTCTACGCTACTGTCGCCACCTTCGCCAGCGTGCTGTCGTCGGCGGTGGTAGCCTATGGCTTCGCCCGCATCCGCTTCGTGGGGCGCACCTTCTGGTTCACCTGCATGATCTTGACCTTGATGTTGCCGGCGCAGGTGCAGTTGATCCCGCAGTACATCCTGTTCAGCAAACTGGACTGGATCAACACCTACTTGCCCCTGCTGGTGCCGCGCTTCTGCGGCCAGGCCTTCTTCATCTTCCTGATGATGCAGTTCATCCGCGGCATCCCGCGCGAATTGGACGAAGCCGCCGAGATCGACGGCTGCAGCCGCATCGGCATCTTCTTCCGCATCATCCTGCCGCTCATCCGCCCGGCCCTCATCACAGCCGCCATCTTCTCCTTCTATTGGACTTGGGAGGAGTTCCAGGGCCCGCTAATTTACCTGACCAACCCCAAGCTGTACACCGTGTCGCTGGCGCTGCGCGCCTCCGCCGACCCGAACTCGGTGACAAACTGGGGCGCGATCTTCGCCATGTCCAGCCTGTCGCTCGTGCCGGTCTTCGCCGTGTTCATCTTCTTCCAGCGGTATCTCATTCACGGCATCAGCACCACCGGCCTCAAAGGGTAAGCGGGCATGGCCGCCCAGTCTCCGGTGCGGTTCGCCGCCATCGGCCTCAACCACGGCCACATCTACGGCCAGGTCAACCTGCTGTTGCGCGCCGGGGCCGAGTTGGCCGGCTTCCACGCGGCCGAGCCGGACCTGGCCGCAGCCTTTGCCGCCGCCTACCCCGGCGTACGGCAGGCCGGCGACCCGCGCGAGTTCCTGGAAGATCCTGCCATCGCGCTGATCGTCAGCGCCGCCATCCCCGCCGACCGCGCGCCGCTGGGAATCGAGGTGATGCGCCACGGCAAGGACTATATGAGCGACAAGCCGGGGTTCACCACCCTGGCGCAGTTGGCCGAGGTCCAGCAGGTACAGGCCGAGACGGGCCGCATCTATTCAGTCTGCTTTAGCGAGCGGCTCGAAAACTCGGCCACGGTGCGGGCCGGCGAGTTGGTGCGGGCGGGGGCCATTGGGCGCGTGGTGCAGACCGTCGGCCTCGGGCCGCACCGCATCCACCCGCCCCAGCGCGCGCCGTGGTTCTACCAAAAGGCGCGCTATGGCGGCATTCTGACCGACATCGCCTCGCACCAGATGGACCAATTCCTGTTCTTCACCGGTTCCACCAAAGCCGAGGTGGTGGCCGCCGCGGTCGCCAACTACCACCACCCCGAGCACCCGGAACTGGAGGACTTTGGCGAGGCCCTGGTGCGCGGCAACGGCGGCCACGGCTATCTGCGTGTGGACTGGTACACGCCGGGCGGCTCCCGCGTCTGGGGCGATGGCCGGCTGACCATCCTCGGCACGGAGGGCTATATCGAATTGCGCAAGTACGTGGACCTGGCTGGGCGCGACGGCGGCGACCACCTCTTCCTGGTGGACGGCCACGGGGAGCGCTACGAGGATTGCAGCCAGGTGGACCGGCCCTACGGCCGGCAACTGCTGGCCGACATCCGCGACCGCACCGAGACGGCCATGCCGCAGGCCCACGTCTATCTGGCGTCGCGGCTGGCGCTCGAGGCCGAGGCTCGGGCGCAGCGGTTGGGGCACCTGGCGCCATGACCACCAAACTGCGCGTAGCGATTGTGGGGCTGGGCGCGGGCCGCAATCATCTGGCGGCTTATCTGCAATTGCCGGGGGCCTTCGAGGTGCGGGCGGTGTGCGATCTCGATGCTGCGCGGGCGCGCGAGACCGCCGAGGCGCATGGTATCCCCCAGGCCGAGACGGACTTTGACCGCCTGCTGCGCGACGACGAGTTGGACCTGATCGACATCTGCACCCCGTCGCACCTGCATGCCCAGCAGACCCTGGCGGCGCTCTCCGCCGGCAAACACGTCATCTGCGAAAAGCCGGCTGCCGGCTCACTCGCGGAGGTGGATGCTGTCATCGCCGCCGAGGTCCACGCGGGCCGGCGAGTGATGCCGATCTTCCAGTATCGCTTCGGCCTGGGACTGCAAAAGCTGAAGCACCTGATTGCGCTGGGCGTCACGGGACCGGCCTCGCTGACGACCGCCGAGACCGCCTGGCGCCGCCGCACCGAATATTACGCCGTGCCCTGGCGCGGCCGCTGGCAAACGGAGCTAGGCGGCATCATGGTCACCCTCGCCATCCACAGCCACGATGCCGTCAACTACGTGCTCGGCCCGGCGCGGCAGGTGATGGCCCACACGGCCACGCGCAACAACCCCATCGAGACCGAGGACGTGTTCGCGGCAGCGCTGCGCATGGCCGATGGGTCGCTGGCGGCGCTGTCGGGCACCACCGGGTCGGCGCAGGAGATCAGCCGGCTGCGATTCTGTTTCAGCCGGCTGACGGCTGAGAGCAACCTGCGGCCCTACACGCACACCGGCGACGAGTGGGCTTTCACGCCCGACACGCCCGAAGCGGCCGGCGAGATCACCGAAGCCCTCGCCACCTTTACGCCGCGGCCAGAGGGTCTGCTGGGCCAGTTCGAACGCTTCCATGAAGCCCTGCACAGCGGGGGGCCGCTGCCCGTCACCCTGGCGGATGCCCGCGCTTCGTTGGAGTTGATCACGGCGCTCTACGCCTCGGCCCGCCGCGGCCAGGCGGTGGACCTGCCCATTGGGGCGGACCACCCGCTCTATGCGGGCTGGCAGCCGCCGGCCTGAGACCATGACTTCGACCCCCGAGTTGATCCAGCGCCTCCGGCCCGGCCGGGCCATCGAAGGGATGGCGGCGGTCCTGCTGTCGTTCGACGCTGATGGCCGGATTGACTTCGACAGCTTCACCCGCCACATCGCCGCGACGGTCGCCGCCGGGCTGACGCCGGCCGTGAACATGGATACCGGCTATGTGCACCTGCTCACAGCTGGCGAGCGCCGCTCGGTGCTGGCCGCCGCCAGCGAGGTCATGGCGGGCCGGCCGTTCGTGGCCGGGGCCTTCATCGAAGGGGAGACGGGCGACCCGCTGGCGCTGGATGCCGCCGAGGTCGCGGCCATCCAGTCTTTTGGCGGCACGCCCATCCTGTTCCAATGCACGGCCCTCAAGACGCTGCCGCGCCCGGACCTGGTGGCGCTCTACCGCGCCGTGGCGGCTCGCTGCCCGCGGGTGCTGAGCTTTGAGCTGGGCGAAATGTTCGCGCCTTTCGGGCAGATTTACGACCTGGACACCGTGGCCGATTTGATGCAGATTCCCACCCTGGCGGGCATGAAGCACTCGTCGCTGCGGCGCGACCTGGAGTGGGAGCGGCTGGCCCTGCGCGACCGGGCGCGGCCCGAATTCAAGCTCTACACCGGCAATGACCTGGCGATAGACATGGTGATGTACGGCAGCGATTACTTGCTGGGGTTGGCGACCTTTGCGCCCGAGGCCTTCGCCGCGCGCGACCGGATGTGGGCGGCGGGCGACCCCGGCTTCTATGCCCTCAACGACCTGCTGCAATTCCTGGGCACGTTTGCGTTTCGCCCGCCGGTGCCGGCCTACCGGCACAGCGCGGCGCAGTTCCTCAAGCTGCGCGGCCGCCTGGCGAACGACGCCCCCCACCCCGCCGCCCCGCGCCGCCCCGCAAGCGACCTGCCCATCCTGGCGCAGATCGTCCAGCGCCTGGAACCCTGGCTGGCATGAGCGTCCACTACCCGCGCGTGGCGCAACTGCGCACCGCCGAGGCGTTTGTCGCGCACCTGGACCGCCTGGGCGTTCACCTGCCCTTCGACTCCAAGTTGCAGGCCGGTCCGGACGCCCCCCTGGCGCAACCATACAACCTCGGCGGCCGGACCATTGGCAATCGCTTTTCGATCTTGCCGATGGAGGGATGGGATGGCACCCCCGACGGCAAGCCCAGCGACCTGACCCGGCGGCGCTGGCGGCGCTTTGGCCTGAGCGGGGCCAAGCTCATTTGGGGCGGCGAGGCGGTGGCCGTGCGGCCCGATGGGCGCGCCAACCCCAACCAACTCATGCTCAACGCCGAGACTGAGGGGGACCTGGCCGGCCTGCGCGAGGAATTGCTAGCCGCGCACCGCGAAGCGCACGGCGCTACGGACGATCTGCTGATCGGCCTCCAGTTGACTCACTCCGGCCGGTTTGCGCGGCCAAACGACAAGCGGCGACTCGAGCCGCAGGTGCTCTACGCGCATCCGTGGCTGGACCGGCGCTTTCACCGGCCCCCGGAGCAGCCGCCCCTGAGCGATGTCGAGATCGACGACCTGGTGGGCGACTTTGTGGCGGCGGCCCGGCGCGCGCAGGCCATCGGCTTCGACTTTGTGGACCTGAAGCACTGCCACGGCTATCTGGGCCACGAGTTCCTCAGCGCGGTGAGCCGGCCCGGCCGGTATGGGGGCAGCTTCGAGAACCGCACCCGCTTCCTCCGTGAGACCGCCGCCGGTATCCGCCGTGACGCGCCGGGGCTGGGCCTGGGCGTGCGGCTGAGCGCCTTCGACCTGCCGCCGTTCGCGCCAGGCGCGGACGGGTTGGGCGCGCCGGAGGCGTGCGACGCCCCATACCCCTATGCCTTCGGCGCCGACCACGACCACCCGCTGGCGCAGGACCTGGCCGAGCCGGCGCGCTTCCTCCAATTGCTGCAAGACCTGGACATTCGTCTCGTCTGCCTCACGGCTGGCAGTCCCTATTACAACCCCCACATCCAGCGGCCGGCGCTGTTCCCGCCCTCCGACGGCTACCAGCCGCCGGAGGACCCGCTGGTTGGCGTGGCGCGGCAGCTTGAAGTCACGGCCCAGCTCAAGGCTCAGTTCCCGGACCTGGCCAGCGTCGGCTCGGCCTACAGCTACCTGCAGGAGTGGCTACCGCACGTGGCGCAGCACAATGTGCGCACCGGCCGGGTGGACTTTGTGGGACTGGGACGCATGGTGCTGGTCTATCCCGAACTGCCGGCGGACGTGCTGGCCGGGCGGCCCCTGCGCGTTAAGCTGCTGTGCCGCAGCTTCAGCG
>CAZCEC010000077.1:11697-28512 GCA_964497615.1 uncultured Anaerolineales bacterium | reverse complement strand
CAGCTTCCGCGCTACCGTGACCAACTGGCTCGATCTGACGCTGGTAGCGGATATCTACATTTCGGCGCCGACGCCGGGCGGGGCGCGGGCCGAGGCGACGATTGACCCGGCCGCGCCGGACCTGGCAGCCGCCGTCCCTGGCGTGGCGGAGGTGGAGAGTATCCGGGGCGTGACGGTGGACAGCGAGTTCGGGCCGGTGCAGCTATCGGCGGCGGACACGCAGCGGCGGCGGTCGGCGGACCTGTACCGGTTCGCGTCCGGCGACCCGGAATACATCTGGCAAGCGATGATGGAGGGGGCCATTATCGTCAGCGAACCGTTTGCCTATCGGCACAACCTGCCGCCGGAGGGCGGCATGGTGACGCTGCGCACCGACCGCGGTCCGGTGACGTTTCCCGTCGCCGCCATCTACTACGATTACTCGTCGGACCAGGGCGTGATTCTCATGGCGCGCACGACCTACCGGGAGCATTGGGATGATCCGGGCCTGTCGGCGCTGGCGGTGCACGTCGCGGCAGGGGCGGACCCCGCCCAGGTGGCGGCCGACCTGCGGACCGCACTCAGCGGAACGGCGCTGCAAGTGCAGGTGAACCGGGCGCTGCGCGAAGAGGCGCTGGTGGTCTTTGACCGGACGTTCGCCATCACCAATGCGCTGCGGCTGCTGGCGGTGCTGGTGGCCTTTATCGGGGTGCTGAGCGCGCTCATGGCGTTACAGATCGAGCGCGCAAGAGAGCTGGCTACCCTCCAGGCGCTGGGGCTGACGGCCGGGCAGTTGTGGCGGCTGACGCTGATGGAGACCGGGCTGATGGGGGCGACGGCTGGAGTGCTGTCGCTGCCGACGGGCTTTGTGCTGGCGCTGGTGCTCGTCTACGTCATCAATCTGCGGTCGTTTGGCTGGACGATCCAGCTTGAGACGGACCCGTGGGTGTTCGTGCAGGCACTGGGCGTGAGCGTGCTGGCGGCGCTGCTGGCGGCGATTTACCCGATGCGGCGGCTGCTGGGCGTGCCGGTGGCGGCGGCGTTGAGGGGGGAGTGAGGGTGTGGGGGTGTGAGCCGCTGAGTACAGCGGGGGGTGTGGGAGTGAGCGGGTGATAACGTCTGGCAGCCATCGGACAGCGGAGCCGGCGAGGGCGTTGAGGAATCCATGCGCAGGATAGTTGTGGCGGTGTTGATCTTGGTCGTCGGTGTGGCGGTGTTTTGGTATGCGACGCGGCCAACAGAGGCGGAGCCGGCGCCGCTGACGCTGCCGGAGACGGGCGACCCGAGCGGGTACAGCCGCGCCTTCGAGCCGATTGACTTCGCGTTCCCGCGTGACCACGGGCCGCACCCCGACTATCAGACGGAGTGGTGGTACTACACCGGCAACCTCACGACCGCCACGGGCGGACATGTGGGTTATCAGTTGACGTTCTTCCGGCGGGCGCTCAGCCCAACGGCGGCAGAACGGGCATCGCCGTTTGCGGCCAACCAGGTTTACTTCGCGCACTTCGCCGTGACGGATGTGGCCGGTGGTGAGCACGTGAGCTTCGAGCGCTTCAGCCGGGGGGCGGCGGGGCTGGCCGGGGCCACGGGCGAGCCCTTCGGCGTGTGGCTGGAGGATTGGCGGGCGGAGGCGCTGGACGAAGCGGGCAACGTTGTACGATTGACGGCCGCGCAAGAGGGGCTGAGGCTCGACCTTACCCTGCGCGCGGTCAAGCCCATCGTGGCGCACGGTGAGCGCGGGCTAAGCCCAAAGAGCGAGACACCGGGCAACGCCTCATACTACCTGAGTTTCACACGGATGAGCACGGAAGGTACAGTGCGGCTGGGGGGCGAACCGGTGAGGGTGACGGGCGAGAGCTGGTTCGATCACGAGTGGAGCACGAGCGCCCTGGGCCCCGGCGCGATTGGGTGGGACTGGTTTAGCCTGCAATTGGACGATGGGCAGGAGCTGATGTACTTCCAGATCCGGCGCGAGGACGGCAGCCTGGAGCCGGCCTCGGGCGGCACGTTGGTGGCGCTGGACGGGAGCACGCGCTGGTTGTCCTCCGCCGAAGTTCAGATCGAGGTCTTGGACACGTGGCGCAGTCCGAACAGTGGGGCGGAGTACCCGGCGCGCTGGCGCATCCTAATCCCCACGGCGGGGATTGACCTGATGGCCGAGGCGTGGCTGGCCGACCAGGAGATGCAGGTGAGCTTTGTCTATTGGGAGGGGGCAGTACGGCTGACGGGGACGAGCGGGGGCGCGGCGGTGGCGGGCAATGGATTCATCGAGTTGACAGGTTACGCGCAGAGCATTGCGGGGCAGTTCTAAAGTCAGGGTTCAATGTTTGGGCCAGTTGGCAGTAGAATACGCCGGTGAGCGGTTCCCAACCCAAGTGATGCTCGGTGTCGAGGAGGACACAATGCTGCGCAAAAACGTGCTGTTCTTGTTTGTGTTGATTGTGATGCTGATGGCTTCGCTGGCCTGCGCCACGGTGCTGGGCGGCCCCAGCGCCAGCGATATTGACGCGACCGCCCAGGCGGTCGAAGACACTTTTGAGGCCACGGCTGAGGCCGCGGAAGCGACGGCGGAGGCGGCCCTGAACGGGGATGACTCCGGCGACGACTCGGGGGACGACTCGGGCGATGATTCGGGCGACGATACAGGTGACGACAGCGGCGATGACTCGAGCGGGGGCGACTACGAGTTCGCTGATGACGGGCCCGACGGCATCCCGCTATTCGCGGCGGAGAGCGATGTCAACATCGCCATCGCTGACTCGGCGAGCTTGATCTACGAAGTGGATGCGGAGGTGGACGAGGTGGCGGACTTCTATCGCGAGGCGATGGTGGACCTGGGGTGGGAGTTGGCGCCCAACGGCGATTTCGAGGCGCTGGGCACGGTGACGCTCCAGTACACGCGTGACGGAGAGACCGCCATCATCGTGATGGCGGCCTTCACCGGCCCGACGACCGTGACGGCGACGATCAGCTAAAGCGATTAGCCCACGGGTTGATGGCGAGAGCGAGACGGGGCACTGCCCGGGTGCGTTCGCCAGTTTTGGCAGGGTTGTGCCTGGCGGTTGAAACCGCGGCAACAATGGCCCGAAACCCGCCTGCGCGGGTTGGCTGGATGGCGATTTCGTCAGGCGGCCACTATTTCCGAATGGACCCGCCCCGCCTGGCCCTGCGAAACGGGGCGGTGCCCCGTCTCTACGGCGGCGCCGTAAAGGTGCGACGTGCAGGGCGTGGGATTCAGATCATAAGCCCCTCTCTTGAGCGCGCCCAAATCCTGCGCACTCGGGAGAGGGGCGACGCGGCGTCAGTCTTGAGCCGCCGATGCGGCCTGTGCCTGAGGGAGCGGGAACGGGGGTGATGGTGTCCGGCGGAGACGCAACAGGCCCAGCGCGCCCAGGCCCAGCATCCAGGCCATCATCAGGGCGTGGAGCAGCACGGCATAGGCCGTCAGGGTCGTTTCGCTAAAGCCAACCACCACCAGCGGGGCCACGACGGAGGCATGGTAGACGCCTGGCTGCGCGGGCGAGGAGGGCGGCGCCAGCGCCAGCGCCCCCAGCGATAGCGCCAGCAATTGCTCGACGGAGAAGGCTTCTGGCAGCGCCATAAGCACCAGGGCGTGAAACGCCCAGAAGCAGGCCCATGACCCAACCGTGAGCGTCATGGCCGCCGCCAGACGCCCAGGCGTGGCGGCCACCTCCAGCCCATCGAAGAGATTGGTCAGGATGGCTCGGGCGCGGGCCTCGGTGAGGCGTGGCAGGCGGGCCGCCACTGTGGGGCCACGGCGCAAGATGGCCGCCCGCGACCGCCGCAGCAACAGGATGGACCCGAAGGCCGCCGCGAGAAAAGCCGCCGCCCCGCCGACGGTCACGGGCGACACGGGCAATCCCACGCCAAACACAATCGCGCCGCCCAGTGCGGCCGTGCGCATGACCTGAATCAACAGCCGCTCAACAACGACGCTGGAGGCCGCGCCGCCGCCCGTGACCGCGCCCGCTCGCGCCAGTAGGGCGACCCGCGCCGCCTCGCCCAGGCGCAGGGGCTGGAGGAGGTTCACGGCATGGCCCACGTTGGCGGCGTGCCATACCGACCCCACCGGCGGCTGATTGCCCATCAGCCAGCGCCAGCTCAGTGCATACAGGGCGAGGCCGGCCAGCAACGCCGCCGACGCGGCCAGCAGATAGCGGCCCTTCGCGGCCTGAAGCTGGGCCGCCACCGCGCCCAGGTCCACAAAGATCGCCAATAGCGCTCCGGTGATCAACAACAATCCACCGGCCCCCAGCCAGGCGCGCAGTGAGAGTTTCATGACGGGCATTATAGTGGCATTCGATTCCCATGCCGGCGCGCGGCCGCATTCAGCGTCGTCGTGTTAGAATCTGCGCCGTGCGTTGGGAAGCGCTGAGGCGGGTATCGGGCTTCGTGTCGCTGGCGGTCGTTTTGACCGTGGGTGGACCGCGCCGGGTGTTCATCCCGAGCGCGCCGGAGGCAGTCGCGGCCGCGCCCGTGCTACAGACCGAGCGCCCGTTTGGGCTGCCCTTTGCGGAGCCGCCCGGGCCGAGCACGTGGCTGCTGGGCCAGCCCTATGGCAACACGACAACCGCCTACCGGTGGCGCGTGTCCACTTATGGCGCGGGCCAGGGCCTGCACTTTGGCATTGATTTGTCGGCGCGCTGCGGGACGCCGGTGGTCGCCATCGGGCAGGGAGTCGTCTTGAAGGTGGATGCAGCGGAGCACGGCGCCGGTCCGCACAACCTGGTGATTGATCACGAGAACGGCTATGCGTCGCTGTATGGGCATCTCTACGAGCGGCCCCGGCTGGCGGTGGGCGACCCGATTGTGCGGGGGCAGGTGGTGGGCGTGACTGGCGACCCAGACCTGACGTGCACGTCGCGGCCGCACCTGCATCTCGAAATCCGCGAAGTGCTCGGCCTGCGGCGAGCTTACAACCCCATTGTGCTGATCGAGGCGGATTGGGATGCGCTGAGCCTGGCAGGCCCGTTTGGGCGCGGGTTCGAGCGCGACCTGGACAACCCGCGCCAATGGCAGTTCCTGGATGATCAGCCGGAGGTGCAGTTTGGGGGGGCGCTCCTCAACCAGTATCAGCGGGCGTGGCCGCCGGAGTGGGGCGGGCCATAGAGGGATGGCTTGCCGGATGATGCGCTAATCCGCCGTCCGACATGTCCGGAGCCGCGCGGAGCTGAAGTCTCCACGCTAGTATCGACGCCCGGTCAACCGGGCGGAGGAAGGGGTAGATCAGGTTGTGAAACCAACCCTGACCGGATTGAGGGCGAGGGCGATTTGGGGCCGTGGCAGGTTCGTTGAGAAGGGACCCCGGCACCCTTATTGAGATGGGGCGGTGCCCATCCGCACCAGGGACGCCACAGAGGCGAGAAGAGGCTACGCGATTTGTGCAAGTCGCCGAGCGAGGCAATCCGAAAACCCAAGCGGGTGCGTGGGGGGAGGCTGTTGGCTGGGCTGGCGCTGGCGGCGGCGTTGGCGAGTGCGGGGTGTGGCCGGGCGAGCGAGGGCACGGCCAGCGCGCCGCCGGGAGCGAGCGCCGAAGTCGCCGCGGCGACACCGCAGCCACCGACGGCAACAGTTGCTGCCGCGACCGCGAGTGCGGTTCCACCGACTGCCACGTGGACGCCGACACAGACTGACACGCCGACACCGTCGGCCACGCCCGCGCCAGTGCTGCGGCAGATCACCACGGGCGGGTGCTGCGTGCAGCCGGCGTGGTCGCCGGACGGCAGCGAAATCTGGTTCGTTGACCGGCCCAGCCCCACCGACCCGAGCGGCTTGTGGGCGGTGCCGGCGGCGGGCGGGGCGGCGCGGTTCGTCACCGAGCGGCTGGGCATCCGGTCGCCAGATGGGCAGCTTGTTGCGTATCCGGAGGGGGGCCGCACCTATATTGAGCGATTGGGCGGCGAGCGGTGGACGGTGCCGAACGGCGGGCGGGCGATCAGCTTTTCGCCGGATGGCACGCGCATCGCGTGGCAGCAGGCGTCGTCCACTGTCAATTTCGACCGCCGGCAGGTGACGCTATGGCTGGCGAATGTGGACGGCAGTCAGGCGCGGCAGGTGCTGACGCTGGCCGGCGGGGGCCTGGTGGACTGGCTGCCGGATGGGCAGCGGTGGCTGGTAAGCGGGCGCGACGGGGACGACCGGCAGGACTACTACGCCGTGTATGACCTGGCGCAGGACAGCCTGACGGTGGTGGTGGAGGCGGCGGAACTGCGCGGGGCGCTGGTGTCGCCGGACGGCGGCTGGCTGGCCTATCAGGTGACATTTACGGGCGAGGCCGCCGCGGATGGCTTATGGATCATGCCGCTGGCGGGGGGCGAGGCGCGACGCCTGGAGCACTTTGGGGCCTATCGGTGGCGCGACAACGACGAACTATTGGTGATACCATTGGACGGGGCGGCGACACAGCGGCTCATTGGCATCAGTGCCGCGAGCGGCGAGGCGCGCGCGCTGATTGACCCGAGCGTGACCCCAGTGCGCATCGCCGGCGGCGATTGGGCGCTCTCGCCGGAGGGGCAGCGCATCGTGTTTGTCTCAGCCGAGGACCACAATCTGTGGATTCTGGAGTTGACCGATTGATTGACGCGGAATGAAAGACCGAGCCGAACCAGACATCGACCGCGCCGATCCGAACGGCGCTCTGCCCGCCCAGACCCAACACTTAGACAGCGTTGCGCCGCAACCCAGCCCGGTGGCCGAGCCGGTGATGCCGCGCGCGGCGCCGCGCTGGAGCCTGGGCCAGACCTTCGCCGCGCTGAAATACCCCAATTACCGGCTGTGGTTCTTTGGGCAGATGGTGTCGCTGGTGGGCACCTGGATGCAGACCACCGCGCAGGGCTACCTGATCTTCGAGTTGACGGGCTCACCGGTTTACCTGGGATATGTGGGGTTCGCGGCGGGGGCGCCGGCGTGGCTCTTCATGCTGTATGGCGGCGTCATCGCCGACCGCCTGCCACGGCGCGACCTGCTGGTGGTGACGCAGGCGATCATGATGAGCCTGGCGGTGATCCTGGCCGGGCTGGCATTTACGGGGGTCGTGGCGCCCTGGCACATCATCGTGCTGGCGTTTCTGCTGGGCGTGGCGAATGCGTTCGATGCCCCGGCGCGGGTGTCGTTTCTGCTGGAGCTGGTGGACCAGGAGGACCTAACGAATGCGGTGGCGCTGAACGGCACGATGTTCAACTCGGCGACGGCGGTGGGGCCGGCGGTGGCGGGCCTGACCTACGCGCTGGTGGGGCCGGCGTGGTGCTTTACCCTGAATGCGATTTCGTTCGTGGCCGTGATTGGGGCGCTGGTGCGGATGCGGCTGGCGCGCCGGCCGCGGCCCGCGAAGCGCCGCCCGGCGACGGTGGAACTGGCGGAGGGGCTGCGGTATGTGGCCGGGCATACACTGATCCGGACCGTGATGCTGCTGGCGGGGGCCACGGCGCTGTTTGGACTGGCGTTCGCCACGCTGCTGCCGGCGTGGTCGGTGGAGGTGCTGGGCGGCGACGCCACCACGAATGGGCTGCTCCAGTCGGCGCGCGGGATTGGGGCGCTGTTCGCGGCGCTGTTTATTGCCTCGCTGGGCCGGTTTCAATTCAAAGGCCGCCTGTTGACGGCCGGGAGCTTCTTCTACCCCAGCATGATCCTGCTCTTCTCGCTGACGAACGTGACGGCGGCGGCGCTGGTGATCATGGTGGCCTCGGGCTGGGGCCTGATCTCGATGATGAACCTGGCGAACGCGCTGGTGCAGACACACGCGCCGGATGATTTGCGGGGACGGGTGGTTAGCATCTACACGCTGACGTTCTTTGGGCTGATGCCGGTGGGGGCGCTGCTGGCCGGCGCGCTGGCCGACCGCGTGGGCGAGCCACTGACGGTGCAGATCGGCGCGGTGATTGCGCTGCTCACCGCTGGGTTCGTGTACTGGCGGGTGCCAGGGCTGCGGCGCACGCCGTGAGCGGCAGGCCGGCCCTGCCCGAATATTTGCAAACGGCCCTGGCCACGCGGCGGCCAGTGGTTCGAGCCGAGTGGGCGACGCGGCCAGCGGCGGTGCTGGTGCCGCTGTACCGGGAGGCAGGGGAATGGCAGGTGCTGTTCACGCTGCGGACCGAGCACGTGGAGACGCACAAGGGGCAGGTGTCGTTTCCGGGCGGGCGCGTGGACCCGGAAGACGCCTCGCGGGTGGACACCGCGCTGCGGGAGGCCGAGGAGGAGATTGGGCTGCGGCGAAGTGACGTGACGGTGCTGGGCCAATTGGACGATCTGCTGACGGTGACGCAGTACCACATCACGCCGGTGGTGGGGCTGTTCCCCTGGCCATACGAGTTCGTGCTGTCGCAGCGGGAGCTGTCGGCGGTGTTTGGCGCGCCGCTGCGCTGGCTGGCCGACCCGGCCAACCTGGAGACGCAGTACCGCGAGCCGCTCGCGCCCGGCCCGAAGATACCAGTTTACTATCTGCGGTATGGCAGCTATACCATTTGGGGCGCGACGGCGCGGATGCTGCTGAACCTGATCGAGGTGGTGCAGCCGGTGCTGTGAACAAAAACGCCGGTCCCAGACTTGAGTCCGGGACCGGCGCGGTTTGCGGGCGGGGGGCAGGCGCTACTTCTTGGCTTCCTTGCCGCCCTTCGTTTCTTCGCCCTCTTCTTCCTCAGCCTTGCCCTTCTCAATGACCTCGACCTCGGCGGTGGCCGCGACGGTGGGGGCGGCCAGCACCTCTTCCTTGGCCTGGTAGGTGACGCGGGCCACCAGGTCGTCGCCGTCGGTCAGGACCTTGATGTCCTTGGGGACGTACAGGTCGCGGACGAAGATGGCCGAGCCGATGGTCTCCAGGACGCCGAGATCGGTTTCGAGCGCCGTCACGAGGTTGGCGGGCAAGCACTCGACTTCCAGTTCAGCGATGCCGCGCACGAGCACGCCCGAGTCGCGGGTGACGGCCTGGGACGAGCCGACGAGCCGAATGGGGATGCGCACGCGGATGGTGCGGTTCATGTCCACCGCGTAGAAGTCGGCGTGCAGAAAGTCGCCGCGGATGGTGTCGCGCTGGAGGTCGTGCACCAGCACTTTGTGCGTCTGGCCCTCAAGTTCCAGGTCAATCAACTCCGCGCCGTGCACGCGGCGGAAGACGCGGGTGGCTTCGCGCGAGTTGAGCTGGATGGCGCGCGGCTCGGCGCCGGGGCCATAGATGACGGCAGGCAGTTGACCGGCGCGGCGCAATTGTCCGACCCCCTTGCCGACGACCGAGCGCTTTTGAGCCGAGAGTTTGTGTGTTTCCATGCTTATTCTTCTCCTGGAGCGCCTCTCACCCGCCGCGCGGGTTACCTTCGCTCCGTCTAGATCCGCCTCAGCGGCGGAATGCGATCCTTAAGATGCCTGCAAGCAAAGATTCCTCGGCAAAGACCGCCTCGGAATGACGACATTAAATGGGCGGTACGAGCCGACCTAGTGGCGGCGGCCGAACACCTGGCCAAGGGCCAGCACGAGGCCGATGGCGGCGCCGGCGGCAATGCCGAAGATGGCGGCCTGGCGCGTGTCCATGGTGGTGGTCACCGTGCCGTGCACTTCGCGCGCCAGCAGGATGCCGGTGCGGGCGTTGTTAAGGTCAATTTCCTGGGCGGCGACGAGCAGCACGCCCCCTTCGGAGAGGGCGGCGCTGCCGGCGGCAACGACCAGCGCCCCACCCTGCTGCACGGTCAGGGCGCCGGCGCGGCCGACGAGCAGGCCGCCCTGGCGGACGGACACGGTGTCGCCATCGGCCTGGGCAATAAGGCCATTCTCCACGTCGATATGATCGGCATGGGCTTGATTGATGGCCGATTGGGTGGCGCGGATGATGCGCCCGCGCACGAGGTTGGCGCTGGACTGGTTGAATTGAATGACATCGCCTTCGAGGTCCTGGACCTCGGGCGCGGCCGCGTGGGGATGCGGATGATCGTGATCGTGCGGGTGGTCGTGGTCGTCTTCCGGCCCGTGACGCGGGCCCTGCATGTAAGAGCGGATTTCCATGGCGGATTCCTTGCGCAAAAAAGGGGCGACCCGTCGTCCTTCCGGGACAGCCCCGCCAGACATTACAGCGGGCGAATGGTACCTTAAGGCGGGGGATTGGTCAACGGTTGAAGAAACGGTCAACTGGTCAAGTGGTCCAGCAAGTCGTTGGCACGGACGCGAAGCGACAGCGGGACACTGAACCGAAGGGCCAGGGGGTGCGCGATGAATCGCAGGCCGTCTCGATTCAGGTGGCAGAGTGCTACAATAGGATCAAATCACACATCGCACAGGAGCCCACATGACGGATACAACAGCAAAAACTGCCTACGCGCGCGCCGAGCACGCCCGCTATCTGGCCGAGTTGAAGGAGTTTCTATCCATCCCGAGCATTTCGACGCTGTCGGAGCACAAACCCGATATCCAGCGCGCGGCGGAATGGGTGGCCGGGCAGATGAGGGCCAGCGGGCTGGAGCACATCGAAATCCTGCCGACGGCCGGGCACCCGGTGGTGGTGGGGGATTGGCTGCATGCGCCGGGCAAGCCGACCCTGCTGATCTACGGGCACTATGACGTGCAGCCAGTGGACCCGCTGGACGAGTGGGTGTCGCCGCCTTTTGAGCCGACGGAGCGGAACGAGAACCTGTATGCGCGCGGCGCGTCGGACATGAAGGGGCAGGTGCACGCTTTTCTGAAGGCGCTGGAGGCGCAGATCAAGCATGGCGGGCTGGGCGTGAACGTGGAGGTGATGGTCGAGGGCGAGGAGGAGATCGGGTCGCCCAACCTGGGGCCGTTCATGGAACAGCACGCGGGCAAGCTGAAGTGCGACTTCTCGCTGAACGCCGACTCGGGCATCCTGGGACCGGCGCAGCCGTCGCTGGCGTATGGGCTGCGCGGGCTGGCGTATTTTGAGTTGTGGGTGCATGGGCCGGACCACGACCTGCACTCGGGCGTCTTTGGCGGGTCGGTGCACAACCCGGCGCAGGCGCTGGCGGAGCTGATTGCGGGGATGCACGACGCTAACGGCCATATCACCCTGCCCGGCTTCTACGACAAGGTGCGGACGCTGTCGGACGAGGAGCGGGCGGCGCTGGCGCGCACGCCGATGACGGAGGCGCAGTGGCAGGGCATCACGGGCGTGCCGCAACTGCACGGCGAGGCGGGCTATACGACGGTAGAGCGATTGGGCGCGCGGCCGACCCTGGAGATCAATGGGATGCTCTCGGGCTTTACGGGCGAAGGCTCCAAGACGGTGCTGCCGGCCAAGGCGATGGCGAAGATCTCGATGCGGCTGGTGCCGTATCAGGATGACAAGGCCGTGGAGGGGCAACTGCGCGCGTACCTGGAGCAGAAGGCGCCGCCGAGCATCCGCTGGGAGCTGAAGAACCTGGTGAGCGGGCCGCCGGTGCTGGTGGAGCGCGACAGCCTGGGCGTCCGCGCCGCAGCCGCCGCGCTGGAGGGCGCGTTTGGGGTGAAGCCGATCTTCCGGCTGGAGGGCGGCAGCGTGCCGGTGGTGAGCATGGTGCAGCAGGGGCTAGGCGTCGACTCGATCCTGCTGGGGTTCGGCCTGCCGGACGATAACCTGCACGCGCCGAACGAGAAACTGCACCTGCCGACTTATTACCGCGGCATCGAGACGTATATCCGGTTCTTTGACGAGATTGCCAAGGCAGCGTAGGAGCGGGGCTGACTCCGCGCCAGGATGCACAACGGGCCGCTGCATGCGGCCCGTTGTGTTTGGAAGCAACTATGGCTGCGGCAGGGCGCAGCGGAAGCCGACGTCAACCTCCGCCGTGCCGGGGGTGAAGTGGTAGCGACGGGTGGTGGTGTAGAACTGGCCGTCGGGGTTGCCAAACGAGCCGCCCCGCAGGACGCGCTCATCACCAAATTCGGGGCCCTGGGGATTGTCGCTCTCGCTTTCCGTGTAGTAGAGCGAGTCGTAATAGTCGGCCACCCACTCCAGCACATTGCCAGCCAGATCATAGACGCCGAACGGGCTAGCGCCGCCGGGGAAGCTGCCCACGGGGACGGTGTCGTTGGAGGTGGTTGGCAGTAACGTGCCATCAAAGTCTGGCCCCCAGGGGTAGCGGCGGCCATCGCCGCCGGTGGCGGCATATTCCCATTCGGCCTCGGTGGGCAGGCGCTTGCCGAAGTCCCAGGCGCAGAACCGCACCGCCTGCTCATAGGCAACCGCCACCACGGGATAGTCCACGAAATCGGGCGCGCCGAAGTAGGCCGAGCGCGTGAAGGAACCGGTCTGCGCGGGCGGCGTGCAGGCGCCTTCATCCACGCAGACCTGATAGCGCCCGTTGGTGACCTCGTATTGATCGAGATAGAAGGCGCTCAGGCTGACGGTGTGGAGGGGCTGCTCATCGGCGCGGGGGCCGCTGGAACCCATCTGGAACTCGCCGGCCGGGATGAGGACCATACCCGCGGTGGGGTCCACGACTGGCACGGTCGGTTCGACCACTTCCACCGGAGGCGTAGCCGTCGGCTCGGCGGCAACGAGGTCGGTGGGCGCAACGGTCGGCTCAACGACATCAGTTGCGGGCGGCGCGGTGGGCGGCGAGGTGGGCGCGAGGGTGGGCGTCGGGTCCTCGCCAAAGAGGTTGGTCGCCGCCAACACGCCGACAACACCGAGCACGATGCAGACGATCAGGACCAGGGGCACGCCGATGAGCAGGCCCACCGGCGGGGACTTGCGCGCTGGGGGCGCGGCGGCGGACGCAGCAGGCTGGCCGCCCTGAGCAGACTGGTAGCCGGTGAAGGGTGGCTGCTGCGGCGGCTGGGCCGGGGGCTGTTGAACGGGCGGCGGCACTGGCGAAGCAACCGGCGCGGGCGGCTGGTAGGCCGGCCTGGGGCTGGCACCCTGTGTGCCTGGCGCAGGCTCCATGACGGTGGCGCCGATGGGCGGGCCGGAGGGCATCGGCTCGATGACGGTGGCCGAGGGGAAGGCGGCCGGCGCGGACCCCGACTGGCGCAGGGCGGCGGCCAACTCCCCGGCCGTCTGGTAGCGTTCGGCCGGGTCCTTGGCCATGGTGCGCTCGATGACGGCGACGAGGCCGGGCGGCACGCCGGGGCTGAGGGCGCGCAGATCGGGCACAGGCTCGTTGACGTGCTTGAGCATGATGCTCATGGCCGAGTCGCCGTCGAAGGGCGGCTGACCGGCAGCCATCTCGAACATGGTGACGCCCAGGGAGTAGATGTCGGAGCGCTCGGTGGGGCGCTGGCCGCGCACCTGCTCGGGGGAGATGTACTGGGCGGTGCCGACGACGGTGCCGGTGGCGGTGTGGGCGGCGCTGCCCATGATCTTGGCGATGCCGAAGTCCATCAGCACGGCCTGGCCCTGCGGGTTGATCATCACATTGGCGGGTTTGATGTCGCGATGGATGAGGCCGCGCTGGTGGGCATAGTCGATGGCCTCGGCGACGCTGGCGGCGATGCGTATAAGCTCATCAGCAGGCATGCGCTGGCGCTGGGCGGCCAACTTGGCCAGCCGGCTGTGCAAGGTCTCGCCGGGCACAAACTCCAGCACCATGAAGTAGGTGTCGCCATCGTGGTTGAAGTCGTACACCTGGATGATGTTGGGGTGGCGCAACTGGGCGACGGCGGCCGCCTCGGCCTCGAAGCGGCGGACGAACTCGGGATCGCCGGTGAGGTGGGAGTGGATGAGCTTGATGGCGACCGTGCGGCGCAGGTTGGGGTCGGTGCCGCGATAGACGGCCGACATGCCCCCCTGCCCCAACATGGCTTCGATTTTGTAGCGTCCGCCGAGCGTTTGCCCGACCCAGCTTGGTTGGCTCATAGTTGCCTCATGGACAGGCGGGCAGCAGCGGGAGGCCGCACGGCTGCGTTAGGAAGACCGGGACTTGACTGGCGATGGCGTTGGCCGTGGCCGAGACCGCCGCAAGGGTGGCCGGCACCGCCGTGAGCAGATTGGCGGTCGGCTGGAGGGAGGGCACAGCGCTGCCGGTGAGCGGGGTGAGGCCGGGCGTGGCCGTCGGCGGGGTGCCGGTGACGGTGGGAGTGGGTGTGGGTGTCTCCGTGGCGGCGACAGGCGCGGCGGTGGGGGCCGAGGGCACCAGGGCCGGGTCGTAGCGGCGCACGGTGATCTGGTCGGCGGCGACCTGGACGCTGGGCTCGTCAAGCGTTTCGAGCAGGAGGCCAATATCGCCCGCAGCAAACGTGCCGTCGCTCAGGCTGGCGACGCCGGTACCGTTGATGGAAAACGTCATGGCCGGGCCGAGGGCGTCGAGGCGCAGGGTGGTAGGCGTGGCCGGGTCGAGCGAGATGGTGTTGCTGTTGCCCTCGGCAATGACAGACCATTCGCCCAGGAAGCGCTTGAGCACCTGCCAGGCCTGCGCGCGGGGCAGGATGACGAAGGCGTAGTAGTTGTCGGGAGTCACCTGGCGAAAGGTGATGCCGTGGCGCCAGCGGCCAGCACCGGCGGTGGGGGCGAAGAGGACGGCCTCCAGCGAGTAGTCGGAGAACGCGCCGGAGCGGAAAGCATGAACGATGACGCCGGGCGCGCGCGCCTCCAGCCGGTAGACCTCGGGGTTCTGGTAGCTGCCCAGGCCGTTTTCGGGCTGAACGACGGGCCAGCCGCTGTTGAGGTCGGAGAAGTCGTCAAAGTAGAGCAGGTTCGGGTCCACGGCCGGGGCATCGGTGGCGGCCTGGGTGGGCGGCTCGGGCGTGGCCTGGTTGGCGGTGGCGGGCGGCGCGGTGGGCGCAGGGGTGGTGGCGGCCGGGCCTTGCCGGCAAGCGGAGACGACAACGGCCAGCGCGACCGCAGCGACGACGAGCGCACGCAGCGAGCGGATTGGGGTGGATCGTGGAGGGGTCATGCGATACCTTATTGGTTGAAGCGCCACAGCCAAGTATTGGTGAAGCCGCAGTGCGTGGTGCCGCTCTGGTTGAGGGCTACGAGCGCCACAAAGCCGATCTCGTAGCGCGCGTCTTGCACCTGCCCGATCAGGGTGCCATTGGTATACACCGAGAAGGTGGAACCGCGCCCGACGACGGCAAGGCGGTTGGTGGTGTCGTTGGCCGAAGAGAAGAGCGGGTCGATGCCGCGGGCAAACATGTCGTAGACCTCAATCAACTCGCCCGCTTCCATGATTGTGAATAAAACGTGGCCGTTGGCGCCGCGCGTGGCGACGACCAGATATTGATTGAGGGACTCCTCGTTGCCGTCGGAGCGCAGGACCAGGCCGCAGCCGGAGGTGCCAAATTGGGTGTTCCATTCGATGTCGGCGGCGACTACGAAGTCGGTGACGACGGTGGCGGCGAACTGATTGGCATAGGCGAACTGCTCAAAGCCTTCGATATCGAGGCTGACCGGCGGATGGATCCAGGCCGGACGCCCGGCGGACGGGTCCACGCCGTAGATGGGCAGTTCGGCCAGGATGGGCGCGACGGCCGTGGCCGTGGCGGCCTGGATTGCCAGGTCGGTGGCCTGCTGGGCCACCTGAGTTTCCGCGCTGGAGGTATCGGCCGTGATGGCGATGACGGCCTGGGTAGCGTCAATCTCGATAACGGGCGGCGGGGTGGCGGTGGGGATGAGGATGGCCGTGGCGGAGGCGGCCACAGCCGAGCCAAAGGCCTCGACCGTCGCCTGCCGGTCGCCGCCGCCGCCGGGGAGGCCGGGCAACGAGCAAGCCAGGGCGGCCAGCGCAAATGCCAGACCGGAGGTGAACAACCCGGGGGCGGTCAGGCGGGCACGGGAGGGGGCGGCGCGGCCCGCAGTTGGGTTGACATCATCCGGGCGAGTGGTGTCGGGCGGTTGAGGGCTCATGGTTACACCACGTCCTTGCGCTTCTGGAGCACCAAGATCACGGCAAACAATACGGTGGTATAGATGACCTGCGCGATCCAGGTACCGAAGATCTTGGTGTAGAACGCGGCGGCGTCCTCCTTGTTGACAAAGGTCCAGCCAAAGTCGCGATTGACCTGGAAGATGAGGCCCTCGGCGGGTGTGACGGCCGAGGCGCGGCCAATGTTCCATTCGGCCAGGTCCTGCTGGTAGGCAATAGCGACGGCCTGGTAGGCGCTGGCCTCAGCCTCGGCCTGGCGCTGGTAGGCGGTGAGGTCGGCCTCATAGGCGGCCTGAATGGCATTGGCTTCCGCCTGCCAGGCGTCGAACTCCACCTGATAGGCGTCCAGGGCCTCGAGGTATTGGGCCATCGCCACCTGGTTGGACTGGTCGGCGGGCGGCACTGGCTGAACGGGCGGCTGCGGGAACTCGGGTTCGGGCGGCGGCGGCGACTGCACCAGGGGCGGCGGCTCGACCGGCGGCGGCTCGTCAATCTCCGGCTCATAGAAGCGTCCGAGGCCGGGGAATTGGCACTGGCTGAAGATGTTGGTGCCCAAGCAGCGGCAACCGTTGCCCTGCGCCTGCTCCAGGGTCATGCCCTCGCGCAGTTCATCAGGCAAGGTCCAGCACAGGTCGGCGGCCACATCGGACCCGACCTCGGTGATGCTCATGAGGGCCTCGAAGGCCCAGCGGGTGGTGGTGAGGGCGCTGACATATTGGCCCGCTCCCGGCAAGGCGATGAGCGCTCCGCCGAGCACGATCTGCGGGATCATCATGACGATCACGAGCAGGGAGGCGGAGTTGGCGTTGGGCGCGAGGGCCGAGGCGAACAGGCCCAGCATCATGCCGGCCATGGTGGAGAGGGTCAGGGTGACGTAGACGAGGCCGACCTCAATGAGGCCGCCGGGCATGTCGAAGGCCAGGTAGTGGATGAGGACAAACCAGAACGTCTGGTACAGGGCCAGCAGACCGGCCACCCAGACCTTACTCAGGACGTAGGGCAGTATCTTGAGGTTGACCAGGCGTTCACGTTT
>CAZCEC010000077.1:0-11687 GCA_964497615.1 uncultured Anaerolineales bacterium | reverse complement strand
GCTCCTTGACTATCTCGCGCATCTGGCCGACGCCGCCCACGAGGACGCCGTAGAGGGCCAGGAGGAACAGGGTGATCATTACGTTGGGGACGTTGCCCAGGGGGCCCGCGTCGAACGGATTGCGGCCGAGGAGCACGGCCAGCAGGATATCGAGAAGGCCCACAATGGGGGCAACGGCCAGCAAGAGGAAGAGGGTGAAGCGGTCGCGGATCAGGATGTTGATGTTGCGCGTGGAGAGGATGATGAACTGGCGCAGTTCGGCGACCTGGCGCGGGCGCTGGCGCTGGGCGGGCTGGCTGGGGGTGGCCTGGGCGGGGGCGGCACCCGGGGCGACAGCGTGGCCGCTGGCCGCGAGCGGCTGGGCCACGTACTGCTGATAGGCGGGGTGCTGCTGGTAGCGCTGGGCCCAATCCACAGGCTTGCCGTTAGCTGGATCATCGAGGATGGCGTAGATCTGGTCGAACTCCATGTCCTCGGCGCGGCGCTCGCGCTCGGAGCGGTATTGGTCAAAGAACTTGAGGGCTTCGTCGGGCGGACCGTACCAGGCGAGATAGCCGCCGCGGGCCAGGAAGACCACCTTGTCGGCCAGCATGACGTTCTTGGTGGCATGGGTGATGAGGATGATGGTGCGGCCCTGGTCGGCCAGGCGGCGCATGAGCTGCATGAGGGCCGTTTCAGTGCCAGGGTCCAGGCCGGAGGTCGGCTCGTCCAGGAAAAACAGGCCCGGCTTGGTGAGGAGCTCCACACCGATGGAGACGCGCTTTTGCTGGCCGCCGCTGAGGCCGCTGATCTGCACGTCCTTGCGGTGGGCCAGGTCCAGGTCTTCGAGGACCTCCATCACGCGGGCGTGGCGCTCCTGACGGGTGGTGTCGGGCGGCATGCGGAGTTGGGCGGCGTAGTCCAGCGCCTGGAAGATGGTCAACTCCATGTGGATAATGTCGCGCTGGGGCACAAAGCCGATGTCGTAGCGAATAGCGTCGAAGTGGCGGTAAACGTCGATGCCGTTGACGTAGACGCGACCGTGGGTGGCAGGCCGGTAGCCGGCCACCGCATCCACTAGGGTGGACTTGCCGCCGCCGCTCTGGCCGACCACGACGATGAACTCGCGGGGCTGCATGGAGAGCGAGATGTTTTGCAGGATGTTGAGGTCTTTGCGGACCCACTTGTTCAGCCCGACCACGTCCACGCGCAGGCCCTTGGACTCGTCGTAGTGGTCCAGGCCATCCTCACCCAGCACAAACCGATAGGGGCCAATGCGGACCTGGTCGTTGGGCTTGAGCCAGGTTTCGGCCTCGATGCGCTGGCCATTGACGAAGGTGCCGTTGCCGGAGCGCAGGTCGCGGACGCGGAAGCGGGCACCCACCCGCTCGATCTGGGCGTGGAAGCGCGAGATTTGCGGCGCATCCAGGGTGATGTCGTTGCTGGGATCGCGGCCCAGGGCGAGGGTGTTGCGCTCACCGAACTTGATGGGAACAACGGCCTCGCGCCGGGCGGCATGCGGGGCGGAGAAGCGGAAGGTAACGAGGGTGCCGGGGTCCTGCCCACCGATCCGCAGGATGTCGCCGTGCTGGAGCAGATGCGCGCCCTGCAGGGGGCGGCCCTGGAAGAAGATGGGGTTGCTGGCCTGAGGCACCAGGGCGATGGTGTAGCCATCGGGAGTGCGGTCCAGCCGGGCATGGTAGCGCGACACGATGGGCGAGGCGATGGGCAGGGTGTTGTCTTCGGCGCGGCCAATGGTGTAGGTGGCGGCGGTCAGTTCCAGGCTGCGGGGAGTCTGCCCGGCCTGATCGATGGTCAATTGGGGCGCAGGGGCACCGGGGCCGCCGGGCAGCTTGCCGGTCAGACCGGGCATGCCGGCGAACATGTTCTCATCGCCCAGCATGGTGGCGGGCGGCGCGCCAGGCTGGGCCGGCGGGGCTGGCGGGCGCGCGCGGGCGGGCGCGGGGGGTGGGGCTGGCGGGGCCGGCCGCGACTGCACTGGCTGAGGAGCGGGTTGAGGCGGAGCCTGGTAAGGGGCCGGCTGAGGCGGAGCTTGGTAGGGAGCGGAGGGGGCGGGCTGCACCGTGCGCGGCTGGGCATGGGGCGCAGGCATCGGCTCCATCACCGTGGCGCCCGGCTGAGGCATGTCGCCTTCCACCAGCAATTCTACCGACTGGCCCAATTGAATGCGATCACCGGGCATGAGCTGGCGCGGGCCGGCCAGCCGTTCTCCGTTGACGAAGGTACCGTTACTGCTGCCAAGATCCTCCAGCACGAGGCCACCGCCGACCTGGGTGAGCTGGGCGTGCCGCCGCGAGACCCCAGCGCCATCAATGGCGATCTGGTTGGCTGGGTCGCGCCCAAGGACCTTGGGCAACTGCTCCAAAGGGAACACGTGCCCAGGGGCGGGCCCCCGAGTTTGGGTCAGGCGGTATTTGGAACCAGACGTCATGAGTTCTCCTTACACACTGGCGTCATTGATGGAATTAGAGTACTTTACGGGCCGGCCGATCAAGGCAAGGTACCGAATTGTGCGGTAGTATACAAACGGATTGCGATGGGAGCAAACGAGCGCCGGGGTGCGCGGCCACGCGGCCAGCACAGCAAAAGGGCGGACTGCGCAGCCTGACGCGTGAGTGTTCATCCCGCCTGGGTGAGTTGAATGCAACTAATCGAATTTAGCAATGGCCCTGCCACCCTGGTGGAAGTCCTGCGGCGGCGCGCCGTGGACCGGGCTGAGCAGTTGGCCTATGCCTTCATCGCCGATGACGAAAGCACGCCGCCCGAGGACGTGACCTTCGCGGAGCTGGACCGGCGCGCACGGGCGATTGGGGCGCAATTGCAGGCGTCGGCATCGCCGGGGGAACGGGCGCTGCTCCTCTTTCCACCTGGCCTGGATTACATCGCCGCTTACTTCGGGTGCCTGTACGCGGGCCTGGTAGCGGTGCCAGCCTATCCGCCGCGGCTGAACCGGCCCATGCCGCGCCTGCAAGGCATTGTGGCCGACTCGCAGGCCACCCTGGCACTGACAACCGGCAACATCCTGTCCAGCCTGGGGCGGCGGTTTGCCCATGCCCCCGCTCTGGCGGCCCTGCGCTGGTTCGATACAGCGGTGCTCGCGGCCGGACAGGAGAGCGCCTGGCAGCCTCCGGCGATTGGTCCGGATACGCTGGCATTCCTCCAGTACACCTCCGGGTCCACCAGCGCCCCCAAGGGGGTGATGGTGACGCACAGCAATTTGATGCACAACCTGGAGATGATCCGGCAGGGGTTTCAGATCGACCCGGCTGGGCGAGGGGTATTCTGGCTGCCCAGCTACCACGATATGGGGCTGATTGGCGGCATCCTGGAGCCGATGTATATCGGCAACACGTCCACGCTCATGTCGCCGGCCTCGTTTTTGCAGCGTCCGGCGCGGTGGCTAGAGGCGATCATGAAGTTCGGGGGCACCATCAGCGGCGCGCCCAATTTTGCATATGCGTTGTGCGTGGACAAGGTCACTGAGGAGCAGAAAGCCAACCTGGACCTGAGCAAGTGGGTGACGGCGTTTTGCGGCGCTGAGCCTATCCGCCCGGAGGCGCTGGACCGGTTCGCGGAAGCGTTCGCGCCGTGTGGGTTCCGGGCCGAGGCGTTCTATCCGTGCTATGGGCTGGCGGAGGCCACGCTGATCGTCTCGGGCGGCCACGGCGCGGCCAAGCCGACGACGTTCACGGTCAACCGGCCCGCCCTGGAACAGAACCGGGTGGCGCCAGCCAACAGCGGCGATGCGATGGCGCAGACGCTCGTGAGCTGCGGGCAAGCGCTGCTGGGCCAACGGCTGCGCATCGTTGACGCCAGCCGCCTGACACCCTGCGCGGCGAACGAAGTGGGCGAGATCTGGGTGGCAGGGCCAAGCGTGACGCGCGGCTATTGGGGCAAGCCGGAGGCCACGGCGGCCACCTTTGGCGCGCGGCTGGCGGATGGCGACGGGCCGTATCTGCGCACGGGCGACCTGGGCTTCCTGCGGGACGATAACCTATATGTGACCGGGCGCGTGAAGGACCTGATCATCATTCGGGGCCGCAATCACTATCCACAGGACCTGGAGCACTCGGTGCAGCGCTCGCACCCGGCGCTGCGCGAAGAGGGGGGCGCGGCCTTTTCGGTTGAGGTGGATGGGGAGGAGCGGCTGGTGGTGGTGTTCGAGGTGGAACGCCGCTATCAGAAGCCGAACATGGACGAGGTCGTGGCGGCGGTGCGGCGGGCGCTGGCCGTCGAGCACGAGGTTCAGCTACATGAACTGGTGCTAATCAAGACGCTGAGCATCCCCAAGACGTCCAGTGGAAAGATACAGCGCCACGCGGTCAAGGCCCAGTATCTCGAGCACAGCCTGGAACTGGTGGCGGCGTGGAAGAACGAAGGCGTGGAGGCAAGGCCTGCCGAAGCGGCGGCACTGGGCCGCCCAACGGAACGGGCGCCAAGCGCCCAGACCGGCCCGGTGACGGGGGTGGAGGCCGAGAAGCTGGTACAGGCCAGCGCCATCGAGACCTGGCTCGTGGAGCGCATTGCCACGCGGCTGGGGGTGCGAGCCTCGGTGATCGACCTGGACGCAACCTTTGTGGAGTATGGGCTGGACTCGGCGCAGGCGGTGAGCCTGGCGGGCGACCTGGGCGTGTGGCTGGGGCGGGCCGTGCCCCCCACCCTGGCGTGGGACTATCCCACCATCCATTTGCTGGCGCGGCACCTGGCCGGCATTGAGGAAGTGCCGCTATCGGAGGGGATCGCCGGGGACGTGCAGCCAGTTTTGCAGGCGACTGGGCCGGGCGCGATGGCTGAGCCAATCGCCATCGTGGGTCTGGGATGCCGGTTCCCCGGCGCGGCGGACCCGGAGGCGTTTTGGCGACTGCTGCGCGACGGGGTGGACGCGATCAGCGAGGTGCCGGCGGACCGGTGGGACGCAGGTGAGTTCTACAGCAGCGCGCTGGGCACGCGCGGCAAGATGAACACGCGGTGGGGGGGATTCCTCGAAGACGTGGACCTGTTTGACGGCGGGTTCTTTGGGGTTTCGCCGCGCGAGGCCACGCGGATGGACCCGCAGCAGCGGCTGCTGCTGGAGGTGGCGTGGGAGGCGCTGGAGTCGGCGGGGCTGCCGCCCGACCGGCTGGCAGGGACGGCCGCGGGCGTGTTTGTGGGCATCAGCAGTTACGACTATGCCACGCGGCAGTATGACGATCCAACACAGATTGACGCCTACGCTGGGACCGGAAATGCGCACAGCATTGCCGCCAACCGCCTGTCGTATCTATTGGATTTGCGCGGGCCGAGCATGGCGGTGGACACGGCCTGCTCGTCGTCGCTGGTGGCGCTGCATCTGGCCTGCCAGAGCCTGCGGTCCGGCGAGAGCGACGTGGCGCTGGCCGGAGGCGTCAACCTGATCCTCACGCCGGAGCTGAGCATCACGTTCTCGCAGGCGCGCATGATGTCGTCCGATGGAAGGTGCAAGACGTTTGACGAGGCGGCCGACGGATACGTGCGGGGCGAGGGGTGCGGGATGCTGGTGCTGAAGCGCCTGGCGGAGGCAGAGCGGGACGGCGACCGCATCCTGGCGGTGGTGCGCGGGTCAGCGGTCAATCAGGATGGCCGGAGCAACGGCCTGACGGCGCCGAATGGGCTGGCGCAGCAGGCGGTGATTCGGGCCGCCTTGCAGCAGGCGGGCGCGAGGCCCGAAGAGTTGAGCTACATCGAGGCGCATGGCACGGGCACGCCGCTGGGCGACCCGATTGAAGTGCAGGCGCTGGGGGCGGTGCTGGGCGCGCCGCAGCCGGCAGAGCATCGCGTGGGGCTGGGGTCGGTCAAGACCAACATCGGACATTTGGAGTCGGCGGCGGGGGTGGCGGGGCTGATCAAAGTGGTGCTGGCGATGCAGCACGGCGAGATGCCCCCGCACTTGCACCTGAAGAAGCTAAACCCGCACGTACCATTGGCGGGCACGCCGCTGGAGATCGTCACCGAGCGGCAGCCGTGGCCGCGGGGCGAGCGGCCGAGGCTGGCGGGCGTGTCGTCGTTCGGGTTTGGCGGAACGAACGCGCACGTGATCATTGAGGAAGCGCCGGTTGTCGTTGAGGCGGCGCAGGCGGAGGTCGAGCGGCCAACACAGGTGCTGGCGCTTTCGGCGCGAAGCCCGGCGGCGCTGCGCACATTGGCCGGGCGGTATGCGGAGGCCTTATCGGAAGCGACCCTGGCTGATTTAGCCTACACGGCCAACACGGGCCGCAACCACCATGCCCACCGATTGGCGGTCGTGGCGGGAGACGCGGAGGCGGCGCAGGCTGCATTGAGCGCGGTGCAGGCAGGGACCGCGGCGGCGGGGGTGGTGCTGGGCGAGGCGCCGAAGCGCAAGCCGAAGATCGCGTTTTTGTTCACGGGACAGGGGGCGCAGTACGCGGGCATGGGGCGGGAGCTATATGAGAGCCAGCCTGTGTTCCGGCGGGCGCTGGACCGGTGCGCAGAGTGGCTGGACGCGCATGGGGCGCTGGGCCGGCCGCTGCTGCCGGTGATGTGGGGCGAGGGACTAGAAGCGGGGCTGCTGGACAAGACGGTGTTCACGCAGCCGGCGCTGTTTGCGCTGGAGTATGCGCTGGCCGAGGTGTGGCGGGATTGGGGAATCACGCCGGAGGCTGTGCTGGGGCACAGCGTGGGCGAGTACGCGGCGGCGTGCGTGGCGGGGGTGATGCCGCTGGAGGATGCACTGGCCCTGATTGCGGAGCGCGCGCGGCGGATGCAGGCCCTGCCGGCCGGGGGCGCAATGGCGGCGGTGATGGCCTCGGAGGAGGCGGTGGCCGCGGCGCTGGGACCGCTGGAAGGCCGCGCCAATATCGCCGCCTACAACGGCCCAGATAACTTTGTGATCGCGGGCGAGGCGGAGGCTGTCAACGAGGCGGCTCAGCAATTGGCGGCGGCGGGCAGGAAGGTTCATCCGCTGGCGGTATCGCACGCCTTTCACTCCGCGCTGATGGAACCGATGCTGGCGGACTTTGAAGCGGCGGCGGCGAAGCTGCGCTACTCTGCGCCGCTCATTCCGCTGATCGCGAATGTGAGCGGGAAGGCGCACCCGGCGGGATTTGTGCCCGGCGCGGGCTACTGGCGCGATCATGTGCGGCAGCCGGTGCGGTTCGCGGACGGCATGCGGGCGCTGGCGGAATTGGGCGTGGACATCGTGGTTGAGATCGGGCCGCAGCCGGTGCTGATCGGCCTGGGACGGCGGGTGCTGGCCGACTCGCAGGCCGCCTGGGTCGCATCACTGCGGTCCCGCCAGCCGGAATGGAACGTGATGGGGCTGGCGGTGGGGACGCTGTACACGCGCGGCGCGGCGGTGGATTGGGCGGCGTTCGACCGGCTCTATGCGCGCCGGAAGGTGAGCGCGCCCACGTATCCATTTGAACGGAGCCGGTACTGGTTCGAGGCGGCCGCCCGCCCAAAGGCGACCGGCGCGCCGGACGGTGCGGAGGCGCGGCCATCGTCTGTGGCCGAGGCGGTGGCGATGCTGCGGGGCCTGAGCGCCGAGGAGTTGGCGGCGTATGGCGTCAGGCTGGAGGCCGCACCTGAGCAGGGGGCAGACCAGCCAGCGGGCCGGGCCGGCACGGAGGCGGCGAAGGCGGGGATGAGCGCAGAGGCAATGGCCGCCCTGCCTCCGGACGACCGCGAGCGATTGATCCGCGAGCGGATGGGGGCAGAGATCACGCGCGTGCTGGGGCTGAGGCCGGGCGAACTACCGGAGGGCGAGTCCCTGGCGCTGATGGGGCTGGACTCGCTGATGGCGGTGGAGGTCAAGAATTGGGTTGACACCCAGCTGCAAGTGGAACTGCCGTTGGTGGAACTGCTGCAAGGCCCCACGCTGACGGAACTGGCGGCGTGGGTGGCGGCGCGCGCGGGCGAGGGCGCGGGCCGCGAGCCGCCGAGCGCGATTGAGGCCGGCGAGGTGACGGGGGACTTCCCGCTGACACCCAACCAGCAGGCGTTGTGGTTCCTGCACCAGTTGACGCCGCCGGGCATTGCCTTCAACGTGGCTGGCGCGGCGCAAGTGAACGGCCCGGTGGACCTGGGCGCATTGGACCGGGCGCTGGCGCAACTGATCGGGCGGCATGGCGCGCTGCGGACGAGCTTTCACCTGGCGGGCGGCCAGCCGGTGCAGCGCATGGCCCCCAAGGCCTCCACGCCGATTACGGTTGAGGCGGCGGAAGGCTGGAGCGAGGCGCAGTTACAAGATCACCTCTCTACCGCGGCGCATGCGCCGTTCGACATCGAGCGGGCGCCGCTCATGCGGCTGAACCTGTACCGGCGCGGCCCCGATCAGCATGTTCTGCTGTTGGCACTGGACCACCTCATCACCGACTTCTGGTCCATGACGGTGCTGGCGGCGGAACTGGCAGCGCTCTATCAGGCCGAGGCGGGCGGCGCGACGACGGATTTGGCTGCGTTGACGGTCCAGTACCCCGATTACGTGCGCTGGCAGGCGAAGCGGCTGGCCGGGCCGGAGGGCGAACGGCTGTGGGCGTATTGGCGCGACCGGCTGAGCGGCGATTTGCCAGCGCTGGACCTGCCGGCGGACCGGCCGCGGCCGGCCGCACCCAGCTACCGGGGGGACACGCGGGCGGTGCGGCTCGGCGCAGGGCTGACGGCGAGGCTGAAGGAGCTAAGCCGCACCCACGGCGCAACGCTGTTTATGACATTGCTGGCGGCGTTCGACGCGCTGCTATACCGGTATTCCGGTCAGGGCGATGTGCTGGTGGGCTCGGTGACCACGGGACGGAGCCGGCCAGAATTGACGGGCCTGGTTGGGTACTTCATTAACCCGGTGCCGCTGCGGGCCTACGTGGAGGGCGGCGCATCGTTCCTGGAGCTGCTGGCCCAGGTGCGGCAGACGGTTCTGGAGGCGTTTGACCACGCTGACTATCCGCCGGCCTGGCTGGCGGAGCGGCTGCGGCTGACGCGGGACACCAGCCGGCCGCCGCTGTTCCAGGCCATGTTCATCTACCAGAAGCCGCAGGCGCTGGAGGAGCAGGGACTGGGCGCGTTTGCGCTGGGCGTGCCGGGGGCGAAGCTGAACGTGGGCGCGCTGGAGCTGGCCTCGCTGCCGCTGGGCCACCAACCGGCGCAGTTTGACCTGACGCTGATGATGGCGGAGGTGGGCGACGAACTGGCGGCGACCCTGAACTTTAGCCTGGACCTGTACGACGCCGCGACCGCAGAACGGCTGTTGGGGCACCTGGAGACGGTGCTGGAGGCCATCGCCGCCGACCCAGCGCAGGCGGTGGGCGCGCTGCCACTGCTGCCGAGAGCGGAGCAGGAGCGAGTGCTGCAAGGCTGGAACGAGACCGGGCGCGATTGGCCGGAGGCGGCGACGATCGTGTCGTTGTTCGAGGCACAGGCTGAGGCGAGCAGTGACGCTATCGCGGTGGAAGAGGCGGAAGGCGGCCGCCTGACCTATGCCGAATTGAATGCGCGAGCCAACCAGTTGGCGCGGCGGCTGAGGGCGGCCGGCGCGGCGCCGGGCGCGTTGGTGGGCGTTTGCCTGGAGCGGACGGCGGACATGCTCGCGGCGGTGCTGGCGGTGATGAAGGCGGGCGCGGCGTACGTGCCGCTTGACCCGACGTACCCGGCTGACCGGCTCGAGTTCATGGCGGGCGACGCAGGGCTCAGCGTGCTCATCACGGAGGCGGCGCTGCGGGAACAGGCGCCAGTGCATCGCGGGACGACTGTGGTGCTGGATGAGGAGGCAGAGACGCTGAGGGCGCTGCCAGCGGGCAACCTGGACCGCACGCCAGCCCCGGCCGACCGCGCCTATGTGATCTACACCAGCGGGAGCACGGGGCGGCCCAAGGGCGTGGAGATAACGCACCGGTCGCTGGCGAACTTCCTGCTCTCGATGCAGTGTGAGCCGGGCCTAGGCGGCAGCGACCGGCTGCTGGCCGTGACGACATTGTCCTTCGACATCGCGGGCCTGGAGTTGTACTTGCCGCTGATCAGCGGGGCGCGGGTGGTGGTGGCGCGCCGCGAACTCGCCAGCGACGGCGAGCGCCTGTTGGAGGCGATTGCACGCCACGGGATCACGGTGATGCAGGCCACGCCAGCCACGTGGCGGCTGCTGCTGGCGGCAGGGTGGCAGGCCACACCGGCCCTGCGGGCCTTGTGCGGGGGCGAGGCGCTACCGCGCGACCTGGCCGGGCAGATGCTGGAGCGGTGCGCCGAGGTGTGGAATTTGTATGGGCCGACGGAGACCACGATCTGGTCCACGGTTCAGCGTGTGACGCGCGAGGGAGTGGCAGAGTCGGCCACGGTGTCCATCGGGCGGCCCATCGCCAACACGCAGGTGTATGTGCTGGATGAGGGCCGGCGGCCGGTGCCGCCCGGCGTCGTCGGGGAGCTATACATCGGGGGCAGCGGGGTGGCGCTGGGCTATCTCAACCGGCAGGAGTTGACGCGGGAGCGCTTTGTGCCCGACCCGTTCAACGAGCAGCCGGGGGCGCGGTTGTACCGCACGGGCGACCTGGCGCGGTTCCGCGGCGATGGGCGGCTGGAGTTCCTGGGGCGCGGCGATCATCAAGTGAAGGTGCGGGGATTCCGCATCGAGCTAGGCGAGATCGAGTCGGCGCTGGCGCGGCACCCCGCGGTGGCGCAGGCGGCGGTGGCCGCGGTGGGCCAGTCGGCAGAGGAGCGAAAGCTAGTGGGCTACTTTACGCCGCTGGGGGAGCAGGCGCCGCCCGGCGCGCCAGAACTGCGCGCGTTTCTGCGCGAGCGGCTGCCGGAGTACATGCTGCCAGTGGAGTTCGTGGCGCTGGACGCATTCCCGCTGACGCCCAACGGGAAACTGGACCGGCGCGCGCTGCCGGCCCCGAGCGGATTGGGTGCGCTGAGGGGGCAGCGGGTGGCCCCACGCACGGACCTGGAGCACGAGATTGCGGCCCTGTGGGCGAACGTGCTGGGACGGCCCGAGGCGCAGAATGGGTCCAGCTTCAGCGTGCACGATAGCTTCTTTGACCTGGGCGGGCATTCGCTGCTGGCGACGCAGCTCATCATGCGGCTGCGGGAGACCTATCAGGTGCGGCTGCCGCTGCGGGTGGTGTTCGAGACGCCGACCATCGCCGGGCTGGCGGCGCAGGTGGAGAAGGCGCAGGCCGCGCGCGCCAATGGGCACGACGCACCCGGCGCGCTGATGCTGGGAGCGATCAGCCTGGAGGAGTTGAAGGCGGAGGCAGTGCTCGATGCCGCCATTACGGTGGAGGGGCTGGAGCCGGCATGGACGGGCGAGCCACGGCGCATCCTGCTGACGGGCGCGACTGGGTTTGTGGGCGCATTCCTGCTGCACGACCTGCTGCGGGCCGGCGCGGCTGACGTGCACTGCCTGGTACGCGCGCCGGACGAGGCGGCCGGGCTTCAGCGGCTGAGGCGCAACCTGGAAAGCTATGGGCTGTGGGACGAACAACTGGCCGGCCGGATCCATCCGGTGTTGGGCGATTTGGCGCAGCCGCACTTTGGGCTCGACGTGGACGCCTGGGAGCAATTGGCCGAGCGGGTGGACGTGATCTACCACAACGGGGCGATGGTCAACTTCATTCACCCGTATGCCAAACACAAGCCCTCGAACGTGGCTGGCACCGAAACCGCCCTGCGGCTGGCAACACAAACGCGGGTGAAGCCGCTGCACTTCGTCTCCACGTTGAGCGTTTTTC
>CAZCEC010000076.1:3836-29102 GCA_964497615.1 uncultured Anaerolineales bacterium | reverse complement strand
GATGAAGGATGAAGGATGAAGGATGAAGGATGAAGGATGAAGGATGAAGGATGAAGGATGAAATCCTACTCAGGAGGGGAGGTGACAGGCGACTGATTGCGTGACTCGGCTGGCCGAGGGTGATGCTGTGGCACCGGCGGCTAGGCGGATGGGGCGGGGGCGCCGTCGAAGAAGCGGCGAATGGTGAGGGCGACGGTGTGGAGTTGGGCGGCGGTGAGCTCCGGGTAGATGGGGAGGGCGAGGGAGTGCAGGGCGGCGGCTTCGCTGTGAGGGCACTGGCCAGGCGCATAGCCAAGGTGGGCGAAGCAGGCTTGAAGGTGGAGGGGGACCGGGTAATAGATTTCGGCGCCAATCTCCTCGCGGCGGAGGTGGGCCAGGAGGGCGTCGCGCTGGGGGGTGCGAATGACGTACTGGTGATAGCTGTGGCGATAGCCGGGCCGCTCGACCGGCAGGGTGAGGGGCAGGCCGCGGAGCAGGCCGGTGTAGCTGTGGGCGTGGCGGCGGCGGGCCTCGTTCCAGCCGTCCAGGTGGGGCAGCTTGACGCGCAGGACGGCGGCTTGCAGGGCATCGAGCCGGAAGTTGCCGCCAATGAGGGCGTGGTAATACTTGGGCGAAGCGCCATGGGTCCTCAGGAGGCGCACGCGGCGGGCGAGATCGTCGTCGTTGGTGGTGACGAGGCCGCCATCGCCGAGGCCGCCGAGGTTCTTGCTGGGGAAGAAGGAGTAGCAGGCCAGGTCGCCCAGTGCGCCGGGGGGGCGGCCGTGTTCCGCGGCGCCGATGGCCTGGGCGGCATCCTCGACGATAGGGAGGTTGTGGCGGCGGGCGAGGTCGCGCAGGGCGGGCATATCGGCCAGGTGGCCGAAGAGGTGGACTGGGATGAGGGCGCGGGTGCGGGGGGTGAGGGCGGCCTCAACCTGGGCGGGGTCGAGGTTGAGGGTGGCGGGGTCGATATCCACGAAGATGGGCCGGGCGCCGAGGCGGGCGATGCAGCCGGCGGTGGCGAAGAAGCTGTAGGAGGTGGTAATGACGTCGTCGCCGGGGCCGAGGCCGAGGGCCATGAGGGCGACGAGCAGGGCGTCGCTGCCGGAGCTGACGCCGATGGCGTGGCGGCACTGGCAGTAGGCGGCGAGTTCGGCTTCGAGGGCTTCGACCTCGGGGCCGAGGATGAAGTGCTGAGAGTCGAGGACGCGGTCCAGGGCGGCGCGGATCTCGGCGCGCAGGGGAGCGTGGTGGGCGTGGAGGTCAAGGGATGGGATGGGCATGGGGAAGGATGAAGGAAGAAGGATGAAGGATGAATCGCGATTGGACAGATAGATAGCTGACGATGGGACGAACGACGGAAGACGAAGGACGAAGTCTGAACATAGTAGGGAGGTGGGAGGAGGTCACGGGGTAAGTGGGAGGGGACGGTCTTCGGGCCAGTCGAGGCAGCGCATGATGCCGGAGGGGTCGGGGGCGTAGCGCCAACCGGAGTGGGGGCAGAGGTAGGGCTCGCCGGGGGCGGGCTGAGCGAGGCGGAAACCGTGGCGGCTCATCCAGCCGGATTGGCGGGCGGGGACGCCAAGCATGAGGGCATAGTCGGGCACGTTGCGGCGGACGACGGCGCCCGCGCCAATGAAGGCGTATTGGCCGACGGTGACGCCGCAGACGATGGTGGCGTTGGCGCCGATGGTGGCGCCGCGCCGGACGAGGGTGCGCTGGTACTCGCCGCGGCGGACGATTTGGGCGCGGGGATTGACGACGTTGGTGAACACGCACGACGGGCCGCAGAAGACATCGTCTTCCAGCTCGACGCCGGTGTAGAGGGAGACGTTGTTCTGGACCTTGACGTTGTCACCCAGGCGCACGCCGCCCGCGACCATGACGTTCTGGCCGAGGGTGCAGTTGGCGCCGATGCGGGCAGTGGGCAGGATGTGGCAGAAGTGCCAGATGCGGGTGCCGGAGCCGATCTCGACCGGTTCGTCCACGTAGGCGCTGGGGTGAATGAAGGCGGTGGAGTCGATCATGCTGGCGCAGGTGAGGAGGCTGGCGCGAGGGCCTCGCCGCGGAGGGCCGGGTGGGTGAGGCCATCGCCCGGCGCGAGGGCGGCGTGGCGCAGGGCGTGGGCGAGCTGGATGGCAGGGCGGGCATCGGCGAGGCCCAGGCCGCGGCCTTCCAGGATGGCGGCATACACGCGGGTATGCAGGTCGGTGAAGCCATCGCTAAACTCGACCGGCTCGCCATCGAGGGTGAGGGCGCGCTGGGCAGTGGCGGCGCCGGGCGGCAGGTCGGCGGCCTCCAGGGAGAGGAACCAGCGGACGCGGGCGCGCTCGAATTCGATGAAGCCGGCGGCGCGGCGCGGGTCGCTCAGGTGGAGGCGGAAGCCGAGGCTGGGGCCGAAGAGCCACAGGAGCAGGTCGAAGATGTGGATGCCGACGTTGACGACGAGGCCGCCGGACTTGTCGGGCGCGCCCTTCCAGGAGTTGTGATACCAGGCGCCGCGCGGGGTGATGTAGGTGAGGCAGACCTCGTGCGGCGGGCCGGCACGCTCCGCGGCCAGGCGCTGGCGAAGCTCGAGCAGGCGCGGGTGGCAGCGCAGTTGCAGGACGGTGTAGATGCGGCGGCCGGTCTCGTGCTCGAGGTCTTCAAGGGGGTCGAGGTTCCAAGGGTTGATGACGAGGGGCTTCTCGCAGATGACGTCCGCGCCGACGCGCAGGCCCAGGCGGCAGTGAGCGTCGTGCAGGTAGGTGGGGGAGCAGACGCTGAGGTAGTGGACTCGCCGATCGGCGGGGCCGCGCTTGAGCTTTTCGAGGTGGCGGTCGAAGCGCTCGATCTCGGGGAAGTAGCGGACGTCGAAGCCGAACTGGTCCAGCAGGCCGACGGAGTCGTGGGGATCGGCGGCGGCGACGAGGCGGTGGCCGGTGTCGCGGATGGCGCGCAGGTGGCGCGGGGCGATGTAGCCGGCGACGCCGGTGAGGGCAAAGTTGAGGGGCATAGGGGCCTATGATACCAGTGATGGCGAAAGCGCAAGCGCGTGCGCGGAGCATACAAGCGGATGTGGGTGGCAGGGGCAGGCGGCGAAATGGGAGTGAGGGGCGCAGCGCGCAAGGCGCAAGCTGGGAGGCATCAGAGGGTCATCATGGTGGCGGCGTGACGGTTGTTGTCGAAAAGAGGGCGAGGTGGCGAAGGAGTTGGCGTACGACGGTGACCAGGGCGAGGCTGAGGTAAAGAGTCGTGAAGATGACAGGCAGGAGGAAGTAGCGGTCCCAGCGGAGTGGGGTGAGGAGGGACGGGCCAGCGGTGAGGGCGGCGGTAAGGATGAGAGTGAGGGCGGTGGAGGTGCGGGGAATGGGGGGGCGGGAATGGCGGGCGGCGCGGAGCATCAGGACAAGGCCGGCGAGGGCAAGGGGCAGGTTGAGAAGCCAGGCGCCAGTAAAGGAGAGCGTGGCGAAGTCTTGAAAGACGGCGTGGCCGACGCCAAGGACGCGCTCGACTGGGGAGCCGAAGACGGCTTCGGGGAAGGCGGCCATTTGGATGTGCATTTCGAAGGCGCGCTGGCGGAGGAGGAGGACGGTGCGGCCCAGCGGCTGAGGGTAGAGGTAAGGGTTGAGGCCGACGAATACGAGGCTGAGGGTGAGGCCGGCTATGAGGGCTGCGATCAGGGCGAGGCGGAGGCGCAGGCGGGGCGAGGCGGCGCGACCGAGACGCCAGATTCGCGGCCAGAGGGCGGGAACCAGGGCCAGGGCGGTCAGGCCGTTGAGCTTGCCGGAACCAGCCAGGCCGGAGGCCAGGCCGAGGCCGGCGAACCAGGCCAGGGTGGGCATCAGAACTGGAGGGGCGGCGGGCGTAAGGCGGGCGTTGGCGGCGTGCCAGCGGCGCAACGCTTCATCGGCGGCGAGAGCGGCAAAGAGGACAAAGGCTAGGAGGGGGGCCTCGCCCATTCCGTTGCGGACGGCGGTGACGACAAAGGGATTGGCCAGCAGGAGGAGGAGGGTTAGGGCGCCAACCCACAGGCCCAGGGCACGGCTGGCGAGGCGAAATAGGATGAGGAAGCCGAGGCAGGATAGCAGGGCCATGGGTAGGCGCGACCACCAGCGAAGTTGGGGCGAGGGTACCGCGCCGAGGGCGGCGTTGCCGGCGGCGTCGAGGTTGAAATCCCAGGGTTGATTGAGTTGGGCGGGGGTGAAGCCGCCGAGCGATCGGAAGAGGCCGATGAGATAGCGCGTGAGGGGCGGCTGGGTTTGGGTCCAGTAGTCGGGAGCCCAGACGGGGGAGGCGAAATTGCCGGTGGAGTAGGCCTCCCAGTAATAGCTGGTGGCGATGAACTGGCTTTCGTCGGGGTGGACGGGTGAACGGCTGAGGCCGGTGAGCAGGACGGCGGAGGTCAGCAAGGCCATACCGCCGCGGACCAGGAAGTCACTAGAAGAGCTGCTGTTGCGTCCCACCGGCGGGTGGTTCGGAGGTGATAAGGCCGTTGGCGGCCAGCCAGGCGGGGTCGGGCTGCCAGCCGTAGCGTTTGAAGTCCACCCGGTCGCGGTCGTCGAAGACTACCCCTTCATCTTCCAACAACTTGCGCTGGACGAGGACGCCGTAGCCGGGGCGCGGGCTGATCTTGCCCTGGCTGTTGATGACGCGCTGCCAGGGGACGTCGTCGGGGCAGTGGGCCATGGCGCTGCCTACCCAGCGCGGGGCGAGCTTGAGGTAAGTATCCGGCGGCATGGCGGCGGGCGGGGGGATGAGGCGGGCGACCTGGCCGTAGGCGAGGACGCGGCCGGGGGGGATGGCGCGGACGATGAGGTAGACGCGGTCGTCGTAGGCCTTGGGGTCGGGCGGGGTGGAGAAGGCCATACGCGGAGTATAGCACGAGGCACGGCGAGAACCGGCGCTGCTGCTGAGCGTCGGACGCACAGAGGGCTGGGGTAAGCCCAGCCCTCTGTGACTAACCGGCAGCGAGTTTCAGCGGAGTGCTATTCCAATCCCAGAGCCGCCTTGGCCGCCTCGAGCAGGGCGATGGTGTAGTTCGTGTTGTGGACGCCCATGCTCTGGTCTTCTTCCACGAACTTGTAGTTCCACATCGCCTGGCCGACGGCCTCAGGCACGACCAAAGGCTCGCCACTGGAGGCGATCCACAGACCGCTTTCGGCGTCCATCATGCCTTCCGCGATGAATGCGGCCTTAAGCTCTTCAAGCATGGCGGCGACTTCGGTCTGCACGCCGTTCATGTCGAAGTCCTCGGCATCCGAGTGGCAGGCCTGGCAGCGGGCGATTTCGGGTTCGTAGGTGTGACTGTCTTCCTCGCCCATGTGGCAGGCCACGCAGGTGTTCTCCACCAGCTCATAGTGCGGGCTGGATGCGCCTTCGACGCCCAGGCCGCCTTCGCCGAGCAGCATCTGGGCTTCGACGCCGTGGTGGGTGCCGAAGCGGGAAGAGGTGATGGTCACATTGCCGTCGGTGGCGGTGGGCGCTTCGTTGCGGATCTGGTGGCAGTTGGCGCACAGGTTGCCGGCGCCGCCGTCGAAGGTGCCCGCGGTGTATTCCATCTGCGTCGGCTGGGAAGCGCCGGTAAGGGCCCAGTCGGCGGAGGTGTAGGTCATATGGATGTCGTGGCAGGTGCGGCACTCGAACGGGGAGACGTTGACGATGCCGACGACCGACTCATCATGCGGGAGCAGGCCGGCGTTGATGCGGGCCTTGGCGCCTTCGGTGCCGTGGCAGCCGGCGCAGTCGGTGCCCTCACCGCGGAGGAAGGACTCGCCGGTGCCGTGCACGGAGGTCTCGCGGAACTGCGCCACCTTGGACGAGATGAGGGTGGTTTCGTTGTGACACTCGGTGCAGCTCAGGTCAGCCACCGACACCTCAGCGGCTGAACCGGCAGGACCTTCTGGACCAGCGGGGCCGGCTGGGCCGGCAGGACCTTCTGGGCCCGCTGGACCGGCAGGACCGACGGGACCTGCTGGACCCGCGGGACCGGCAGGGCCGGCGGGGCCTTCCGCGCCCGCGCAAGCGGCGAGCAGCACGGCAAGCACAACCAGCATCGCGAATAACAGCTTACGTCTCATACTGTATCCTCCTTTGCATCTGAGTTGTTCATTGACGAATCTTTGCTCACCCGAGCCGGCTGGGTGAGCGAGTTGATGACCGCCACGAGATCACTGATGCGCGCGATGGCGCGCTGCTGGCTGGTGACCAACTGCAGGCGCCCCTGGTGTGGGTCCAGCCGGATAAGGGTCAGTCCCGGCAGATCAGACACCAGGCCATTCAACAGGCAGCGATCATTCACGCCTTCGTCCGCGGCATCCAGGATGACGATGCCGGGCTGATGAGCGGCAAGCTGCTCCATCACGTCCGGCAAGTTGGCATCCAACGTCCGAAGCTCGTGCGCCGCCAGGTTCTGGCGGAGGTTTGCGACGATGCCTTCGGCAAAGAGTGTCCGGGAAGAAAGCACAACGATGCGAGACTCCGGCACGGTACCGTGATGCGCGTCGCGCAGCTTCATTAGAGAAAGGATAAGGCAACATAAGTCCAGGCGTAACCCCATTCGGAGTAAACAAAAAGCACTCGGACGGGTAGAGGGTTGACTACCCGTCCGAGTAGGACGTAGCGGGGCGGTGCGCCAAGCAGAGGGGCTAGAACAGACTTAGCTGCTGAGGGCCTTCGTCCTGGTCATCTTCTGTCGGTTTGGGCGGGAGGGCGAGCGGGCCGGTGCGGGGGGCCTGGGGCTGGGGGCCCTGCTTGCCGCGGGCGATGTAGCCGGGGAGCTTCTTGAAATCGTCAATCAGGGTCTGGCGCAGAGACTGCTGATGGAGGGCAGCGGCAGGGTGGAACATGGCCACGACGAGGCGGCCGTTGACGAGGCGGGCCTGGCCGTGGATGGCCGATATCTTGGCGTTGGGGAAGAACTTGGCCATGGAGTAGCGGCCGAGGGTGACGATGACGACGGGGTTGAGGGCGGCGATCTGGCGGTCGAGGAAGAGGGCGCAGGCGGCGATCTCGTCCGGCTCGGGGTCGCGGTTGCCGGGGGGGCGGTGCTTGACGACGTTGGCGATGAAGACGTCGGTGCGCTGGAGGCCGATGGCGGCCAACAGCTCTTCGAGGAACTTGCCGGAGGCGCCGACGAAGGGGCGGCCCTGCTGGTCTTCGTGGAAGCCGGGGCCCTCGCCGATGAACATGATCTCGGCGGCGGCGGGGCCTTCGCCGGGGACGCCGTTCTTGGCGCCCTGGTGGAGCTTGCATAGGGTGCAGGCTTTGACTTGGGCGGCGATGAGATCGAGTTCAGCTTGGGCCATGTGAAAACCCTGTGTCAGGTGTCAAGTGCCGGGTGTCAGGTGGGCGGCGGCAGGTCTGGGAATGCTGGTGACTCGATTTACTTGAACAGGTGGAGGTTTGACTGTATCCACGACCAGAGGCGGGCGACGCCTTCCTCGGGCGCGACGAGAGGGGTCCAGCCGAGGACGGCCTGGGCCTTGGAGATGTCGCTGACGTAGATGCGCTGGTCGCCGGGACGCCAGCCGCTGAAGGACACGGGCAGGGCGCGGCCGGCGAGGCGCTCCAGCAGGGGGCCGGTCTCGGTCCAGATGGAGAGGGTGCGGGAGGGGCCGCCGCCGATGTTGAAGATTTGGCCGGCGGCGCGCTGGATGTTGGCGCTGGCGGCCTCGAAGGCGCGGGCCAGGTCGTCCACGTAGAGGATGTCGCGCACCTGCTTGCCGTCGCCGTAGATGGTGATGGGCTTGTTGGTGGCGGCGCAGATGGCGAGGAAGGCAATCCAGCCCTGGTCCTCGATGCCGAACTGGCGCGGGCCGTAGATGGAGCTTTGGCGGAAGACGACGGTGGGCAGGCCGTAGATGCGGGCGTAGTCGCGGACATATTGGTCGCCGGTGCCCTTGCTGCAGCCGTAGGGACTGTGGAAATCCAATGGCCAATCTTCGCTGACGCCATTGGGCATATCGGCGAAGGCGTAGCGTGATCCGGCATCCACCACGCGGGCGCTCTCCATGCCGCCGTAGACCTTGTTGGTGGAGGTGTAGATAAAGATGGGGTTCTGGCCGCTGAGGCGGGCGGCTTCCAAAGTGTTGAAGGTGCCGAGGGCGTTGTCCTCGAAGTCGCGGCGGGGGTCGAGCACGGAGGTGGTGACGGCGACCTGGCCGGCGAGATGGAAGATGGCGTCCTGGCCCTGGGCGGCCCCGGCGATGGCGGCGGCGTCGCGCACATCGCCGCGGATGACGGCGAAGCCGGCGGGGAACTCGCTGTGGAGCCAGGCCAGGTTGGCGTCGCCGCCGCGGCGCGAGAAGTTATCGAACAGGGTGACGGTATGACCGGCGCGGATAAAATGCGCGGCCAGGTTGCAGCCGATGAAGCCCGCGCCGCCGGTGATGAGGAGGTTCATTCAGGTGCTCCCGCGCCGGGACGGTTGAGGGCGAACAGCCGGCGCATCTGTTCGCGGTAGCCGGACGGCAGTTCGGCCGTCATCAGCAGGGCGTCCTCGCCGTTGTCGCGATAGTAGCGCTTGCGGCGGCCGACGACCTCAAAGGCATACTTGCGATACAGCCCCTGGGCGCGCTCGTTGGAGACGCGCACTTCCAGGGTGGCGGTGATGGCGCCGAGGTCCAGCGCCGTTTCGAGCAAGTGGACGAACAGGGCCTCGCCGACGCCGTGGCCGCGCCAGTCGGGGTGGACGGCGATGGTGCTGACGTGGGCCTCATCAATAATGTACCAGAAGCCGGCATAGCCGATGACGGGACGCTCCGGGTCCGGGAAGGCGGGCGGCGGGGAGCGGAACCAGGCGGCCGGGTTGAGCCAACTGCGGCCGGAGGCGGAGGCGTTGGGGGGCGCGGCGACGCTGCCGGGCGGGGCCAGGGCGACGAAGAAGTGCGAGTTGGCGTTTTGGACCAGCTCGTAGCGGTAGGTGGCCGAGGACCAGGGCAGGGGGAAGGACAGGGCGTCAATGGCGGTGACCTGGGGCAGGTCGGTGATCTGCATGGGCACCACACGGACGGGCAGGGGGGTGGCGCCGTTCATGGGTTATACACGGTCACGGAAGAGCCGGCTGGCGGGCGCATGGGATCAGGCGCCTGCCAACTCGCCGCCGTAGGCGGGGGCCAGGCGGCTGGGGTCGTCGGGGTCGTTGTGCTGGAGGCGGGCCCAGGCGATCTCGGCCAGGAAGCCGGCGCGGCGCAGGCAGTGGGCGGGGCTGGCGAGAAGGACGATGCCCCGCAGGGCGCGCAACTGCTCGCGGCCGGCGGGATCAAGTTCGCCGGCGACGTAGGTGGGGACACCGGGCAGGCCCACGGAAGCGGCGGTGAGTTCGGCGGTGAGGGCAGGCCAATCGAAGAGGCGGGCCTCACCGGCGGCATCCCAGCGGTGGCGGAGGGCGTTCCAGTGGTAGGGAACGGCGGACAGGCGGCCGCGACCGGCGGGAAGCAGGGCCAGGGCAGGGCCGGCGTGATGGGGCTGGGCGCGCATGAGGCCATCCAGGGTGGGGATGCCGAACAGCGGGAGGGAGAGGGCCAAGGCGAGGCCCTTGGCGAAGCCAAGGCCGATGCGCAGGGCGGTGTAGGAGCCGGGGCCGATGGCGACGGCGACGCCGCGCAGACCGGACGGTTGAACCCCGGCGCGGCGCAAAAGCAACGCCACTTGCGGGGCGAGATCAACGGTGTGGTAGCTGCCGGAGTGCCAGGTGGTTTCGGCGGCGACGTGCTGGCCGTCGTGCAGGGCAAGCGAGATAAGGCGGGTGGCGGTGTCGAGGGCCAGGAGCATCAGGCTCAGTTTCCGAAAGCCGCCTGACGGAACTCATCCAGCAGGAACTCGTAGCGCGGGCCCTGGGCGTCGAATTTGACGCCGCGGCGGGTGTGGTCGGCCCAGCGCAGGTGCACCGACAGGCGCTCGGCGGGCAGGAGGCCGGGGATGCGCTCGGGCCACTCGAGGACGACGACGCCCTGGCTGGCGAGCAGGTCGTCCAGGCCCAGGCCGAGGGCGTCAGCTTCGCTTTCGAGGCGGTAGGCGTCGAGGTGCCAGAGATGCTGGCCGTCGGGGCGGGTGTAGTCGTTGACGAGCACGAAGGTGGGGCTGGTGACCTGGCCGGCGTAGCCCCAGCCGCGGGCCAGCCCGCTGATGAAGGTGGTTTTGCCGGCGCCCAGCCCGCCGCTGAGGGTGAGCATGTCGCCGGGGCGGAGCAATTCGCCCAGGCGGGCGCCGAAACGGACGGTCTGCTCGGCGGAGTGGCTGTAGAAGTCCAGCGCGCGCCGGTCAAGGATGGGCATGGCCCGCGCATTATACGCCGAATCGTGTTATGATCGGAGACCTAAGCAGCAGGCGTATGCGCGTTCTCATCATTTCTGATATTCATGCCAATTCCATAGCCCTCGAAGCCGTGCTGGCCGACGCGGTGGGGCGCTATGACGCCGCCTGGTGCCTGGGCGACCTGGTGGGCTATGGGCCGAACCCGAACGAGTGCGTGGCGCTGGTGCGCGAGCTGCCGGGGTTGGTGTGCCTGGTGGGCAACCACGACAAGGCGGTGCTGAGCGAGATTGACATCAACGTGTTCAACGGGGATGCGCGGGCGGCCATCGCCTGGACGCAGAGCGTCTCCACACCGGACACCATCGAGTACTTGCGGGCGCTGCCGGAGCGGGTGCTGTGGGAGGACTACACGCTGGTGCACGGCTCGCCGCGCCAGCCGGTGTGGGAGTATATCCTGGACCGCTTTATTGCGATGGAGAACTTTCCGCTGTTCGAGACGCCGTTCTGCCTGGTGGGGCACACGCACATGCCGGTGATCTACAAGCAGCTTGGCTCGAATGGCGACGTGGGCGACGAAGCGCCGAACTACAGCGCGCCGCGCCTGCTGCGCGGCACGCGGCTGATCATCAATCCGGGTAGCGTGGGCCAGCCGCGCGACAACAACCCGGACGCGGCCTATGCGCTGCTAGACACGGAGACGGACACGTGGGAGTATCGCCGCGTGCCCTATGACCTGTTCGCGACGCAGAGCCGGATGCGGGCGGCGAAGCTGCCGGAGCGGCTGGCGGCGAGGCTGGGGTTTGGGTGGTAATTCCAAAGCTTGAACCGCGGAGCACGCGGAGAGCGCGGAGAGAGGCGATTAACATCAACGGTTCACGCGCACAGGCCGTCCACACGGACAGCGAGGCGTTGACCGTGGACCTCGTTGATGGGCGCACGATCATCGTGCCGTTGGCGTGGTATCCGCGCCTCTGGCATGGCACTTTGGAAGAGCGGCAGAACTGTGAACTGCTCGGCGACGGTGAGTACATTCATTGGCCCGATCTGGACGAGGATTTGACAGTGGCCGGGCTGTTGGCGGGGCGGCGGTCCCAGGAGGGGGCCAAGTCGCTCAAGCGGTGGCTGGAGGCGCGCGGCGCGGACGACGTAGATTAGTGGTGTTATGAGGGGCGGGGCGCATCGTGTGTTGGCTGCGGATTTTTTAACGGACTCCGGCAAGATCATTCGGGGCAGGTGTGAAGCGGATTGGGCGTTGATGAAGCATTGGTGTTTGCTTTGAATACGCAGGCAAGACCTGCCAGGTCTTGCGGCTGAGTGCGCCAGCACGGACAGCGAAAACCTGGCAGGTCTTCTCGTGGCTGCCTCGTTGAGGTCTCCGAGACTCCCACATCCCCAAAGCCCCACACAATCTAGATCAGCCCTACTGCCGAGAACTCGGGGAAGCCGCGCCAGTACAGGCCCCAGCCGAGGAAGAGGAGCAGGGCGAGGCCGTAGGCGACGGTGAAGAAGGCGAGGACGGGGCGCTGCGAGAGCGTGCGGCGTTGGGTGAGCAGGGCGAAGAGGACGACCAGCGCGGCGAAGGGCAGGCCGATGGCGACGGCCTGGCCCTCGAGGAAGCTGGCGAAGAAGGTGAAGCCGTAGAGGACGCCGGCCAGGAGGGCGGCCCACCAGGCGGTGGGGGCGAGGGCGGGGGCGGAGTACTCGCGCTCGATGAGGACGGCGGCGAGGCCGACGATGCCGCTGTACCAGAGGATGTGGCTGAGGCGCTCGTCGAAGAAGTAGATCAGTGTGAAGAGGTCGGTGCCGGCGATGTCGAGCGTGCCGGCCTCGGCCAGCTTGCCGGAGAGGTTGTGGATGGAGTTGGCGGCCAGGTGCTGGCTGTGGCCGGTGACCCACAGGGCGGCCAGCAGGACGAAGATAATCTCCTGGCGCGGGGTGGCGGGGCCGCGCCCGGCGTGGCGGAAGAGCAGCCAGTAGAGGGGGATGAGGACGAAGGGGGTCAGGAGGTCGAGGGCGTCCTGGATGCTGATGAGGGGGTAGGGCGGGAAGGGCACCCGAAACAGGATCAGGAGCAGGATAAAGAACAGGGAGGCAAAGGCGAACAGCAGGGTTAGGTTGGAGAGGCGTGTCATGGCGGGGTCCCCTGGGTAAGGCGCGGCGACGAGGGTATTGTAATCCCGAAATGGCGCTGCACCGCGGAGAACGCAGAGAGCGAGGAGAAGGGCGGGAGGCGGGAGGCAGAAGGCAGAAGGCGAGAGGCGGAAGGCAGTGGGGTGGCCGCAGATTTTGAAGCGGATCAAGCGGATTGGGCGTGGGAGGATCACAAAGCAGATGGGACTATGCGGGGGGTGTCATGGGGCAGAAGGATCGCGCCTGCAAGGCGCTCCTACGGGCATACGGGGATCGGAACAAATGGGGGGCGGGCGTCGTTCCATGCATAGCAACCACACACCTGCATCCTGGAGGAGAACGACATGTTTAGCCTGAAACGACTGGCCCTATTGGCGCTGATTGGCTCGGTGGCGCTGGCGGCCTGTGCCGCGCCACAGACGGACGTTTCCACGATCTACCCCGAAGCCGACTACTACTATGGCGACACCGACGCGAGCCGGGCCGACGACGGCACTGGCGTGAGTCTCCTGGGTGGGGAGGCAGGCGCGCCGGCCGAGGAGCCGGCGGCATTGCCGCCGGGGCAGGATGGCCAGGCCGACCGGATGGTGATCCGTAACGCTAACCTGACCCTGGTGGTGGCTGACCCGGCCGAGGCGGTGAACCGCATCACGGCGCTGGCGGCGAGCATGGGCGGGTTTGTCGTGAGTTCGTACACTTACCAGTCGTCGGTGGACGCCGACGGGCGGGCCATCATGCAGGCCAACATCACCATCCGCGTGCCCAGCGAGCAGTTGGACGCGGCGCTGGCCCAGACCCGGGGGATGGCAGTGGAAGTGCGGACCGAGAACATCTCCGGGCAGGACGTGACTGCCGAGTACACCGACCTGGCGAGCCGGCTGCGCAACCTGGAAGCGGCCGAGGCGCAGTTGGTGAACATCATGGATGGCGCGACCAAGACCGAGGACGTGCTGAGCGTCTTCAACCAACTGGTGTACATCCGCGAGCAGATTGAAGTGGTGAAGGGGCAGATGCAGTACTACGAGCAGGCGGCGGCGCTGTCGGTGATCTCGGTGGAACTGATCCCCGACGTGCTGAGCCAGCCGCTGGAAGTGGGCGGATGGCAGCCGCAGGGCGTGGCCAAGGAAGCGCTGGAGGCGCTGGTGCGGGCCTTCCAGGGGCTGGCGACGGCGGCGATCTGGATCGGCATTTACGTGCTGCCGCTGGCGCTGCTGATCGTGCTGCCCATCTATGTGATCGTGCGGGTGGGGGTGCGGCGGATGCGGAAGGTGAAGGCGGCGTAAGGGAAGAGAAAGAGAAATAGAAAAAGAAAGAGCGAGACCCCCTTGCTCGGCGGCGCTAACCAGGCCGCGGGCAAGGGGGTCTTTGCGTTAAGCGGGTTACTCAATCGCCTGGCGGATGGCGCGGGCGAGGCGGCCGAACTCGGGGTGATACTCCATATCCATGGCGCGGGGGCGGGGGAGGGCAACATTCAGGGCGAGGCGCACGTGCGCGGGGCGGGGGCTGAGCACCAGCACCCGGTCGGCGAGGAGCAGGGCCTCCGGGATGGAGTGGGTGACCATGACGACGGTGGTGCGGCGGGCCTCCCAGATGCGGAGCAGTTCCGTGCCCATGCGCTCGCGGGTGAGGGCGTCGAGCGCGCCGAAAGGCTCATCGAGCAGGAGCACGTCTGGGTTGTGGCTGAGGGCGCGGGCGATGGCGACACGCTGCTCCATGCCGCCCGAGAGGCCGCGCGGGTAGGCGTCGGCGAAGCCCGCCAGGCCCACCAACTCGATCAGATCGTCGGCGCGGCGAGTGACCTCGGCGGCGGGAGCGCCCTGAAGCTCCAGGGGCAGGCGCACGTTGTCGCGGACGGTGCGCCAGGGCATGAGGTTGGACTTCTGAAAGACGAAGCCGATGCGGCGGCGGGGATGGGTGAGGGGCTGACCGTCGAAGAGCACCTGGCCGGAAGTGGGCAGGATGAGGCCAGCCAGCAGGCGGAGCAGGGTGCTCTTGCCGCAACCGGACGGGCCGACGAGGGCGACGAACTCGCGCGGGGCGACCGAAAAGGTGACGCGGTCGAGGACGGGCAGCGCGGGGTAGGCGAATGACAGCGCGGCGGCGGAAAGTATGGGAGTGTGGGGGTGGGGGAGTGTGGGAGTGGTCACGACCGCACTCCCTTACGCCCACACTCCCACACGTTCTTACGGGATGAACTCATTCGTGTAGGTCTTGCTCAGGTCCTGCGGCGCGGCTAGCAGGCCGGCGTCGAGCAGGGTCTGCTGCATGGTTTCCCAGGAGGCGGGCTGGGAGTAGCCGAGGCGCTCGGCCTGCCACAGCTCGATGGTGGCGGCGAGGACTTGCTGCTCCAGGGCGTCGTCGGCCAGGCCCTCGACATAGGTCTTGGTGATGGTGTAGGCGGCGGCGGGGTCGGAAATGGTGTCGCGCAGGCCGCGCAGCAGGGCGCGAATGAAGCCGCGCACCAACTCCGGCTCCTGGGCGATGGTGCCCTCGTTGGTGAGGATGCCGTTGGCGGCGAGGCTGACGTAGTCGCCGACGTTGAGGGACGACAACTGCATGCCCTCAGCGGCGAGGCGGATAGGCTCGTTGTTGGTGTACACGACGACGGCATCCACCTGACCGGCGGTGAGGGCCGGCACCTGGTTGAAGCCGATGGCCTGGACAGTAACGGCGCTGTCGGGCAGGCCAGCGTGGGCGAGGAGCGCGCGCAGGCCGACGTAGTTGGCGCCTTCGAGCAAGGGCGTGCCGATGTTCAGGCCATCAAGGTCGGCGGGGGAGGCGAGGGGCGTGCCAGCCTGGGCGATGACGGCCACGGGGAACTTCTGAAACCAGGCCATGACGTACGTGACGGGCAGGCCCTGGGCGCGGGCGAGCAGCACCTGCTCGCCGGAGACGACGGCGAAAGGCAGTTCGCCCGCGCCGACGAGGGCGACGCCGTTGGTCTCGAAGGAATAGTCGAAGTCGATCTCCAGGCTCTCGTCTGCGAAGTAGCCCTTATCCACGGCAACGTAGAAGGGGGCGTACTGGACGCTGGGGATGAAGCCCATCGGCAGACGGATGGGGCGCAGGGCGGCGGGGGTAGGCGGGGCGGCAGTCGCGCTCCCGCAGGCGACGGATACCAGGCACAGCACCAGGAAGACGACGGTTCGACGCATAGGCTCTTTCAATTCCTCTTTCTCGTTGTTGGTTATCGCTGCCAGCGCAGGAGCACACGCTCCAGGGCGGACACCGCACCATAGAGCAGGAGCGCGATGAGCACGAGGGCGAGGGCGGCGACGAAGACGAGGGCGGTATCGTATTGGCCGCGGCCAAAGTTGATGAGGAAGCCCAGGCCGCGGTCCGCGCCGACGAACTCGCCGACGACGGCGCCGATGACGGCCAGGGTGGCGCCGACACGCAGGCCGCCCAGCCAGATGGGCAGGGCGGCGGGGGCCTCCAGCTTGAGGAAGGTTTGCCAGCGGGTGGCGCGCAGGGAGCGCATGAGGTCGCGCAGATCAGGCTCGACGCTGCGCAGGCCGACCACGGTGTTGATGAGGATGGGGAAGAAGACGATCAGGGCGCAGATGAGGACCTTGGAGCGCAGACCGACGCCAAACCAGAGCACCAGCAGGGGCGCCAGGGCGACAATGGGGATGGCCTGGGAGGCGACGATATAGGGGGTGAGGGCGCGCTCCAGGGCCACGGACTTGGCAACGATGTAGCCGAGAGCAGTAGCGACGATGAGACCCAGGGCCAGGCCGGCCAGCACCTCGCCCAGGGTGATGCCGGCGTGCCAGAAGAGCCAGCCATCGGCGGTGACGGCGAGGAAGCGGTTCCACACGGCCAGGGGGCGCGGGAGGATGTAGGCCGGCCAGGCGGTGAGGCGGGCCAGGAGGTCCCAGGCGAGGAGGCCGGCGAGCAAGGAAAGCGGAATGGCCCAGCCGGGGGAAACCCTCACCACGAAGGCCCGAAGTACCCGAAGGGCGCGAAGAGAATCCGAAGGAGGTGGGGGGGAATGGGTGGGCAGGTTGATTTCGGTTGGCGTGTGCATCAAACAAAAACCCCGCGAGACACGACTGGCTCCGGGGTAGGGGAAAGAGGCGCGGCCCAGGGTGATGGACACCAGGACGGCGCATTCAGACAAAACCCCGCTGACCGGAACAAGCCGGTGAACGGGGCCGCTGAAGCACGGCCAGCAAGCGCGCGAAACGCGGCTGAGGGCGTGCAAACCTTCTTTCATCCGGACTGATCGGGCGGCGCTGCGCGCCACGCCGAATTACCGTCGGTCCCGGAGTTGCGCCGGGTCGTGCCAGGTTGTAGTCTGGCTCGCGGACTGTACCGCCGATCGGGAGTTTCACCCTGCCCCGAAGGTTGAATATGCTGTTATGAAGACGATTATAGCGGGGGCGGGGAGGGGCGTCAATGAGGGATCGTGGACCGGTAGGGGGTGGAAGCCGGACGACGGACGAACGTCGGCGGGCGGTTTGCGGAGGAGGCTGGCGCGAGGCAGAGGCGGGGCGCGCTTGCCATGCGGAGCAATCCGGCTACACTCGCCAGGGCGCGCCCATGAAGGGCGCGACTACACTCGCCGGGGTGCGCCCATGAAGGGCGCGACTACGGGAGTGGGTGGGGCCGCGCCCATGAAGGGCGCGACTACGGAGGTGAGCGGGGGCCGCGCCCGTAAAGGGCGCGACTACGGGGGTGGGTGGGGCCAGGCGAGCCTGAGACGGCATCGGAGAAGTAATGCTGGGGGGTGGACCGCCGGGAGGCGGAGGAAGGGAGTGAGGCGATGGGTTTTCTACTGGGCATGTTGATCGGCTTCGTGGCGTGGTTCATCTTGCGGTATGCGGTGCTGGCCATCTACACCGTGGAGCAAAATGAGCGCGCGGTGAAGACGGTGCTGGGGCGGGCCGAGCGCGTGGGCAAGGCCATGACGGCGGAGTCCGCGCTGGGCGAGACGCTGAATGAGTCGCACAAGCAGCGCTACAACTACCCGCAGGTGCGGGTGATCCAGCCGGGCGGGCCGTACTTCAAGTGGCCGTGGGAGCGCATCTACAAGGTTTCCATCGCCACGCAGACCGTCAACATGGCGTATGACCCGGACGAGCCGACGGCCAACTCGGGCGGGACGGTGCTGGAGGGGGTGACGCGCGACCAGCTCAACACCGGCCTGACCGGGCAAATCCGCTACCGGGTGGCGGACAGCAACCTGTACGCATACCTGTTTGGGGTCAAACGGCCGATCTCGCATGTGATGGGCTACTTCGTCTCGGTGCTGCGCGAGCGCATCGCGGGCTTCGAGGCGCCGCAGGGCGCGGCCCGCGAAGGCGACATGAGCGTGGTGACCGGCGTGTCCATCAACGACCTGCGCAAGAACCTGCGCGACCTGAACGATCACATGGAGCGCGAGTGCGCGTCGTCGGCGGCGCGGTATGGCATCATCCTGGATGCCTCGCTCATCACCGGCATCGACCCGCCCGCCGAGGTGGAGTCGGCGCTGGCGGCGATCAACACGGCGCACAACCAGGTCTCGTCCGATATCAGTCTGGCGCAGGCGGCGGCCGACCAGAAGATCGTGCAATCGAAGCGCGCGGTGGAGATCGAGACCCTGAACGCCCAGGCAGAGGTGGAGCCACTGACGGCGCTGGCCGAGCAGCTGCGAACGCTGCGCCAGAGCGGGCCGGACACCCTGAAGGCTTATCTGCGGAACGTGCGGCTGCGGCTGTTCGGGCAGGCCGCGCAGGTCGTGAAGGAGGTGGAGTGATGGAACTCCTGGGCGCGGAACTGGTTGGCTTTCTCGTCGGCGGTGCGATCACGTTCTTCGGGATGTGGTTCTTCATGCCGATCATCATGTTCTTTCTGCGGCTGGCCGGCTTTTTTGCCATCGTCGAGGAGGGCACCTGCCAGGTCTTTATCCTGTTCGGCAACGTTGTGGGCACGTTGCGGGAGCCGGGGCTGCACATCCTGCCGCTCAAACTGGGGCCGAGCGCCTTCCTGGTGAACTGGCTGGGCAGCCGGCGCGTGCTGGACATGCGCATTGACCAGCAATACCTGCGCAGCACCCCGGTCAACTCGGAGGAAGGCGCGCCGATGGGGGTGGGCATCTGGTACGAGATGTTCATCAGCGACCCAGTGGCGTTTCTATTCAAGAACGCCGATCCGCGTGGGTCGTTGTCGGCGAATGTGAGCAACGCGGTGGTGCGGTCGCTGAGCAATTTGCCGCTGGACAACATGCTGATTGACCGGCACGCGATGAGCCGCACGGTGCGCGAGGAGGTGTCGCCGCGCTCGCACGAGTGGGGCTACAAGCTGGGCTCGGTTTACATCCGCAAGGTGCACTTCCGCGATGTGGGGATGATCAACCAGATCGAGGCCAAGGTGGTCAACCGGCTGCGCCAGGTGACGTCGGCCATTAAGCAGGACGGCGCGAACCAGGTGAGCATCATCACCAGCACGGCGGAGCGGCAGGCGGCCATCGAGTTCGCCAAGGCGGGCGCTATCCGGCCGCGGATTGTGGGGCAGGCGCTGAAGGAAATAACCGCCGACCCCGAGGTGGCCTCGGCGGTGTTTGAGATCCTGGAGACGCAGAAGATCCTGGAGGGGCGGGGCAGGCTGGTGCTGCTGCCGCCGGGGAGCGATTTGCTGAGCCGGCTGGTGGCGGCGGGGGAGGGGAAGTAGGGCGGCCACCGGCCCGCGAACCAAAGCGCGCGTGCAGACCCGTTCCAGGGCAAGCGCGTTCGTATGATTAGGCCGTGGTCTCATCGCGCGTGCAACGCGCTCCTACGGTAACCGCCGCTTGGGGATCGTTCGTAGGAGCGCCTTGCAGGCGCGATTTGTGTGCGCGCGCCCGGCGTCGTGCGTGCAATGCGCTCCTGCGATTTCTACGCACCCGGCGAGCGGGCGAGGCCGTGGAGGCGGTCGAGGAGGCGGTCCACTTCGGCGGCGGTGTTGTAGTGGGCGAGGCCGACGCGGAGCATGCCGCCCTGGTCCTCCAGGCCAAGCTTTTCGGTGACGGAGATGGCGTAGTAGTTGCCGTCCCAGACGTAGAGGCCCTCGGCGCCAAGGGCCTCGGCGAGGCGGCGGGGATGCCAGCCGGCGAGGGTGAAGGAAACGGTGGGCACGCGCTGGCCGAGGCGGGCAGGGTCGGTAATGCCCCAAATCTTTAGGCCGGGGATGGCTTGCAGGCCGGCGATGAGGCGCGCGCCCAGATCGCGCTCATAGTCCTGGAGGGCGGTGAGGGCGCGGACGAGGGCGGCGCGGCGGGCAAGCGCGGGGTCGGGGGACACGGCCTGGGCCAGCCACTCAAAATACTCGACCGCGCCCAGGGCGCCGGCCTGACCTTCGAAGTTGGGGGTGCCGGTCTCGAATTTGGCTGGCGGGCGGTCGTCGGCGGGGCGGACCTTGTAGGCGCGCAGGCGGTCGAGCAGGTCGTACTTGCCGTAGAGAATACCCACGTGGGGTCCAAAAAACTTATAGGCCGAGCAGGCCAGGAAGTCGCAGTCGATGGCCTGCACATCAATCGGGCCGTGCGGGGCGTACTGCACCGCGTCCACGTAGCACAGCGCGCACACGGCGTGGGCCAACTGGATGACCGAAGCGATGTCGTTGATGGTGCCGACCGCGTTGGAGGCGTAGCCGCAGGCGACGATCTTGGTGCGGTCGCTGATCTGGGACTCGAAGTCGGCCATGTCGAGGGTGCAGTCCTCGGGGCGGAAATCCACCCACTTGAGGACGGCGCCGCGGTCCTCGGCCAGCAGGCGCCAGGGCGAGACGTTGGCGTCGTGGTCGAGGCGGGTGACGACGATCTCATCGCCGGGGGCCAGCAGGCGGCCAAGGGCGCGGGAGAGGGTGAAGGTGAGCGTGGTCATGTTTTGGCCGAAGACGATCTCGGCCGGGGAGCGCGCGCCGAGGAGATCGGCCAGGGCGGTGTGGGCGAGGTCGCTGACCTCGTCCGAGTCGCGCGAGGTCTGGAACGCGCCGCCGTGGTTGGCGTTGGTGCGGAGGAGGTAGTCGCTCATGCGCTCGACGACGCGGCGGGCGACCTGGGTGCCGCCGGGGTTGTCGAAGAAGACGGCGCCAGAGGCGAGGGCGGGGAATTGGGCGCGGACCTGATCAATGGGAAAGGGCATGAGGTGGCTCCGGGACATTGCCCGGCCAGGATACCACAGTCGACCCGGCGGCGGGTGGAGGGCGTTGAATCCGGTATAATCGCGGCGTGCCCAAAATGCAGGCAAATGACGCACGGGAGAGCGCCCGGCGCTTGAGGCGAGGTGGGACGGGATGGCCGCGGGAGGCGGCCGCCTTGGCCGCGGCGTGCCTGGTGGCCGCGGGCTGCGCCGTGAACCCGATGACACCGCCGCCCACGGCGACGGAGACGCTCCAGCCGATTGTGGTGGTGCAGATTATCCTGCCGACAGAGACGGAGATGGCGACCGCGCGGCCGACGGCGGTCTTGGCGACGGGCGTGCCAGTGACGGTGGAGCCGACAGCGGAGAAGCGGGTGGCGGCGCAGACGCCGACGGCGGCGGTGGCGGCCGAGACGGGCGGGGGCGGCGCTGGGGGCGAGGCGGTTGAGGCTGGGCCGCCGACATTGACGCCGATCCCGCCGGTGTGGGTGGCGCCGCCGGTGTCGGCGGATGTGGCGGCGGCGGAGCAGTACAACATTGACCTGATCAACGCGCAGAGGGCGGCGGCGGGGCTGGAGCCTTACGTTCGCGATGAAGTGATCATGGGCATTGCGCGGGCGCGGGTGGCCGACATGGTGGCGCGGGGGTATCGCGGCCACTACGACCCCATCACCGGCATTGGGCTGGCGCGGTCCATGATCCTGAACGCGGGCTATGCCTGGGCCAGCGAGAACTGGTACGGCCATCGCGAGGGGCCGGTGGCGATTGCCGAGGCGTCCATGGCGTGGTTCATGACGGACCCGCCGCACGCGGCCGGCATCCTCAACACGAACTATCAATTCGTGGGAGTGGGCATCGCCTACAACGGCACGCAGTGGCTGCTGGTGCAGAACTTCGCCGGGTATTGACCATGAACAATCAGGAAATCGCCAAGGTGTTCGCCGACATCGGCGACCTGCTGGAGATCAAGGGCGAGAACAAGTTCAAGATCATCGCCTACCGGCGGGCGGCGGAGACGCTGCGGGAGCACAACCGCGAGTTGGCGGCGGTGTGGAAGGAAGGGGCGCTGCGCCAGATCCCCGGCGTGGGCGAGGCCATCGCCGACAAGATTGGGGAACTGCTGGAGACCGGCAAGTTGGGGTTCTATGAGAAGCTCAAGGCCGAGATCCCGGCGGGGCTGATTGAGGTGATGGCGGTGCCGGACTTGGGGCCGAAGAAGGCGGCGCTGTTCTGGAAAGAACTAGGGATCACGACGGTGCCGGCCCTGGAGGCGGCGGCGCGGGCGGGCAAGCTGCGGGGCTTGCCGGGGATGGGCGAAAAGTCGGAGGCGAAAATCCTGGCCGGGATCGAGTCGCTGGCGCGGCGGGCGACGGGGCGGCGGCCGCTGGGGCAGGCGTGGAATCTGGCGCAGGAGGTGCTGAAGCTGCTGCGGGGACTGCCGGGGGTGGAGCATGCCGAGGCAGCAGGCAGCCTGCGGCGGCGGCGGTCCACGATTGGGGACCTGGACTTCCTGGTGGCGGCGGACGAGGCGGGGCCGATCATGGAGGTGTTCTGCGCGCAGCCGAGCGTGGCGCGGGTGCTGGGCAAGGGGCCCACCAAGTCATCGGTGGAATTTGCCAACGGGGTGCAGGCGGATGTGCGGGTGCTGCCGAAGGCGCGTTTTGGCACCCTGCTGCAATACTTCACCGGGAGCAAGGACCATAACGTCAAGCTGCGCGAGCTGGCGCTGAAGCCGGGGCTGTCGCTGAGCGAGCACGCGCTGACGCGCGAGAACGGCGAGGAAATCCTGTGCGCCACCGAGGCCGAGGTGTATGGGCGGCTGGGGCTGGACTTCGTCCCACCGGAACTGCGCGAGGACCGGGGCGAGATCGAGGCGGCGGCGAAGGGCAAGCTGCCCCGCCTGGTGGCGTTGGACGATCTGCGGAGCGACCTGCACGCGCACAGCACCTGGAGCGACGGGGCAGTGAGCATCCTGGAGATGGCGCAGGCGGCGCGCGAGCGCGGGCTGGTGTGCCTGGCAATCACCGATCACTCGCAGAGCCTGGGGGTGACGGGCGGGCTGACGCCGGAGCGGCTGCGGGCGCAGCGCAAGGAAATTGACAAGGCGCAGAAGGCGATGGGGGCGGGCTTCACGCTGCTCCAGGGGAGCGAGGTGGAAATCCGGGCGGACGGGCGGCTGGACTATGACGATGATGTGCTGGCCGAGTTGGACGTCGTCGTGGCGTCGCTGCACACGACCCTGCGCCAGCCGCGCGAGCAGGTGACGGCGCGGATGCTGCGGGCGATTGAGAGCCGGCACGTGGACATCATTGGGCACCCGACCGGGCGGTTATTACCCGACCGCGACGGCGCGGACCTGGACATGGAGGCGGTGCTGCAGGCGGCGGCCCAGGCGGGGGTGGCGCTGGAGATCAACGCGCACCCGTCGCGGCTGGACCTGGACGACGTGTACGCTCAGCGGGCGCTGGAGCTGGGCTGTCTGCTGGCGATCAACACCGACGCGCACCAGCCTGGGAACTTCGACCTGGCGCACTTTGGCGTGGGGATTGCGCGGCGGGCGTGGGCGACGCCGGAGCGGGTGATCAATACTTGGCCGGTGGAGCGGCTGCGGGAGTGGTTGAGGGGGCGAGCGGAGGGGACGAAAGACGAAGGACGAAAGACGAAGAAGGCGGTGGGCGGCAAGCCGAAGGCAGACGGCGGAAAGCAGAAGGTGGCGAAGAGGAAGTCTGGGGCACCGAAGACCGCTGCGAAGAAGGCCGGCGCAACGCAGAAAACGGCGCGGAAGCCCGCGGCGAAGAAGACAGCCGCGAAGGGGGCGGGGGCGGCCAAGAAGGCGGCGAAGCGGACTGCGGGTAAGCGCGCTGGGACGAAGAAGGGGCAGCGGGCGGGCTAAGGTGGGCATTGCGGGGTCACTGATTTGTATATCAGAGCGAATGGGATACGATAAGGCGCATGGTTGACGCGGCGGCGGTCATTCGGGAGGCGTTCAAAGATATTTCGCCCACGGAGTTGGACGCGCTGTGCCAGGTGGCGCACGTGCGGACCTATCCGGGGGGGCACGTGCTCATCCGCGAAGGGGAGACCGAGCACGTCTTCTATATTGTGGCCGACGGGCAGGTAGCGATCACGCAGAAGCTGGCGCCGGTGGGGGAACGGCTGCTGGCGCTGCGGCAGCCGGGCGAGTTCTTTGGGGAGATGGCGCTGATTGAGAGCAAGCCGCGCAGCGCCAGCGCCCGCACGGTGGCCGATACCACGGTGCTGGAGATCAGCGAGGAGACGTTCAACGACTTCTTGCGCGGCAGCCCGAACATGGCCCTGGGCATGATCCGGCGTATTACCGCCAACCTGCGGGCGGCGGACAAGGCGGCCATCGCGGAGCTTTCACAGAAGAATATCGAACTAGAAAAAGCGTACGATGAGCTGAAGGAAGCGCAGGCGGAGATCGTCGCCAAGGAGCGCATGGAGCGCGAGCTGGAGATCGCGGCCGAGGTGCAGCGCAGCCTGCTGCCGGAGCACTTCCCGCCCGCGCCCGGCTATGCGTTCGCGGGGCGGAACGTGCCCGCGCGGCATGTAGGCGGCGATTTGTATGACGTGCTGGCGCTGGATGCCGAGCACGTGGGGCTGCTGATGGCGGACGTCTCCGACAAGAGCGTGCATGCGGCCCTGATCATGGCGGTAACGCGGACGCTGTTCCTGGCACACGCGCGGCGGAGCCTGTCGCCGGGCGAGGTGGCGCTGGCGGTGCACAACGGCATCCTGGAGGTGTCGTCCAACGACGACATGTTTGTGACGGTGTTCTATGGGGTGCTCAACATCGCCACCGGCCGGCTGTGCTACGTGCGCGCCGGGCAAGACATGCCGCTGCTGTACCGGGCCAGCGGCGGCCCGCCGGAAGAGTTGAACGCCGAGGGGCGTTTCCTGGGTATGCTGCCGGGGCTGGTGCTGGAAGAGTGTACGGTGGAGTTGGGCGCAGGGGACCTGCTGGTGACCTATTCCGACGGCGTGCCGGATGCCGTCAACGAGGCCATGGAATCGTATGGGGTGGAGCGATTAGTGGGTCTGGTGGACCGGCGGCGGGGCGAGAGCGCGGCGCAGGTGTGCGCAGCGATCTTTGAGGATGTGTTTGATTTTCGCGGCGAAGCGGCCGCGTTCGACGACATCACGGTGCTGGTGGCGCGCTGCGAGGGAGTCAGCCCTAGATGAGCTATCAATCGCTGCCGCCTGTTTCTCCCCGCGAGTCGGCGGGCTATATCCCGTGGTGGCTGCTGGCGCTGGTGGCGGCCGCCTTCATCGTGGGGGCGATGGCGCTGGCGGCGCTGGTGATTGTGACGCGGCCGGCGGGGCTGCTCCAGCCGACGGCGACGGCGGTGGTGATCACGCAGCCGCCGCCAGCCACCTCCATCGTGGCGACGGCGACTATCCAGTCGCCGCCGACCGTGCCGCCGGAGGACGCGACGGTGACGGCGCCGCCGCCGCCGCCAGGGGAGGTGGGCGTGGGGGCGTACGTGCAGGTGGTGGGCACGGGCGACGCCGGATTCCTCAACCTGCGGGCCGAGCCGAGCCTGGAGAGTACGGTGAACTACTTGGCGATTGAGAACGAGGTGTTCCAGGTGCAGGCCGGGCCAACGAATGCCAACGATTTCACCTGGTGGTACCTGGTGGACCCGGCCTCGAACACGCGCTTTGGGTGGGCGGTGCAGAACTACTTGCAGGTGGTGCAGGGTCCATGAGGCCCACGGCGATCAAACTCGACCGGGGGCGGGGGGTGCTGGTGGTGCCGTGGGATGATGGGCATGTGAGCGAGTATCCGCTGATG
>CAZCEC010000076.1:0-3826 GCA_964497615.1 uncultured Anaerolineales bacterium | reverse complement strand
GGGGCTGCGGGAGGCGTGCCCGTGCGTGGAGTGCCGGGGCGGGCACGAGAACATGGGCGGGCCGCCAGACGCGAGCGTGATGGACCTGATTCCCCTGTCGCCGGTGAAGAGCTACAAGATCACGCGCATCGTGCCGGTGGGGAACTACGCCATCCAGCCGGAGTGGGAAGACGGGCACCACACGGGGATGTATACGTGGGGATATTTGAGGGGATTGTGCCCGTGTGAGGAGTGCCGGAAGGCAAGGATGAAGGATGAAGGATGAAGCTCCTTCGGGAGTGCGAGGGGCGACCGACGGCCGACGACAGACAGGGAGCGAATAGGAGACACCATTGCCCACAGCTAAGAAGCGCGGGATCAAGGCCGAGGACCTGTACGACCTCAAGATCGTTGAAGACCCCCAGATCAGCCCGGATGGAAAACAGATCGCGTTTGTGCGGATGACGGTTGACCGGCTGGGCAACCAGTACCGGCGGCACATCTGGCTGGCGACGCTGGAGGGTGGGCGCGCGGCGCGGGTGCGGCAGTTCACCTTTGGTCCGAAATCGGACACGAGCCCGCGCTGGAGCCCGGACGGCCAGCGGCTGGCGTTCGTCTCGGCGCGGGGGGATAAGCCGCAAATTCACCTCATTGACCTTGCAGGGGGCGAGGCGCGGGCGGTGACGGCGCGGGCGCAGGGGGCCACAGGCCCGGTGTGGAGCCCGGACGGTCGGCGGCTGGCGTTTATCTCGCGGGCGAATGCGGAGGAGCGGCGGCGCGAGGATCGCGGGGAGGAGCCAGCCCCGCCGACGACCAGCCTGGAGGCCCGGCACCAGCGCGAGCGCGACGAGGACGCCGAACGGCAGAAGACCGATCCGCGGGTCATCACGCGGCACCCCTACCGGACGGGAACGGAGTATTTCGACGACCGGCGGCGGCATGTGTATGTGATGGAGGTGCCCGCTGCGCCGGACGCCAGCGGCGCTGACCCGGCCAAGCCCAAAGCCGAACGCCGCACGGACGGCGAGGTGGATTTTGACGAGGTGAGCTGGACGCCGGACGGGCGCTTCCTGCTGGCGACGCAGGCGCGCGACCCGCAGCGGCGGCCGTGGGAGCGGCACGACCTGGTGCGCATCGCGGCCACGGGCAAGCGCCAGCCCGTCACGCGGCTGACGCGGGACGAGTTTCATTACTCGGCGCCGCGCATGTCGCCGGATGGGAAGTGGATCGCGGCGCTGCGGCGGCCGGAGGGCGGGGGGATGGGCCGGCTGTGGCGGCTGGCGGTGCTGCCGGCGCGGGGCGGGCGCGGGCGCGACCTGACCCTTGAGCTTGACCGGGCGATTCATTCGCCGATCTGGGCGGCGGATAGCCAGCACCTATACTTCTACGCGGAAGACAGCGGCGTGACGAACATCTACCGCGCCAATGCCCAGGGCGAGCCGCGGGTGCGGCGCGTGGCGGGGGGCGACCGGATGGTGACCGGCTTTTCGGCGGATGCGGCGGGGCGGCTGGCGTTTGCGGCGTGGGCGCCGGACCGGCCCGCCGATCTGTACGTCACCGGGCGCGCCGGGCGGGGCGAGACGCGGCTGACGGACTTCAACGCGAAGCTGCTGGAGGCGGTGGAAGTGGCGCGGCCGGAAGAGGTGCGCTACCGCGCGCCGGACGGGCGCGAGATTCAGGGGTGGATGTATAAGCCGGTGGGATACCGGGCCGGCCAGCGCGTGCCGCTGGTGCTGCACATTCACGGCGGGCCGCACGTGATGTGGGGGCCGAGCCATCCGGGGATGTGGATCGAATGGCAGGTGCACGCGGCGCGGGGCTATGCGCTCTTCTACTGCAACCCGCGCGGCGCGGACGGGTATGGCGAAGAATTCTCGGAGGCCATCCACAACGACTGGGGCGACCATGTGATGCACGACATCCTGGCCGGGGTGGACCACGTGGTGGGGCTGGGGTTCGTGGACCCGAAGCGGCTGGCGGTGACGGGCGGGAGCTATGCCGGGTACATGACGGCCTGGATTGTGGGGCACGATCACCGCTTCGCATGCGCGTGGGCGCAGCGCGGGCTGTACAGCCTGCTGTCGTTCTTCGGGACGACGGACGTGCCGCAGCTCATCGAGCGCGAGTTCGATATGTACCCGTTCGACGATATCGCGCGGGCGTGGCAGCAGTCGCCGCTGGCGTATGTGCGCAACATCAAGACGCCGCTGGTGATCGAGCACCAGGACCAGGACTACCGCTGCCCGGTGTCGGAGGCGGAGCAATTGTACGCGGCGCTGAAGCGGCTGGGGCGGGAGGTGACGCTGATCCGCTATCCGCGCGAGGGGCACGAGATGTCGCGGGCGGGCGAGCCGCTGCACCGGGTGGATAGGCTAAACCGGATGACGGCGTGGTTTGATCGGCATTGTGGGGTGAGGTCACGACGACGAACGACGGACGACCGACGACGGGGGACAGGGAGCTAAGAGCGGACTTCAGAAGTCGGAAGTCGGAGGCCGGACGTTGCGGTCGGAGGCTGGTCGGTGGATGGCGCAGTTGGGGGAGTTGTGCCGGTGGAGGAGAGCAGAAGGCAGCCGGCGGGAGGCGGAAGGGAGAGGGCGGGGATAAGGGGGGATGGGGCTCGATGAATGAAAGCGCCCGGCCTGGAGAGAGCAGGCCGGAGGAGAGGGAGAGTGGCGGCCCGAGCATGTGTTCAATGCCCGGGCCGCTGTTCAATTGGCGGCGCGGATTAGCTCTTGGCCTTGATGGGGATGACCTTGGGGCGCACGGCCTCAGCCTTGGGCAGGGTGAGGGTGAGCAGGCCATTCTCGAAGACGGCCTCGGCCTTCTCCGCCTCAACGGGGACGTTGAGCTGCAGGGTGCGGCTGAAGCGGCCCCACGGGCGCTCGGTGAAGAGATAGTTGACGTTGTCGATGGGGCGCGGGAACTCGCCGCGCACGGTCAGGGCGTCGCCTTCGATGGTGATCTCGACCTCTTCGGGCTTGAGGCCGGGGACGGCGGCGCGGACCACGATCTCGTGGTCGGTGACGTAGGCCTCGATGGGGAGGCGCAGTTCGCCCGGCTGGCCGTCGCGCTGCTGGGCATAGCCGCCGACGACGGAGTCCTCGAACAGGCGATTCATGGCCTCACGCAGGCTGACAAACTCACGAGCGGGGTCCCAACGGGTGATGTTGTTCATTATTCGGTCCTCCTTTGGCGATGTGCGTCGCAATTGGTTTGTCTGTCCGTACTATAGGCAGGGTGCATATGAGGAGTGATGGAGGGACGTAAGAGGAGTATTAGAGGGCGACGAGGGACCCCGCAACCCACGAAAGTATGGGGGCAGGCGGGGCGGGGACGCGACGAGGACGTTCGGCCGGGGGCGGAGGTCGAAGGCTGGCGGCCAGGACGCGGCGGGGTGGAGGAGGCGGGGGGGCGTGACGAGGGCGGTCAGGCGGGGGCGGCGGGGGAGGAGGCAGCGGTGGCGCGGCGGAAGTCCACGAAGCGGTAGCCGACGCCGCGCTCGGTGAGGATGTATTGGGGGTGGGCGGGGTCCGCTTCCAGCTTCTGGCGCAGATAGTTGATGTACAGGCGCAGGTAGTGCGTTTCCTCGCGGTATTCGTAGCCCCAGACTTTGGCGAGCAACTGGTCGTGGGGGACAACCCAGCCGGCGTTTTGGACCAGGTGGTAGAGCAGGCGATACTCGGTGGGGCGGAGCTTGACCGGCTGGCCGTTGACGAGCACTTCGCGCCGGTCGAAATTCAGGCTCAGGCGGTCGTCGATGACCAGCAGGGACTTCTCGGCGGGCGCGGCGGCCTCAGTGAGGCGCAGCACGGCCTTGACGCGGCTGACCAACTCGCGGGGGCTG
>CAZCEC010000075.1:0-29812 GCA_964497615.1 uncultured Anaerolineales bacterium | reverse complement strand
ACGGACGACGGACGACGGACGACGGACGACGGACGACGGACGACGGACGACGGAAAGAGGGTAGAGAACGGCGGGGTGGATGTCAAGTGAGAGGACAGATAGATTGGGCCGGCGCGCGCAGGTCGGGTGTATAGTAGACGTCTATGAACAAACGCGACCAGGTTTTGAGCCTCGTCCAGGCTTCCACCCCGCCCGCCCACGTGCCCGCGGCCTTCTTTCTGCACTTCGACCCAAGCCACCACGCCGGACAGGCAGCGGTGGACAAGCACCTGGCGTTCTTCCGGCACACGGGCATGGACTTTGTGAAGGTGCAGTACGAGCAGACCCTGCCGCCAGCCGGCGCGCTGCGCAGCCCGGCGGGGTGGGCCAATGCCCCGCTCTACCCGGACGACTTCTTTGACGCGCCAGTGGCGGTGGCGCATGGGCTGGCGCAGGCCGCCGGGCGCGAGGCCCTGGTCATCATGACCCTGTACTCGCCGCTGATGTGGGCGCGGCGCTGGGCTGGGGCCGCGGCCCTAGACACGCACCTGCGCGAGGACCCCGAGGCGGTGAAGAAGGGCCTGGACATCATGACCGCCAACGTGCTCAAGCTGGTGCGCGGCTGCAAGCGCGCAGGCGTGGATGGGTTCTACGCCTCCACCCAGGGCGGCGAGGCCGGGCACTTCTCCGGCACCGACATCTTTGAGCGTTACATCAAGCCAACCGACCTGGCCGTCTGGGAAGAGATCAAGGACTGTACCTTTAACATCCTGCACATCTGCGACTATGAGGGCGGCTACGACGACCTGAGCCCCTTCCGCGACTATGGCGGGCACGTGGTCAACAGCAGCCTGCGGGTGGGCGCGCAGACCCTGACTCCGCGCCAGGCGGCCGAGTTCTTTGGGCGGCCCTTCATGGGCGGGCTGGACCGCCAGGGCGAGATCACGGGCCGCTGGATGCCCGACGTGCGCGCAGCAGCCGAGGCGGCGCTACGGCAAGCGCCGGAGCGCTTCATCTTGGGCGCGGACTGCACCGTGCCGAGCGATACGCCGTGGGACAACCTGAAGGCCGCCATCGACACGGCCCACCAGTGGCAGCAGTGACGCAAGACAGGTCGACCTGCGGCGGACCCAGCGGCGCCAACGCCAAAAAGTGATCAATGTCACATGACAAGCCCCACCGCGCAATGCTAAACTGATCCTTAACTTTGGAGGGCGGCGTTGCACTTGCGGGGGTGCATGACCCTTTTACATTCCTTGCGGCTGACGAGACACCCAGGCGATGCCTGGGTGTCTTTTTTTTGACCTAGCGGGCCGTCTTAATCCAATTGGGGGAGACGAGGAGACGCGATGCGCGCCTATCGACTGACTGGCATCCTGGCGGCGCTGGCGCTGGCGCTGGGCCTGACAACAGTGACCTTGGGGGCCGCGGCCCGTGGCCGGCCGGCCCACTCGGAAGGGACTGACCTGGTTGAGGCCTCCTTCCCCGCAGGGTGGCGCGGCGGCCCCGAGCGCCTCATGGCGGATGAGTCCGCCCCGCCTCCACCGGCTGCCGAGGTGCCCCGCTCCCCTGCCCCGCGCCGCTGGGTGGGGCCGGTGGTATCTGACCGCACCCCGGAGCCGGGTCTGTTGGGCGGCGGCGCGGCGTTATTGCCGAGCGCCGTCACGGCCGGAGGCGACTGGGATGGAGGGCGGGTAGACCACCCGCGCGTGATTTCCGACAGCGGGCAGTATCTGATGTGGTACAGCGGCTTTCACTTAGCGTCCGGCTGGCAGGTGGGGCTGGCCGCGTCCAACGATGGGGCGAGCTGGGTGAAGGATGCCGGCAATCCCGTGTTGGGCGTGGGCGACCCCGGCGACTGGGACGATGTGTATCGCGGGCAGGCGGCGCTGCTGGCGGAGGGCGGCCTGTACAAGATGTGGTTCTCCGGGGGCAGCAGCACTGTGTGGCAAACCGGCTACGCGACCTCCACGAATGGGGTGGACTGGGAGGTCTACGATAGCAACCCGGTGCTGGCTGCGGGCGGGGGCGGTGCATGGGACGAGGGCGAGGCCGATGGCCCGACCATCATCAACGATAGCGGCACGTACAAGATGTGGTACCACGGCTGCAACGGCGACTACAGCCAGTGCGCCATCGGCTATGCCACGTCGGCCGACGGCATCGCGTGGACCAAGCACCCCGGCAACCCGGTGCTCACCGGCACAGTGGGCGCGTGGGATGAAGACTTCGTGTTTTGGCCGCAAGTTATCAAGAACGGCGCGACTTACGAGATGTGGTACCACGCCAACGGGCAATTTGGATACGCCACGTCGTCCGATGGCATCGCCTGGACCAAGTATGCGGGCAACCCGGTGATGACGGAGGGATTCGACGGCGGCGGGCTGCGCGGCTTGTCGATTTGGCTGGAGGGGGGACTGTATCAAATGTGGTTCGGCAATGTGGCTGGGCCGGTGCGCACCATTGGCTATGCCGAATCGGCGAACGGCATCACCTGGACGCAGCCCGTGAGCAACCCGGTGCTGACGCCGGGGGCGGCCGGGATCGTGATGGATGTGAATTACGCGCACGAGTGGGCGATGGCCTTCACCGACCCGGGCGCGACGGTGACACTGACGGTGAGCGATGGTGATGGCGTCAAGGCCACGGTCTCGGGTGAGGCCGACGGCAGCGGCGAGTTTCGCACCTGGGAGTGGGGGTGGGACCCTGAGCAGCCCAGCTTCGAGCCGGGCGATGTGGTGACTGCGACAAACGGCACGGCAACCACGACCGTGGACCCGATCGGGACGATTGACGGCGTGCTGGATGTGGACAACGACACGTTCTCCGGCACCCTGAACGCCGCCTGGTTCGATCCGCTGACCCTGACGGTGCGGTGCGAGGTGTGGGTGGAGAACGGCCCGCCCGGCATCGAGGTCAGTGGCGTGGCGGCGGACGGGGGCGGCTTCACCTGCGACTTTAGCGACGTGGGCTGGGACGTCGAGCGCGGGCAGGACGTGGCGGTGCGCTACGTGGAACCGGACGGTGACAGCGTCATCAATATCTTCTACCTGTATCCCCTCGACCTGGACCTGCGCGTCAACTATGGACACGACTGGGTGGAAGGAAATTACGAGAGCGGGCACACGCTCTGGATCACCCTCACCGACGGGCTGGGCGCGCTCAAGGCGACGGCCACGCTGACGACCGGCGTGGTGCCGTGGTGGGGCGGCGGACAGGGCTTCACGACCGATCTCTATGTGGTTTCGGGCTGGTCGCCCAGGCCCGACTTGCAGCCCGGCGACTGGGTGTATGCCAGCATGGACAACGGCTACACGGCCGCGGTTCGCCTCGGGACGATCACCGGCGCGCTGGACGTGAATGCTGACACCATCTCCGGCACGGTGACGGCGCCCTGGCTGCCCAACCCGGTGGACGGGCGCTGCGAGATCTGGGAGCCGGGCGGGCCGGGCTATGACTTCACGGTCAATCCGAACGGCGGCGGCTACCTGTGCGACGCCAGCGGCGAGTGGGACCTGACACCGGGGCATGATGTGGCCGTCAGCTACATCGAGCCGGATGGCGACCAGGTGTTCAATATCTTTGAGGAACCCGTGCCGCGCGTGAGCATCTACACGTGGGCCGACGGCCAGCCGGCGGCAGGCGGCAACTTCGTGCTGACCGTGCAGTACCACAACGACGGCGGCGCCTCGGCGGAGAACGTGGTCATCACCAGCACCCTGACGAACGCCGAATACCTGGGCGATACCTCGCCCGGCGCGCAGGCCGGCTCGGGCAGCGGGCCGATCGTGTGGGACATGGGCACCCTGCCGGCCTACAGCGACGGACAGTTCTTCCTGTTCGTCACCGTCACCGGAGCCGAGACGGACACGCTGGCGCACGACGTGGAGATCGCCACCAGCAACCCGTACGACGACGGCGACCCCGCCAGCCGGACGGCGAACTGGAGCGGCAAGATCGTCGCCAATGATACGCACCTGAACGTAGGCAAGTGGCCGTGGACATGGGACCCCCTGCCGGGCGAGGACTACGTCTACACCCTGAACGCGTGCAACAACGGCGGTACGGCCAGCACCGAAGTGATCCTCACCGACACCCTGCCGCTTTCCACGACGTTTGACACTTGGTGGGGACAGCACCCCGGCTGGATCGCCCTGCCCAGCGGGCCGGGCGAGGTTGTGCTCACCCGGCCGTCCATCCCCGGCAACTGGTGCAGCCAGGTGTACGTGCGCGTGCATCTAGATGAAGACGCGCAGATGGACACGCAACTCGTCAACACAGCGGTGATCACGGCCAGCAACGACCTGGAGACCGATGACAACACCGCCCAGGTGGAGCACTACCAGAGCTTCGCGCGCCACAACCTGTGGATCGACAAGAACTGGGGCCACGGGCAACTTGCGCCCGGCGGCGAGGCCAATTACTGGATCAACTTCGGCAACGACGGCAACGTGCCGGCGACGCAGACCGTGCGCGTCACCGAGACGATCCCCACCGGGCTGACGTTCGTGGATGCGGTGCGCGAGAACTGGTTCGGCCAGCCAAGCCTGGTCACCCCCACCCTGGTGACCGGCAGTGCGGTGGTGTGGGAATTCAATGAACTGGACAACGGCTACGGCGACGCGATTCGCGTGCGGTTCGCGATCGACCCAGACCTGCCGTCGGGCACGGTGATCACCAACTGTGTCACGATTTCGGACGGCATCTTCGAGGACAACCCCTACGACCAGATGGACTGCGTTAGCGAGACCGTCTACAGCGGCCCGAATCTGCGGGTGGTCAAGACGGCTCACTGGCAGGGTGAGCACGGTATCCAGTACGACGTGAGCATCGCCAACGTCGGCGACACGAGTTACGAGACTGTGCTGATCACGGACACGTTCCCGGCGGCGCTGACCCTGGACGGGTGGGGCACCGGCTTCTGGGAGGAATGGTCGGGCGGCGTGGCCGGCAACGTGTTGACGCTCACCCTCAGCCGCTTGGAACCTGGCTGGACCACCAACCTGAATATGTGGCTTAGCTTCGACCTGCCCAACGGCACGTTGCTCACCAACACGGCCCAGATCATGACGCCGCCTGGCGACGCCAACCCAGCCGACAACACATCCGTGGTGATGGTGGGCACCGGCCCCGACCTATCTGTTGAGAAGACCCTTACCGCGGGCGATCCGGGCGTGGGCGAACTGCTGACGTTCACGCTGCGTTTCGCCAACCGCTGGCCGTGGGGCACCACCGGCGGCGTACGCATCACCGATACCCTGCCGGCCGGGCTGGCGTTCGTCGGCGCCCAACAGCGGCTGTGCGGCCCGACCTACTTCTGTGACCGCGCGCCGGATCACGTCAGCGGGCAGGCGGTGGCGTGGGATTGGAACGGCAGCGATCCCGTCGACGGCGGGTGGTGGAACGACATCCTGGTGACCGTGCGGGTAACGGATACCTTCGCGCTGGGGACGGTATTCACCAACACGGCCGCCATCGCCAGCAGCGCCTACGCGGCGGATAAGGAGCCGGACTACGCAAACAACCTGGCCGCGGCAATGATCGAACTGATCGTGAATCGCCTGCATTTGCCGGTGATTATGCGGTAAATGGCTTCACCGCAACCCTTCTCCTGAGCGGCGGCGCAATAGACCGGCGCCGAAACCCGGCTCAGGAGAAGGGCCCGACAGGAACTGAGGGCGCCTGCTCCATCCACGCGTCGCCCGCCGCCCGTCGCGCGTCCCGCGTCCTGGTTGCGATTCCGCCGATTCAGCCGTATAATTCCGCCCACCTTGTAGGATGGAGAAGACTAACTGCATGTCATCTAATTATCCACCCGTCGAGCCGCCAGCGGGCGCCGCCGACGCTAACCCAATGTTGGCGCTGCTCGACTCAGATTACGGTTTGCATATGCCCAGCCGCGGCGAGATCCGCGAGGGCGTCATCGCTCGCGTCACCAACAGCGAAATCCTGGTGGACGTGGGCGCCAAATCCGAAGGCGTCATCAACGGACGCGAGTTGGACAGCCTCGACGCGCAGACCCGCACCAGCCTGGCCCCCGGTCAGACGGTGCTGGTCTACGTGCTGGACCCGGAAGACCGCAACGGCAACGTGGTGCTGTCGCTCACGCGCGCGCGCGAAGAGCAGGACTGGCGCGACGCCGAGAGCCTGCTGGCCTCGCAGGACGTGTACAGCAGCGCGGTGGCCGGGTTCAACAAGGGCGGGCTGATCGTCAAGCTGGGCAACGTGCGCGGCTTTGTGCCCGCCAGCCAGCTCGGCCCGTCGCGCCGCCGCCGCTCCGAGGGCGACACCCCCGAGCAGAAGTGGGCGCGCATGGTGGGCGAGCCGATGCAGGTCAAGGTCATCGAAGTGGACCGCAGCCGCAACCGGCTGATCCTGAGCGAGCGCGCGGCGGCCAAGGAGTCGCGCGAGGCGCAAAAAGACCGGCTGCTGGCCGAGATCAAGGCCGGCGACGTGCGCACCGGCCACGTCATCAGCCTGGCCGAGTTCGGGGCATTCGTCGATATTGGCGGCGCGGACGGGCTGGTGCACCTCTCCGAGCTGTCGTGGAAGCACATCACCCACCCCAACGAGGTGCTGCGCGTGGGCCAGGAAGTGGAAGTGGTGGTGCTGAACGTGGACCACGACCGCAAGCGCATCGGCCTGTCGCTCAAGCGCCGCGAAGATGATCCCTGGACCGTCATCCAGAAGAAATACCAGATCGGCCAACTGGTCAAGGGCACTATCACCAAGCTGGCGAAGTTTGGCGCTTTTGCCCGGGTGGAGGGCGAAGACGAGATCGAGGGTTTGATCCACGTCTCTGAGTTGACCGATGGGCACGTGGAGCACCCGCGCGAGGTGGTCAGCGAGGGACAGCCCCTCACCCTGCGCGTGCTCAAGATCGACGCCGACAAGCGCCGCATGGGCCTGAGCCTGAAGCGCGTCTCTTCGGCGGACTATGAGGACGTGGACTGGGAGACAGTCGCGGCGACTGCTCCCGACCTGGATGAAGTCGAGGGCGAAGGCTGAAACCGCATCTGGCTTGACCGCAGGGGCGCTCGATGAAGCGCCCCTGCCGCTTAAGCGGCATTTCCAATCTGCGCTTAACCTGCCTCCCCAGAACGGATAGCTTCCGGTTTTGGGGATTTTGGTACAATACGGCTAGTGAGCGAAACACCCCTCCGGCGATCGGTTCGTGCGGAGGTCAGGCGTAGGTAGACTGCTCAGGGAGGTTATCGCGTGTCAAACAAACTGGAACGCTTCACCCAGCGCGCACGCCGCGTGCTGAGCCTGGCGCAAGAAGAAGCCGAACGCATGCGGCATGCGTATATCGGCACCGAGCACCTGCTCCTGGGTCTGATGCGCGAGGAAGGCGGCGTGGCCGGGCGCGTGCTGCGCGACCTGGGGGTGGAGCAGCGCCGGGTGCAGGAGATGGTGGAACGGCTGACCGGCGCCACCGGCGGCCGCTCGTCCGCAGTGAGCAAAATTGACCTGGCCCCCGGCACCAAGCGCGTGCTGGAGCTGGCGGTGGACGAGGCCCGCCGGATGGGCCATCACTACATCGGCACCGAACATCTGCTGCTGGGCCTGGTGCGCCAGAACGAGGGCGTGGCCATGGACGTGCTCAAGAAGCTCGGCATCTCCGCCGAGCAGATCCGCCGGCAGACGCGCCGGGTGCTGCAAGAAAATCCCGTCCAGGCGGCCAGCCGCCAGCCCGCCGCCGCCAAGGAAGCCCGCAGCAAGGACCGCCCCAAGACCCCTATGGTGGACCAACTGGCTACCGACCTGACGGCCATGGCCGAGGAAGGCAAGCTCGACCCCGTCATTGGGCGGCAAATGGAAATTGAGCGCGTCATCCAAATCCTGGCGCGCAGAACGAAGAACAACCCGGCCCTGATCGGCGAGCCGGGCGTGGGCAAGACCGCCATCGTGGAAGGTCTGGCCCAGCGCATCGTCAGCGGCGACACGCCCGAGCCCCTGCTGGGAAAGCGCGTGCTGCAACTGGACGTGGGCTCGCTGGTGGCCGGCACTATGTACCGCGGCCAGTTCGAGGAGCGCCTTAAGCGGGTGATCGAGGAGCTCAAGCAGGCCGAAGCCATCCTGTTCATTGACGAAGTGCACATGCTGGTGGGCGCGGGGTCGGCCGGGTCGTCGGTGGACGCCGCCAACATCCTCAAGCCGGCCCTGTCGCGCGGCGAACTGCAGGTCATCGGCGCGACGACGCTGGACGAGTACCGCAAGCACATCGAGAGCGACGCCGCCCTGGAGCGCCGCTTCCAGCCGGTGACGGTGGACGAGCCGACCATCGAAGAGACCATCAATATCCTGCACGGGGTGAAGTCGGCCTATGAGGAGCACCACAAGCTCATCATCACCGAGGAGGCGATCGACGCCGCGGCGCACCTCTCGGCCCGCTACGTGCCCGACCGCTTCCTGCCCGACAAGGCCATTGACCTGATTGACGAGTCGTCGTCGCGAGTGCGGATGTACAAGAGCCCCGAGGCGCAGAACTTCAAGCAGGCCATCAACGCTTTACGCAGCATCCGCGCCGAGCACCAGATGGCGGTGGAAGAAGACCGGCTGGACGACGCCCAGGAACTGGTGAACCGCCAGGCCGAGGTGGAAGCCAAGCTGGAGCAGATGCGGGTGGGTTGGGACCGCACCACCGGGCCGCGCGTCACCGCCGAGGACATCGCCGAGGTGGTGTCCATGTGGACTGGCGTGCCGGTGATGCAGATCGCCGAGGAAGAGAGCACCCGGCTGCTGAAGATGGAAAGCGCCTTGCACGAGCGCATCATCGGCCAGGACGAAGCGATTGTGGCCATCTCCAAGGCGGTGCGCCGCGCCCGCGCCGGCCTGAAGGACCCCAAGCGCCCCATCGGCTCATTCATCTTCCTGGGCCCGACGGGCGTGGGCAAGACCGAGCTGACCAAGGCGCTGGCCGAGTTCATGTTCGGCAGCGAAGAGGCGCTGGTACAGCTCGACATGAGCGAGTTCATGGAGCGCCACACCGTCTCGCGGCTGGTGGGCGCGCCGCCCGGCTACGTGGGCTACGAGGACGCCGGCCAGCTCACCGAGGCCCTGCGCCGCCGCCCCTACTCCATCGTCGTCTTCGACGAGATCGAGAAGGCGCACCCCGAGGCGCACAACATGCTGCTCCAGATCATGGAGGAAGGGCACCTCTCGGACGCGCGCGGCAAGAAGGTCAACTTCCAGAACGCCATCATTGTGATGACGTCCAACATCGGCGCCGACCTGATCAAGCGCCAGACCTCACTGGGCTTCGCCGTCAAACGCGACGAGGCGCAGGAGGAGCAGTTTAAGTACGAGGACATGCACCGGACCCTGACCGACTCGCTGAAAAAGGTCTTCCGGCCCGAGTTCCTCAACCGCGTGGACGCGGTGATCGTCTTCCGTGCCTTGACCAAGGCCGAGATCAGCCTGATCGTGGATCTGGAAGTGCACAAGGTGGGGCAGCGCGTCACCGAGCACCGCATCAAGCTCGACCTGACGTCCGAGGCGCGCACCCTGCTGGCCGACCTGGGCTATGACCCGGACATGGGCGCCCGCCCGCTGCGGCGCGTCATCCAGGGGAAGATCGAGGACACGCTCTCGGACGGGATGCTGGCCGGCGAGTTCAAGGACGGCGATACCGTGCGCATCGAGGCTGAGGACAAGGAAATCAAGCTGGTTCCGACGCACGAGGAAGCGCCCGAGGCGGAAGACGCGGAGCCGGCGGAAGTGCTGCCGGCATAGCCTTGCGGCGACAAAAACGGCGGGGTGGTCCTGGAGACCACCCCGCCGTTTGTTTTTCGGAACCACTTGACAGCCGAACAACCGTTCTGTATGCTTTCGGCATGAGCAAAACCAAGACCCAATACGTCTGCCAGGACTGCGGCCGCGTCACCCCGCGGATGATGGGCCGCTGCCCGCAGTGCGGCAACTACAACACCATGGTGGAAGAGGTGGTGGTGGAGGCCGCCAAGCCCGCCGCGCGCCACGCGCCGGCCGGTCTGCTGGGCAAGTCAGCCCCGCGCCGCCTGCACGAGATCGAGAACGAGAGCGAGGAGCGCTGGCCGCTGCCTATCGAGGAATTCTCGCGCGTGCTGGGCGGCGGCATCGTGCCGGGGTCGTTGGTGCTGGTGGGCGGTGATCCGGGCATCGGCAAGAGCACAATCATGCTTTCGCTGGCAACGCTGATGGCCGAGACCCACGGCCCGGTGCTGTACGTCTCCGGCGAGGAGAGCGAGCGCCAGATCAAGATGCGGGCGGTGCGGCTGCAAGGGGAGCAGGCCGAACAGGGCAACGGCACGCCGCCCAAGTTCCCGGAAGACCTGTATCTTGTCACCGAGACCAACCTGGATGTCATCCTGGAGCACATCGGCGCGATCAAACCGCGGCTGGTCGTCATCGACTCGATCCAGACCGCCTACCTGGGCGACCTCAACTCGGCGGCGGGCAGCGTGACGCAGATCCGCGAGTGCGCGGTGCGGCTGCAAGGGCTGGCGAAGTCGTCGGGCATCGCCGTGTTCCTGATCGGGCACGTGACGAAGGAAGGCACGCTGGCCGGGCCGCGCGTGCTGGAACACATCGTGGACACGGTGCTGCAATTGGAGGGCGACCACTACCAGGCCTACCGGCTGCTACGGGCGACGAAGAACCGCTTTGGCGCGACGGCGGAGGTGGGGGTGTTCGAGATGGCGGGCAGCGGACTGCTAGAGGTGCGCAACCCGTCGGAGGCGTTCCTGGCCGAGCGAATGATCAATACCGCCGGCTCCGCCATCGCCGCCACGATGGAAGGCACCCGCCCTATACTGGTGGAAATCCAAGGGCTGACCAGCGTGACGACCTTCGGCAACCCGCGCCGTACGCCCAACGGCGTGGACTTCAACCGGCTGCTGCTGATCACGGCAGTGCTCACCAAGCGCCTGGGCCTCAAGCTGGGCGACCAGGACGTGTTTGTGAACGTCGTCGGCGGCCTCAAGGTGAGCGAGCCTGCCGCCGACCTGGCCATTGCCCTCGCCATCGCCTCGTCCGTGCTGGACCGACCCGCCCTGGCCGACTGCGCCTTGATCGGCGAGATTGGCCTGTCGGGCGAACTGCGGGCCGTCAACCAACTGGCCCAGCGGCTGCGCGAGGCGCGGCAACTGGGCTTCAAGCGCGTCATCGTCCCACGCGCGCTGCGCAAGCAGGAGGCGAAGCTGGACGGGATCGAGGTGGTGCAGGCGCGGTCGCTGAAAGAGGCGCTGGAGGCGGGACTGAGGGGAGCGTAGAGGGGGTGGGCATGCGGGCGTGCAAAAGCATCGCGGCGAGGAAATTGGCTGTCACGGGCATAGCGAGCGTGTAAAATACAGCTATGGATGTTGTCTACCGTTTGCAGGGAGCTGAGTTTGAGTGGGAGGAGAACAAGGCGCGTAGCAATCTGGACAAGCATGGGGTGGCATTCGAGGAAGCCGTTGAAGTCTTCTTCGATCCGTTTTACCAGCTGGGAGAGGCTGACACCAGCAATCGTGAAGAACGAGATTTCATCATTGGCTACTCTCTGTCGCAGAGGCTGTTGTTAGCGGTTTATACCGAGCGCGGTGCACGGACGCGCATTATTTCGGCGCGGACGGCAACTCGCAGCGAAAGGAAACTCTATGACGAAGCCTAACGACGATCAACCGCACCTGACCATTCGACCGCGCTCCAAAGAGGCGATTGCGCTGGACGTGCCGAGCGACACATTGGCGGCGCTGCAACATGTCGCGGCTGGGCGTGACATGTCCGTCGAAGCCCTGATGAAGCTCTATATTGGTCAGGGTCTGCGGCAGGACCTGGCCAAGCAGTTCGGCGATCGGGTTCTCGAAACGACAGCCAGTGTCTTAGCCCGGCATATTGAATCGGAGGAAGAAGTTTCGTCGATTATGCGAGAGATTCGGGTGGAAACTATCGGGCAAAAGTGAAACCGCTGTCGCACCCCCTTTGACTGCCGCCCGCCACCTCCTCGCCCGCCGCGTTGCCCCCGGCGCCATGACAGTATTCGAGCCTTGGCATGTTGATTCGCGCGCGCTGGATATCGTTTGGCCTCATGACGCCCTGCCTGCTCATGCTGGTGTCATGCGCCACCCTCCGCGACTGGTTTGCGCGGCCCGGCCTTGGGGTGCCGGTAACGGTGGCGCCGGTCAGTGGGGGGGCTAGCTCGCCGCCAACCCCGCCCAATTGCACGGCGCTGCCAGTGGGCATGGCGCTCACGGCGACGGTGCAGTCCACCGGCGTGGTCGTGGAGGTTGTTGGGCTGCAAGAGGGAGAATTGCCAACCTTTCAATACATGCCAGCGGGCGGCCAGGTATCGGAGGGTTGGTCGATGACACCTGGGCAGCCCGTCGGGCCAAGCGGCCGCGCCGTAGACGAGTCATGGGTGGCCACCACCGCTAAGGGCAGTTCCCACGAAATCTGGGATATCCGCGTCATACACGCCCGCGGGGTGGCCTGTGCGCGGCTGGTCCTGCCTCCCAGCTAGCAACGATGAAACCTTCTCTCCTGCTTGACCGCCTGGACGCCATCGGCGCATCCCTGGCCAGCACCCCTCACGCCCTGGCGCTGCTTGGCCTCGGTTCGGTGGGGGTGGAGTTGGACCGGTTGGACGCATACTCCGACCTAGACTTCTTCGCCATCGTGGAGGCAGGGCACAAGCGCGCTTTCATTGACGACCTAGGCTGGCTGAGTGCCACCCACCCCCTCGCCTACACGTTCAAGAACACGCCCGACGGCTACAAAGCCCTGTTCGCCGATGGCATCTTCTGCGAGTTCGCGGTGTTCGAGCCGCAGGAGTTGGCCGCCATCCCCTACGCGCCGGGGCGCGTGGTGTGGAAGCGGGCCGGCGCGCCCATCCAACTCGGCCAACCCCCGCAACCGCCCCCCGCCCCCGCGCTGCCCGACCGCGACCACGCGCTGGGTGAGGCGCTGACGAATCTGTACGTGGGTTTGCTGCGTGACAAGCGTGGCGAGAAGCTGTCGGCGGCGCGTTTCATCCAGGGGTATGCGGTGGACCGGCTGATGGAGTTGGCCGAGTTCATTGAACCGCCGCAGCCCGCCCACCGCGACCCGTTTGCTAGCGAGCGCCGCTTCGAGCAGCGGCATCCCGCGCTGGCGCGCGAGACGGGGGCGTGGATGCAGGGCTACGGCCGCAACCGCGAGTCGGCGCTGGCGATCCTGGCATTTCTGGAGAGACACTTTGAGGTGGAGGCAGCGATGGCAAGGGCGATCCGGGAGGCAGCGGCTTAGCTGGGAATAAAGGAACTAGACACAGTGGTTTTCCGCTACTTCCGCTCCCCCCGCCACTTCTCCACCTACACCGCCGAGCCGCAGGCCTGTTACTTCTGCGGCGAGACGCGGCCAGGGTATGCGGGGCCGTTCATCGGCGAGGCTGACATTCGCTTCGTGTGCGAGCCGTGCCTGAACGACGGGCGGCTGGCGGACGCGGGCGCGGCGGCGAACGACGGCAACTGGGACAAGCTCTACCAGCAATTGGAAGACATCCACTACCGGCTGCACGACGAAGAAATCCAGATGATGGCCGAGCCGCGCCGGGCCGAGCTCGAGCAGCGCACCCCGCCCCTGCCCGCCTGGCAGGACTGGCCCTGGCCCGCCCACTGCGGCGATTTCTGCGAATACATCAAGGAGGCAGGCCAGCCCGACCTGCTGGCGGTGGCCGCGCCGGAGGGGCAGCCGCGGCTGTTCGGCGCGCAGGACGACGCGAAATTTCGCGAGTGGTGGAGCCGCATCCGCCCCGATTCGCCCGCCGACAATTCCACGCCCTACTCGCCAGGGGTCTACCTGTTCCAATGCCTGCACTGCAAGACCTTTGTGGTGGCGTGGGACGCGGGCTAGCGACAGAGCGCGGCGCATGATCGCCCCTGAGCAGACTGAGCGCGTGCTGAGCGGCCTGCCCTTCCTGCGGCAGGCAGGGCCGGAGGTGCGGCGCGAATTGCTCCAAGCGGCCTCGCTGGCCCGCATCCCGGCCGGGCGCGATGTGTTCGACCTCGGGGACGAGGCCGAGGCCATCGCGCTGCTGCTCACGGGCGTGGTGCGCGTGTACAAGATCGGCGAGACCGGCCGCGAGATCACGCTCTACCGCTTCGGGCTGGGCGAGTCGTGCATCCTCACCGCCAACGCCATCCTCAACCAGCAGTCGTTCCCCGCCATCGCCACCGTGGAGCAGGACGCCGAGGCGGTCATGATCCCGGCGGCGGTTTTCCGCGAGTGGGTGCGGCGGACCGACTTCTGGCGCGAGTTTGTGTTCGATCTGCTGGCCCAGCGGCTGGCGAGCTTGATGGCGGTGGTGGACGAGGTGGCCTTCCGCCGGATGGATGCCCGGCTGGCGGACCTGCTGCTGCGCCGCGGGCAGGCGGCCAACCCCATCGCCGCCACGCACCAGGAGTTGGCCGACGAACTGGGCAGCTCGCGCGAGGTCATCAGCCGCCTGCTGGAAGACTTCGCCGGGCGCGGGCTCATCCGGCTGGCGCGCGGCTCGGTCGAAATCGTGGACTTCCAGGCCCTGCACAACCGGGCGGCTGGGTGACATTGTCACCGACAGCCGGGCTCGGGTCTCCTATACTCAGTCATAGTAACCGGTTGAGTGAACCCAAAGGAGACCCTGAGATGAACCCGTTTGTCGCATTTATGGCTTCTACCGCTGGCCGCCTGCTGCGCATCGCCGCCGGGCTGGCCCTCATCGCCTGGGCCTGGCTGGGGCTGGATGGCGCCGCCGCCATCGTCGTGGCCGTCATCGGCGCACTGCCGCTGCTGGCGGGCGTGTTCGACTTCTGCATCTTCGCCCCGCTGTTCGGCGCGCCCCTGAGCGGCCCCAAGATCCGCGCCGGCAAGTAAGCGCCAGTCAGCGAAAGTCCCACTTCGCCCAGCCGGGGTGAGGGCCGCGGAATTGCGGCCCTCACCCCGGCATTTGTTTTCCGGCCGAGCCACCGCCGCCCAGCCAAGCCCGCAAGACTCTGCAAGGCGCCCACCCGGCCATGCGTTAAACCAAGGCCTGCCGGATCATGATTGGGCGAATACTTGGCACGGACCCGCGCTTTGTTCGCTGGCTGGACAAAGGGCTGGCCCTGGCGCTGGTCTATGCCGCCGTGGAGTTGGCCGGTTGGCTGCCCTGGACCCAGAAAGACCTGCCGCCCAAACGGAAATGAACGGCCGGTCCGGTTTGACGCACCCCCTGCCCTTGTGATACTATGTTTAGTGGCGGACGGGCGATTCATTCATCTTATCCCTGATTATTGCCCCGAAACCACCGGATTTATCGGCACTCATTCGTTTGTGGGGGACCCTGTTTCTGATGCCACCGTTAGGCGGCAGCGGCCCTGTCCGCGGCCCTGACGGCGGTTCAGGGATTCGGTCGTCCCATCTGAGCGCCCGGCGAGTCCGGGCGCTCTTTTCTTTTTTGTGTGGGGTGGCAGGAGCAATACCGTGAGCGTTGAATTCGTCCTGCGCCTGATTGGCATGGTGGCCCTGGCCGTGGGCGGGGTCTACCTGGGCATTGGATTGTCGGCCGTAGCCGAGACGCCGCCGGAACTGTGGGCGGTGGTCTTCGCGCTGGTGGGTTCCCTCATCGGGCTGATCGGCACGCCGTTCGTCACCACCCGCCCGGCCCGCGCCCTGCGGACGTACATTATGCAAATGCCGGCCAGCGCCTTGCTGGCGGGCATGACCGGCCTGGTCGTCGGGTTGATCGTGGCCGGGCTGGTGTCGTTCCCGCTCTCGCTGCTGCCGGCGCCATTCAGCCAGGTGCTGCCCGTCGTGGGCGCCATCATCTTCGCCTGGCTGGGCATCTCGGTCTTCGTCATGCGTCAGCGCGACATCTTCTCGCAGTTTCGCGGGCGGCTGCCGGCCCGGCTGGCGGCCGAGGGCGCCGGCACCACCAACGAGGGCCGCAGCGTGCTGCTGGATACCAGCGTCATCATTGACGGCCGCGTCGCCGATATCGCCCAGACCGGCTTCATCAGCGGCATTATCCTGATCCCCAAGTTTGTGCTGACGGAGTTGCAACACATCGCCGACTCGGCCGACGCGCTGCGGCGCAACCGTGGCCGGCGCGGGCTGGAGGTGCTCAACCGCCTGACCAAGGACGCGGCCGTGCCGGTGCGCTTCACCGACCAGGATGTAGCCGGCGTGCGGGCGGTGGACGACAAGCTCGTCATCCTGGCCAAGCAGCTCAACTGCGCCATCATCACCAACGACTATAATCTCAATCACGTGGCCCAGCTCCAGGGCGTGCAGGTGCTCAACATCAACGAGCTGGCCAACGCCGTCAAGGCTGTCTTCCTGCACGGCGAGGGCCTCGCCGTCCGCATCATCCAGGAGGGGCGCGAGGCGGGTCAGGGGGTGGGCTACCTGGAGGACGGCACGATGGTGGTGGTGGACGAGGGCCGAGCACGCATCGGCAGCGAGGTGGCCGTGGTGGTGACCAAGGTGCTGCAAACCACCGCCGGCCGCATGATCTTTGCGAAGATCGAAAACAATCACAAATAGTATGCCTCTCGTTATCTACAACACGCTCACCCGCAAAAAAGAAGAGTTCACCCCTCTCCACCCCGGCCGGGTGCACATGTATGTGTGCGGCCCGACGGTGTACGACCACGCGCACCTGGGCCACGCCAAGACCTACGTCAACTTTGACATGATCGTGCGCTACCTGCGCTACAGCGGCTACCAGGTGCGCTACGTGCAGAACATCACCGACGTCGGCCACATCCTCGACACCGGCGAGGACCGCATCCTCAAGGGCGCGGCCCGCGAGCGCGTGGAGCCGATGGAGCTGGTGGAGCGCTACAGCCGCAGCTACTTCGAGGACATGGCCGCGCTCGGCGTCCAGCCGCCCGATATCTCGCCGCGCGCCTCGGCCCACGTGCCGGAGCAGATCGAGATGATCAAGGTGCTGCTGGACAAGGGCCACGCCTACGAAGTGGACGGGGCCGTCTACTTCGATGTGCGCTCGTGGCCGGAGTATGGCAAGCTCTCTGGGCGGCGACTGGAGGAGCAGGAAGAGGGCGCGCGGGTAGCGGTGCGCGACGACAAACGCAGCCCGGAAGATTTCGCCCTGTGGAAGAAGGCCGACCCGGAGCACATCCTGCGCTGGCCGAGTCCCTGGGGCTGGGGCTACCCCGGCTGGCACATCGAGTGCTCGGCCATGTCCACCAAGTATCTGGGCGAGACCTTTGACTTGCACGGCGGCGGGATTGACAACATCTTCCCGCACAATGAGTGCGAGGTGGCCCAGAGCGAGGCCGCCACCGGCCAGCCCTTTGCGCGCTGGTGGCTGCTGGGCGGCTCGCTGACGGTGGACGGCGTGAAGATGAGCAAGAGCCTGGGCAACTTCACCACCATCAAGGACCTGCTGACGCGCAACAAGCCGGAGGCCCTGCGCTTCTTCATTCTGTCCGGCCACTACCGCAATCCGATTGACTTCTCGGACGGCGCGCTGGAGGCTGCCAGCCGCGGCTGGGAGCGCCTGACCGCCCCGGCCCTGGCCGTGCGCGAGCGGCTGAAGCACAACCCGCCCGCCAATGGGGCCCCTCCCAACACCGGGACGGCGGAACTGGTAGCCAGTATCAAGCAGCGCTGCCTGGATGCCCTGGACGATGACTTCAACGCCCCGGTGGCGGTGGCCGCCCTGTTCGAGTTCTCGCGCAGCGTCAACACCCTGTTGGCCGAGGACCTGCCCCCCTCCCCCGCGGACCTAGCCTTGATTAATGAGCTCTATCAGGAGATCGGCGGGCAGGTGCTAGGCATCATCCCCGCGCAGGCCGCGGGCAGCGCCGCCAACGCGGAGCGCGAGGCCGGCCTCATCCGTCTGCTGATCGAACTGCGCGCGGAGGCCCGCCAGCGCAAGGACTTCGCCGCCGCCGACAAGATCCGCGACCAGGCCAGGGAGTTGGGGGTCATCCTGGAAGACGGCAAGGACGGAACGACATGGAAGCTCGCCTAGCGAAATGTCACGTATCAAGTGTCACGTTTCACGTTTCACACGTAACGTGGCACTCGACACTTGACACTCGACACCTGACTCTTGCCCCCTGAACGCCTCTTCCGCCGCAACGCCGTCCGCGAGTGCCTGCGCGCCGGCCGCCGCCGCATCCACCGCCTGACCATCACCCGCGAGGTGGACCTGGCCCCCGCGCAGGACATCCTCAACGAGGCCATCCGCCAGCGCATCCCCATCGTCGAGACCGACCGCAAGACCCTGAACCTCGCCACCCACGGCGAACCCCATCAGGGCGTGCTGCTGGACGTGGGCCCCTACCCCTACGTGGACCTGGAAGACCTCACCGAGCACGCCGCGCAGCGCAATGAGCCGCCCCTGATCATCCTGCTGGACCTGGTGCAGGACCCCCGCAACGTGGGCGCCCTGCTCCGCACCGCCGAGGCCATGGGCGTGCACGGCATCGTCATCCAGGAACGGCGCGGCTGCGAGATCACCCCAACGGTGGTGACGACCTCGGCCGGAGCGGCCGAGCATTTGCGCGTGGCCCAGGTGACGAACCTCGTGGACGCCATGCGCCGCCTGAAGAAGCAGGACGTGTGGCTGTTCGGCCTGGGCCTCAGCGCCGACGCCCAACCCCTCACCACCGTGGACCTGAACCGGCCGCTGGGCCTCGTCATCGGCAACGAAGGCGAGGGCCTGCGCCGCCTGGTGCGCGACCGCTGCGACCTGATCGTGCGCCTGCCCATGCACGGGCACGTCGAGTCGCTCAACGCGGCGGTGGCGGGCTCGATTGCGCTGTACGCGGCGCGGGCGGCGCGGGGCGGGTAGGGCGTCACCACCGCATCCGCCGCAACAACCGCTGCCACCCACTTTCCTCGCTTGCGTAAAACCCCGCCCAGGCTACAATCGCCCTCCTCATGCCCCTCTCGGCCACCTCCGTCCCGCCGCCGGTGCCGGTCGACCAGGCACAGCGCGACAGCTACCGCCAGCTCCAGACGTTTGTGGCGCGCATCTCTGAGCGGGTGCGGCTCTACCTCCGCCAGCGGCCCGACGACGAAGAGCAGACCGACCACCTGCGCCACGTGGCCGACCGCACCCGCTGGCTCTACTACAGCGAGCTACAGCGCGCCAACCCCGGCGCCAGCGTGCGCATCTCCGAGCACGAGGATGCCCTGATCCAGGCCTGCGTCCTCAGCCACGACGTGGGCAAATGGATCCCTCGGTCCGACCTGCGCGCTCTGGTGCCCAGCGAGATGGAAGTCCTCAACCGGACCTTCGCGCGGCTCAAGTTCACCCCGCACCAGAACGAACTGTTCCTGCTGGGCGTGGGCCGGCGCTTCGCCCTGCCCAATGACGGCTACACCCCCGAGTACGATTCAGTCCACCACCTCGTCAGCGCCTACCTGCTGGCTACCGACGAGGCGCTGGGTTTTCAAAAGCTGGACCCGGCCGACCAGGACCACCTGATCTTGATGATCGTCGGGCACCAGTTTGGCGGCTACTTCAAGGAGAGCCTGCTCAACATCAGCCTGCACGACGGGGGCGTGACCACCGGCATGCTGATGGAAGTGAGCCGCCCCGACCGGCTCCAGGGCGACCAACTGGCCTGCGCCTTCCACGACGCCGACATCTCCGACCTGCTGTTCATCGGCAGCCTGGAGCGCCGTCCTAACCGGGAAGACATCTACCACACCGGCGGGCTGGTGAAGATCCTGATGATCAACTTCACCAACCTGATTTATGGCGTGCCCAGCGCCCCGGCCGACCTGGAGGGCTGCATCAAGTCGTGCCAGGGCACGGTGCACAACGCCTGCAAGGAATTCATCACCCCCACAGCGGTGGAGCACGGCCACCAGTGGCGGCGCGAGGCGCTGCGCTTCCTGTCTCAACTGCGCGAGAAGCCCGGCTACGACAAGCTCAACGCGGCCCTGATGGACAGCGACCGGGATGAGCAGGTGCGGCTAGAGGCGGTGCGCAGCCTGGCGCGCTTGCAGGCGCGGGAGTTTCTCACGCGGGCGGAGGCGGAGGAGGCGGGGGCGGGCGCATAGGGGCCGGTGCGCGTAAAGGCCGGCGAATGGCCCGACAGGGGGCTTCGCACAATTCGCGCCTCAAGGCCTGCGGCCGCCGCGTCCCCAGCCCGTTGGGCCGCCATGGTCTTCAGGGACGCAGGATGCTACCGCAACCGCGCTCAATTCATGCTGGACGAGTCAGGCGCGGCACAGCCTTTCACTCCGGCCCAACGCGCGCCCAGGCCAGCCAGGCAAACAACGAGTCTGGGAATTGATCAAGCAAAGCAGCGTAGGCTTCGAGCGCGGCTGGCTCATCTCCCGCTAACTCGTAACCCAAACCACTCAAGTAAAGCAGCCTCGCGGCGGCGCGCTAGCGCGGGCTGGGCGTGCCCGCCCACGGATCGTTGAAGTTGCGGATGACGATAGGGTCGAAGGCCACACTCGGGGGCGCGGCCAGCAAGTGGACCACGAATTCGGCCACCGGCTCCGGCTTCATCATGCGGGCGCGCACGTCGTCGGGCGCCTGGCCGGCCCAGATGGGCGTGTCAATCGACGCGGGGCAGACGGCGAAGACGCGGATGTTGTGCGGGCGGCCCTCCAGCGCCAGTACGGCGCTCAGCCCGTTTAGCCCAAACTTGCTGGCGCCATAGGCGGCGTTGCCCCGGAACGCCTGCACCCCGGAAATTGACGACAGGTTGACGATCTGCCCGCCCTTGGCCGCGCGCAAGTGCGGCCATACCGCCTGGCAGACCAGGAACGCCCCGCGCAAGTTCACACTCAGAACCTGATCAAAAAACTCGAGCGAGGTCTGCTCGAACGGGACCATGCGGAACACGCCGGCACCGTTGACGACGATGTTCAGCCCCCCACCCCACGCCACGGCGCGGGCCACCAACCGCTCCACCTGCGCCGGGTCGCTCACATCGGCGGGCACGACTTCCGCCGCGCCGCCCGCCGCGGCGATCTCGGCGGCTACCGCCTCCAGTGGCTCGCGCTGCCGCCCGGCCAGCACGCATCGTGCCCCTTGCGCTGCCAGCGTGCGGGCAAGGACAGCGCCGAGGCCGGTGCCGGCGCCGGTGACAAGGGCGGTTTGATGGGCGAAGTGGTTTGACATGGATGCGCAATCCAAAAGGGCATAAGGGGTATAAGGGGCATAAAGGGTGGTGCATTCCTTATACCCTTGCGGGAGCGATAGGGCCCAAAGGGCGACGCGCCCCTTATACCCTCTATGCCCCTCATACCCCTGGGCTAGAGCGGAATGTTCCCGTGCTTCTTCTGCGGATTGCTGTCCCGCTTGTTGTGGAGGACTTCCAGGCCGTTGATAAGGCGGGCGCGGGTCTCGTGGGGCTCGATGACGTCGTCAATGTAGCCGCGGCTGGCAGCCACGTAGGGGTTGGCGAACTTGGCGCGGTAGTCGCGCACCAGCTCGGCGCGGCGGGCCACGGGGTCCGCCGCCTCGGCCAGTTCCTTGCGGAAAATGATGTTGACCGCGCCCTCCGGCCCCATGACGGCGATCTCGGCGGTGGGCCAGGCGAAGTTCAAGTCGCCGCGGATGTGCTTGCTGCTCATCACGTCATACGCGCCGCCGTAGGCCTTGCGGGTGATGACGGTCAGCTTGGGCACGGTCGCCTCGCAGTAGGCGTAGAGCAGCTTGGCCCCGGAGCGGATGATGCCGCCGTGCTCCTGCTTGAGGCCGGGCAGGAAACCGGGCACGTCCTCGAACGTCACCAGGGGCAGGTTGAAGCAGTCGCAGAAGCGAATGAAGCGGGCGGCCTTCTCTGAGGCGTCAATGTCCAGCACGCCGGCCAGCACCGCCGGCTGATTGGCGATGACGCCCACGCTGTGCCCGCCCAGGCGCGCAAAGCCCACCACCACGTTCATGGCGTACTGCGTGTGGATCTCGAAGAACTCGCCGTCGTCCACCACCAGCCGGATGACTTCCTTCATGTCGTAGGGCTTGTTGGGATTGTCGGGGACGAGCGTGTCCAGCGCAGTCTCGGTGCGCAGGGGGTCGTCGCCGGTGGGAATGAAGGGCGGGTCCTCCATATTGTTCTGGGGGATGTAGGCCAGGAGCTTGCGGATGAGGTACAGGGTGTCGGCTTCGTTCTCGCCCACGTAGTGGCAGACGCCCGAGACGGCGCTGTGGACGCTGGCCCCGCCCAACTCCTCGAAGCTCACGTCCTCGTGCGTCACGCTCTTGACCACGTCCGGCCCGGTGACGAACATGTAGCTGCTGTTCTTGACCATGAAGATGAAATCGGTGAGGGCGGGCGAGTAGACCGCGCCGCCCGCGCACGGCCCCATGATCACCGAGATCTGCGGGATGACGCCCGAGGCCAGGGTGTTGCGCAGGAAGATGTCGGCGTAGCCGCCGAGGGAGACCACACCCTCCTGGATGCGCGCTCCGCCGGAGTCGTTCAGCCCGATGACGGGCGCGCCCGACTTCATGGCCATGTCCATCACCTTGCAGACCTTCTCGGCATGCACTTCGCCCAGCGAGCCGCCAAAGACGGTGAAGTCCTGCGAGAAGACATACACCAGCCGCCCCTCGATGGTGCCCCAGCCGGTGATGACCGAGTCGGCCAGGTACTTCTGGCGGTCGAGGCCGAAATCGTGGGTGCGGTGAGTGACGAAGGCATCCAGCTCGCGGAAGGAGCCTTTGTCCAGCAGCAGGTCCAGGCGCTCGCGGGCGGTGAGGCGGCCACGCTTGTGGTGGGCGGCGATGCGGTCCTCCCCGCCCCCCAGCTTGGCCTCGTCCTTGAGGCGGCGCAGCTCGTCGATCTGATGGTCGGTAGCCATGCGAATGTCCTATTCCGTGAAAGATTGGCGCGTCCGCCGCCGCAGCAGCAGGCCCCACACGGCGGCCAGGGCAAGCAACTGCCACAGCGCGCAGCATGGGGCGCTCACCTGGGCGTAGTCCGATTGGGCGAAGACCAGCCGTTCCACCCAGCCCGCCGCCACGTACACGCTCAGGGCAATGGGCGTGCCCAGCCGCGCCCAGTGCTTGATCCACCACAGCCCGGCGGCCAGGGCCGCGAAAACCAGCGCCCAAACCACCGCACGCCCCAGCAGGTAGGCCGGCGGCAGGGCCAGCGGCAGGGCCTGGAGGACAGTATAGCCTTGAATGGCGGCGGCGACCCCCAGGGCATGGTACGCCGCGATACATAACACCGAGAGGGCCAGGAGGGTTACGGAGGTGGGGCGAGGCATGCCGATCCGGCGAGCCCTCCGAGTCCCTTGAGTCCCCAATTCAAGGGACTCGGGGGACTCAGGGGACTCGGGCGTGACGTATCATTCGAGGGTGAGAATGAGCTTGCCGCGCACGTGGCCCTGCTCCATCCGCTCGTGGGCGGCGCAGATGTCGGCCAGGGGGAAGCGGTCGTCGAGGACCGGCTGGAGCTGGCCGGCGAAGACCAGGCCCATGACCGTGGCGAACTCGGCGCGAGTGCTCATCGTCGAGCCGATCAGGCTGAGGTGCTTGCCGAACATGTAGCGGTTGTCAAACTCGAAGCGCGGACCGGCGGTATTGCCCACGGTGAGCACGCGCCCGCCCTTGCGCGCCGCGCGCAGGCTGAGCATCATGGTCGGCGCGCCGACATTGTCCACCACAACGTCCACCCCGCGCCGGTTGGTCAACTGGAAGACCTGCTTGCCCCAGTCGCCCTGGCTGCGATCCACCAGCACATCCGCGCCGAGCGATTCGGCCAGGGCCAGCTTGGCGGCATCCGAGCCGACGACGATGACGCGCGCTCCCGCGAGCTTCGCCACCTGGATGGCGGCGGTGTTCACCCCCCCCGCCGCACCCACAATCAGCACTGTCTCGCCGGGGCGCAGTTGCCCGCGGGTGATGAGCGAGTGCCAGGCCGTTTGAAAAACCAGCGCGGCGGCGGCGGCCTCGGCGTAGCCCACGTGGTCGGGCAGCTTGAGCAGTTGGCGCTCCGGCAGGGCGATCAGCTCGACGTTGGTGCCGGGCACGGTCTCGCCCAGCAGCTCCCAGCGGACGCACAGATTGTCCTGCCCGGCCACGCAGAACTCGCACACGCCGCAACTCAGGTTGGCGTTGATGACCACCCGGTCGCCGGGGTGGAACTGCGCGCCGGCCGTCACCACCTCGCCAGCGCCATCGGCGCCAGGGATGTGCGGCAGCTTGAGCTTGAGGCCGGGCCAGCCGTCGCGCACCCATTTATCCACCCGGTTGAGGGCGGCGGCGCGGACGCGCACCAGCACTTCGCCGGGGCGCGGCTCCGGGTCGGGCCAGTCGCCCACCTCCATCACCTCGGGTCCGCCGTGCTGGCGGAAGAAGGCAGCTCTCATAGCTCCATTGTACCGCTAAGGGTTGACGACCAGTTCGCGGATGTGGATATTGGCATCGGCCCCGCTCAGGTTGTCCTGGATCGTCACGCGCACGCGGGCGGCGCTCAGGCTCAGCCCTTCCAGCCGCAGGGTTACGGTCGGATCGGGCGGCAGGCCCACGAAGGTCTCGCTGGCGGTTTCGGGCGCGCCGTCCGGGTCGGCGAACGCCTCCAGGGTCACGGTGAAGTCCTGGAGCGAGCCAGTGATGAGGGTGATGCCGGACACGGGGCGCGGCACAGGGAAGACGAAGTCCAGCACCGCGGGGTTGATACCGGGGGTGTTGACCAGTGTAAACGAGTCGCCATCCAGCATGTCGCTGAGCTGGCCGGCGCCAAACTGCGGGTGCGTCACCGTCACCAGTTGGCCGTCCCATTCATACACCTCGGTGACGGGGACCAGATGCGCGGCGCGCTCGGCCTCGAACAGGGCCGCGGCGTCGGGCGAATAGGCCAGGCGGGTGAAGACGTAGCCGGGGGCGCCGTTCGGGTATGGGAGTTGGCCAACGATGTCCAGGCGGCCGATCTTGGGGTCGGCGGCCAGCCGCTCGTACTCGTCGGCCAGCAGAATGACGATGTGAGCGGGCGGCAGGGCGCGCAGTTCGCTGAGGTAGTAGTCCGGTCCCTGCATCTGGAACCGCGCCATTTGGTCGTCATCCAGGAAGAAGCGCGGGAACATGTCGGCGCCGTTGGCCCAGGTGGGCGAGAGGAAGACGTGCACGTCCGGATCGGCAGCCAGCAAGTCCGGAATGACACCGTCAAACAACTCCGGCACGCCCCACTGCATGCCGCCCAGGCCGTAGTCAGCGGACCAAACCGGCCCGTTGCGCAGCGCGTCGCGCAACATGGCGAAGCCCATGACCGACGCCAGCAGGAACACGCCCAGGCCAGCCGCGGCCTGCCAGCGGCGCGCCAGCCGCTCGCGCACCAATTCCAGGCCCAAGGCAGTGAGCAGGGCCGCCGGCACCACCAGCACGAGCGCGCGGGTGATGCCCACGGCCGTGAGCGCGCCACCGGCGGGCGCGGCCAGCAACGCCAGCAGCACCGCGCGGTAGGGCGATTGGCGCGCGCGCCACGCGCAAACGATCAGGCCGAGCAGCAGCAGCGGCGCGGTGACGGGCAGCAGATGCCCATAACCGACCATGACATGCCGCACCAGGTCGCGGTGGTTCTCCGCGCCGAACCAGTAGCCGGGGCTCAATCCGAAGGTGTATTCGCGTGCCAGTTGGGCCAGCTTGCCGCCGAGCGTCAGTTCACGGTCGAGCCAGTACGAGTCCAGGGTGCGCAGATGGGTCAGGCTCTCGCCCGGCTGATCGAGTTGAAAGCGGATGAAGGGCAGCACCAGAACGACCAGCAGGGCCAGCCCGCGCAGCGCCCACTGCCGGTGCGTCCAGTGGTAGCGCAGGTCGGCGAGGCCGAACAGCGCGCCCGTCAGCACGATCACCATTTGCCCGCCGGCATAGCTGTAGAAGGCGAACGCGCCAGCAGCGAGGGCCGGCAGCAGGAACTTGGGATGGCGCACGCGGTAGAGCAGATAGAAGTACAGGAACCACGCGTAGAACGAGACCATCAGGACGGTCTCGAAGGCGGTGCGCGAGTGCAGGAACCAGGCCGGGGTGACGGCCAGGAGGAGCACGCCCAGCCACCACCAGCGCGCCCGGAAGACATCCCGCAGGGCGAGGCTCACAGCGGCCGCGCCCAGCAGCGACAGCAGGGCCGGCCCGGCGCGGGTGACAATAATTGACTTGCCCCACAGCAGGTAAGGCAGCACCTGGGCGTAGACGCTGAGGCTCAGGTTGTAATAGACGCCATTCTGAAAGTAGGTGGGGAAAAGGCGGCCCTGGGCGTCGCGCAGGCCATGGGCCACCAAGTCGGCGGCCTGGACGGTCTGCACCGCCTCGTCGCTGAAGAAGTAGATCGGGAAGCGCTCAAGCCCAATGAGGCGGGTGAGGGCGTAGACGAGGAGCGCCCCGCCGAAGAGCGCCAGCGCCAGGGTCTCGGCGCGCCAAGCGGCGCGGAGCCGGGCAGCCCAGCCTGACATCACTGCGCGCGCTCCGAGCGCCCAACCGGGCCAAGCGGGCGGCGGGCGCTGAGGGCTGGCCGCGTCGCTCGTTGCCGCTTGCGAAGCTGCTGTGGGCTGGGCCACGGCAGGCGCCGACAGCGAGACAGCCGGCGGCGCAGCAGCGGGCGGCAGGGCCGCCTGCGGCGGCGAGACCGGGCCAAAGGTGACGGCCACCGTGGCGGGCACTTCAACCTGACCATCCGGCGCGTTCAGTTCTTGCGTGAGGATGGGCAAAGGCTCGGGCAGGTCGGGCGAAATATCATCGATGTGGAGGCGCAGGCGCGCGCCAGGGGGGACGCTAAGCGTCACGTTCACCTGGGCCACGCGCGGCGAACGGACCGGCGGCGGGCTGGCGGGCGCGGGCTGAGGCGGCTGAGCAAGAGCAGGCTCCGGCGATTGAGAAGGCGGGGTCTCCGGCGGCTGAGCGAGCGCAGGTTCCGGAGCAACGGGCAAAGGGGCGCGGCTGGCGCTGTCCGAGGTGCTGGGGCCGGAGAGGAAGGCTGCCAGATTGTGCGTGTCGCTCGCCTCTGGACCTGGCACCGTGGGCGCAGGCCCGACGCCGGGAGGCACGAGTGGAGTTACAGCCTGCTCGTCCAGACCAGGCGGGTCCGGCGGGCCAGGTGCGTTCGGCCGCCAGGGCCAATACCCAAACCGCACCCAGGTGAGAATCGGCGAGACGATACCCAATAGCCGGACGGCCGGCTCCGGGGTGCGGCCGGCCGCAATTGGGGGGGCGTTATGGCGCAGCCAGATATGCAAGCCGCAATCAAGCAAGACGAAGGCGGCTACAACTGCTAACCAAACAACCCATTCCATACAGTGAGCCTGGGCCAGTGCGCTGCTTCAGGGCGAGCAGAAGTTCGCGAAATCCGGGGCATGCCACAGCGCGATGGAGTAGTTGCCCGCCTCAGTCCGGATCGGACAGCTTTCCTTCCCCACGGCAGCCAACTCCGCACCCAGGCTCTCCAGCCAATCATCTTCGAGCCACGGTTTGGGAATGACAAGTGTATCCACAGCGGCCACCAAGGCGCGATCCGCATCTGTGAGCACCGGACTGGTAAGCGTCAGCACCTCGAGCTGGCTGGGCGAGGTTGGCACTTTATATACATCCTGCAACATATACATGCCATCAATGCCCCAGGCAGGATCCGTAATGAACAGGAAGCGCTTGGGTTGAAGCCTTTCCACTGCCTGGACCGACTGAGCTACCCGCAGGTAGAGGCTCTCCAATCGCTGCTGGTCGGCAAAACGCTGACGGCTGACGCCATAGGCCTGATATACATTCAGGGCGAACATCGAGATCATCACGCCGGCCACAACCCCGCGGCTGGATACCACGCCGAGGCCCAACTGCCCCAATTGAGCCCACAACCAATACAGGCCCAGCGCCGCCAAGAAGCAGAACCAGGGCAACAGGAGGAACATGCGGGTAACGGGCGGAAATTCGCGGTCATGCGAGGCGCCCACCAGGCCAAGCATGAGGAGCAAGGATGTCAACAGGAATGCAGCGAAGCGCAGACGGGCCTGGCGCAGCAGCACCGCGAGCCCAAGCACGAGCAGGGTGGCCGTGACCGGATCGGTGAAGCCCACGCCCACAAAGTGCGTTTCGTGCGGGAGATACAGAAACGAGAGTATCGAATAGCCGAGATTGGCCAGCAAGTGGCGCAATAGCAGCACGGGAGAGCCCGCCAGGTCCGCATTGTGGAACAGGGTGCCAGCGACCTTTTCCTGCCAGTAACCCGGTTGCCAAAGGAGCGGAGCCACCAGCAGACCGAAGCTAACACAGATCAACAATACCGCACGCCAGGCAGCTCGGCCGCGCAGGGGCGAGCAGAAAGCGTACAACAGTCCTCCAATGGGCACCGCGTAGAGTGCCGCTGGATAAACATAGAAACAAAGCCCGAGCGAAGCGCCGAAACCCACCAGCGCCAGCCGCTGGGGCCGATGGCCGGCCCAGGCGGCGGCAGCCAGGACCAAAGCGAGCACGAAATAGGCTTGCAGATTGTTGTAGCCGATCTTGCCAAAGGACATGAGGTAGTGCGAGGCGGCCAGGCCGGCCACGGCCAGGAGCGCAAGCGGGCGCTGTACGAAGCGCCGCAAGACTACATAGAACAAGGGCAACGCAGCGGCGCTGAGATACAGGCTGCTAAAGCGCCAGCCGAAGTTGTTGACGCCCAGCAGCTTCATGGAGACGGCTTGCAGAAATGAAGAAAAGAATGGATGCGAACCGTACACTGCCTGGCCGCTGAACCAACGCTCATTCCACACCTGAAACGAAACCCCGCGCGCCAACTCGGCGGCGTACGTGAAGAAGCTAAACTCATCGCCGATCACAGCCAGCCACCAGGCATTCAAGTTCAAGCAATAGATAATCAGGGCCGCCTGGGTGAGCCAAAAGAATTGGTGGATCTCTCGCCGATGGCGCCACAAGTTGCCGAACGCCAAGAGACACAGCGTGCCGGCCAGGGCAGTGGCGCCACTGCCGCTGTAGTGGCTGGCCAGCCAGGCCACCAGGCTAATATGCGCGAGGGCCGCGGCCAATACCGGCCGGCGCGCTTGCGCCCACCAGGCTGCCACCCGTTCCCTGGGCCAATCTCCAACAGTCCAAGCTGCCAAAAAGAGCAGATAGAACACGGCATACAGCAGGCCAGGTGATTGACCTCGCACCAAGGCGGAGCCCGCCGTACCTGCCAACCCAACCACGGCCGTGAATAGGATGATCCGGCTGGCCTGCGGCAGGCCAGGTCGGGCAGACTGATCCGGCGGGCGATGAATGGGCGTGACGAGCCACGCCAGACGGGAGGTGTCGGCCTGGAAATACACCCATAGCCCAGCCAACAACAGACACGGAATCACCACCAGGAAGTAGGATGGCAGGGCTGAAACACAGATCGGGTTCTCGCCACACCACCACTCGCTCAACCAGAATCGCACGTAGACATTGTTCAGCCAACGATCACCCACCACCAACCCAGCCGGCACGGCCGCCAGCGCGAGGGGCCCGGCCACGGACAGCACCTTGCGGGCGAACGTGTAGGTGGCGGCCGGCGCCGAAGAACTTGCGGAGACGACGAGCGCTTGACCCGGCTCCGCTACGACCGGCCAGCGGGGTGGTGCGGCCGTGGCAGGCCCAGGCACGGAGGTCGACACTTGCGAATCAGGTTTGACGACCCGCTTGGGCAGCCGCCGATACTTTAGCCAGGTTAAGATAGGGGAATAGGCGCCCAGGAGCCGCACGTATGGTTCCTGATCGTCGACAGGCCACACCCGGCGGGCTAGCAACAGCAGTCCGATGGTCAGCACTACCGCCAGGCTCAGGGTGACGATGGTTAGGGTGGCTGGTTCGGACATGCTTCCCCCCGACCACGGCTCAGCCGCGGCGGCTAGCGCAGCCCCAGTTCCTGCCGGGCGATGACCATGCGCTGGATCTCGCTGGTGCCTTCGTAGATCTCGGTGATCT
>CAZCEC010000074.1:0-30033 GCA_964497615.1 uncultured Anaerolineales bacterium | reverse complement strand
AGTCTGGCCCGCTTTAGCCGAGGCGGCCCGGCCCGCTTTAGGCGAGGCTTGACAAATGGTGATAGCGGTACCAGCGCCGCTCGTGATCAAGGGGGGCGATGAACAAATTGGCACGATCGATCGATTCCAGGGTGGCTTGTCCGGAACCCGGCGCGGCGACCAATAGGGCGTCACACAGTGCACCGCGCATCCGGTCCAGGATGGACGTGCGCAGCAAGAAGGTCTGAATAGCCTCGGGCTGCTGCTGCAGGACTTCTTCGACCAGGTAATCCAGCACGTAGTGGTGGCTGCCGGTGAGGGCCTGGACAAAGCCGGCAACGTCCCTCTGCCCCTGCATGGACAGCGCGGCGAGCTGCAGGCCGGCAATCCAGCCTTCCGTTCGCTGTTCGAGCGCCGCAACGTGCTCGGCGGGCAGGCTGTTACCCATCGCGGCATTGAGGAACTCGCCGGCTTCGACGGGGGTGAAGCGCAGGTCGGCGGCGCGCAGTTCGGTGAGTTGCCCCCGGGCGCGCAGCCGGGCGAGGGGAAGGCGCGGATCTTCGCGGGTGGTGAGGACCAGGTGCAGCTGCGCGGGCAGGTGCTCGAGCAGAAAGGTGAGCGCCTGATCAACGGCCGGGGCTTCGATCACATGGTAGTCGTCGAGGACTAGTACCAGCGGCCCAGGCAGGGCGGCGACTTCATTGAGCAATGGGGTCAGGAACGCTTCGGTGGATGGCGGCTGAGGGGCCTGGAGGGTGGCCAATAGACCCGCCCCGAGGCCCGGGGCCACCGACTGTAGGGCGGTGACCAGGTAAGTCAGAAAGCGGGCGGGGTCGCTATCGGCTTCGTCCAACGAGAGCCAGGCGACGTGCGAAGGATGAAGGCGGAAGGATGAAGGATGAGGAACTTGTCCGGACGTCGCCTCTAACCCGCGTCGCGCGGCTTCATCTTCTTGATGGAACCAGTCGCTGATCAGCGTCGTTTTGCCAGAGCCGGCGGGGGCCGAGACGAGTGTGAGCTTATGGCCCGCACGGAGGCCCGCGTTCAGGCACTCAAGCAGGCGAGGCGAGGGACGACCTGAGGCCGGAGCGGGGGGATATAGAGTTTCGTGGCGAGAATGGGCGTCGCCATGACTCCAGTATACCGCCGACCTGGGCCTTGTACGCTCGCGGGCAATCGCTATGGCACCTGGGGGAGAACGCCGCAATGCTTCCACCAGGTGCGCCGGTCCAATCGCCTCGCGCCCTGCCAAATCCGCGATCGTCCGCGCCCGCTTCAACACCCGGTGAAAGCCCGCGCCGAAAGCCCTCACCAGCGCATTGACGGAGGCGGAGCTCAGCCAGACGCACCTACTGGGATAGCTGTGCGCGTTCGATGGCTGACTGCACGCCAAATGGTTTGGGCTTTGAGTATGTCCCGGCCTAGCGGGATCGAAACCACGGCTACAGTCAGCCATAAGAGATCGGGCGCAAAGTGCCACAGGAAGCGAAGGGGCGCATTCATCAGACGTGGCGCGCCGAGCAGCAGGAGGCAGATAAGCACGACGTCCAACGCCAAAGGCAGTCCGATGTGTCGCATGAGCCACCGCCAACTTGATCGGGCGGGAGGCGTGGGTGCGCGAAGCCGGAGCAGCGAGTACAGCTCGAACACCAACACGGCCGTCAGCGTGAGCTTCATGGCGGCGTTACCTCCGCCGAGGGAGGCCTCCGGGGCGGTGGGTGTCTGGCCGCTGGCCACCAAGGTCATGACGCCATCCGCAATGGCATCGTAGTGGCTGCCCAGGCCAATGTCGAAGGTGTTGGCCAGTACAACCACGCCCCAGCCTGCTTCAGGGGCCAGCATGATCCGCGCGTTGTAGTTGGCCGTGCCGCCCGTCTTGGCCGCGACCGGCACCCCCTCGACTTCCCCAATCTCCCAGCCCATGGCCGAGTGCCAACCGCTATCGCTGATGTCAACCGCCGGCTGGAGCACGGCTGCCGTGCCTGCTGGTGACAAGACGACGCCGTTGCCATAGCGACCTTCGTTGAGTGCGGCGATGAGCACGTGCGTCAGGTCTTCAGCGCTGGCGATGAGGAAGCTGCTGGGCCGCGTGGCGCGGTCGTCGGGCAGGTGGGCGGCGAGGGGCCAGCCCATCCACTGGCGATAGCCGGTGGCTAGCCGATCGGCCTGGGCCGCGGACTGTGACGTGAAGCTGTGGTGCATCTCCAAGAGGTCGCCGTTGTAGAAGTTGTCGTTGCCAGCGCTCTGCGGCACGCCGCTGGTGTGATAGAGCAGGTGCCGCAGCGTGAGGCTGGCCGACGCCGCTTCATCCGCGACCCGAAACCAGGGGAGGTAACGCTGGACCGGCGCGTCCAGTTCCACCAGGCCGCGCTCTACGAGCTGCATGACCGCGATGGCCGTCAGCGGCTTCGACACGGACGCCAGCCGGAAGGGCGTCTGGGGCGTGACGGGCCGTCCGGAAGGATCGGCGCTGCCGAAGCCTTTGAGATAGAGCGTCTGATTGCCCTGCACAATGCCCAGCGCCAGGCCAGGGATGTGCAAGTCCTGCATGCACGTTTCCACAAAGGCGTCAATCGCGGCCTAGTCGGGGGCGGAGGTTGGGGCCGAGTGGGGCAACGCCAGGGCCAGGGCCGGGAATGTCACGCACGCCCACAGGGTCAAGCCGATAGCCAGGCGGCGCAGCGTCATGTCGCCGATGCTCCTGGCGCGCTCGTTGCCAGGGGGCTTTCCTGGCGCACCACGGAAAGCAGGGTGACGTTGAGCGAGAAGAGCTGGTTAAGCAGCCCGTGCAGCGCGGCCTGATCGTGCACCCGGCACACCAGGTGGCTTTCGCCGTTGGCCTGGTGCGCAATGATAAGATCATCGAACCAGTCGGCCCACTTGTCGTCCAGGTGCCCCTGGACGCGGATTTGATAGGTCATTGGCAGATCCACTATCTTGTACCAGCTCAACTATGCGTAACGCAGTTGCCGCCAGCGGCCCACGACGGCCAGGGCGAGGAGGGCCAAGGTGAGCGCCAGATACGCGAGCCACTGGTCGCCGGTGCGTGCGCCCATAAAGTCCATCCCGGCCAGGCCGTTGAGCGGGCCGGTGTACCACCATAACAAGTAGACCACTTCGAATAGCTTATTGCCACCGCTCCAAGCTCCCAGCGCCAGGGCCAGCGCGGGCACAAACACCGCACCGACGGCCCAGCCCAGCAGCCCGGCGCCGTCACCCATGCGTGCCAGGGTGATGAACACACCGCCGCCTGCGGCCGCCGCCACGCAGACCCCAGCCAGCCAAAGGGCCGGCAGCTGCCGCGTCAGCGGGCGCGCGGCCGAGAAGACCATCGCGCCAGTAGCGTGGCGTGCTTCGCGGCTGCCCAGCCCCGACCAGATCAATACCGGCCAGATCCAGGCCAGCGGCAGCACGACCGGTCGCGCCGCTTCGGGCGGCCCGAGCAGACCGGCGGCGATCAGTCCCAGCGCCCCGGCGTACCACCACCAGCGCTGGCCTTTGAGCAATAACCGCAGCTCGGCGCCCACCACAGCGGCGGCGCTAAATCGCGAGGGCGCGGGCGCAAGTTCCGCGGCTGACATGGCTGCTGGTCCGACTGGTGCTGTCCCCGTCTCCGGAACCGATTCGGTCTGCTCCGATTTGACACGCTTCGCCTGGTAAGCGCCCGCGTCGAAGCGGTTGAAGAACAGGGCGGCCAGCAGCGCGAGGCCCAGCGCCGTGCCGGCCCACAGCAGGCGCCCAGCCGCCTGCGCCGGCGTCCAGGCCATGCCCGCCCACTCGAAGGTTTGCAGGGCAAGCGTACCTTCGTCAAGCAGAGTAACGCCAATGGTGACGCTGCCGTCGTAGGCGGGGAAGGCCGCCTTGGCTGCCGCCGTCATGTGCGCCAACGGGAGGTCGATTCCGAACAGGTCATTGATCGGCGCCGGTCCGTCCTGACTCTGGGAAGGCAAAATCGCGCCGGCCGTGATGACAGCGACCCAGACGAAGAAATAGACGGCGTTACCAAAGCCGCCGCGCAGAAAGGTGATGGTCTCAAAGAGCACGGCCGCCGCCGCTACCACCGCCAGGGCTGGCAGGGTGACAAACAGGAACGGCGACCACAGCGCCCACAGATCCAGGCGCAAGTCTTCGCCGCGGATGAGCTGCATGGCCAGCGCGACCACTGCCAGCACGGCGACTATAGCGCTGAGAACGGCCAGGTTGCTGACCGCCTTGCCAAGCACGTAGAGCGGCTTGCTGATGGGTGTCGTCGCGATGATCTGTCCGACGCCGGTGCGCTCGTCGCGCTCAACCGTGTCCTTAACCAGGTAAAAGCCAGCCAGGGTCAAGAACAGCGATGTCATCAGGGCCACCATCGTGCCGACCCAGGCCGAGTTGTAGACGCCGCGGTAGTCGCCCAACGCCATGGCCGAGTAGCTGGCGCCGGCGGGCGGGACGAACACATACCCAGCCCAGACCGTCAGCCCCAGCACGACCAAAAAGCTGTAGCGGCGTGTGCGTTCCAGGAAGTCGGCGCGGACCAGGTGGAAAAGCATACGCAAGGCTCTCATCCCGCACCCCCGTTTCGGTGCTGGGCGATCAGCCAGAGATAGGCGTCTTCCAGCGCGGGTGTTGCGGTCTGTGCGTCGGCCGCAGGCGGCGTTGCCGCGACGGCCCGCAGCCGCACCCCGTCGCCGGTGCGCACGATGCTGCTGATCAGGTAGCGCTGGCGGGCGGCGGGCAGCTCGGCGCTGGGGATCACCCACTCCCACACCTGGCCCGCCACCGACTGCAGCAGGACCTCGGGCGCGGCATGACAGAGCAGCTCGCCCCGATTGATGACGGCGATGTCGTTGGCGGTCGCTTCGACATCGGAGACGATGTGCGTGGACAAAATCACGATGCGCTGGCCGGAGAGGTCGGAGAGCAGGTTGCGGAAGCGCACCCGCTCTTCGGGGTCCAGGCCGACGGTCGGCTCGTCCACGATGAGCAATTGGGGATCGTTAAGCAAGGCCTGGGCGATGCCCACGCGCTGCTTCATGCCGCCCGAGTAGCCGCCCAGCGGGCGTCGGGCGGCCTCGGCCAGGTTGACGAGCTGGAGCAGTTCGTCAATGCGGCGGCGGGCCACCCGGATGTCCAGTCCCTTGATGGCGGCGATGTATTCCAGGAACTCAATGGCGTTCAAGTTGGGGTAGACGCCAAAGTCCTGCGGCAGGTAGCCCAATGTGGCGCGCAGCGGGTCCGGCGCGCGGGCGATGTCGGCGCCGTTCCAGGTCGCCCGGCCGGTGGTGGGTCGGGTAATGGTCGCCAGGATGCGCATCAGGGTGGACTTGCCCGCGCCGTTGGGCCCGAGCAGGCCCAGTACGCCCGGGCCAAGCTGCAGGTTAAGGTCCTGCAGGGCCCAGACGCCGCGGCGGTACTGCTTCCCAACCGCTTTAATGTTCAGGTCCAGCGTCGGCGCCGCCGCGTGGGCCGCCGCGCGCGTAAGCGCCGCCTGGGTGCTGGTCTGAACTGGCGTGATCACGCTCATCGCTCACCTCGTCCCGGCTTGGGCCGGCGAATTGCGGTCTGATACTGGACCCACCATAGCAGCCGGGCGGGTGGAGCGTCATCAACCGAAAGGTTGACGCGCCGCCGGCTTGAGATGGATAGGAGCCGCGCTGGCATGTCGGGGCTTCCCGCTGGCCGCACCCTGACACTGTGGAGGTGCAGATTTGTGGTTCTGCGGACCCGGTACTACACTTGCGCCGCCGGCTTGTTGCGGCAAAAAACGGCTAGGCTTGCCCTTATCCGGGTTCGGTCGAGACGGGTGCTGATAGGCGATTGATTGCAGGCCGATTTGGCTGCCATCCTCCTTACCAAGCTCCACATCCCCCGGCGGCGCGCGGACAGCATCCCGCGGCCGCGCCTGGCCGCACGCCTGAATGCCGATGCGGGCCAGAAGGTCACGCTCATCTCGGCGCCGGCCGGTTTCGGCAAGACCACGCTGTTGGCTGAGTGGATTTCAACCAGCGAGCGCTGCGTCACCTGGCTATCGCTGGACGCCGGCGACAACGACCCCACCGTCTTTTGGGGCGGGTTCCTGGCCGCGCTCCAGCGGCTGGAGGCTAGCCTGGGGCAGGGTGTTGGGGACCAGCTTGGAACAGCCCAGTCGCCCCCGATTGAAAGCCTGCTGGCACAGGTCATCAACGATCTCAGCGCCTGCCCCTTAAGCTTCGTCCACGTCTTTGACGACTACCACTTCATCCAGAACCCCGCCATTGACGAGGCGCTGACGTTTCTGCTCGAGCACCTGCCGTCCAACGTGCACGTCATCGTGGCCAGCCGGGCCGACCCGGCGCTGCCGCTGGCGCGCTGGCGCGGCCGCGGGCAGTTGGCCGAGCTGCGGGCGGCGGATCTGCGCTTCACCGTTGACGAGGTCGCGGCCTTTCTAAGTGGCCGGCTGCGCCTGGACTTGCCCCGCCCAGCCGTCGCCGCCCTGGAGAGCCGCACCGAAGGCTGGGCGGTGGGCCTGCAGCTAGCGGCCCTGTCCATGCAGGGCCGCGACGACCTGGGCGCCTTCATCGAGGCCTTCTCGGGCAGCCACCGGCACGTGCTCAACTACCTGGTCGGCGAAGTGCTCGACCAGCGCCCCAAGGGCACGCTGGACTTCTTGCTGCACACTTCGATCCTCGACCGCATGTGCGCACCGCTGTGCGAGGCCGTGACGGGGCGCTCGGGCGGCCAGGCCATGCTCGAGACCCTCGACAGGGCGAACCTGTTCGTGGTCCCGCTCGACGACGAAGGCCGCTGGTATCGCTACCATCACCTGTTTGCCGAAGTGCTGCAGCGGCGGCTGCACCAGTCCGAACCCGAGCGGGCCGCCGAATACTATCGGCGGGCCAGCGCCTGGTTCGAGCAGAGCGGGCTGAGCGCCGAGGCCATCGAGTACGCACTGCGCGGCCATGATTGGGCCAACGCCATGCGGCTGATTGAAGCCCACATGCAGGCGGCGCAGGTCCGCGGCGAGGTGGCCACCCTGCTGCGCTGGCTGGGAACCCTGCCGGCCGAGGCCATCCAGGCCCGGCCCACGCTGTGCCTGGGCCACGCGCTGTTGCTGACGTTTGTGGACGAGTTCCAGACGGCCGAAGAGCGCCTCCAGGTTGTCGAGCGCGGCCTGATGCAGTCCCCGCTGCAAAGCGCGGGCGAGCAGTCTGCCCTGCTGGGGCAGGTCGCGCTGGTGCGCGAGACTGCCGCTCTGGTGCTGGAATACTCAGGCGAAACCATCCTAGCGGCCGGCCACCAGGCCCTGCGGCTGCTGCCTGAAAGCGACCTGGCCCGGCGCGGGTACGCGCTGAACCTGATGGGCTGCGCTCACTACCTGCAACTGGGCGATGTGCGCGCCGCGGAACAGGCCTTTCAGGAAGCGCTCAGGCTGGCCCAGGCCGCCGGGGATGCCCTTTCGCTGCTGCAAATCCACGTGCACCTCAGCACGATGCGGGTGATCGCGGGCCGGCTGCGCGCGGCGGACGAGGCGGCCCGGTGGCTGATCGAGAGGGCGCCCGACCCGGGTTGGGCCAACATCCCCGTAGCCGCCTTTGGCCAGACCATGCTGGGCCGGGTGCTCTACGAGCGCAACGACCTGGCCGGCGCGAAAGCGGCCCTGGCACCCAGCGTCGGGCAACTGGTCGGTTTCTCCTTCAAGCGGCCTCAGATCTTCGCTCTCGTCCTGCTGGCGCGCGTTTTGGCGGCGCTGGGAGAGGTAGACCAGGCGCGGAAACAAATGGATCGCGCCTGGAACGTGATCCACAAGGCTCGTCTCAAGCAGCTCATGATGCCGGTGGCCGCGCTGCAGACCCGGCTGGACTTGCATTCGGGGGACCTGGAAACGGCCGCGCAGTGGGCGGCCAACGTCGCAGTGCGGCCGCATGACCCAATTGACCCGGCACAGGAATACGACCACATCACCGTGGCGCGGGTGTGGCTGGCGCAGGGCCGGACCGCAGACTCGCGGCAACTTCTGGCTCGGCTGCTGGACTCGGCGGAAGCGGCCGGGCGAATGGGCCGAGCCATCGAAATCCTGGCGCTGCAGGCCGTGGCCGCCTGGGCGGCGCAGCACACGGCCGCGGCCATGGCGGCCCTGGAGCGCGCACTGGCGCTGGGCGAACCGGAGGGCTTCATCCGGTCGTTCGTGGACGAAGGCGAGCCGATGCGGGCGCTGCTGGCGCGGGTGACCGGTGAGCGCCAACCGTATGCCCGGAGCCTGCTCGCCGCCTTTGGGCCCGCATCGCCAGCGGTATATGCGCTGGCAGCGCCAGTCGTTGTCAGGCCAGAGCAGGCTGCGGCCAGCCCGCTTCTCGAGCCGCTGCGCGACCGTGAACAGGAAGTCCTGCGCCTGATCGCGCAGGGCTATTCCAACCAGGAAATTGCCAACAAGCTGATCGTTGGCGTCAGCACCATCAAGACCCACATCAACCACCTCTTCCAGAAGCTCGGCGTCTCCAGCCGCACCCAGGCCGCCGCCCGCGGGCGCGAGCTAGGCCTGTTGGACGGCTAGGCTTTGCGCCACCGGTTCCACCATCGGAAGCCTGGATTGTCAACCATTCTACGGACCAAGCTCTTCATCCCACGGCGGCGGCCGGGTGCCATCCCCCGGCCGCGCCTGGTGGCGTGCCTGAACGCCGAGGCCGGTCATAGGCTCACCCTGATCTCGGCGCCGGCCGGGTCCGGCAAGACCAGCCTGTTGGCCGAGTGGATTTCCACCAGCGAGCAGTGCGTCACCTGGTTATCGCTGGATGCCGGCGACAACGACCCAGCGCGCTTCTGGGGCGGCTTCTTGGCCGCGCTCCAAACCTTGCTGCCAGATTTGGGGCAGACTGCCCAGGGTCTTCTGGAATCGCCGCAGGCGCCGCCGCTCGAATCGGTGCTGGCCGTCGTTATCAACGATATCGCCGAGCGCCCGGTGCGTCTTGTGCATGTCTTCGACGACTACCACTTCATCGAGAATCCGGCGATCGACGCCTCGCTCACCTTTCTGCTGGAGCATTGCCCATCTAACCTGCACATCATCCTGGCCAGCCGCAGCGATCCGGCGCTGCCGTTGGCGCGCTGGCGTGGCGGCGGGCAGATGGCGGAGGTGCGCGCCGCAGACTTGCGTTTCACGCCGGACGAGGCGGCCGCGTTCTTGAATGGGCAGTTGCGCCTGGGGCTTTCGGCCCCCCAGCTCGAAGGCCTGGCAACCCGCACCGAAGGTTGGGCGGCGGGCCTGCATCTGTTAGGCCTCTCCATCCAGGGCCATCCCGACAAAGCCGCCTTCGTGGCGGCTTTTACCGGCAGCCACCGCTTCATCGTTGATTATTTGGTCGAAGAGGTTCTGCGCCAGCAGCCCGACGACCTCCTGGCGTTTTTGCGGCAGACCGCGATCCTGGAGGCGCTGAGCGGGCCGCTGTGCGAGGCCGTCACCGGTCGGAAAGACAGCCAGGCCGTGATCGAGCACCTGGAGCGCGTCAATCTGTTCCTCATTCCGCTGGACGACGAAGGCCACTGGTATCGCTATCATCACTTGTTTGCCGATGCGCTGCGCCACCGGCAGCGGCAGACCCACCCGGCGGAAGCGCCGGCGCTGCACAGGCGGGCGGCCGCGTGGTTTGCCGAAAACGGTATGCTGCACGAGGCCATCCAGCATGCCCTGGCGGGCCAGGACTATGCCCAGGCGGCGCGCTGGATCGAACGGATCCATGGGGACAAGTGGCAATCGGGCGAGATCCAGACCCTCGACCGTTGGCTTCAGGCCATGCCGCTGGAGGTTTGGTCGGCCTATCCTCGCCTGTGGCTGGTGAAGGCCTGGGCCAGCATGACGGTGGGCGAGTTCGAGGCGGCCGACGCCGATCTGCGAGCAGCGGAGGCGGCCGTCGAACGCCTGGATGAAGCCAGCGCCCGGCTGTCCCGGCCGGAGGTCGCCGCCTTCCGCGCCAGCCATGCCAGCCTGGTGCAGGACCCGCGCGCCGTCGAGCTGGCGGAGGCCGCGCTGCGCGAACTGCCGGGCGACTATTGGATGCGAGGCATGTTGGTCGTTTTCCTGGGCGCCTCGCATTACGTGCGGGGCGAGCTGGCGGCGGCCTCGCAGGTCATCGAACAGGCGCGGGACGAGGTCCGGTCTTTGCCCGTCGCCCGGCCGCACCAGCTGCATCTGCTGGCCTTTGGCAGCCAGCTCGAGCTGGCCAAGGGCAACCTGAACCGCGCCCGCGCGCTGCTGAACCAGGCGCTGGCCGCCGCGGAGCCGGCTGGAAAGCCGCTGCTCTACGTGGGGACGCTGCTGACCTATATGACGGCCGGCATGGTGCTGTTTGAGCGCGGCGAACTGGACCAGGCCCAGGCCGTGTTGGAGCGCTGCCGCGACATGGCGATGCGCTTTGGCAGCGCGGAAGTGCAGGTGTACGCGCTCAGCTATCTGAGCCGGATTGCCCTGGCGCGTGATGACGCGCCGGCGGCCGCCGACCTGGATGCGCAGGTGGCTGAGCTGCTGAGCGCACACCAGTTCAGTCCCAGCATCCTGGCGTACGTCAACTACCATCGCTTCCTGCTGCTGCTCAGCCAGGGCAACCTGACGGCCGCCGGCGCCTGGGTTGAGGCGCACGCCGAAGCGCCTGGGCCGCTCAACGCCTATGCCTTCCACCGGCTGGCGCTGCCGCAGTACCTGCTGGCCGCCGGCAGCCCGGAAGAGGCACAGGCTGAGCTCGCGCGCCTGGTCGAAGAGGCTGCCGGCACTGGCCACAACTGCCTGCTAATCCGGGCACTGGTGCTGCGGGTGGCCGCACTCGAAGCGCTGGGGCGTGGCTCACAGGCCTGGCAAAGCCTTGACCGGGCGCTTGGCCTGGCGGCGCCCGAGGGCTTTACGCGCGCGTTTTTCGACGCGGGGCCGGCGCTCGGCACGCTGTTGCGCACCTGGCGGATGGCTCGGACGGCTCCTGGCGCGGCCAGCACCGCCAGTCCCAGCCTGATCGCCTTTGCCGACCGGCTGCTGGCGGGGTGGCCCATGCCGGCCACGGCCGCGCAGGCGGCAGCCACGCCCGCCGCCGCGGGGCCGCTCATTGAACCGCTGCGGGAGCGCGAACAGGAAGTGCTGCGCCTGATTGCGCAGGGTTATTCGAATCAAGAGATCGCCGCCAAATTGGTGGTCGGCGTGAGCACGGTGAAGACCCACATCAACCACCTGTTTCAGAAGCTTAGCGTCTCCAGCCGTACCCAGGCCATCGCGCGCGGGCGCGAGCTGGGCCTGCTGGACGGCTAGCCCCTTCCCCGCCCACCAACCCACAGTCCACCTGGCCCGCGGGCTGCGTCAACCTTTCGGTTGATGACGCTCCACCCGCCGGGCGGCTATTGTCTCGACAGTAGCCGCCCGGTTTCTTTCCTGTTGAACAAGGAGGCAGCCGATGAACCAGGCCGACCCATGCGTCGCTCGTTGAGTCCTGCTTTACCCGCATTCATGAGCCAATTGACTGGAGGATTGACATGTCTCAAATCGCATCTCGCCCTGCAAGCCTTGGCCGTATCGTGACCTTTCTCGCGCTGACCTTTGGGTTGAGCGCCATTTTCTATGTACTGATCATCACGGGCGGGGAAGGCATTGACCCCTGGGTGCTGCCGCTGATGCTGTGCCCCGGCGTGGGCGCCCTCATCACCAAGCTGATCTTCGACCGCAACCTGAAGGGCCTGGGTTGGAGACCTGGCCCGGCGCGCTGGCTCGGGCTGGCCTACGTGCTGCCGATCCTGTATGGCGCTGTCGTCTACGGGTTTACGTGGCTCATCGGGCAGGGGGGCTTCACCCTCGACGGCGTCGCAGGGATCGCGACCGAGTTGGGCATGGCGGGCGCGCCCGGCTGGCAGTTGGTCGCCGCCTACACCCTGCTGATGGGCACCTTCGTCTTTCTGAGGGACTCCCTGCCCGGGTCGTTCGGCGAAGAACTGGGCTGGCGCGGCTTCTTGTTCCCCGAGCTGCAGCGCGCCACTTCGTTCACCACTGCCTCCCTGATCGGCGGCGTCTTGTGGGCGCTCTTTCACCTGCCGTTGATCTTGTTCTCGGACTACAACAGCGCCGCCCCCAAGGCGTTCGCAGTGGCGATGTTCCTGATCTCAGCCATTGCCTTGACGTTTGTGCACAACTGGTTCCGCGCCAAAAGCGGCAGCGTGTGGCCGGCCGTGATACTGCACGCCAGCCACAACATCTTTTTCCTGAATGTGTTTGACCCGCTGATGGCGCGCTATCCGCTCACCGATTACTTCGTCACCGAATTTGGCGCCGGGCTGATGGTGATTTCGGTGCTGATGGCGCTGTACATCTGGGCGCGCCGCGGCGAACTGCCGGCGGCCACGCCGCTGCCGAGGCCCACCGCGCCCGGCGCGGCTTTGGCCGCCAGGTAAGGGGGGCTGGAGGCGGCAGGCATTGAGCAGTCGTTCGCAGCTGATGGACCGTAGACATCGGAAAGAAGGACTTTGAAATGAACACACCGAATGGAAGTGTCATCCAAACCCAGGGGCTGAGCAAGACCTACAAGGGCGTGGCCGCGCTCCAGGACCTCAACCTGTGCGTGCCGCGCAACTCGATCTACGGGTTTCTGGGGCCCAACGGCGCCGGCAAGAGCACGACGATCAAGCTGCTGCTGGGGCTGGCGCGGCCCACCGGCGGGCGCGCGGCGCTCTTTGGGCTGGACAGCGTCCGCGACAGCGTCGCCATCCGCCAGCGGGTGGGCTACCTGGCGCAGGACCCGCGCTACTACGCCCACATGACGGCCCGGCAGACGATGCGCTACGCGGCGCGGTTCTTCTACAGCGGCCCGGCCGACCTGATCGAGGCGCGCATTGCTGAAACCCTGGAACTGGTGGGGCTGGCCGACAAGGCCGACCGGCCAATCGCCGGCTTTTCGGGCGGCGAGCGGCAGCGGCTGGGCATCGGCCAGGCGCAGGTGAACTACCCCGACCTGCTGATCCTGGACGAGCCGGCGGCGGCGCTGGACCCGATGGGCCGGCGCGACGTGCTGGAGGTGATGCAGCGGCTGCGCAAGCACACCACGGTCTTCTACTCCACGCATATCCTGGAAGATGTGCAGCGGGTGAGCGACCGGGTGGCCATCCTCAATCGCGGGCGGCTGATCGCCGAGGCGCCCATTGACGCGCTGCTGGGCGGGGGCGAGGCGGTGACGTATGTGGTGCAGCTCGCCCCGAATGGCGCCCGCCAGCCGGAGCAAGCGCTGCGCGCCGCGCAGGAGCGGGTGGCCGCGCAGCCGTGGGTGACGGCATTGAGCGCGTCCGCCGATAGCGGCGTGACCGAGTGGCAGGTGAGCGTGAGCGATGCCGACGCGGCGGAGGCCAGTCTGGCGCCGCTGGCGCTGGTCGAGGGACACCTGCGGCTGAAGACGTTCCGCCGCAAGCAGCACAACCTGGAAGAAGTCTTTATGACCCTGGTCGAAGGAGGCCAACATGACCGCTAACACGCTTACGAGTGGGCGCGCCCTGCGGCGCATCAGCGGGCGCGGCTGGCGCCTGGGCTTTGGCAACATGCTGGCCAACGAGCTGGGGCGCTGGTTTGGCACGCGCCGCTGGCTGACGCAGCTGGGGGTCTTCGTCGCGCTGATTAATGGGATGGTGCTGATGTTTGCGGTTTCCAGTGCTGGCAGCGGCACGGCGGCCGCCGAGCTGTTCGCCGAGGCGGGCGATGTCTTTAGCACCATGCTGATGGTGGCGACGGCCATCGGCGTCGTCGTGATGGCCCAGGGCGCCATTATCGGCGAGAAGCAGCTCGGCACGGCGGCCTGGGTCATGTCCAAGCCGGCCTCGCGGGCCGGATTTGTGCTGGCCAAGTTCATGGGTTACGGGGTGACCCTGCTGACTCTGGCAATTGTGATCCCATCCGGGATCTATTTTGCGGAGACACTCGGTTTCTGGGGCTTGACGCCGGGCCTGGTTCGCATGTTGGCCGCCATGGGGCTGGTGGCCCTGCACTTCGCCTTCTATTTGGCGCTGATGCTGGCTCTGGGCACGCTGTTCTCCAGCCGGGCTCCGGTGGCCGCGATCGGCATTGGTCTGCTGCTGGCCGGCATCATCGTGGGCCGCTCGATCCCGCTGCTGCCACACGTGTTGCCCTGGCCGTTGCCCGCCCTGTCCACCGGTGTGCTGATCGGGGCGCCGGTGGCGGCGGACTGGTTCATCCCCGTGATTGCGACGGCCGTTTGGACCGTGGTCTTCCTGGTTGTGGCGCTGTGGCGCTTTGGCCGCGAAGAGTTCTAGCCGCACTCCTAAAGCAAAGGAATCGCCATGAACACCACTGCTGCACCCCTCACCGTTCCCACGCAAGCCGCTGCCGGGCGGCGTGTCAGCACCTTGCTCAAGCGCATCGGCCTGATCGTGCTCACCGGTCTGATTGGCCTGGCCGTGGTGGGTTTTGTGTATCAAACGGCGGCTACGGCCCTCGACCGGCGCAACTACCTGGCTCCCGGCCAACTGGTGGACGTTGGCGGCCGGACCATGCATCTGCTGTGCACGGGCGCCAACCTTGACGGCCGGCCGACCGTGATCCTGGAGCAGGGCGGCGGCGGCAACGCGCTGGCCTGGTTCCAGGTGCAGCCGGCGCTCGCGCAGACGACCAGGGTTTGTTCGTACGACCGGGCGGGGCAGGGCTGGAGCGATCCCGGTCCGCTGCCGCGCGACGGCGCCCATATTGCCCAGGACCTGCACACGCTGCTGACGGCGGCCGGCATCCCCGGCCCATACGTTCTGGCGGGCCACTCGTACGGTGGCGTATTCATCCGGTCGTATGCGGCCCAATACCCCGCTGACGTGGCGGGGCTGGTGCTGCTGGACTCGGCTCATCCTGACCAATGGACGCGGACGCCCGAAGGTGAGGCCGAATACGCGAACCAATCGCGCCTCTACGGCGGGGGCCGCGTCCTGGTGCGCTTCGGCCTGCTGCGAATTGGCCCGAACCCGTTTGCGGCCACGCCGGACACCTGGCCGGCCGACCTGCGGGCCGAATGGCGGGCGCTGGCCAGCACCAACCGGTTCTGGGACACGACCGCGGCTGAGTCGAACGCCATTCTCGACACAATGGCCCAACTGCGCGCCGCGCCGCCGCTGCCGGCCGGTTTGCCTCTCGCCGTCGTGACGGCGGGAACGAACACTCACGCGGATGGCGATTGGCGGCAGTACCAGGCCGAGCTGGCGGCGCTCTCTACCAACAGCGTTCACGTTGTGCTCGAGGGCGCCGCGCACGCCGACCTGTGGGCTGATGCCCGCTACGTGCCGGCCAGCGTCGCGTCCATTCTGGACGTGGTCGAGGCGGCGCGCACGGGCAATCCGCTGGCAGCGGAGTGAATGGGGCGTGATATCCGCCCGGAGTTTCCACAGGCAAATCATGCCAATCGCGCCTCTGCCTTAGCCGACAGGAGACATTCTCCATGCAACCGAACCTGACTCCCATTCAGCGCTACGCGCTGCCAGCCTACTTGATCCTGACACCCCTCATCAGCATCGCCATACCGCTATTGGTGCCTGGCAGCGTGGAGTTGGCCGTGCTGCTGATGCTCCTGGTCCCCGCGCTGATGGCCATGATCCTGACCGTGGCAGCGGACGGGTGGCCAGCCCTGGCCGGGCTGCTGGGCATGTTATTCCACTGGCGCGCCGGCCTCGCCGGGTATGGCCTGGCCCTCGGCTTGCCCGTGATCGTGGTGCTGGCCGCGGCCGGGTTGGGGCGCCTCCTCGGATGGGTGCCTGCCCTCCAGGTCCGCCTGCCGCCAACATCGCAACTGGTCTTCAACCTGGTGCTCGTCGTTCTCATCGCCGTGCTCGAGGAGCTGGGCTGGCGAGGCTATGCGCTGCCCCGCTTGCTGACCCGCCGCTCGGCGTTGTTCTCCGCCCTGCTTGTCGGAGCGCTGTGGGGCGGCTTGCACATCCCCCTGGGCGTGATGGCCGGCCGGCCGTGGGTGCCATCTTTCCTGGCGCCGTTCGGACTGTCGGTGGTGATGACCTGGTTGTTCGTCCACACGCGCGGCAGTCTGGCCATGGCCATGGTGTTCCATTTTATATTGGATTACTCGCCCCAGTTCTTGTTTGCGGCCACCGAGGTGGGGTTGGCGGTCTGGCTGCAGGCCATGGCGGCTCTGACTATCGCCTTATTCCTGGTCCTCATCTCTGGCGTGAACTTGCAGCGCAGCCGGTCGAGACCGTGGGCCACAGCGGAAGCACAGCCAGCAGCGGGGCGTGGATGAAGCCAATGTTTCCGTCGGTCGTCGTCGGCCTGGAGCGGGCGCGTACGCCGCTCCCGGCCGCCAGCCACGGCGGCCCGGCGTCGCTCGCCACACGGGCAGAAGGGTGATGGGATGAACAGATTCGCTGCACGCCATCCGCTTATGTTTGGGCTGGGCGTCACCCTCCTCTTCGTGGTGATGCTGTTCATGTCGGCGGCGCTGGGAGCGCTGTTGCCCGGCCAGGGCTACACCTCGCCTGGGGCCATCCTGGGCCGGCTCATCGCCTGCGCGGCGCTGCTGGGTCTCCAGGCCCGGCTCGGCTGGCTGCGGTCGGCGGGAGCAGCCTCACCCGGCCCGGCGCGCCTGTGGCTGGCGCTCCCGCTGCCGCTGGCCTATGCCGTGGGCGCGGCGGCTCTGGCCGTGACCGGCCGGCTGAGCCTGAGCGCCTTCGGCCCGGCCCCGTCTGCCGTGGCAGGGGCGTTCATCTTCACCGCGGCCCTCCTGGAAGGCGTGGCTTTCCGCGGGATGGTCCAACACAGCTTGATCCGTGCCTGGGGCGGCGATCCCCGCGGCCGGGCGCTCAGCCTCCTGGCGGCCGCGCTGTTCTTTGGGAGCGTGCACTTGCTCGATGCCCTCAGTGGCCGGCCCATGCTCGCCGTTGCGGTGCAGAGCGGGCAGGCGGCCGTGCTTGGCGTGTGGCTGGGAGCGCTCGGGCTGCGGGGCGGCAGCCTGTATCCGGCCGTGGCCTTCCACGCCCTATTCAACCTGGCCGGCTACCAGCTCTTTGGCCGGCAGGGGTTGGAGCCCGCGCCCACGGCGTGGCTGCTGCTGGCCGCATTGCTTCTGCCCCTGGCCGCCATCGCACTTGGCTGGCTGCGTGCCGCGCCACGCCGGCTCGATGACCAGACTGCGCTGGCCGGCCTTCCCGCCAAGTGATTCCACCTGAACCACCGGCGCGTCAACCTTTCGGTTGATGACGCTCCACCCGGCCGGCGGCTAATGTGTCAATCAATAGCCGCCGGCTTCTTGATGCCACCGCCGCCATAACAAGGAGACTCGCCATGATCGCCTTCATCAAACGCCACCCGCTGGTCACGTTCTTTGCCATTTCCATCGGGTCCTTCTATCTCGGCGCCGCGCTGCTGGCCTACCTGCCCGAGATGGTCTATCCGCTGTTCATCTATGCCACGGCCCTGGGCGCGCTGCTGGTCGTGGCCGTCACCGAGGGACGCGCCGGAGTGCGGGCCTGGGCCAGTCGCATCGTGCGCTGGCGCGTGGGCCTGATCTGGTACGGGGTGGCCCTGGGCCTGCCCATCGCGCTGAAATTCGCCGCTTATGGCCTCAGCTTAGCGCTGGGCGCGCCCGCGCCGGCGGCCGAAGCCTGGGGCGCGTGGGCCGAGGTGCCGTTTGAGTTCATCTTCGTCTTCCTCACTTTGGCCCTGGGCGAAGAACTGGGTTTCAGGGGTTATGCCTTGCCCAAGCTGCTGGAGCGCCACTCGCCCCTCACGGCCAGCCTGATCCTGGGCGTCATGCGCGTCATCTGGCATGTGCCGCTGGTGGTCGTGGCCGGCGACCCGCCCTGGGTCTTCGCCATCGTCATCGCCGGCGACATCCTCTTCACGTGGATCTTCCTGCACACGCGCGGCAGCGTCCTGATCGCCATGCTGCTGCACTCGGCGCTCAACGCCAGCGGCGCCGTGTTTGGCGGGCTGTTCACCGGCGCTTACGCCGCGCAGAACTACCTGCTGCTGGTCGCCCTGTTTGTGGCCACTGCTGCCGCAGTCGTGCTTAGCGCGGGGCCCGGCCTGACGCGGCGCCGCCACGCAGCGTCCGCCGCTGTACCCGCGACCACGGCCGCAGCCGCCAAGTAGCCGCACACACTCGCGTGAAGCCTAGAACAGAGGAGACAACGATGAAACACTTACATTCGCCTTCCCGCTTGACCGTTGGGGCGCTGCTGATCGGGATGCTCATCTCAGCCTGCCAGCTTCGCTTCGCCCGCACGGGCCAGACGGTTACCGAAAGCCAGACCGTGGATACCGCCGGCGCCACCGCCGCCAGTGTTCAGATTCAGATGAACGCGGGCGAGCTGACCCTGGCGGGCGGCGCCGGGCAGCTGCTGGAAGCCGACTTCCGCTACAACGTGGCCGACTGGGAGCCCCAGGTCGCGTATGCGGTGGACGGCGCTCGCGGCGCGCTGGACGTTACCCAGCCCGGCGACGGCCTGCCGGTTAACGATGAGCTGGTCAACGACTGGAACCTGCGGCTGAGCGGCGGTCTACCGCTGGACCTGGCGATCAACCTGGGCGCGGGCGAGGGCGACCTGGACCTGAGCGGCCTGGACGTAAGCAGTGTGCAGGTGGAGACCGGCGCCTCGGTCGTCACGGTGGACCTGCGCGGCGACTGGGACCACGACGTGGACGCCGTCATCCGCGGGGGTGTCGGCGAGCTGCGGGTGGTGTTGCCAAGCGCCCTGGGCGTGCGCGTGGCCGCTGACACTGCCCTGGTCAACGTCACCGCGAGCGGCCTGACCCGCGACGGTGACGCCTACGTCAACGCCGCTTATGGCACAGCGCCGTACAGCCTGGAGGTCGAGATTGAGGCCGGCGTCGGTGCGGTGGATCTGGAGGTTCCATAGCCGGTGGCCCGGCCAGCCAGCGCTGCCTGGCCGGGCCGCGGCAATAATCGCCGGGGCCGCGAGCACGGTACTGGCAGCTGAGGAGGATTGACCATGAACATACCTGTCTTGCTGCGGGATCGTGCCGTATGGGTCTTCTGCATCTTGACGGTTGCGCTCTCCTTCGCGACCTACCTGTTGCCGCTGCCGCGCGAGGCGCTCGCATTTGTGATGGTGGCCATTCCCACCCTGGCAGCGCTGGCTCTTGCCGCCCTGACGGAAGGGGCGGCCGGGGTGGGGCGGCTGCTGCGGCAGCTTGGCCGCTGGCGCGTGGGGCTCCGGTGGTACGCCATCGCGATTGGGCTGGGGCTGGCGCTGCGGCTGGCCATGAGCCTGCTGGGGCTGGCGCTGGGGCTGATCCCGCGCCTGCAGCTGCGGCCACTCATACCAGTCGAGGTCGTCATGCTGGCCCTGATCCCGCTCCTGCCGGCGTTCCTGGAAGAGCTGGGTTGGCGGGGGTATGCCCTGCCGCGGCTGCTGGAGCGCTACTCGCCCCTCGCGGCCGGGCTGATCCTGGCCGTGCCGTGGGCGGTGATCCACCTGGCGTTGCATCTGCCCGGCATGCTGTACGATGGGCTGCCGTCGTTGGCCACGTTGCTGCAGTTGCTCGGGCTGGGCGTGATCCTGACCTGGTTCTACGTCCAGACCCGCAGCGTGCCTATGGCGGCGCTGCTGCACCTGGCACAGACGTTCTTTGGCGTAGTCAACGATGGCCTGGGCAGCGTGGAACAATCGTGGCTCATGGCAGCGGTGTATGTGCTTGCGGCTATCGGGCTCACACTGGTGGCGGGACCGGCATTCAGGCGGCAGGACAAGGCGATGGCCGCCTTCGGCAGGCCGGTCGAGGCCTGAAGAGGCACCATTGCCCGTGCTCACAGGCGTTGGCTGGCTTGGTCGCGCGGACGGATGCTCACCGCATACCCGTCCATCATGCTGATGCGGTCAGATTGCGATGCTAAGCATGTGACGGCGGTTAGTGACTGCCGGCGTAGTGCCGGTCAACCGATCGCGCAACTCGGCTGACCGGGCCGGGATTGGCTCCCGCCCGATGAAATCAGATCCGTACGGTTGAGGGGTTTGCAGACAAGGGTGTTGGACTATGGGGCCGTATTACGTGAGGGCTGAACGATTGTCAGTCGATCACCCGCCCTTTGCCCGATTTCCTCATCCCAAGTGACCAGCGGAATGGAGAGGTGTTGGGCTCGTGCGGCATAGCCGTCGTCTGCGCCGCGCAGCCCGGCGGAAGCGGCCAGCCGGGCGGCGGCCTGGCCAAATCGCCGGGTGCGCCATTGAGGGCCGGGCCGTTGGGTCCCAAAACGACGGCGCGGCCAATTTGGCTGGCGCGAGGGCCGGGGCACTCCGCGCACCACCCGGCCGGCCGGCGGCGCGGGTTGGCTCGGCGTGGGCCTGCGCCGGCGCAATCCCGCGCGAGGCAGCGCGCTACGGATCGGGGTCCGGGCCGAGCAGGCGGTCCATGGCGGCGGCGGCGGGCTTCAGCATGCCGGGCAGGACGTGGGAGTAGATGTCCAGGGTGATGTCGATGCGGCTGTGGCCGAGGCGCTCCTGTACGACCTTGGGGTGGATGCCGCCCTGCAGCAACAGGGTGGCGTGCAGGTGGCGCAGCGAATGGAAGTGCACCTTGGGCAGGCCGGCGCGCGCCAGCGCCTGGTGGAACTGGGTGAGCAGGTTGCGGTGCGTGATGGGCGTGCCGCGCAGGCTGGGGAAGACCAGGTCGTGGGCCTGGAACGACGCCCGCTCTCGCGCCGGCGCCGGCTACGCGCGGTGCTCGCGCAGGGCCGCCACCGTGACGGCGGGCAGATCGATGGCGCGGCGCGACTTGTCGGTCTTGGTCTCGGACAAGATGGCGCCGCGCTTGTGCACCGTCTGATCGACCTGGTTCACCGACAGGACGCCGGCCGCCAGGTCCACGTCCGACCAGCGCAGGCCCAGGAGCTCGCCCAGCCGCATGCCGGTGGTACTGGCAGTGACGTACAGCGCGAAGTGCCGGTCGTCGCGGACCGCTTCCAGGAAGACACGGACCTGCTCCTGGGTGAGCAGGACCGGCGGCGTGCGCGCCGGGCGGGGCACGTCCACCGCTTCGGACACATTGCGGGTGAGCAGGCCCTACTTCACGGCCTGGTTGAGGGCCCTGTGCAAGACGGCGTAGATGTACTGCACGGTGCGGCGCGACTTGCCGGCCGCGAGCCTGGCGGCATACAGGTCCTGCACCTGCATGGGGCGCAGCGCCGTCAGGCGCAGGTGGCCCAGGGCCGGGTTGAGATGCGTGCGAACGATGAGGCTGTAGGTCTCCAGGGTCTTGGGGCGCAGGGTGTGCGCGGCGACGTCGGCCAGGTAGCGCTCCAGGAAGGCGGCGACGGTGAGCGGCTCGGCCTCCGACCACTGGCCCTGGTTCACCTCGTGCTGCCGCGCCTGGAGTCACTCCCGCACGACGCGCTGTGATTTGGCGTACTTGGTGCTGCGCCGGCCGTTGGGCAGGGTGATCTGGGCCGCCCACAGGCCGTCGGACCGCTGATAGATGGTGCCCTCACCGCGCGAGCGCCGCTTGCCCATTTACTGCCTCCATCCTGTCCAGTGCGTGAAACATGCGTTCTACGACGCCAGCATAACACAAAGCGGGCGGTGGGTGAAGACCTATTCGGCGTTCAGCGGCGCGCTGGATCGCGGGAGTCAAAGTGCCGTCGGCCACTCGCCTCGTGCCTGCCTGGGTAAGCGCGGCGGCGATTAGCGCGCCACGGCGCGGACGACAAAAACGGGCCGGCGCGCAGGATGCTCGGTCTGCCGGCTATGTCCGCTGCGGCCCGAGCCATCACGTCAGCCCGCGCCGGCCGGTCGAGGCAAGTTGCCGGTCCGCGATGGAGCAGAGCGCCGCGGGCAGGTCGCCCCGGCTGGCAGGCAGGTTGTGGACGCTGGGGCCGATTACGATACAGGCGCCCTATCTGGGAGCTCGCGCCGGCAGCCCGAACTGCTCGCGTTCCGTCGCCGTCAGTTCGCGGAGGACGCAGCACTCGCGCGCGTAGTCCAGCAGTTCCTGGGTGCTCTGCCAAACACGCCAGACGCGCGCCGGCTGGCTGTCGCCCGAGGTGGCCAGGTACTCGCCGCTGGGAGACCAGGCGGCATACAGGCCAAACAGCGTGGGCGCCGGCAGCCGGAGCAGTTCCGCCCCCGTGGCCGCGTCCCAGACGCGCGCCGTCCCGTCCAGGCTGGTTGAAAACACGCGACGGCCATTGGGCGACCAGCCGCATTCCCACAGGCCTGAGGTGTGTCCAGTGATCAGGAGTTGCTGGCGGCCCGTGGCGGCATCAAAGATGCGAACCGCGGCGCTGGCACCACCCATCTCGATATCGCTGGACGCGGTGCAGATCCGGTCCCCGGCGGGTGACCACTTCAGACCGCCAACCGCACCGCCAAGGCCGTCCAGCCGCAGGCGTTCCTCACCCGTCTGGCTATCCCAGATCCGGACTCCACCGTAGCCTGAGGAAGCCACCCATTGGCCGTCGGGCGACCAGGTGACGTCAATCAGGAAAGTGCCGGCCGCATGGCCCGTGTAAGTCGTGACTATTGCTCCCGTGAACGGATCGTACACGTTCGCCAGCCCGTTGTTGGTGACGGCCGCGATGCGCTGTCCGTCGGGCGACCAGGCCGCGTCGCGCACGAATTCCGGCAGCCGCACGACTGGAATGACGGTGATGACCTCGGCCTGGACGGCGTCCCACACCAGGACCGTATCGTCCGTTGGGTGCAGCGAAGGGCCATGCCGCGTCAGGAAGTGGCACCCGTCGGGGGACCAATCCACCTGAAAGAAGGTGTCAAATGCAGGCTCATAACGGGTCACAAGTTGACCCGAGGCCATGTCCCACAGTTCGACGTAGCCATCCATCACCCCAAGCTCGAGCCAGGTGCCGCCGGCCGTGAGTAATTGACGGCCATCCGGCGACCAGCCCAATCCCGAGATCGTCCCGCTCGGATCGTCCAACGTGAAGCGTTCGACGCCGGACGTGGCCTTCCAGACGTAGACAGTGGTATCGTGAGCGCCCGACACCAATTGCCGCCCGTCAGGTGACCAGGCGACGCTCGTGGCCCAACGGGCATGGCCGCGCAAGGTGAAGTCCACCGCCCCGCTGGCGGCATCCCATACCTGCACCAGACCGCTGGCATTGGCGGTGGCGAGGCGGCGGCCATCCGGCGACCAGGCCAGGTCCCAAACCGCCTCCGGATCTACTTCCAGGCGCATGGCCTGGGTGCCGTCGGCGACCCGCCAGATGACGACCGTGCCATCGCGGGAGGCCGTCGCCACCTGCGCGCCATCCGGCGACCACAGGGCGGTGGTCACGCTTTCGGAATGGCCATTCAGCGTAGCCAGCGCTCGCCCATCGAGGGCATCCCACAGGCGCGCGGTGCCATCCTCGCCGCCGCTCAGCAGGCGCCGGCCGTCAGGCGACCAGGCGATGCTGTAGACCAGATCGGTGTGGCCAACCAGCTCCATCACCGCCGCGCCCCGCGCCAAATCCCAGACCGTGACGCTTCGATCGCTGATGATCGCCAGGCGCTCACCGTCGGGCGAGAAGGCGGCGGTGTGATTGGCATTGACGGCCTGAATGAGCTTTTCAGCCACGCCGGGCTCCGTGCCGACGCCATAGGCGGGCGCAGTGTAGATCGTGATAGGGACGCTGGCGCGGAGATCCCACAGGAAGACGTCGATCCCCTGATCGCCGGTCTGGTAGGGCATCCGGTCACCGGTGGTGTAGAGGAGCATGTCGCCGCTCGGCGACCAGGCAACCGTATAGACCTGATTGTTGGCCTCCAGGCGGCTCACCGCTTGTCCCGTGGCGGCGTCCCAGACGCGCACGGCACGGTCAAGGCTCGCGGTCGCGATGAACTGGCCGTCAGGTGACCAGGCCACCCCGTCCACCGTATTGGTATGCCCCGGGAGAAAGCGCAGGGCACGGCCCAGGGTCACGGCCTGGCCGAGCGCGTGCTCGGCCTGCGGCGTGTAGGGGTAGTGCTGCAGGGCTTCGAGGGCCAACAGCACTGCCCGGTCAGAATTGCCGGACTGCACTTCGTTCTCGGCCTGCTGGGCCAGCAAGATGGCGGCCTGGCGTAACGAGTTCTGGCGCAGCAAGAGCGCGGTGGCCGCCAGGGCGAGCGCAATGACCAGGCCGCCGGCCAAGCCCGCGAACGTGAGCCGCCGCCGCCGCTGGCGCTGCTGGAGCTCGCGTTCGCGGGCCGCCACGCTCTGGCGGATGAAGTCCTGCTCGAACGCGCCCAGTTCGGCGCCGCGTTCGTGCAGCCACTCTTCGGCCCCGATCAACGGCCCGCCCCGCAGCAAGGCGCCCTCGTCCCGCCCGCTGGTCTGCCACTGGTGCAGCGCCGCCCGCAGCCGCTCCTGCCACGAGCGAAAGACCCGGTCCGTCTGCATCCACCCCTGAAGCTTGCCCCAGCGCTGGATCAAGGCTTCGTGCGCGACCTCGGCGATCTCCTCACCACTGACGAGGTCGCGGTCGGTGACCACCAGGCGTTTGTCGGCCAGGCGCCGGGCGAGGCGCCAGGCGCCTTCGCGCAACTCGGCGCGTTTCGCCACGCGGCGCGTGTGCACCGTGCCCTCGCCCGGCAGGACCAACTGCACGAACAGGCGCCGGGCCTGCGCCTGCTCTTCGGCCGACAACCCGGCGAAGACCTCGTCGGCATAGCGGGCCAGCGCCCCGTCCACCCCGCCAATGGCCTCGTAGGCGGTGTGCGTCAGCCAGCCCGCCTCGTGCTGCTCCCACAGCAGGGTGAGGGCGAATTGCAGCAAGGGCAGATGGCCGGGCCGCGCGCCCACATCGTCCAGGATGCGCTCGACCAGCCCAGCTTCGAAGGCCGCCCCCTGGAGGCAGGCCGGCTTCTCGACGGCCAGGCGCAGCTCGGCGCGCGACATCGGCCCCAGCAGCAGGGAGGCGCCTTGCAGCCGGTCGGCGAATGGGCGGTGCGACAGCGCCTGGCCCATGAAGTCGGCGCGCATGGTCAGGACCAGCCCGAAGGGGGCCGCGCGCTGATCCTGGGAGGCGGCGACGGCCCCGAGCAGCGCATCAATGAAACTCACCTGCTCGGCCTCGTCGCCGACCAGGGTGTAAAGCTCCTCAAACTGATCAATCACGAGCAAGAACCGGCGAACCCCAACCCCATTGGGCCGGAAGCGCTGGACGACCTGATCGAGGGCGATTTCACCGGCGCGCAGGCGCTCGGCGAGGCGCCGCGTCGCGCTGAGCTGATCGACCTCATCCAGGCCGGCCTCGAGCCGGGGCACCAGCGCGCTGGCCAGGGCGTAGAAGGGCTGGCTGCCTGGCCGCATCAGCCCGATCTCCCAGCCTGGTTCAGCGCGCAGCCGGGGCAGCAGGCCCGCCAGCAGGGCGGACGATTTACCCGAGCCCGAGGACCCGATGATCGCCGCCACCCTCGGCTGCGACCTGAGCGCGCCCTCGAGGGCGCCGACGAAGTCCTCGCGGCCAAAGAATAGGGCGGCGTCACTCTCCTGAAAAGCGAACAGCCCGCGGTAGGGCGAGGGGCCGACCTGCCGCGGCGGGCGCGCTTCCTTTGGGGGCAGCACGCCGAGCGAGGCGAGCGCCGGAAACTGAGCCGGCAGACCGGCGATGGCCAGCTGGAAGAGGTGTTCGGGGCGATGCAGGTCTGGCAGCAGGTGCCGCCCCAAATCAATCAGGCCCACCCCAGCGGGCAGGTCGTCGCGCACCAACGCCGTAGTGGTCTCCGAAAGCAGGACCTGACCGCCGTGGCCCACGTGGGCGAGGCAGGCGGCGCGCTGCCCGGCCGGACCGCCATCGCGGTCGCCATTCGGCCCGGCCTCGCCGGTATGCAGGGCCAGGTGGACGCACGCCAGGCCGCCGTCCGGCCCGCCGTGCGCCGCCAGCGCGCGCTGCGCCTCCACCGCCGCGCCAACCGCGTCCGCCGCCCGCGCAAAGGCCGCCAGCGAGGCATCGGCCTGGGCCGCCAGCGCGCGGCCATGCCACTTCGCGAATGAGGCGTGCAGCAATTGCTGGTGTTCGGCCTCAACCGCAGCAGAAGGGGCCACCCCTGAACCTGGAGCCAGGGGACCGGCGCTGTGCAGGTCGGCATAGACGAATGTGACGGCGCCGCCCGGCAGTTCGGTCGGGGCGGCAGTTAGGGCCGCCGCGTTCGGCGGCGCAGTGAGCGCCTGCTGGTAGGCCGCCCGCGTCTGCAACGACGGTTCGACTCCCAGCTCGCGCTGCAGCGCGACCTGGCAGCGGCGGTAGACGGCCGCGGCCTGCGAAGCGTCGCCGCGCTGGCCATGCGCCGTGATCAGCGCGCGGTAAGCCACTTCCGGGGTATGCCCCAGCGCGACCCAGCGCTCGCCCCACGCCAGCACATCCGGCCAGCGCCGCGCCGCCAGCAGGTGCTCCAGCAGCAGCGCCATCTTGCTCTCGAAGGCGGCCTGCAGCCGTTCGCGCTCAGCACCCACCCAGTCGTCGTAGAAGCCCGGCAGCAGCTCCCCGCGATAGACTTCCGCCGCGCTTTCAAGGGTCTCGAGGACGAGCGGCTCCGCGGCCGGCTGCTCCAGCACACGCGTGTCCAGCCAGACGTCGGCGGCCGGGTCGAGTTCAACCGTGAGTTCGTCCGCCAGCAGGTATTCCCGCCTGGTCGTACGGCTGGTGCCGAGGGCCTTGCGGATGCGCCACAGGGCATGGCGCAGGTTGCTGCGCGCGCTGGATTCGGGGAGCTCTGGCCAGAACAGGCCAGCGAGCTTTTCGCGGCGCTGGGGGAGGCCGATGTGAAGCAGCAGATACGCGAGCAGCGCTTGGGCGGGGCGCAGGGGCAGGTGGACCGGCTGCCCGTCGTGGCGGATCTCGAACTGGCCCAGCAGGCGGACTTCCAGCATGGCGGCCCCCGCGATCAATGGCGGCGCAACCTGCGCAGGCTTTCCCCCTTCCACTTGTTTTCAGTCTACTCCCGTTCACACGAAATTCAATACTGCCGAGGCCTCCCGAAGCCAATCTGACCATGCGGGCCGGATTGAACCGGTTTGCGTTGGCCGCTGGATGTGATCGTTACACGCAGAAGACACGCTGGACGGCCGCTGTGTACATGGCCGCCGCCTATGCTGATGGCAGAAACGAACGAACGCGCAAGGCTGCCCACGGGCGGCCGGCCAGGAGGCACCCATGTTCGACTTGCTGTCCACCCTGTTTTCGGAAGTGCAGCGCGAAACCCACCGGGGCGTGATGGGCCAACAGGCTTACGATCAACGGACGTACGAGGTCCTGCATGGCTGGGGCGCCGCCCGGCCCACTGCACGGCGGTACGTAGTCCGCGCGGCGCTGGTGGTGTCGGCCCTCGGCGCGCTGGGTATCGTGGTCAATTGGCTGGCGCTTCTCTGACCCCGGCCTTCCTCCTCTTAGCCCCGGCGGGGCGGCTGGCAACGCTCCGCCGGGCACAAGACAACCGGGCACACGATCTTGCGGAATGCACCAACACTGTGCAAAGGATGGCTAACCATGAACCCTAACCCATACTTGAATGAGCGTCTGGCACATCAAACCGTGGCCTGGGCTGAGAAACGGGCTCAGGAGGCGCGGCCCCCATCCCCGGCCAAGCCGGCCCATTGGCGGACACGCGCGATGGCCCTGGCAGTGCCGCTGGCGCTGCTGGGTGGATTGGTCGTGGTGCTGCTGCGCTAGCGACACAGCGAGCCTGGCTCAGTTCCTCCGGCAGCCTGGGGAGGCTGGCACTGCCTCATTAAGAGTAGACGGCCAGCCTGCATCTCGCGGGCTGGCCGTCTTGCGGCCCGAGCGAGGACGTTCACCTAGTCGTCGTGATCGTCGTCGCTGTTGTGACGCAGAGGGCCCGTGTTGCAGACACCTAGACGCTTGATGCAGATTGATCCGGCCGGCCTTCAGACGATCAGGGTTGCGAAAGCGAAGTCCGGGCGGCCCCAGTAGCGATTGATCCAGATGCCGAGATTGTAGGCGGCCAACTTGGCTGCGACGCGGGCCAGCAAGGCCCAGGTGGTATGGGCTCCGGGATACTTCAGGCCGAAAGAATGGTCCAGATGCGCGAACACGGTTTCAATCACCTGCCGCAGGCGGCCAAACCAACGCCCTTGGCGCGGCGCAGCGATCTCGGGCGGCGCGACCACCTGGGTCGCATACGCCGTCGCCCAGTGGCGCTGCCAGTCGGCGGCCGCAAAGCCGTTGTCAGCGACCACGGGCCGATGCGTGTTCGGGCCACAACTCTGGACCGGCCCCAACCAGTCGCTCGGGGCCGGCAGGCGCGGCTGGGCTGCCATCCCGGCGCTGCTGGCGCGCGTCATGGACTAGGAAGGCGATTACCTGCTGGAGGCCTGCGCCGCGGCGCTGTCGGCGATCGGCCCGGCGGTGGTGGAACCGATTGCGGCGGCGCTGAACGGCGACCTGACGCGCGAGATCTACCTGACGGGCGTGCTGGGTGCAGTGGGCACTGAGCGCGGGGTGGAGATCGTGATCGGCCTGCTGGCGCGACGCCGACCGAAGCACCCGCGCGACATCGAGATGTATTCCGCTGCCCTGACCGATATCGGCAGCCCGGCCGCGATCCCCGTGATCGAGGCGCTGCGGCCGCCGGGTGACCGGATACTGGCCCAGCACCTGCTGGTACTGCACGCCGTCAACGGTCTGGACCATGCGCAGATGCCGGCCCGGCGGCGGCTGGTCGCGGCCGAAGACGAACGCGCCGCGCGGCTGACGGAGTCGCTGCGGCTGTCGCTCAACGATCCGGATGAACCGATGCCGGGCGACGCGCAGGAGAGCGAACAGGCGCTGCCCTCGCCTGAGACCACGGTCTCCGCGCCAGCGCCAAGTCCGGCGAAGCGCAAGCGCCATCGCAAGCGCTGACGGGCAGGATCGGCGCGGCAGTCGTGCGCCGGTGGCTGATCGGGCGCTGTTGCTGCCCGCGACGCCGATGTCCGCGCCAGCGCCGAGCTAGTCGAAGCGCAAGCGCTAACGCAAGCGCTGACGGGCATCGTCGGCGCGGCAGTGATGGCCGCAGGCCGTGTTGCCAGCCGAATAGAGCCACTCCCCCTCAACGGTCGTAAAGACCAATCGCAGAACCAAACTCAGAACCAAATTCAGAACCTGGCGGCAGGCTGGGGGCGGCGTGGGTGTGCGCGGCTGCCTGGCTTGATCGCGCGGTGCCTATGCGGCGGACCTGTGTACGCGTATGGGTGTGAAGGTGACGTGGCGGCCGGCCCGGCGCGCTGTGCTCGCCGCGGCGCGGGACTTGGGCGAGGTGTCGTGGCGGCGCGCCGGGCGTCAGTGGTGTGGCAGGATGGACGCGCTGCGTGACTGCGGTGTGACCGTGTGTGCGCACCGCTCAGGTCTTGCGGCGGCTGTACCTGAATGTTAAAGACAGGCCGCCGGTCAGGCGCGCGCAACTCTGGGCGGAGCGCGTGATGGGAGACCGGGAAGGCGCCTGGCACTGATCGCGGACACAGCCGTCGCTGGCGCCGGGGGCAGGGTGGGCGACCGGGGGCGTTAAGGTTGCGCCGGACGAGGCCAATGTTAAAGGATCGCCTGGCGCGCCAATGTTAACGAATTTCGACCCGGCGAATATTTAAGAATCGGGCCCCAACCAGCGCTAACACTTGACCGGCCCAAGGAATTATCAAGTGGCCTACGCAGTAGTGGTGCAGTATTGCCGGCGCGCGACTACTGCAACAAATCTTAAGGACTTGGCCGGAATCTTTAAGATTGGAATGAATGGGCACTACTGCGTCAGGCCGATCCGAAGTCAAGTGCTCTGTCCAGTTGAGCTACGAGGCGGTGCCAAACTTATGTTGCTCAGTCGATTGCGCCCCTATTCTGACTCTGAAATGGTTGGCGGCCTCCTGCTCTGGCAGGCAGGCCGCCGGGATATGACAGCCGAATCTGGCCCAAAGGAAGCCAGCGCGGGGGGCCATTGGGGACCTTGTACCCGTTTGGAAACTTGAAGGGGAGGTCAGTTGGCCGTGGGGCTGGGCGTGATGGGAGTTTTCGACGGCGGCGCAGGCGTCTTGGTAGGCGGCTCGGGCTGAGTTGCGGTATCCGTGGCGGTGGGCGGGACGGAGGTGGCCGTGGCCGTTGGGGGGATGGAGGGGGGGGGGGGGGGGGGGGGGGGGGGGGGGGGGGGGGGGGGGCA